>CAWKDN010000002.1:0-631876 GCA_963848415.1 uncultured Solirubrobacteraceae bacterium
CGCCCGCCCCGCGCTCGCCCGGCGCTGTGTGAGGATCGCGCGCCCGCGCTCCACCGGCTGAACTCGAGCGACTCTCACGGGTGACGCCCGTCGCGGCGTGCCACAGGCGATCCCCCATTACCAGCGGCCATTTGCACTCATCCGTCGACCGATTCCGGCGGCGCCCGCCACGGCGCACCGGCGCAGCTTTCGCGCCGTACCCCTTGACGGACGCGTCCGGCTTTCCTAACCTGGGATTTGCTCAAGCGTCCTTCACCAATTGAAAGGGGCCTCCGCGGGACCGCCGGCTCGACTGGCGGACATCCGGGAGGCAAGCGTTCGAGCCCCTCCGACACAGCTCGAGCACCGGTTGGCCCGTTTCCGAGCCCGGGCCCACCGACCTCCTGTTCGAGCAACGCCGTAGGAGCCCGCTGTGCAGCCGCCAGGTTGTACAGCGGGTTTCGCGGTGGCCCTCCGCGTCCGCTGTCGCGTGGCGCCAGGACGTGGGAGCATCCGAGCACGCGACCCGCAGGGAGGCAGCCGGATGACCCGCCGCAGCATGCTCGCCGCCGCGCTCGCCACCGCGGTGTTCTCCATCGCCGCGCTGCCCGCCGTCGCCCAGCCGCCGCCGGCCGACGACCGGGCAGCGGCGCGCGAGTTCTCCTACGCGGCCTACCGCCTGCGGGTGGCGGTCAAGGCCACCGTCCCGGAGATCGACCGGCGCCTCGCGGCCGTCGACTGCTTCGACGAGCTCGACAGCTTCCCGGATCGCGTAGAGGACGAGCTCGCCGACCTCGTCGCCGCCGCCTACGTCGACGCGCTCATCGGGCCCTCGGTGCCCGCCTTCGAGCGCTTCGTCGCCGAGCTCGCCAGGGTTCCGGTCGCCGACCCGGCCCTGCGGAGCGGCCGGGCCGCCTGGCGGCGCAGGGCCGCCGACCTGGCGGCGCTGGCGCCCGTGCCCGCCGACCTGTGCGCCCAGATCGCCCGCTGGCGCAAGGCGGGCTACGCGCGCTCGGCCCGGCCTGCGCTGGACACCGGCCCGATCGAGCGGCTGGCAGAAGCCGACACCCGCGACCGCAAGCTCGCGGCTGCCGCTCGGCGCCTGCGCGAGCTGGGGGTCGCGCGGGGGACGGCGGAGCGCTTCACCGGCGACGCGATCTTCGAGGGCCTGATCGAGGAGTCCGAGCTGGGCGAGGAGGACGAGGAGACCTAGCCCGGCCGCGCCGGATCGCTCTCGCCGGCCCCGAAGCGCAGCGTCAGCAGCGTGACCGACTCAGCGGCGCCGGCGCCGTTGCGCTCCCGTGCGGCCGCGGCGCGCTCGATCTCACCGACCCGCTCGAGGAACTCCCGCAGCGCCGCGTCGAGCGCCTCGCGGCCCTCGGCGTCCAGCGCCATCGCCGAGCGCGCGACGCGCGCGTCGGCGCGCTCGAAGCCGCCGGCCTCGGTTGCGGCGGCCACCTCGCGCCCGGCGTCCTGCAGGGCCTGGGAGAGCAGCGTCCGGCGGATCGGGCCCGGCATCGCGGCCCAGTCCGATCCTGCGGTGACCGGCCGTGCCTCGGCCGTGTAGTGGTGCTCGACCGACCCGCGCTTCGGCGTCTCTGACACGAGCCGCACCAGCCCGAGCCGGTGCAGCGCCCGCACGTGGTAGGACACGTTGCCCAGCGGCGCGTCGAGCTCGCGGGAGAGCTCGCGCGGGCTGGCCACGCGGTCGTCCAACGCCACGAGGATGCGCACCCGCAAGGGGTGGGTCAGCGCCTTGACCAGACGCGGGTCGGTCACGTCCTGCTCGAGCCCCATCTCCGAACCTCCAACGCCGCCCTCCGAGTGACAGCGGCCCGCGACTCTACCGGTTACGGCGGTGATACCGAGCCGGAAGGGGCCGTTGCCATACTGATCGCCATGAAGCGGATCGCCGTCGCCGCCGACGAGCGCACGGGCGTCGCCGACGCCGTCGTGGAGGAGCTCGAGGCCCGCGGGCACCGGCTGCTGCTGCACGGCGCGCTCACGGGCGCCGAGCGCGTGGACTGGGCGTGGGCGACCGAGGCCGCCGCCCGCGACGTCGCCGAGGGGCGCGCCGAGCAGGCGGTCGTGTGCTGCTGGACCGGCACCGGCGCGTCGATCGCGGCCAACAAGGTGCGCGGGATCCGCGCGGCGCTGTGCCCCGACGCCGCGACCGCGGCCGGCGCCCGGCGCTGGAACGACGCCAACGTGCTCGCCCTCTCCCTGCGCACCGTCTCGCCCGCCGTGCTCGCCGAGATCCTCGACGCGTGGTTCGACGGCGTGCCCTCGGGGGCCGCCGACGACACCGCCAACGTCGCGCATCTCGCCGAGATCGAGGGCTGACCACGCAGCGGCGTCCTCCCGGCCTGCATCGCCTTACTGCTGCCTTCGTCACTCGACCGGCACAACCCCGCACACCGACGGGCTAGGCGGGCACGAAGCGCACACGCCGCCGAGCTCGGACTCGGCGACCTCGCCGCGCTCGGCCAGCAGGTCGACGTGGCCGAGCACCTCGCTCAGGGTGAGGTAGGCCTGGGTGACCGCGACGTTGCCCCACATCTCCTGGGCGATCTCGTAGGCCGAGCGCGGCTGGGCGGCGATCAGGCCGGCGATCTTCGCCGCCCGGCGCTCGTGCAGCTCGAAGCGCTCGCCGATCAGCTGCGCGTGGCCGGTGACCGGCTCGCCGTGCCCGGGGAGGACCACGTCGGCCGGCATCGCCTGCGTCTCGCGCAGCGAGCGCAGGTAGGTCAGCAGCGCCCGTGGGCGCCCGTCGCCGGGATCGCCCGACTTGCCCCCGAGCGGGCGCGAGATCAGCGGGTTGGAGGAGATGTGGGCGATCAGGTGGTCGCCGCCGACGAGCAGCCGCCGCTCGGCGTCCCAGAAGACCGTGTCCGACGGCGAGTGCCCCGGCCGGTGCAGGACCTCCCACTCGCGCCCGGCGAAGCCCAGGCGCTCGCCGTCGGCGAGCCGGCGGGTGACCGTGGTCGAGCCGCCCCACGCCCGGAAGGAGCGCGAGACGGCGCGCAGGGCGGTCACGACGTCGCGCGGGATCCCGTGGCGGAGCATCAGCGCCTCGGCGAGCTCGTCGTCGCGCTCGGCGTCGGCGCCGAAGTCCTCGATCACCGGGGCGAGCAGGTCCAGCGCGCACACCTCGGCGCCCGAGCGCCGCGCGAGGATGTCCACCAGGCCGAGGTGGTCGATGTGCTGGTGGGTGATGACGATCCGCTCGAGGTCCTCGATGCGGTGCCCGTGCGCCGCCAGCTCGCGCTCCAGGGCGTCCAGCGCCTTGCCGGAGTTCGGGCCGCAGTCGACCAGCGTCAGCGGCTCGTCCTCGACCAGGTAGCAGTTCACGCGCCCCACCGCGAACGGCGTGGGGATGGCCAGCCGGTGGATGCCGGCGGCCGCCGGCGTCATGACCGGATGAGCTCGAGCACCTGGTCGCGCCTGGCCTCCATGTCGGCCACCGACTCGAGGCTCTCCAGGCACAGGCGCAGCAGCGGCTCGGTGTTGGAGGCGCGCACGTTGAAGTGCCAGTCGGGATAGTCGACCGAGACGCCGTCGAGATGGGTGATCTCCGCGTCGGAGAAGGTCGCCTCGATCGCGGCGATCCTCGCCTCCTGGTCGGCCACCTCGGAGTTGATCTCGCCCGAGATGAAGTAGCGCGAGCGGTAGGGCTCCACGAGCGCGGAGAGCGGCTCGCCGCGCTTGCCCAGCAGCTCGAGGATCAACAGCGCCGGGATCGTCCCCGAGTCCGCGCAGTAGAAGTCGCGGAAGTAGTAGTGCCCGGAGACCTCGCCGCCGAAGGCCATGCCCTCGTCGCGCATGCGCGTCTTGAAGAACGCGTGCCCGACCCGGTTCATCAGCGCCGTGCCGCCGGCGGCCGCCACGACGTCGGCGACCGCGCGCGAGGCGCGCACGTCGTAGAGGATCTCGGCGCCGGGCTCCTTCTCGAGGATCGAGGCGGCCAGCAGCGCGGTCATGAAGTCGCCGTCGACGAAGCGGCCGCTGTCGTCGATGAAGAAGCAGCGGTCGGCGTCGCCGTCCCAGGCGATGCCGAGGTCCGCGCCCTCGGCGCGCACGCGCTCGACGATGAAGCGCCGGTTCTCTTCCAGCAGCGGGTTGGGCTCGTGGTCGGGGAAGTCGCCGTCGGGCGTCCAGTAGGTGCGGACCAGCTCGAGCCCTTCGAGCCGGTCGAGGATCGGCCCGATCATCGGGCCGGCCATGCCGTTGCCGCCGTCGAGCACGATCTTCAGCGGCCGCACCGCCGTCGGGTCGATGAACGAGAGCGCCTTGGCGTGGAAGCCGTCGGCGACGTCGACCTCCTCGACCGTGCCCGCCGCGCCGGGCGGCGGGTCGCCCAGGCCGGCCTCGAGCAGGCGGCGCAGGTCCTGGATGCCGGCGTCGCCCGACAGGGCGATGGCGCCCTGCTTGACCAGCTTGGCGCCCGTGTAGGCCTTCGGGTTGTGCGAGGCGGTGCACATCAGCCCGCCGTCGAGCTCGCGCGAGCCGACGAGGAAATACAGCATCTCGGTGGGCACCTCGCCGGCGTCGAGCACGTGGGCGCCCTCGTCGGTGAGCCCGTCGCGGTAGCGCGCGGCCAGCTCCGGCGCCGTCAGGCGCATGTCGCGCCCGAGCCCGACGCGCAGGTCGCCCACCGGCTTTGCGGCCAGCTCGGAGAGCACGCGCGCGAACGCGCGCCCGAGCCCGTAGGCGACCTCCGCGTCGATCTGCTCGCCGTAGAGCCCGCGGACGTCGTAGGCCTTGAAGATCTCTGGCGGCGCGGTGGGCGGCATGGGGCGGCGCAGGATACGCGAGGGCCCCGGGTATCCTGCCGCGCCGTGCCGGAGCCCGGACTGATCGAGCCGCAGCTCGCCGACCCCGCCGCGGTCAAGCGCGGGGCGAAGGTGATCGTCGTCATGCCCGCCCACAACGCGGCGCGGACGCTCGAGGCCACGCTCTCGGGGATTCCGGACGGCTGGGTCGACGAGATCATCCTGGTCGACGACAAGTCCTCCGACGACACCGTCGACCTCGCCCGGCGGCTGCCGATCTCGCTCGTCTGGCACCCGCACAACGTCGGCTACGGCGGCAACCAGAAGACGTGCTACCTGCAGGCGCTCCAGCGCGACGCCGACGTCGTGGTGATGCTCCATCCCGACGGCCAGTACGAGCCGTCGATCATCCCCAAGCTGATCGAGCCGATCCTGCGCGACCGGGCCGACCTCGTGCTCGGCTCGCGCTTCCTGACGCCCGGCGGCCCGCGCGCGGGCGGCATGCCGTGGTGGAAGATCGTCGCCAACCGCTTCCTGACCACGGTCGAGAACCGGGTGATGGGGACGCAGCTGTCGGAGATGCACACGGGCTACCGCGCCTTCTCGCGGCGGCTGCTGCTGGAGATCCCGTGGCTGCGCAACTCGCTGGACTTCGTCTTCGACACCGAGCTGCTCATGCAGGCCAGCCACTTCGGCTTGCGCTTCCTCGAGGTGCCGGTGCAGACCAAGTACTTCGAGGAGGCCTCCTCGGCGTCGCTGAAGCAGTCGATCGTCTACGGGCTCAAGACGCTGTGGACGGCGCTGAGGCTCGTGCTGCACCGCAACCGCCTCTGGCGGTCGCGCAAGTTCGTGCCGTGAGGGTCGTGATCCTCTGCGGCGGCCGCGGCACGCGCCTGCAGTCCGACGCGCCCGAGCTGCCCAAGCCGCTGGTCGAGGTCGGCGGTCGCCCGATCCTGTGGCACGTGATCCGGCTCTTCGCCCGCGCGACGCGCGAGGTGATCCTCTGCACCGGCTACCGCAGCGAGCTGATCGAGCGCTTCGCCGCGAGCACCGACTGGCCGGCCGGCCTGCGCGTGCGCTGCGTGGAGACCGGCCTGGACACCCCGACGGGCGGGCGCCTGCACCGGGTGGCCGAGCTCGTGGGGGAGGAGACGTTCATGGTCACCTACGCCGACGGGCTCGCCGACCTCGACCTCGCCGCGCTGCTCGCGGCCCACCGGGCCGGCGGCGCGCTGGCCACCGTGACGGTCGTGCGCCCAGAGCTGCCCTTCGGGGTGGCCGAGCTGGCGGGCGACCGCGTGACCGGCTTCCACGAGAAGCCGCGCGCGCAGCAGTGGATCAACGGCGGCTTCTTCGTCTTCGAGCCCGGCGCCCTGGACTACCTGTCCGACGACGCCGTGCTCGAGCGCGAGCCGCTGCAGCGCCTGGCCGCCGACGGCCGGCTGCACGCCTTCCGCCACGAGGGCTTCTGGGCGTGCATGGACACCTATAAGGACGCCGTGGCGCTCAACGACCTGTGGACGGCGGGCGATCCGCCGTGGGCGCGGGGTGGCGCGGCCGCGGGCTAACCTCTGCGGCCATGGCCGGACACTCCAAGTGGGCGGGGATCAAGCACAAGAAGGCAATCGTCGACTCCCGGCGGGGCAAGCTCTTCACCAAGCTCGCGCGCGCGATCACGGTGGCCGCCAAGGAGGGCGGCGGGGACATCGAGGGCAACCCGGGGCTCGCGCTCGCCGTCCAGAAGGCGCGCGACGCCTCGATGCCCAAGGACAACATCGAGCGCGCGATCGCCAAGGGCACCGGCGAGGGCGCCGACGCCGACGCGCTCGAGGCGGTCGTCTACGAGGGCTACGGCCCCGGCGGCGTGGCGATCCTCGTCGAGGCGCTGACCGACAACCGCAACCGCACCGGCGCCGACATGCGCCACAGCTTCGGCAAGCACGGCGGCAACCTCGGCGAGCCCGGGAGCGTCAGCTACCTGTTCGACAAGCGCGGCGTCGTCGTGGTCGACGGCGAGCGCTACTCCGAGGACGATCTGATGCCGGCCATCGACGCCGGCGCCGAGGACATCGCGATGGACGACGACGTCTACGAGGTGCTCTGCGAGCCGGGCGACCTCGCGGCGGTGCGCGCGGCGCTCGACGCGGCCGGCGTCGAGGTCGAGGCGGCCGCGGTCGCCCAGCGGCCCAAGACGCTCGTCCCGCTCGACGAGGACGGCGCGCGGCGGCTCGTACGGCTGATCGAGGCGCTGGAGGACCAGGACGACGTCGACGCGGTGCACGCGAACTTCGACGTCGACGCCGACGTGCTCGAGCGCGTCGCCGGCTAGCTCAGCCTCAGGCAGCGGGAATAGGGGCGGCGGCCGGCGCGTCCCTTGAGCGCAAGGGCCAAGGACCTGGCCGACCGCTCACCCAAGGGAGTACATCATGAGCAACTCAGCCGGCTGGCGCGGCATCCTCGCCCGAGCCGCCCTCGCGGCCGCAGTCGCCGCGCTCGCCGTCCCCGCCGCCTCGGCGGCGGCACCTCCGCAGATCGTGGACGAGAACGGCAACAACAACGGCTCTAGCGTCCCCTGGCCCGAGTTCGACGAGGAGGTGGACGGTGGCTCCTCGGGTCAAAACGTGCCGCCACCGGACGTCACGACCGACGCCGGCACGACCATCCCCGCCGGCGGTAGCTCGTGCATGTGGAACGTCAAGGGTCGCCTCGTGGTCCGCACGCCAACGGTCGAGGGCCTGGACGACAACGACCCGATCGCGGGCGTCGAGGTGAAGGTCTCCGGACGCTCGGGACTCTGGTTCAACGAGTGGGACACCGACGTCACCGACGCGAACGGCGACTTCTCGGTCCCGAACATCGAGTGCAGCCACAGCCGCGTCAAGGTCGAGGCACGCCTGAAGGACGACCGTCTCCGGGTCAAAGGCCCGAGCAGCCCGGAGTGGTACCTGCTCTACGAGAACGGCGGCGAGCTGGCCCCGAGCACCATCGATCTCCGGCGCGAGCCGTTCGGCGCCGAGAGCGGCGATCAGGGGAGCTCGCAGGCGCGGACCGACGCCCAGACCTGGATCGTTCACCAGCGGGCCCTCGACCACCTCGACGACCTCGGCTACCCGGCGCTCAACGACGTCACGGTGCACAACCCGGCCACGTTGGCCCCGAACGGCTCGTGGTCGGACCCGATCCTCCACGAGAACCACATCGAGCCGGCCAACAGCACGAGCCTGGACACGATGCTGCACGAGCTCGGGCACGCGTGGGCCTATCCACGCGAGATCGGCGAGGGCTGCCTGACCTCGGCCGTGATCGCCGACCAGGACACCCACGACTTCGAGGAGAACCCATGCACGGCCTTCAATGAGGGCTTCGCCGACTTCTTCGCCGATAAGCTCGAGCTGTCGATGGATGTCAATGGCGTCGTCTCCACGAGCGAGACCGAGTCGAGCGTGATGCCGCGCAACCGCGCGGATCTGGTGAGCAGCGGGCTCATCAGCCTGGACCGCATGGAGACCAACGAGTTCGGCTGGGAGCAGGCCTTCCAGGTGCTGACCACCCCGGACATCACCCGTCACCTCTTCGGGCTGCCGTGGGGCACCCCGGGCTCGGTCGGGACCTACAGCGGACCGATCTGCCCCAGCAGCGAGGGCAGGCCGGTCAAGCTGAATTCGCTCGAGACCGCGCTGGAGGTCATCGGCACGGCCCAGGAGCCGATCGACCTGCAGGACTCCGACGATCCCAGCATGGTCGACTTCTTCGAGCGCGCCGCCGACCGGCTCTCACGCTTCGACGGGTTCGACGCGATCGCCTACGAGGAGGCCGTCGACCCGGAGCAGGATTCCGAGCCGCACGACTTCTACGGCTGCTGAGGCGCGGCCGGCCGGACGTCCTTCCCGCTCCGCGTGGAGGCGTCCGGCCGCGCGCGCAGAATCCCTCGCGTGCGCGTGATCGTCCTCGGCATCGACCCAGGGGTGGCCAACACCGGCTACGGCGTGGTGGCCCAGCGGGCCGGGCGCCTGGTGGCGCTCGACGGCGGCGTCGTGCGGACCGCCGCCGGCGTGGCGGCCGAGGCGCGGCTGGTGGCCATCCACGAGCAGGTCGGCGCGCTGCTGGACGAGCACGCCCCCGAGGCCGTCGCCGTCGAGGACCTCTACTTCGGGGCCAACGCCCACTCGGCCTTCGCGGTCGGCCAGGCGCGGGGCGTGGTCTACCTCGCCGCGGGGCAGCGGGGGATCCCGTGCGCCGCCTACACCCCTCAGCAGGTCAAGGGCGCCGTGTGCGGCTCCGGGCGGGCGGAGAAGGACCAGGTCCAGCGGATGGTGCAGGCGCTGCTCGGCCTCGTCGAGCTGCCGCGGCCCGACCACGCCGCCGACGCGCTGGCAGTCGCGATCTGCCACGCCAACGCCGCGCCGCTGTCGGCGGCGCTGGCGGGGAGCGCGCGCGCGTGATCGCGCTGCTCACCGGCGAGGTCGCCGTCCGGCGCGCCGACCACGTGGTCATCAGCTGCGGCGGTGTCGGCTACCGGCTGGCAGTCTCGGCGGAGACGCTGCGCCACGTTCCCGCCGCCGGCAAGCCCTCGAGCCTGCACACGCACCTGATCGTGCGTGACGACGCGCTGCTGCTCTACGGCTTCGCCACCGAAGACGAGCGCGATCTCTTCCTGCTGTTGATCGGGGTCCAGTCGGTCGGGCCGAAGATGGCGCTGGCGGTGCTCTCGGGCGGGCCGCCGCGCGAGATCCTCGCCGCGGTGGCGGCGGGAGACACGGCGCGGCTGCAGGCGGTGCCCGGCATCGGCAAGCGCACCGCCGAGCGCGTGGTGGTCGAGCTGCGCGAGAAGGTGGGCGCCGCCGCGCCCGAGTCGCCGATCGTCGTCTCGCGCGGGGACGACCCGCGCCTGCTGGCGCGCGACGGCCTCGTCGGGCTCGGCTTCAGTCCCGCCGAGGCCGACACGCTGCTCGACGGCGCCCCCGGCGACAGCCCCGAGGACCTGATCGCCCACGCGCTGCGCGAGGCCCGTCGCTGATGGAGCCCATCCGCACGCCTGGGATCGAGCGCCTGCCGGCCGCCCACGCGCTGCCCGAGGACGACGCCGACCTCACGCTGCGCCCGCGCCGGCTCGAGGACTTCATCGGCCAGGAGACGCTGAAGGCCCAGCTCGGCGTCTCGCTGCGCGCGGCCGCCGGGCGCGGGGAGGCGCTCGACCACGTCCTGCTCGCCGGCCCGCCGGGCCTTGGCAAGACCTCGCTGGCCCAGATCCTCGCCTCAGAGCTCGGGGTCGGCTTCGTCCAGACGGCCGGCCCGGCGCTCGAGCGCAAGGCCGACATCGCCTCCTTCCTGACGGCGCTCGAGCCGCGCTCGGTGTTCTTCGTGGACGAGATCCACCGCCTGCCGCGGGCGGTGGAGGAGACCTTCTATCCCGCCATGGAGGACCGCCGGCTGCCGATCACCGTCGGGGCGGGGGCCGGCGCGCGGGTGGTGACGCTCGAGCTGCCGCCCTTCACGCTGGTCGGCGCGACCACCCGCGCGGGCCTGCTGACCACGCCGCTGCGCGACCGCTTCGGCATCCAGCACCGGCTCGACCACTACGCGCCGGAGGACCTCGGGCGCATCGTCACCCGCTCGGCCCAGGTGCTCGGCGTCGAGATCGCCCCGGAGGGCGCGGCGGCGATAGCCCGGCGCGCGCGCGGCACCCCGCGCGTGGCCAACCGGCTGCTCAAGCGGGTGCGCGACTTCGCCGAGGTCCACGCCGGCGGCGCGATCGACGCCGCGACCGCCGACGCCGCGCTGGACCTGCTCGAGGTCGACCACGAGGGGCTCGACCGCCTGGACCGCGAGATCCTCGCGGTCATCTGCCGGCAGTTCGGCGGCGGGCCGGTCGGCCTGTCGACGCTGGCGGTGGCGGTGGGGGAGGAGGCCGACACGATCGAGGACGTCTACGAGCCCTACCTGCTCCAGCGCGGGCTGCTGCAGCGCACGCCGCGCGGGCGCTGCGCGACGGCGCGGGCCTTCGCGCACCTCGGGCTCGAGCCGCCGGCCTCGCCCTCGAGCCTGTTCTGAGGCGTGACCGGTTTAGCCGGGCTTAGCCGCTGTCTCTACCCTCTCCGCTGATCCGATGGCGCACCTCTACATCTGCCCCAACTGCGGCAAGCGCTCGAGTGAGACCGAGCGCACGGCCGGCTTCCGCAACCAGCCGAAGGGCTGCTCGAACTGCGGCTTCGCGTTCCTCTTCGAGTTGCTCGACGACTACTACCCGGCGCCGAACGCCGCGTTCTTCGTCTGCGACGGCCAGGCGCGCATCATCGGCTGTGGGCGCGGCTCGCGCGAGCTGACCGGCCTCTCGGACGAGAAGGTCATCGGCCGCCCCGTGCGCGAGGTGCTGGGCCTCGACTTCGAGGGCGGTGCCGACCTCGTCGGCACGGTGCTCGAGTGGGGCGTCCGCCAGCTCGGCAAGCCCGTGACGGTCAACGCCGAGGGTGACCTGCCCGCGCGCGCCGTGGCCGACCTCTTCCCGGCCTACGACGACGACGGCGGTCTTCTCCTCGTCTTGACCCCCGCGAAGTAGGCTTCTTCGAGATGAGTGGTTCCACGACCCCACGACCGTCTGGCGGCGTCCCGCGGCGCTGGTCGGCCCCCGCCCAGAGGGCCCGTGGCACCACCACTGTCCCCTCGGGCGGGCACCGTCCAGCATCCACGGGCCATCCACCAGCCGGCCGTGCGGCCGCGGAACCAATCATCTAGCACTTCGTGTCAGACCGCGCCCGCAACCTCGCCATCCTGGTGGTCGTCCTGGGCCTGCTGGTCGCGTCGGTGTTCGTGATCGTCACCAAGCCGACCAAGCTGGGCCTCGATCTGCAGGGCGGCGTCCAGCTCGTCTACCAGGCCCAGCCGACCCCGCAGCAGCCGACGGTCACGGCCGAGGCGGTGCAGCGGGCGCTGGACATCATGCGCGAGCGCGTGGACGCCTTCGGCGTCGCCGAGCCCGAGCTCCAGCAGGTCGGCGCGGACCAGCTCGAGGTCAACCTGCCGGGCGTCGATGACGCCGAGCGCGCCGCCGCGCAGGTCGGCAGCACCGCGCAGCTGTTCTTCTACGACTGGGAAGCCAACGTCCTCGACGCGGACTGCCGCCCCAACGACACGCAGCCCAACGGCGGCCAGCAGCCGGTCACCGGGCTCTTCAACGCGGTCCAGCGGGCGTCGGAGTGCCCGCCGCAGCGCGATCGCAACAACGTCGAGTCCGCCGACCCGCGCTTCTACGCCTTCGACCGCATCTCCCGGCGGGCGTTCAACGACGGCCTGCCGGCGGAGTCGCGCGCCGCGGCGCTCGAGGACCTGACCGCCGAGCAGCGCAGCCGCGCCCGCGTGCTCAAGGTGCCCGAGGGCATCCTCGTCGTGCGCGACGAGGCGGCCGGCCCCAACGCGCCCGAGCCGGACCGCTGGTGGATCATCCGCGACAACCCGGCGCTCTCGGGCACCGACATCCGCAACCCCGAGCAGAGCTTCGACGAGTCGGCCGGCAACCAGCCGATCGTCACCTTCGAGTTCAGCGACGATGGTCGCCGCTCCTTCCAGGAGATCACGCGCGAGATCGCCCAGCGCGGGGCCGACAACGCGCTCCCGGGCACCACGCCGGACACGGGCTCCCAGCGCTTCGCGATCGTGCTCGACAACGAGCTGGTCTCCGCGCCGATCATCAACTACCGCGAGAACCCCGACGGCATCGACGGCTCCACCGGCGCGCAGATCTCGGGCAGCTTCACGCCCCAGACCGCCCAGGACCTCGCCACAGTGCTCCAGATCGGCGCCCTGCCGCTCAAGCTCGACCTGATCTCGCGCTCGCAGGTGTCGGCGACGCTCGGCCGCCAGGCGCTCGACCAGGGCCTGATCGCCGGCCTGGCGGGCTTCGCCATCGTCGCGCTCTTCCTCATCGGCTACTACCGCGCGCTGGGCGCGATCGCCAGCCTCACGCTGGTGATCTACGGCATCTACCTGCTCGCGCTGGTCAAGGTCATCCCGGTCACGATGACGCTGCCGGGCATCGCGGGTCTCGTGCTGACCATCGGCGTCGCGGCCGACGCGAACATCGTCATCTTCGAGCGCATCAAGGAGGAGGTGCGCGCCGGGAGATCCACCGGGGCGGCGATCCAGGCCGGCTACCGCAAGGGCATCACGGCGATCGTCGACGCGAACATCGTCACGCTGCTGGTCGCCTTCGTCCTCTTCATCCTCGCCACCGCGGGGGTCAAGGGGTTCGCGCTGATGCTCGGCCTGGGCGTGATCGTCTCGCTGTTCACCGCGGTGCTGGCCACGCAGGCGATCCTCTACCTGCTCCGCGGGACACGGCTGCTGCGCAGCCGCTCGGCGCTGGGCGCCGGCGAGCAGCGGGCGAAGTTCCGCTACGACTACATGGGCGCCTCGAAGTGGTTCTTCTCGGCTTCCGGCATCATCCTGCTGATCGGGGCGCTGGCGATCGCCGGCAGGGGGATCAACTTCGGCATCGACTTCGAGTCGGGCACCCGCATCATCGCCTCGCTGGAGCGGACAGCGACGGTCGACGACGTCCGCGGCGCGCTCACGGCCGACGGCTACGCCGACGCGAAGATCCAGACGATCGACAACCCCGAGCTGGGGCGCAACGTCGTGCAGGTCTCCACGCCGACCCTGGAGCCGCCGGAGGTCGACACCGTCAACCGCACGCTGGACGAGCGCTTCGGGCTCGCCCAGGACCCCGAGGTGACCTCGATCGGCCCGACCTTCGGGGAGACGGTCGCCCGCTCGGCGCTGATCGCGATCATCGCCTCGCTGAGCATCATCTCGCTCTACATCGCGCTGCGCTTCGAGTGGAAGTTCGCCGTGCCGGTGCTGATCGCCCTGATGCACGACATCCTGATCGTCTCGGGCGTCTACGCGCTCACCGGCCGGGAGGTGACGACGGCGACGGTGGCGGCGTTGCTGACCATCCTGGGCTACTCGCTCTACGACACGATCATCGTGCTCGACCGCGTGCGCGAGAACGTGCCGCGGATGCCGAGCGCGACGTTCTCCCAGATCACCAACCGGTCGCTGTCGGAGGTCATCGTCCGGTCGCTGGTCACGAGCTTCTGCACGCTGCTGCCGGTGCTGGCGCTGATGCTCTTCGGCGGCGAGACGCTGCGCGACTTCGCCTTCGCGCTGCTGGTCGGCATCGCCTCCGGCGCGTACTCCTCGATCTTCATCGCGATGCCGATCCTGTCCTCCTGGAAGGAGCGCGACCCCGTCTACGAGACGCGGCTGCGGCGGGTCCGCGACGCCTTCGGGGGCACCGTGCCCGCCTACGCCGTCGCGACCGCGGGGGCGCCCGTCGACGTCGCGCCCAAGGAGCGCCCGGGCCGGCGCCGCTCAGCCACCGCGCCGACCGATCCCGCGCAGGGCGTCTCGGGCGAGGAGTTCGACGACATGGTGCGCAACCTCGGCGTCGAGGAGGAGGCGCAGCCGCAACGGGCGGAGCCGGCGGTCGCCCGGACCCCGCGGCCGGCCGGCGGGCGGCGCGCCCGCGGCCGGACGGGTGGCAACGGCGCCGGCGATCCGAGCCAGGGGACCGGCGGCGGCGCTCCAGAGCCGCCCGGCGGCGACCCCAAGCCCAGGAAGCCGCGCAACAAGCGTCACGGGCGGCCGCGCTGATGGCGATGCTCGTGTGGATCATGGTCGGGCTGGCGCTCTGGCACTTCTCCGTCTTCCTCCCCGACCACTTCTGGGGCGGGATCGTCGGCGCCTTCGTCGGCGCGCTGATCGGCTCGGTCGTCTTCGCGCTGATCGTCAACCTCGGGTCGGTGCCCGGGCAGGACGACACGACCCTGCTGACGGGCCTGCAGGCGGTCCCGGGCGCGCTGCTCGGGATGGCGGTCGTCTACTTCGAGGGGCAGCGGCGTGAGCGCGCGGCCCACTGAGTCGGCCGCCTCGGAGCGGCGCGCCGGCGCGGCGCTGGGCCCGCCGATGCTCGCCGCCGTCCTCACGCCGTTCGACGCCGCGGGCGAGGTGGACCCCGAGCCGCTCGCCGCGCACCTGCGCTGGCTGCTCGACGGGGGCCTCGACGGCGTGCTGGCCTGCGGCACCACCGGCGAGGGCGCGCTGCTCGACGACGACGAGGTCGCGCGGGTATGCGAGGTCGCGCTGGAGGCGGCGGCCGGACGGGCCGAGGTCGTCGCGCACGTCGGGCGCCCGAGCACCCGCCACACGCTGCGGCTGGCGCGCCGGGTGATCGAGCTCGGCGTGCACGCGATCGCCGCCGTGACGCCGTACTACTTCGCCGCCGGCGACGACGACCTCGAGCGCCACTACCAAGCGCTGCTGGGGGCGGCCGGCGGCGTGCCGGTCTTCGCCTACACGATCCCGCGGGCGGCGCACAACGAGCTGGCGCCGGACGTGGTGGGGCGGCTCGCGGCGGCCGGGCTCGCGGGCCTGAAGGACTCCAGCGGATCGCTGGAGCTGCACCGCGCCTACCAGGCGGCGACGGCCGGCGCCGAGGGCTTTCGGCTGATGACCGGCACCGACGACCAGGTCGTCGAGGCGCTCGGGGGCGGCTCGGCGGGGTCGATGACCGGCCTCGCCAACCTCGCGCCCGCGGGCTTTTCCGCCCTGCGCGATGCCTGGGCCGCCGGCGACCAGGCCGGCGCGGCGCGGGCACAGGCCGAGCTCGAGCCGGCCCGCCGGGCGGTGGCCGCGGCGGCCGTGGGCGGCCCGCCCCCCGGCGGCGTCAAGCGCGCCACCGCCGAGCGGCTCGCGAGCGAGGGGATCGAGTACCCCGCCCGCCGCCGCGCGCCCTGGCGCTGAGCCCCGCTCGCCACCCCGACCACGTCACTGGACCGGAGGTTTGCGCGACGCGTCCGGGCGGGCGCTGGCCTACCCGAGCTCGTCCGCGACCTCGAGGATCCGCCGACGACGAGGGCGGCGCCGAGCAGGCGGCGCGGCACGTCGCCGCTGCAGTCCGCCAGCTTCAGCTCGCGCCGGCACTATCCCGCCATGAGCCGCCTGTCGGGGCTCTACAGCCTCGGCACCGTCGGCGGCGCCGTGGCGGCGACGGCGATCGTGGCCGCCGGCTTCGACGTCTCCGTCCACCTGCTGGCGCTCGCCGCGGTGCTCGCCGCGGCCCTGGTCTTCGTCAGCCCGGGCCTCCTCCCGGCGGACGAGCCTCCGGCCGGCGGCCAGGCGCGCTCGCCGGCGCTCCCGAGCCCCAGGATCCTCGTCGCCGTACTCGGCCTGGCCAGCGCGCTGGCCGTCCCGCTGGACGTCGTGCCGGGCGAGTGGGCGACGTTCAGGGTCACCGACGACCTGGGCGGCACACAGACGCAGGCGGCGCTCGCCTTCGTCGCCTTCACGGTCGGGATGACGTGCGGCCGGCTCGCCGGCGACCGTGCGACCGCTCGCCTCGGCGAACCGCGCCTGCTGCGCGGCGCCGTCGGCGTCTCGGCGACCGGCCTCGTGCTCGCCGCGGCGCTGCCCGGCACCGCGATCGTCCTGACCGGGTTCCTGCTCGCGGGGCTCGGCATCTCGGTGGTCTCGCCGCTGCTGACCGCCGCGGCCGGCCGCACGCCGGGGCCGGCCTTCACCGCCATGTTCGTCGGCAACCGGCTCGCCGGCCTGCCGACGCCCCTCGCCATGGGCGCGCTCGCCGGCACGGCGGCGCTCGGCGTCGGTGAGGCGATGATCCTCCTCGTCGTCCCCAGCGCGGCGCTGCTGCTCCTGCTGGGGACGGCGGCCATCCGGCCGCCGCGCTCACGCGGGGGCGAGATCCGGCGGAGCGACGCTGTGGCCGGCCGCTGAACGCCGCTTGAACTCAAGGCGGAGTCCGGCCAGCATGGCGGCGTGCCGGACGAGCTCCCCGACCTCCTCGCCGCGCTGGTCGCCATCGACTCCGTCAACCCGTCGCTCGTCCCCGGCGGCGCGGGTGAGGGCGAGATCGCGCGCTTCGTGGCCGCCTGGGCGCGGGACGCCGGGCTCGAGGTCGAGGTGCTGGAGGGCACCGCCGGGCGCCCGAGCGTCGTGGCCCGTGCCCGCGGGGCCGGCGGCGGGCGCTCGCTGCTGTTGTGCGGGCACACCGACACCGTGACCACCGAGGGCATGGCCGATCCGCGCCCGCGCGTGGACGGCGACCGGCTCTACGGCCGCGGCGCGTACGACATGAAGGCCGGCCTGGCGGCGGCCCTGCTCGCGTGCCGCGAGGCCGCGTCGCGCGACCTCGCCGGCGACGTCGTCGTCGCGGCGGTGGCCGACGAGGAGCACGCCAGCCTCGGCGTCCAGGAGGTGCTCGCGACGGTCCGGGCCGACGCGGCGATCGTCACGGAGCCGACCGAGCTCGAGCTCGTGATCGCCCACCGGGGCTTCGTGTGGGCGGAGATCGAGGTCACCGGCCGCGCCGCGCACGGCTCGCGCCCGCACCTCGGCGTGGACGCGATCGTGAAGGCCGGCCCGATCCTGATCGCGCTGGGCGAGCTCGACGCCGCGCTCGAGGGGCGCGAGCACCGCCTGCTGGGGCGCGGCTCCGTGCACGCCTCGGTGATCCACGGCGGCGAGGAGCTCTCGAGCTATCCCGCCCGCTGCGTGATCGGGCTCGAGCGCCGCACGCTGCCCGGTGAGCGCGCGGGCGACGTCGAGGCCGAGCTCGCCGGGCTGCTGGCCGGCTGCCGCGCCGCCGACCCGGAGCTGCAGGCCGGCCAGCGCACCCTGCTGGTGCGCGACCCGTTCGAGGTCGACGAGCGCGCCGAGGTCGTCGAGACCGTCCGCGCCGCGGCGGAGGGCGTGCTCGGCACGCCGCCCGCGATCGCCGGCGCGAGCTACTGGGCGGACGCCGCCTTCATCGCCGCCGCCGGCATCCCGACGGTGATGTTCGGCCCGGCCGGCGACGGCGCGCACGCGGCGGAGGAGTGGGTCAGCCTCTCGTCCATCGAGACCCTCGCCCGCGCCCTGGTGGCCGTCGCCGAGCGGCTCTGCGGCTGAGCGCGTCGCGCATCGAACCCGCATGGCCGGTTCCGTCGGAGGCCGGCCGTAGATTCAGCCGGGTGTCGCGCCCCGACGCCCAGCTCGCGCTCGCCCCCTACGACTTCGCCGCCGCCGAGCGGCTGGAGGACGCGCTGGACGTCTCGGCCGTGGTCGCCCAGGTGCTCGTCCGCCGCGGCTTCGCCGAGCCGCGGGCGGCGCGCGCGTTCCTCGCGGCCGGGGAGGAGCATCCGCTCGACGCCTTCGGCGGCCTGCGCGAGGCGGCCGCGCGCGTCCTCGGGCACGTCGAGGCCGGCGCGCGCATCACCGTCCACGGCGACTACGACGCCGACGGCGTGTGCTCGACCGCCGTGCTGGTCCGCGCGCTGCGCACGCTCGGCGCCGACGTCGGCTGGTACCTCCCGAGCCGGCTCGAGGACGGCTACGGGCTCGCGCGGGCGACGGTCGAGCGGCTCGCCGCCCAGGGCACGCGGCTGCTGATCACCGCCGACTGCGCGATCACCGCGGTCGACGAGGTCGCCGCCGCCCGCGCCGCCGGTCTCGACGTCGTCGTCACCGACCACCACGCGCCGCGCGCGGACGGCCGCCTGCCCGACGCGCCGATCGTCCACCCGGCGCTCGGCGGCTACCCGTGCCCGGAGCTGTGCGCGACCGCGGTGACCTACCAGCTCGCGCGCGCGCTGCTCGAGGCCGCCGGCCTGGACGTCGCCGCGGCCGACGAGGACCTCGACCTGGTGGCGATCGCGACGGTGTGCGACGTCGTGCCGCTGCGCGGGGAGAACCGCCGGCTCGTGCGCGCGGGCCTGCGGGCGCTCGCGCGCACCCGCAAGCCGGGGCTGCAGGCGCTGATGGAGATCGCGCGCGTGGACCCCGGCGCGCTGGACGCGAGCGCGCTCGGCTTCCGGCTCGGCCCGCGGCTGAACGCCGCCGGGCGCCTCCAGCGCGCCGACGCGGGGCTCGAGCTGCTGCTGACCGACGACCCGGCGCGCGCCCGCGCCGTCGCGCTCGAGCTCGACGCGGTCAACGCCGAGCGCCGCGACGTCGAGACCCGCATCCGCTTCGAGGCCGAGGCGCTGGTGGCCGAGGCGCCGCCGGGAGCGGCCGCCTACGTGCTCGCCTCCGAGGGCTGGCACCCGGGGGTGATCGGGATCGTCGCCGCCCGCATCGCCGAGCGCCATCACCGCCCGGCGGTGCTGATCGCGCTCGACGGCGAGCAGGGGACGGGCTCGGGCCGCTCGATCCCCGCCTTCGACCTGCTCGCAGGGCTCGAGGCCGGCGCCGGCGAGCTGCTGCGCCACGGCGGCCACCGCGCCGCCGCGGGGCTGACGATCGCCCGCGACCGCGTCGACGCCTTCCGCACGGCCTTTGCCGCACACGCCGCCGCGGTGCTCAGGCCCGCCGACCTCGTGCCGACCCAGCGCGTCGACGCCGTCGTGGCGGGTGACGCGCTCGGACTCGGGCTGGCCGAGGAGCTCGAGCGCCTCGCGCCGTTCGGCGCCGGCAACCCCGAGCCGGCGCTGCTGGTGCCCGCCGCGCGGCTCGCGGATCCGCGCCCGATGGGGGAGGGGCGCCACGTGAGCTTCGCGCTCGCGGCCGGCGGGGCGCGGTCGCGCTGCGTCGCCTTCGGCGCCGGCAGCCGCCTGCCCGCCGCCGAGGACGAGCCGGTCGACGCGGCCGTGCGCCTGGAGGCCAACCGCTACAACGGCGCGGTCGAGCCGCGCCTCGTCCTGCGCTGCGTCCGGCCGTGCACGCCCGCCCCGGTCGAGGTGATCGGCGAGCCGGCGAGCTTCGCGGCGGGCCTGCTCGCCGAGCTCGACCGCACGCTCGTCCCGCCGGCGCCGGCGCCGGCCGCGCCCTCGTCGCCCGCGGCGGCAGCGGCCGCCGTGCTCGCCTCCGGCGCCCAGCCGACGCTCTTCTCCGCGCTCGCGGACGCGGGAGCGGATCCGGTCACCGGGCCGGCCGTCGTGGCGCGCGCCGGGCCGGCCTCGCCGCCCGCCCGCCGGCTCCGCGACGGCCGCGACCACGGCGTCGGCGGGCTGCTCGCAGACCTCGTGCACACCACCGATCGGGTGCTCGTCGTCACCGCCCACGCGCCCTACCGCGCCCGCACGCTGCAGCCCCGGCTCGGCGGCTTCGCCGTCTGCTCCTGGGCCGCCCTGGAGGACGCCCCCGGACTGGCCGCGCCCTACGGCCACGTGGTCGCGCTCGACCCCCCGGCGCACGCGGATCGGCGCCGGCTCCTGGAGGGCCTGCCGGGGCTGGGCTGGATCCACCTGGCCTGGGGCGCGCCTGAGCTAGGCTTTGCCCGACGAATACTTCAATGGGACTACGCCCTGCGCGCCCCGCTCGCCGAGCTCTACCGCGACCTGCGGTCTGAGCGCGGTATCGGCGGGGAGGCTCTCGAAGCACGGCTCAGGGGAGTCGGCCCGCAACCCCGGTCGGCGGCGCTCGCCGGCCGCCTGGTGCGGGTCCTCTCAGAGCTTGGCCTCGTGGTCCTCGAGCGCGAGGGGCCGGCCCTGACGGTGACCGAGGCGCCCGCGCGTACCGCGCTCGAGCGCTCCGCCGCCTTCCGGGCCTACCAGCACCGCCTCGAGGACGGCCTGACATACCTGACGAGCCCGACAGCCAGCGCGGCGGCCTGACCGCCGACCGCGAGCCCCAGCCGCCCGTGGCCGGCGGAGCACCGGCGGGCGGGGCGAGCGTCGCCACGCCCGGGCGCCCGCGCATCGACGGCGCGCCGCAAACGCACGAGCAGGCGCTCGGCAGCCGCGCCGACAGCGAGCTGACGGAGTTCGAGCAGGGCCTGATGGCCGACCTGTTCGCGATCGTCGAGGAGCACGCCGACGAGGTCGCCGAGCCGATCGACCGCGAGGCGGTCGTCCGCGCCTTCCTCTTCGCGTGCGAGCACCACGCCGACCAGCGCCGCGAGTCCGGCGAGGAGTTCGTCACCCACCCGGTGGGCGTGGCGAAGATCTGCGCCGGCATGCGGCTCGACACGGCGACGCTGTGCGCCGCGCTGCTGCACGACACCGTGGAGGACACGAGCGCCTCGCTGGAGGAGGTGGCCGGGGCGTTCGGGGAGGAGGTCGCCGGGCTCGTCGACGGTGTCACCAAGCTCACCGGGATCACCTTCCAGTCGCGCGACGAGGCGCAGGCCGAGAACTACCGCAAGATGATGGTGGCGATGGCCACGGACATCCGGGTCATCCTCATCAAGCTCGCCGACCGCCTGCACAACATGCGCACGCTGGGCGCGATGCCCAAGCAGAAGCAGATCGACAAGGCCAAGGAGACGCTGGAGATCTACGCGCCGCTGGCGCACCGGCTCGGCATCCACGCCATCAAGTGGGAGCTCGAGGACCTCGCCTTCGCGACGCTTCACCCGCGCAAGTACCAGGACATCAAGGGCCTGGTCAGCCAGCAGCGCGAGGAGCGCGAGCGCTACGTGGCCAAGGCCGGCGGCTACCTGACCAAGGAGCTCGAGGCGCTGGGCATCGCGGCCGAGATCTCCGGCCGCGCCAAGCACTTCTACTCGATCTACACGAAGATGACCAAGAAGGGCCGCGAGTTCAACGAGATCTACGACCTCACGGCCATGCGCGTCATCGTCGACTCCGTCAAGGACTGCTACGGCGCCGTCGGCGTCATCCACTCGCTCTGGAAGCCCCTGCCCGGGCGCTTCAAGGACATGGTGGCGATGCCGAAGTTCAACATGTACCAGGCGCTGCACACGACCGTGATCGGGCCCGAGGGGCGGCCGCTGGAGATCCAGATCCGCACCGCGGACATGCACGAGACGGCGGAGTACGGGGTGGCCGCGCACTGGCGCTACAAGGAGAACGCCCGCCAGGGCGGCCGCGACGCCACCGACGCCAAGCTCAACTGGCTCAAGGGCCTGCTCGACTGGCAGCAGGAGGACAACGACCCGCGCGAGTTCACCGACTCGCTGCGCGACGAGCTGGTCGAGGACGAGGTCTTCGTCTTCACCCCGAAGGGCGAGGTCAAGTCGCTCTCGGGCGGCGCCACGCCGCTGGACTTCGCCTACGAGATCCACACCGACGTCGGTCACCGCTGCGTCGGGGCGAAGGTCAACGGCAAGATCGTCCCGCTGCACTACGAGCTGAAGTCCGGCGACATCGTCGAGGTGCTGACCGCCAAGCGCGAGCGCGGCCCGTCGCGCGACTGGCTGGCCGTGGTCAAGACGACGCGGGCGCGCAACAAGATCAAGGCGTGGTTCAAGGCCGAGTCGCGCGAGGACTCAGAGCACGTCGGCCGCCAGCTGCTCCAGGAGCACCTCAACAAGGCGGGGCTGCCCTCCCAGAAGCTGACGGGCTCGGCGCTGCTGGCCGACGTGATCCGCGAGATGGGCTTCCGCAAGGCCGAGGACTTCTACATCGCCCTCGGCGGGGCCAAGATCTCGCCGAAGGTCGTCGTCAACAAGGTGCTCGCCCGCCTGAAGGCGGGCGACTCGGCGGTCGAGGAGCCGACGGCCGTGGAGGACCTGCTCGAGACCAAGCGCGTCCCGCGCCGGCCCGAGTCCTCCTCCACCCGCTACGGGATCCGCGTCGAGGGCGTCGAGGACGTTCCCCTGCGCCTGGCCAAGTGCTGCCGGCCGGTGTCGGGCGACCCGATCCTCGGCTACGTCTCGCTCGGGCGCGGGATCACGATCCACCGCGAGGACTGCCCGAACGTGGTCGCCCTGCGCAAGGACCCGGAGCGCTTCGTGCCGGTCCAGTGGGACGGCGACAACGAGACCTCCTTCAAGGTGGAGATCCAGGTCGACGGCTGGGATCGCCACCGGCTGCTCGAGGACCTCTCGCGCACGTTCGCGGAGGCCGGGATCAACATCCTCGAGGCGCGCTGCATCGTCAGCCATCCGATGGTCAAGAACCGCTTCGTGATCGAGGTGGGCGACACCGCGACGCTCAAGGCCGCGATCACCCGCCTGCGGTCGATCGACGCCGTCTTCGACGCCTACCGGGTCACGCCCACCGCCGCCTGAGCCCGGCGCTCAGGCGAGCACCCACAGCCCGCCGCGGGTCAGCGTGAAGCGCGCCTCGGTCTCGAGGCCCAGGTAGTCGCCGTCGACCTGGACGGGGACGGGATCGCCGCCGACCGAGCGGACCTCGAGGTGGTCGACGCCGCTGCGGACCACCACGCGGCGATGCCCGGCGATCGGCGCGCGCTTGGACAGCGCCCGCCAGGTGACGGTCGGCACGTCGAGCGCGTTGGCGCGCGTGAGCACCGCGACGCCGAGGTCGCCCGAGTCGAGGGCGACGTCCTCGACGAGGTCGATCGGGCGGTCCTTGAAGTAGGTGTAGGGGCGCCCGTTCTGGACGAAGACGCTGACGCCGTGCTCGGTGCGCCCGTCGAGGTCGACCTCCAGGCGCGGGGGATCGACGACGTAGTGGCGCAGGAAGGTCCGCACCGCCGACTCGCCGTAGTACCACGGGCCGAGCCGCGCCTTGCGGGCCGGGTGGCTGTCGACCTGCTCGACGACGCTGGCGTCGAGCCCCACGCCGCCGGCGAAGGTGAACCAGCGCTCGTTCACGCGCGGGAGATCGACCCGCCGCGGCGCCCAGCGGTCGGCCAGCGCGAGCAGGTGCTCGGTGGCGTCCACGACGTCGTGGGGGACGCCGAGCATGCGGCAGTAGACGTTGGTCGCGCCGCCGGGGATGACCGCCAGCGGCGTCTCGGATCCCGCGAGCCCGTTGGCCGCCTCGTTGACCGTGCCATCGCCGCCGAAGGCGACCACCAGGTCATAGCCCTCGGCGGCCGCCTCGCGGCAGAGCTCGATCGCGTGCGCGCGGCGCTCGGTGTCGACGGCGTGGACGTCGTAGCGTCCCTGCAGGGCGTAGAGGACGAGCTGGCGCAGGCGCGCGGACATCGTCGTGGCGTGCGGGTTGACGATGACCAGGATCTTCTTGGCGCGCGCGTCGCCGGCGAGCGCCCCGGCGTCGGCGAGGCGCTCGAACTCGAGCGTGCGGCTCACAGCCAGCCGCGCCGGCGGAAGAAGGTCAGCATCCCCACCAGCACGACGGCCATCAGCCCGATCACCAGCCAGAACGCCGTCGCGTCGCCCTCGCCGGGCACCTTGACGTTCATCCCCCAGATCGAGGCGACCAGCGTCAGCGGCAGGATCACGACCGAGAACGCGGTCAGGACCCGGAAGGTCTCGTTGGCCTGGTGGGAGATCTGGGACTCGTTGGTGGACTCCAGGCCCTCGACGACCTCCTTGAAGTTCTCCAGCATGTCCCACACGCGTTCGGAGGCGTCGTTGATGTCGTCGAAGTAGATGTCGAGGTCTTCGGCGATGTAGCGCTGCTTGGTGCGCTCGAGGTCTTGGAAGGCGGAGCGCTGCGGGCGGACGATCGTGCGGAAGTTGATGATCTCCTGCTTGACGTTCGAGATGTCGCGCACGACCTCTGAGCCCTCGTCCTCGAAGATGTCCTCCTCGATGCGCTCGAGCTTGTTGCCCATCTTGCGCAGCATCGGGAAGGACGCGTCGACGCAGTCGTCGACGATCTTGTAGAGCAGGTAGCCCGGGGCCCTTGGAGAAGAGGTTCTCGCGCAGCTCCTCGTTGGTCCGGCAGCGCTCGAAGAGGTACTCGACCGGCTGCAGCGGCTCGTTGGGCATGGTGACGAGGTAGTCGGGGCCGACGAACAGGTCGAGCTCGGCGGCGTTCAGGCGCGAGACCCGCTTGTCGTAGCGCGGGAAGTGCAGCACGATGAACAAGTACTCGTCGTACTCGTCGACCTTCGGGCGCTGGTTGCGCGAGAGGACGTCCTCGTAGTCGAGCGGATGGAACTCGAAGCGCTCCTGCAGCCAGGCCGTCTCCAGCGGCCGCGGGCGCTCGACGTTGATCCAGCGCAGCCCCGGCGCCTCGACGATCTCGATGCGCGGCTCCTCGCGCTCAGGCGGGCGCTGCTGCGTGCCCGAACGCCCGCGCAGGCCGCGGCGGGAGAACGGCGTTCTCGGGAGGTTGCGCATGGGCGCGACTTCGCGGCTCGTCGGGAGCGGGCATCGTGCAGGCGATTCTACGCGGCTGCGAGGCGGCTTTGAAAGCCCTGGGCGCGGTTGTGGCCCGCCGGGCCCTTCGCTAGGGTGTCGCGCACATAGCAGTACGCATCCAGAGGGGTGGAGGGATTGGCCCAGTGAAGCCCCGCCAACCATTCCGTCGTCCGCGGCGGAAACGGTGGCAATTCCATCAGGCTCCAGATCAATGGCCTGGGAGATGTGGTTCGCGGGCTTTCTTCTGGGTTGCTCCGCCACATCCACCGGGCGGAGGAACGTCAGACCCATGCCGGCAGATGCCCTGAAGTGCAAGGAGTGCTCAGCGACCTACCCCCTCGAGGCGCTGTTCGTCTGCGAGCGGTGCTTCGGCCCGCTCGAGGTGGCCTACACGCCGCCGCGGTCCGATCCCGGCGAGCTGCGGCGGCGCATCCAGGCGGGCCCGCACACGCTGTGGCGCTACGCCGACTTCCTCCCGCTTCAGGGCCCGGCGCGCAGCGCGCTGCCCACGGGCTGGACGCCGCTCGTGCGCGCCGACCGGCTCGCGGAGCGGCTCGGCCTCGGGGAGGTCTACGTCAAGAACGAGACCGCCAACCCGACGCACTCCTTCAAGGACCGGGTCGTCTCGGTCGGCCTCGCGCGGGCGCTCGAGCTGGGCTTCGACACGCTGGCGTGCGCCTCCACGGGCAACCTCGCCAACGCCGTGGCGGCCCACTCCGCGGCTGCGGGCGTGCCCGCCTACGTCTTCATCCCGGCCGATCTCGAGGAGGAGAAGATCCTCGCCACGGGCGCCTACGGGGCGACCGTCGTCGGCGTGAAGGGCAACTACGACGCCGTCAACCGCCTCTGTACGCAGCTCTCCGGAGACCGCGACGGGTGGGCGTTCGTGAACATCAACTTCCGCCCGTACTACTCCGAGGGGTCAAAGACGCTGGCCTTCGAGACCGCCGAGCAGCTCGGCTGGGAGCTGCCCGACCGCGTGGTCGCGCCGATCGCCTCCGGTTCCATGTTCACCAAGGTCGCGCGCGGCTTCGCGGACTGGATCGAGCTCGGGCTCGTCGAGGGCGAGCTGCCCGCCTTCAACGGCGCGCAGGCCGAGGGCTGCTCGCCGGTCGCGCAGGCGTGGGCGGCCGGCACCGACGTCTGCCGGCCGGTCAAGCCAGACACGATCGCCAAGTCGCTGGCGATCGGCGACCCGGCGGACGGGCCCTACGCCGTGGAGCTCGCCAAGCGCAGCGGCGGCGGCGTCGACGCCGTCTCAGACGACGAGATCCGCGCCGGCATCCGCCTGCTGGCCGAGACGACCGGCATCTTCACCGAGACGGCCGGCGGCGTGACGACCGCCGTGCTGGCCAAGCTCGCCGAGCGCGGCGACATCGACCCGAGCGAGCGCGTCGTCGTCTACATCACCGGCGACGGCCTCAAGACGATCGACACCATGCGCGGCACCTTCGAGGTCGCGGCCGTCGAGCCGACCACCGCCTCCTTCGAGGCCGTGATGGCGGCGCGGACGGGAGCGGCGGTCTGATGGCGGTCACCGTCAAGCTGCCGACCCAGCTGCGCGACGCGGCGGGCGGGGCCGTCGAGACGCAGGCGCAGGGCGCGACGGTCGGCGAGGTGCTCGACGCGCTCTACGCCGAGCACGGCGAGCTGCGCCAGCGGCTCGCCGACGACGGCGGCGGGCTGCGGCGCTTCGTGAACGTCTACCTGCGCGGGGAGGACATCCGCTTCCTCGACGGGCTCGACACCGCCGTCGCCGACGGCGACGAGCTGACGATCCTGCCCGCCGTCGCCGGCGGCTGAGGCCTCGGCCGACGCACCCGGCGGTCAGCGCACCTGGACGCCGACGCGGGTCGCACCGGCGCGCGTGCGCAGCGCCAGCGTGTACTCGCCGGCGCGCAACCCGCGCGACGCCCGCAGCCGCAGCGTGACGGAGCGCCGGCCGCGCGGGGCGAGCGTGCCGCGCCCGACGGTCCGCCCGCCGCGCAGCAGCCGCGCCCGCAGGCGCCCGCTGCGCAGCCGGCGGCTGAGGCGCAGCGTGCAGCGCACCGTGGCGCCGGCGCGGCGGCAGCCCGCGATCCGCACGAGCCCGGTGGCGGCCGGCGCGGGCGCGGGGGAGACGACGGTGTCGCCGCCGCCCGGCCGCGGCGCGCCGGGCGCGGGCGCTCCGCCGCCGGCACCGGTGGGCACCGAGCCGGCGTCGGCGACGGAGCCGAACATCTGCACCCAGTACAGGCGGCCGTCGCCGCCGGCGGCCGTCCCGGTCCCCATCGCCCGGTAGCCGGGCTCCTCGAGGTTGGCGCGGTGGCCGGCGGAGCCGGTCCAGGCCGCCATCACCGCCGCGGCGGTGGTCTGCCCGGCCGCGATGTTCTCGCCGACGACCGTCGGGTAGCCGCACGCCTGCGCGCGCTCCGAGCTGTCGCGCACCACCGGCGAGGGATCCTCGTGCGCGAAGTAACCGAGCGCGGCCATGTGGCGCGCCTTCCACTCCGCCGCCGCGGTGAGCGTGGGGGAGACCACCAGCGGCGCGAGGCCGGCGCCGGCGCGGTGCGCGTTGGCCAGGGCGCCGGCGGCGGCGCTCAGGTCGGCGCGCGCGGCGGGCCAGGCGGCGCCGGCGACGCAGTCGCCCTGGGGGGCGGCGGCCGCCGGGCTCGCGCCGGCGGCCAGCAGCGCGGCCGCGCCGAGCGCTGCCGCGGCGAGGCGGACGGGGCGCGGCAGGACGATGGACTTCGAAGCGGCACGGGGCTGCACGGCTGCTCCTCTCCCACCGCAAGTGCCTGGACCAGGCGGCACCGCGACGGTCTCCCGGAGGCGGACGTGCGCGGGCTCCCGTGCCCGCGCGGCCATGGGTTACGAGGCGAGCCGACCGTGGTCGCCGGCGCGCACCCTAGCGAAGGGTGCCGTCTCGGTCAGGCCGCGCGACGCAGCTTGCGCGGCGGCGCGAAGTCGTCGGCGCCGACCAGGTCGAGCGCCAGCGCCGGGCCGAAGCAGGCCGCGAGGGCTTCCATGCTCTCGGCGACCGAGCGCTCATAGGCGTGCACGATCTCCTCCCGCCAGACCGACTGCAGGCGGTCGAGCTCCTGCACGTCGGCGGGCGAGCACGCGCTCTGGGTCAGCACGTGGCACTCGGGGCAGCGCAGGTCGACCAGCACCTCCTCGCCCTTGCGCGGATGCTGGCGCATCGGCTGCAGGAGCCGGGAGCCACAACTCGGGCAAGCCGTGAGGGCAGCCACGAGGGTCATCGTGACGGGGGCGCCGGACGGATCGGCCGGGTCCGGGCGCGTGTGCGCTACCTTCCCTCCCAGAAGGGCTCTCCGGCATGGCCGCCTCCCACTCCAGCGAGCAGATCACCGTCGAGTGTCCGCGCTGCGGTCGCTGCTACCGCGCCTGGACCCACGGGTCCGCCGACGTCGACTTCGACCCGGCGCTCGGCGATCCCGGCTGGATGCGGGCCGCGTGCACCACCACCTGCCCCTACTGCGGGGCGGGCGACTGCCACGGCCCCGGCGCCCAGCCCGAGCGCTCGCTCTGGCCGTCGTAGTGCCTCCGGATCCGCGCTCGGCCACGCCCGAGGACCTTCCGCCGCTGCGGCTGCGCGAGCTGCGGGAGCTGACGCTCGACGAGCCCTCGGCCGAGGGCCGCCCGGCGCACGTCTCCTCTGCCAGCGGCGTGGTGCGGCGCGGCGACTTCGCGTACGTGATCGGCGACGACGAGCTCTACCTCGCGGTCTTCCGGCACTCGGTGGCGGGCGAGCCGGGCACGCTGCGCCGCGCGCTGGCCGGCGAGCTCCCGCTCGACCACGACGCGCGCGGCGACGCGAAGCCCGATCTCGAGGCGCTCACGGTGCTGCCGCCCTTCGGCGGGCATCCCTACGGCGCGCTGCTCGGGCTCGGCTCCGGCTCGGGCAAGGGCCGCGACCGCGGCTTCGTGTGGGCGCTGGAAGCCGACGGCGCGCTGCGCGGCGAGGCGCGCCGGATCGACCTCGGCCCGCTCTACGAGCGCTTGGCGCAGGACATAGAGCACCTCAACGTCGAGGGCGCCTCGGTGATGGGCGACCGGCTGTGGCTGCTGCAGCGCGGCGGCGGCGGCGACGAGCGGGCCGGCATCGTCGCCGAGCTCGCGCTCGCGCCGGTGATGGACTCCCTGCAGGACGACGGCCGGATCGACGCGCACGAGCTCGCCGCGCTGCGCGCCTACGACCTGGGCTCGCTCGAGGGCGTGCCGCTCACCTTCTCCGACGCCACGCCGGTCGCCGACGAGGTGCTGGTCTTCACCGCCTCGGCCGAGGGCGAGGGCGGCCGGATCCGCGGGTCCGTGGTCGGCACGCTGGACCGCGACGGGGAGGTGCGACGGCTGCGGACGATCGACCGGCGCTACAAGGTCGAGGGCGTCCACGCGACGATCGACACGGGAGTCGTGGACTTCCTCTTCGTCTGCGACCAGGACGACCCGGAAGCCCCGTCACCGCTGCTCTCCGCCGCGATGCCGATCGACGGCACCTTCGAACGCGAGGCGACCTAGCACGGCCGCGCGGCCGGCGCGAGCTCGGCCGGCAGCGCGCCGGTCGTTGCCGGGCGGCGCTCGCGGGCGGCGACGGCGCGGGCGACGGCCAGCCCGAGCCCGTAGCCGGCGAGGCTGGCCACGACCCCGGCGGCGATGTCGAACACGAAGTGGTTGCCGGTCGCCACGACGGCGAGCCCGATCACCGGGCCCCACAGCAGCGCGACGGTCCGGGCCAGCCAGTGGCTCGCGACCGCGGCGACGGCGATCCCGACGGCCACGGCGAAGCCGACGTGCAGGCTCGGCACGGCCGCGAGCTCGTTGTAGAACATCGTCGTGAGCTTGGAGTCCATCGCGAAGCCGGTCTGCATGGTGATCGTGTCGACCAGCCCGGTGCCGGCCAGCCGCGGCGGGGCGACGGGGAAGACGGCGTAGACGGGGATCGAGAGCAGCCAGGTCGCCAGCACCGTGTTGCGCAGCCGCTCGTAGACGGGGCGCGAGCGGCGGTAGAGCCAGACCAGCGCGCCCGGCACGACGATCAGCTGGGCGGCGAGGTAGAGGTGGTTGAGGATCCACAGCGCCACCGTGCCGGTCAGCGCGTCCTGGACGGCGGTCTCGACGCCGATCCCGAGCCGGCGCTCGAGGTCGACGATCCAGTCGGCGTGCGCGGTGGCGGTGGGGAGGTCGCCGACGGTCAGCCAGCGCCCGGCGCTGTAGAGCAGATAGGCGACGCCGAAGAGCAGGATCTGGGTCCGCGGCCGCGGCAGGAGCCGACGAACGCGCAGCGCGTCTGCGGGGCTGGGGAGGGAGGCGACGGCCATGTCAGGACGCTACGGCCGGCCCGGCGCCGCCGCAGCCGTGCTCCCTGGCGTCCGCGCCGGGGGTTCTCCGCACCCCGGGCGTCGGGATGTCCCGACCATCGGGAGATGGCACGCCCGCCTCGCGGCGGCGGGCCGGCGGCCGACGCGCGGCCTCGGCCGCCGGGTTAGGCGGCGGGGTCGGCGGCCGGCGCGGGGCGGGCGACCGGGGCGGTGCGGGCGCGCGCGGCCGCGACGACCGCACCGAGCAGCGCGCGCGGATCGGCGCTGCGGGCCACGATCACCGCCGTCAGCACGACGCCCACCACGGTCAGCAGCGTGCTCATCCCGACCAGGAAGGCGGTGACCTGCGCGGCCGAGGCGGTCTCGCCGGTGAGCGGGCCGAAGCCGGCAGCGACGACGGCGACGGTCGCCCCGACCGACGCCGGCGCGAACGGCAGGATCCGCCCGCCGCCCTGGGCGACCATCACGAGCAGGATCACCGCGGGCGCGGCCGGCAGCCCGAATGCGAGCAGGAAGCAGCCGATGGCGGCGGCGCGCAGCGCGCGGCTCGCGAGCTGCCAGGGCAGGACGGTGCGGGCGTAGCGGCCGGGGCGGCGCAGCAGGACGCAGCCGCGCCCGAGCCCGGCGACGGCCCGGCGGGCGCGCGGCCAGCGGCGCGGCGCGGCAGCCGGCGCTCGCGAGCGGCGGCGCCGAAGCAGGAGCACCGCGAGGACGGCGAGCGCGACGATCGCGGCGAGGATCGCCGGCGCGTCATCCGGCACGGCCAGCGCCGGCCCGACCCCCACCGCGACGGCGAGCACCAGCAAGCCCGCGCCGACGGCCGCCTCACCGGCGGCCTCGGCCACGATCGTGCCCGTGACCAGCGGGGCGCCCGCGCGCTCCTGGGCGCCCGGCGCCACCGGGCGGCGCGACATCAGCAGCACGCGCGTCGCGTCTCCGCCGCGGGACGACAAGACCCCGCCGGCGCCGGCGCCCGCGACCCACGCACCGAGCACCTCGCGGCGCCCCACCCGATCGCCGGCGGCGTGCAGGAGCGCGTGCCAGCCCTGGGCGCGCGCGAGCTGGTTGGCCAGGTGCACGAGCACGCCGAGCGCCAGCCAGCCGGCGCTCGCGCCGGTCAGTGCGTCGGCCACCCCGGTGGCGGCACGGTCGAGGGCGGCGGCCAGGCCGCTCGCGGCTTCCCCCATCGGCGGTCATGCTACGCGGTGATGGCCACCGCCGCCGAGGTCCACGACAACCCGCCCGCCGGCCGCTACGAGCTCTGGCTCGACGGCGCCCTCACAGGTCAGGCCGTCTACCGGCTCGCCGGCGAGCGCATCACGTTCGTCCACACCGAGGTCGAGCCGGGCCATGAGGGCGAGGGCCTCGGCAGCCGGCTCGCCTCCGTCGCCCTCGACGACGCCCGCCGCCGCGGGTTCGCGGTCGTCCCGCGCTGCCCGTTCATCGCCGCCTACATCGCCCGCCATCAGGACGCCTACCTCGACCTGGTCGTGCCGGCCTTCCGCGACCGGGTCAGGGCCGCCGGCGGCTGAGGGCGCCGGGCGGCGGGTGCTGCTTGCACGGCGAACCCCAGCATCGAGGGTTGCCCGGAGCGGCGGGGTCGCTCAGCGAGCAAACGTCGAGATCCGCAGTGCCGCGGGGCTGATCTCGACGTCGTGGCGCGAGAGCGAGCAGAACGTCGAGCTGACCGCTGAGCCGCTCCAGTTCTCGACGTTGTGGTCGCCCCGCCAAGCCGACCCGCGACCCCTCGATGCGGGTTCGCCGGGCCCGCTCAGCCGTTGCGGACCGCACCGCTCCCACGGCTCGGTTTGAGATCGAGCGCGCCTGGCAAGATTCGAACTTGCGACCTCTCGCTCCGGAGGCGAGCGCTCTATCCACTGAGCTACAGGCGCCTGACGCGGGCTGAGCTTAGCGACCCAGGGGGGCCGTCACGACCGTGCGGCTGGCCATCGTCTCAGACACCCACATGCCCAAGGGCGGGCGGGCGCTGCCGGCGGCGTGCGTCGAGCGCCTGCAGGCCGCCGACGCGATCCTGCACGCCGGCGACTTCATGGCGCCCGAGGTGCTGGAGGCCTTCGAGCGCTTCGGGCCGCCGCTGTACGCGGTCTACGGCAACGTCGATGCCCCGGAGCTCAAGCAGCGCCTGCCCGCGGTGCGGGCCGTGGACGTCGAGGGCGTGCGGATCGTGTTGGTCCATGACGCCGGGCCGTCGGACGGCCGCTTGGAGCGGCTGCGCTCGCACTTCAAGGATGCTGACGCCGTCGTCTTCGGCCACTCCCACCTGCCGCTGCTCGAGGAGCGCGAGGGCTTTGCGATCTTCAATCCCGGCTCGCCGACCGAGCGCCGCCGGGCGCCGCAGCACACGATGGGGCTCGCCGAGGTGAGCGCGGGCGCGATCCGCTTCGAGCTCGTCGAGCTCGACTGAGCCGCCCGAGGGCGGCGAGGGGGCCGTTACCCTCGCAGCTCGCCATGGACCTCTCGGTGTTCTTCGCCGGCACCGCCGGCTCGGTGCCCACCGCCCGCCGCGGGCTGCCGGCGCTGCTGCTGCGCGCCGGCGGCGACCGGCTGCTCTTCGACTGCGGCGAGGGAACCCAGCAGCAGCTGCTGCGCTCCGTCGGCCTGCCCGACCTGCACGCGATCTTCCTCACCCACTACCACCTCGATCACTGGCTCGGCCTCGTGGGGATGCTCAAGACGTTCGACTTGCGCGCGCGCGAGGCCCCGCTCGACGTCCACGGCCCGCCGGGCCTGAAGGCGCTGATGGCCTCTCAGCGCCACCTGATCGGCCGCCTCGGCTACCCGCTGACGCTCGTCGAGCTCGACCGCCACGACGAGATCCGCTTCGCGGACTACACGATCGAGCCCTTCGCCGTCGACCACCGGACCCCCGCCTTCGGCTACGTCTTCGCGGAGGACGAGCGCCCGGGGCGCTTCGACGCCGAGACCGCTGAGCGGCTCGGGGTCGCGCCCGGGCCCGACTTCGGGCGCCTGCAGGCGGGCGACACGGTGGGCGGGGTGCGCCCCGAGCAGGTGGTCGGGCCGCCGCGGCCGGGCCGGCGGATCGTCATCTCGGGCGACACCCGTCCGTGCCAGGCGACCGAGGCCTACGCCGCCGGCGCCGACGTGCTCGTCCACGAGGCGACGTTCATGCGCGAGGAGCGCGCCCGCGCGCGCGAGACCGGCCACAGCACCGCCGAGCAGGCGGCCGAGCTCGCCCGCGACGCCGGCGTGCGCCTGCTCGCGCTGACCCACCTCTCGACCCGCTACTTCCCGCGCGACGTCCGGCGCGAGGCGCGCGCGATCTTCCCGGCCACCGTCGTGCCGCGCGACTTCGACGCCATCGACGTGCCGTTCCCCGAGCGCGGCGAGCCGGTGCTGACGCAGTCCGACCGCGAGCCGGAGCTCGACCCGGCGGCGGGCTGAGATCGCGTCGCGGGCCACTGCTACTGTCCGTCGCGCACCTCCTTTAACCCGGTCCAGAGAGGCCAGGAAGGACCCATGGCAGACCCGCAGACCGTCGTCCTCGACGGCGACGACATCCGTCGCACGCTGGTGCGCATCGCGCACGAGATCGTGGAGAAGAACCCCGGCGGGCGCGTGGCCCTGGTGGGCATCCACCGTCGCGGCGCCCCGCTCGCGACCCGGCTGCACCGGCTGGTCTCAGAGCTGCTGGAGCTCGAGGCCCCGCTCGGGGACCTCGACATCGCGTTCTACCGCGACGACCTGCAGATCCGCACCGATCCGGCGGTCCACAGCTCGCACGTGCCCTTCCGCCTGGAGGACTACACGGTCGTGCTCGTCGACGACGTGCTCTTCACGGGGCGCACGGTGCGGGCCGCGATCGACGCCCTCTTCGACTACGGGCGCCCCGCCCGCGTCCAGCTCGCCGTGCTGGCCGACCGCGGCCACCGCGAGCTGCCCTTCCGCCCCGACTACGTCGGCAAGAACCTCCCGACCTCGCGCTCCGAGCGGGTCAACGTCCGGATGGCCGAGCTCGACGGGATCGACGAGGTGACCATCTCCGGCGCCGGCGGCGGCCCGGCCGTCCCCGACCCGCGCCAGGAGGTCCGGGCATGAACCACCTGCTCTCCATCGAGGACCTCGACCGCACGGGGATCGAGCGCATCCTGGACCGGGCGAAGTCCTTCACCGAGGTCTCCGAGCGCGAGGTCAAGAAGGTCCCGGCGCTGCGCGGCCGGCGCGTGCTCAACCTCTTCTACGAGGCCTCCACCCGCACCCGCTCGTCCTTCGAGCTGGCCGCCAAGACGCTCAGCGCCGAGGTGATCAACTTCGCCAGCGGCGGCTCGAGCGTGGAGAAGGGCGAGTCGCTGAAGGACACGGTGCAGACGCTCTCGGCCTACCGGCCCGACCTGATCGTCATCCGCACGCCGCACGTCGGCGCCGCCGCCCTCGTCGCGCGCTGGACCGACGCGGCAGTGGTCAACGCGGGCGACGGCAAGCACGAGCACCCGACGCAGGCGCTGCTGGACGTCTACACGCTGCGCGAGCGGCTCGGCTCGCTCGAGGGCCGCAAGATCTGGATCGTCGGCGACGTCAGCCACTCGCGCGTCGCGCGCTCGAACGTGCTGGCCTTCACCAAGCTCGGGGCCGAAGTCACCGTCTGCGGCCCGCCGACGCTGATCCCGCGCGGGTTCGAGGCGCTCGGCTGCGAGGTCGAGTACACGCTGGACCGCCTGCCCGAGGCCGACGTCGTCTACGCGCTGCGGATGCAGAACGAGCGCATGACCGACTCCTACGTCCCCTCGCTGCGCGAGTACGCCGCCGTCTACCAGATCGACGGCCGCCGGCTCGGGCCGCGGCAGGTGCTGATGCATCCCGGGCCGGTCAACCGCGGCGTCGAGCTCGCCGCCGAGGTGATCGACTCCCCGCAGGCCGTCATCGGTCAGCAGGTCGCCGCCGGCGTGGTCGTGCGCATGGCCGTGCTCTACGAGCTGCTCGCCGGGCGCGGGGCGCCCGATCGCGGCGGCCTGCCGGCGCCGGTCGGGGTGACGGCGTGAGCGGCGCCGCCGGCCCGACCCGGCTGGTGCACCGCGAGCGCCCGCCCGGCGACCTGCTGATCCGCCACGCGCACCTGCTCGACCCCGGCACAGGCCTCGACGGGTCGCACGACGTGCTCGTCCGCGACGGCGAGATCTCAGAGCTCGCGGCGCCCGGGACGCTCGCGGCGCCCGACGGCGCCGAGGTGCTCGAGGGCGCCGGGCGCCACCTCTTCCCCGGCTTCGTAGACCCGCACGTGCACCTGCGCACGCCCGGCCAGGAGCACAAGGAGGACCTCGACTCGGGCACGCGCGCGGCGGCGGCCGGCGGCTACGTCGCGGTGGTGGCGATGCCCAACACCGACCCGACCGTCGACTCGGCGCCCGTCCTGCGCTCGCTGCGCGAGGCCGCGCGGCGCGAGGCACGCGTGCCGGTCGGCTTCCTGGCCTCCGTGACCCGCGGGCTGGCGGGCGAGTCGCTGACCGAGATGGAGGAACTGCGCTCCGTCGGGGCGCTCGGCTTCACCGACGACGGGCGGCCCGTGCACCGGGCCGCGATCCTGCGCCGCGCGCTGCAGTACCAGCGGCTGTGCGGCGGCGTGCTGGCCCTGCACGAGGAGGACCCGTCGCTGTCGGGCCGCGGCGTGATGCACGAGGGCGAGGTCTCCGCCCGGCTCGGCCTGGCCGGCATCCCGAGCATCTCTGAGTCGACGATGATCGCCCGCGACGCGGCGATCGCCGGCTTCGAGGACGGCCGCATCCACATCCAGCACCTCAGCGCGAGCGAGTCGGTCGCCGCCGTCGCCGAGGCCAAGGCGCGCGGCGTGCGCATCACGGCCGAGGCGAGCCCGCACCACCTCACCCTGACCGACACGGCGGTGCTCGAGGGGCTGGACACGCGGCTGAAGATGAACCCGCCGCTGCGCCACGAGGACGATCGCCGCGCGGTCGTGGAGGGCCTGCGCGACGGCACGATCGACTGCGTGGCCACGGATCACGCCCCGCACGCGCGCGAGGAGAAGGAGGTGCCCTGGGAAGAGGCGCCGATGGGCACGACCGGCCTGGAGACCGCGTTCGCCGCGCTCTACACCGAGCTCGTGCTCCCCGGGGTCCTGCCGCTGGCGCTGGTGGTCCAGAGGCTGACGGCCGGCGCCGCGGTGGTCGACCTGCCCGTCCCGGCGATCGCGCCCGGGCGCCCGGCCGACCTGTGCCTGGTCGACCTGGACGCCGAGTGGCACGTGGGCGAGGCCGGCTACGAGAGCCGCTCGGAGAACTGCTGCTTCGCCGGCCGGCGCCTGCGCGGGCGCGTGCTCGCCACGGTGGCGGCGGGCGCGGTGGCCTTCCGCGAGCGGGCCTTCGCCCTGAGCGCCGCGTGAGCAGCCCGCGCGGCGAGCCCGCCTACGTCCTGCTCGAGGACGGGACGCGCTTCGACGGCGAGGCGTGCGCGGCGCCGGGGCCGGTCACCGGCGAGGTGGTCTTCACCACCGGCATGTCCGGCTACCAGGAGTCGGTCACCGACCCCTCCTTCCACGGCCAACTGATCACCTTCACGCTCCCGCACGTCGGCAACTACGGGGTCTCCGAACAGGCGATGGAGTCCGATCGCATCCACGCCCGCGCGGTGATCATGCGCGAGGCGGGCAACGCCCGCGACGCCGCCGGCGCCGAGGCGGGCTGGCTGGACTGGCTGGCGGCCCACGGCGTGCCCGCCATCACCGGCGTCGACACGCGCGCGCTCGTGCGCCACATCCGCGAGGCGGGCGCCATGCGCGGCGGCATCTTCGCCGGCGCGACGCCGGAGTCCCAGGCGCGCGAGCAGGTGGCCGCCGAGCCGAGCATGGTCGGCCGCGACCTCGCCCGCGTCGTCACGCTCCGCGAGCCCGAGGTGCACGCCCCGCCCGACGGCGCGCCGGCCGGCGGGCCGCGGATCGTGGCGCTCGATACCGGCATCAAGCGCTCGATCGTGCGCAGCTTCACCGCCCGCGGCGCGACGCTCGAGCTGATGCCCTGCACGACGCCGGCCGGCGAGCTGCTCGCGCGCGACCCCGACGGCTTCTTTCTCGTCCCGGGCCCGGGCGACCCGGCCGCGCTGGACTACCTCGTGGACACCGTGCGCGCGCTCGTCGCCCGCAAGCCCGTGTTCGGCATCTGCCTCGGGCATCAGCTGCTCTCGCGCGCGGCGGGCCTTGAGACCTTCAAGCTGCCCTTCGGCCACCGCGGCGCCAACCATCCGGTCAAGGACGTCCGGACCGGGCGGATCGCGATCACCTCCCAGAACCACGGCTTCGCGGTGCGCGGGGAGGTCGGGGTGCGCCTGGAGTCAGAGCTCGGCGCCGCCGAGCTGACCCACGTCAACCTCTACGACGGCACGGTCGAGGGCATCCGGATGCTCGACGTCCCGGCCGGCTGCGTCCAGTACCACCCCGAGGCGGGGCCCGGCCCGCACGACTCGCTGGCCCTGTTCGACGACTTCATCGGCGCGATCGAGCGCGCCGCCGCCTGATGCCCCGCCGCGACGACCTCCAGCGCATCCTCGTGCTCGGCTCGGGCCCGATCGTGATCGGCCAGGCGGCCGAGTTCGACTACTCGGGCGCGCAGGCCTGCAAGGTGCTGCTGCAGGAGGGCTACGAGGTGATCCTCGTGAACTCCAACCCGGCGACGATCATGACCGACCCGGAGTTCGCCACCCGGACCTACGTCGAGCCGCTGCTGCCCGGCCCGGTCGCCCAGGTGATCGAGCGCGAGCGCCCCGACGCGCTGCTGCCGACGCTCGGCGGCCAGACCGCGCTGAACCTCGCCAAGGCGCTGTCGGAGGACGGCACGCTGGAGCGCTTCGGGGTCGAGCTGATCGGCGCGAGCTACGACGCCATCGAGCGTGCCGAGGACCGCGAGCGCTTCGACACGACGATGCGCGAGGCGGGCCTGAAGACGGTCCGCAACACGATCGTCACCAGCCTCGCCCAGGCGCGCGCCGCGCGCGCCGAGTTCGGCCTGCCGCTCATCGTCCGCCCGGCGTTCACGCTCGGCGGTCGCGGCGGCGGGATCGCGTATACGGAGAGCGAGTTCGAGGCCATCGTCGCGGGCGGCCTGGCCGCGTCTCCGATCGGCCAGGTGCTGATCGACGAGTCCGTGCTCGGCTGGGGCGAGTTCGAGCTGGAGGTCATGCGCGACCACGCCGACAACGTCGTGATCGTCTGCTCGATCGAGAACGTCGACCCGATGGGCGTCCACACCGGCGACTCGGTCACCGTCGCGCCGCAGATGACGCTCACCGACCACACCTACCAGCGCCTGCGCGACCAGGCGATCGCGGTCATCCGGGCGGTGGGGGTGGCGACGGGCGGCTCCAACGTCCAGTTCGCGGTCGAGCCCGCCACGGGCGAGATCCGCGTGATCGAGATGAACCCGCGCGTGTCGCGCTCCAGCGCGCTGGCCTCCAAGGCCACCGGCTTCCCGATCGCCAAGATCGCCGCCCGGCTCGCGGTCGGCTACCGGCTGGACGAGATCCCCAACGACATCACCCGGCGCACGCCCGCCTCCTTCGAGCCGGCGATCGACTACGTCGTGGTCAAGTGGCCGCGCTTCGCCTTCGAGAAGTTCCCGGGCATAGACAGCGGCCTCTCGACCCACATGAAGTCCGTCGGCGAGGTGATGGCGATCGGGCGCACGTTCGGCCAGGCGTTCGCCAAGGCGCGGCGCTCGCTCGAGCTCGACGTGCCGAGCGAGCTCTCGCGCGAGACCGACGCCGACCTGCTCGCCCGGCTCGAGCGCCCGCGGGCGGACCGCTTCGACGTGATCCTCGAGCTGCTGGCGCGCGGCGCCGACCCGGGCGCGGTGCACGAGCGCACCAGCATCGACCCGTGGTTCCTGCGCGAGCTGCGCGCCCTGGCGACGGACCCCGACGCGGTCTTTGCCGGCGAGCGCTGCTACCGCTCCGTGGACACCTGCGCCGCCGAGTTCGCGGCCGAGACGCCGTACTTCTACTCCGGCTGGGAGCGCGGCCCCGCCCGCCACGAGACCGGGCCCGGCGAGCGGCCCGCGGTGATGATCCTCGGCTCGGGCCCCAACCGGATCGGCCAGGGGATCGAGTTCGACTACTGCTGCGTGCACGCCGCGATGACGGTCCGTGCCTCCGGCCGCGACGCGGTGATGGTCAACTGCAACCCGGAGACCGTCTCGACCGACTACGACACCTCCGACCGGCTCTACTTCGAGCCGCTCACGCTCGAGGACGTGCTCGCGATCGTCGAGGTCGAGCGCCCGGAGGGCGTGATCGTCCAGTTCGGCGGCCAGACGCCGCTCAAGCTCGCCGCCGGGCTGGAGGCCGCCGGCGTGCCGCTGCTGGGCACCTCGCCGGAGGCGATCGACCTCGCCGAGGACCGCGGGCGCTTCGGCGCGCTGCTCGGCCGGCTGGGCATCAAGGCGCCGCCCTACGCCACCGCGCGCTCCGGCGCGGAGGCGCTGGCGGCGGCCGCGGGGGTCGGCTTCCCGCTGCTGGTGCGCCCGAGCTACGTGCTCGGCGGCCGGGCGATGGAGCTGGCCTACGACGAGGCGGGCCTCGAGGACTACCTGGCGCGGGTCGCGCCGCGCGGGGAGATCTTCCTCGACCGCTTCCTGGAGAACGCGATCGAGGTCGACGTCGACGCGCTGTGCGACGGCAGCGAGGCGTGGATCGGCGGGATCATGCAGCACGTCGAGGAGGCCGGCATCCACTCGGGCGACTCCGCCTGCGTGTTGCCGCCGCACTCGCTCGGCGGCGACATGCTGGCCGAGATCCACGCCGCGACGCGCGAGATCGCGCTGGCGCTCGGCGTCGTCGGGCTGCTCAATGTCCAGTTCGGCGTGCTGGGCGACGACCTCTACGTGATCGAGGCCAACCCGCGCGCGTCGCGCACGGTGCCCTTCGTCTCCAAGGCCACCGGGCTGCCGCTGGCCAAGCTCGCCTGCCGGGTGATGCTGGGCGAGCCGCTGGCCGAGCTCGGGCTGCCGCACGAGCCGACCGGCGACCACGTGGCGGTCAAGGAGGCGGTGCTGCCCTTCGACCGCTTCCTGGGCTCCGACGCGCTGCTCGGTCCCGAGATGCGCTCGACCGGCGAGGTGATGGGCGTGGCGCGCGACTTCCCCGCCGCCTTCGCCAAGGCCCAGGCGGCGGCGGGCGCCCAGCTGCCGCAGGGCGGCACGGTGTTCCTGACCGTCACCGACGGCGACAAGCCCGCCGCGGTCGGCATCGCCTCCCAGCTGCACGACCTCGGCTTCCGGATCGTCGCCACGCGCGGCACCGCCGCCGCGATCTCGCGCATGGGGATCCCGTGCGAGCGGCTGAACAAGCTGGGGGAGGGCTCCCCGCACGTGGTCGACTGGATCGAGCGCGGGGACGTCGAGCTGGTCGTGAACACCCCGACCGGCACCGCCGCCAGGACCGACGGCTACGAGATCCGCCGCGCGGCGGTCGCCCACGGCATCCCGTGCATCACGACGCTCTCGGGCGGGATGGCCGCGGCGCGCGCCATCGCGGCGGCGCGGCTCGGCGACCCGCCGGTGGTGGCCCTGCAGGACCTGCACTCCGCGCTGGCGGGCGCGCCCGCGTGATCGAGGGCGCCGAGCGCACGCTCGCTCCGCTCGGGCGCCGGCTCGCCGAGGTCACCGGCCACGCCCGCCACGGCGCCTACGACGTGCTCACCTGCGACGACCCCGGCGGGCCGGTCCCCGACGCGGGGCAGTTCTACATGCTCGCCGCCGCCGAGCGCTGGGGCGGCGGGGAGGACGGCCGCCCGTTCCTGCCGCGCGCCTTCTCGGTCCTGCGCCATCACCCGGACGGAAGGCTCGACTTCCTGCTCGAGGCGGTCGGGCCCGGCACCGCGCGGCTCGCGGAGCTGCGCCCCGGCGACGGGCTGTGGATCCTCGGGCCGCTCGGGAACGGCTTCGCGGCGCCCCGGCAGGGCCGCAGGCCGATCCTCGCCGGCGGCGGCGTCGGGATCGCGCCGCTGGCCATCTGGCAGGACCGCCTGGGCGCCGCCGCGCTGGTGCTGCTGGGCTTCCGCGACGGGGCGCACGCGGCCGGGGCGGCGCTGCTGCGCGGCGCCCGCGTGGCCACCGACGACGGCGCCGCCGGCCACCGCGGCCCGGTGACCGACCTGCTCGCCGCCGAGCTCGGCTGCGACCCGCGCGCCACCGTCTACGCCTGTGGGCCGCCGGCGATGCTCGAGGCGGTGCGCGCGCTGTGCGCGCAGCAGGGCGTCCCGGCCCAGCTCGCGCTCGAGGCCGGGATGGCGTGCGGCTACGGCGGCTGCTTCGGCTGCGTCGTGCCCACGCGCAGCGGCTACGTGCGGCTGTGCGTCGACGGGCCGGTGCTCGACGCGGCCGAGCTCGAGCACGTCTCCCAGGCGGGCGGGCACTGATGGTCGAGTTCTGCGGCCTGCGCCTCCGCCATCCCGTGGTCAACGCGTCGGGGACCTTCGACGCGATCGCGGCCCGGCGGGCGTTCGGCGACGCGCTGCTCGAGCGCTTCCCGTTCGCCGCCTTCGTCTCGAAGACGGTCACGCTCGCCCCGCGCGAGGGCAACCCGCCGCCGCGGCTGTGGGAGCAGGCCGGCGGGATGATCAACTCGATCGGCCTGCCCAACAAGGGCCTGGAGGGCTACCTGGCCCACGACCTGCCGCGGCTGGCCGAGCTGCCGGTGCCGCTGATCGTCAACGTCATGGGCTTCCGCCGCGAGGAGGTCGCCGAGCTGGTCGCCGCCTTCGGCGGGCGCCCGGAGGTGGCCGCGCTCGAGCTCAACGTCTCCTGCCCGAACGTCAAGACGGGCCTGGTCATGGGCGCCGACCCCGGCGAGACCGCCGCGCTGATGGACGCGGTGCGCCCGCACACCGCCAAGCCGCTGATCGTCAAGCTCACCCCCAACTGCGCCGCCCCGGGCGAGGTCGCGGCCGCCGCCGAGGCCCACGGCGCCGACGCCGTCTCGCTGATCAACACCGTGCGCGCCCTGGCCCACGACCCCGCCCGGCCCGGCGCGGCCTGGCTCGGTGGCGGTGGCGGCGGGCTCTCGGGGCCCGCGGTGCGCGCGGTGGCGCTCGCGCAGCTCGGCGAGGTCGCCGCCCGCGTCGGCGTCCCGATCGTGGGCATGGGCGGCGTGCAGACCGGCCGGCACGCGGCCGAGCTGCTGGCGGCGGGGGCGACGCTCGTCGCCGTGGGCACCGAATCCTTCCGCGACCCGCTCGCCGGCAGCCGCGTGGCGGCCGAGCTGGACGATTTCCGCGCAAACAGCGGGGAGGTTGCGCGTGCCGATCGGAGGCAATCCGGGGCGCTGGACGCCAGGCATCCCAAAGTCCCTGCAAACGGGGGGAACACCGTCAAGCAGCCTCCATACTCCTCGACCTCTGGTAGAGGTCGAGCCGAATTGCGGGGTTCGCCTTGAGCGACCGGGCCAGAGATGTAGACTCGCCGCCCATGCCGCCTGCCACCCGGATGCCCCCGAAACCAGTCGTGGCCGCCCCCGAGCGGTCGCTGGTCCAGCGGATGGAGGCGTTGCAGCGCGCGAACCAGATCCGCACCCGCCGCGCGCAGCTCAAGCGCGACCTCAAGGCGGGCCGGGCGAGCATCCACGATCTGCTGCTCGAACCGCCCGAGTTCGTCGAGACCGCGAAGGTCTTCGACATGCTGCTGGCGGTCCCGAAGTACGGCCGGGTGAAGGCCAACAAGGTCCTGCAGCAGTGCCGCATCTCGCCGAGCAAGACGATCGGCGGGCTCTCCCAGCGCCAGCGCACCGAGCTCGTCTCGATGCTGCGGCGCTAGCGCGCGCTTGGCGCCCGTCTTCGTCATCACCGGCCCGTCCGGCGTCGGCAAGGGGACGCTGATCCGCTCGCTGCGCGAGCGCGTCGACGGGCTCGAGCTGGCGACCTCGGCCACCACGCGCGCGCCCCGGCCGGGCGAGCGCGAGGGCAGCGACTACCACTTCCTCTCAGAGCCCGAGTTCGAGCGCCGCGTGCGGGCGGGCGAGTTCGTCGAGCACGCCCGCTACTCGGGCCGGCGCTACGGCACGCTGCGCTCCGAGCTCGAGCGCCGCGCCGACGAGGGCCGGCCGGTGGTGCTCGAGATCGAGGTCCAGGGCGCGCGGCAGATCCGCGAGGCGATGCCCGAGGCCGTGCAGGTGTTCGTCGCCCCGCCGAGCGAGGCGGCGCTGCGGGCGCGGCTGATCGGCCGCGGCACCGACACGCCCGAGCAGGTCGAGGCGCGCCTGCGCCGCGCCCACGAGGAGCTCGCCGCGCAGGGCGAGTTCGGCCACGTCGTGGTCAACGACCGCCTCGAGGACGCGGTCGGCGCGCTCGAGCGGCTGATCCGCGCGGCGCTAGACTAAGGGCCTCTTCCAGCGACTTTCCAGCGAGGGGTTCCCGCCTTGATCTCACCCCGTGTCGATCGCCTGCTCGAGCAGGTCGATTCGCCTTATGCGAGCGTCATCGTGTCCGCCAAGCGGGCGCGCCAGATCAACTCGTACTACCACAACCTCGGCGAGGGCACCTTCGAGGAGTTCCCGCCGCCGATGATCGAGACGGCGTCGAAGAACTACCTCACGATCGCGCTGGAGGAGACCGCCTCCGGCAAGCTCAAGTACCGCTACCGCTAGCGGCCGGCCGTGGCACGCATCCTGCTCGGCGTCACCGGCGGGATCGCGGCCTACAAGGCCATCGAGTTCACGCGGCTGGCCACCAAGGCCTCCCACGCCGTGCGGGTGATCCAGACCGAGGCCTCCGAGCGCTTCGTCGGGCGCGCCTCTTTCGCAGCAGTCACGGGCGCGCCCGTGCTCGTGGACGAGTGGGAGCCCGATCCGCTGCGCGGCGCCTTCCCCGGTGACCCGGCGCCCGCGCACGCGCCGCTCTCCCACCTGGCGCTGGTCGACGTCGCCGACCTGCTGGTGATCGCCCCGGCGTCGGCCAACACGCTGGCCAAGCTCGCCCACGGGCACGCCGACAACCTGCTCACGGCGGCCGCGCTGGCCTGCCGGCGGCCGCTGCTGCTGGCGCCCGCCATGAACCACGCGATGTACGAGCACCCCGCGACGCGCGCGAACCTCGCGACGCTGCGCGAGCGCGGGGCGGAGCTGCTCGAGCCGGGCACGGGCGCGCTGGGCTCGCCGGGCGAATGGGGCGTCGGGCGCCTGCCCGAGCCGGCCGAGCTGCTGGCCGCCGTCGAGCGCCTGCTCGCCGGCGATCAATCGACGGACGGCGGCGCGCTGGACGGGCTGCGCGTGCTGGTCACCGCCGGCGGGACGCAGGAGCCGATCGACGCCGTGCGCTACGTCGGCAACCGCTCCACCGGGCGCATGGGCTACGCGCTGGCCGAGGAGGCGGCGCGCCGCGGTGCCACCGTGACCGTCGTGGCCGCTAACGTCGGCCTGCCGGCGCCCGCCGGCGCCGAGGTCGTGGCGGTGCACACCGCGGAGGAGCTGGCCGGCGCCTGCGCGGCGCGCTTCGGCGACAGCGACCTGCTGCTGATGGCCGCCGCCGTGGCCGACTACCGCCCGGCCGCCGCGCACGCCGGCAAGCTCAAGAAGGACGCGACCGGCGAAGCGCTCGAGCTGCGCCTGGAACGTACCCCCGATGTGCTGTCCACGCTCGCCGCCGACCGCCGCCCCGGCCAGACGCTCGTCGGCTTCGCCGCCGAGCACGGCGCCGACGCCCTGTCGCTCGGGCGCGAGAAGCTCGCCCGCAAGGGCCTCGACCTCGTCGTGGTCAACGACATCGGCGCGCCCGGGATCGGCTTCGGCAGTTCCGAGAACGAGGTCTGGCTCGTCTCGGCCGCCGGCGAGGCCCACCTGCCGCGGCGCCCGAAGGCAGCGGTGGCGGCCGCTGTCCTCGACGCGGCGTTGAGCCTGCGTTCATCTTCCTCGGAAAGGGTCTGAAACCTGATGGAGCCGCTCGAGCCGACGCCGGAGACCGTCGACGCCGAGGCGATCGAGGCCGCGGCGACGCTCGCCCAGCGCATCGGCGAGAACATCCGGCGGGCGGTCAAGATCCGCGACGACGCGCTGCAGCGGGTGATGATCAGCCTGCTGGCCGAGGGTCACGTGCTCGTGGAGGACTACCCCGGCGTCGGCAAGACCGCGCTCGCCCGCGCGCTGGCGCGCTCGATCGACTGCCAGTTCGCGCGCGTGCAGTGCACCGCCGACCTGCTGCCCGCCGACATCGTGGGCACCAACGTCTACAACCAGCGCGAGCAGCGCTTCGAGTTCCGCCCGGGGCCGATCTTCGCCAACGTCGTGCTCGTCGACGAGGTCAACCGCGCGTCACCCAAGACGCAGTCCGGGCTGCTGGAGTGCATGCAGGAGCGCCACGTCACGGTCGACGCCTACTCGCACGAGCTGGCGCGCCCGTTCATGGTCTTCGCCACCCAGAACCCGGTCGAGTACGAAGGCACCTACCCGCTGCCAGAGGCTCAGGTCGACCGCTTCATGGTGCGCTTGTCGCTGGGCTATCCGGACGCCGAGGCCGAGGCCGGGATGCTGGCCGGCCACGAGTCCGGTGACCGCGTGCTCGAGCTCGAGCCGGTCGTCGACGTGGCCGAGGTGATCCTCGCCCAGGACGCCGGCCACCGCGTGCACGCCTCGCGCGCTTTGCGCGACTACGTGGTGGCGCTGCTGCACTTCACCCGCGCCGACCACCGGGTGGAGCTCGGGGCCTCGCCGCGCGCCGGGCTGATGCTGCTGCGGGCGGCCAAGGCGCGGGCGCTGATCGAGGGGCGCGACCACGCGCTGCCCGACGACGTCCAGGCGCTGGCCGAATCCGTGCTGGCCCACCGGATCATGCTGGTGCCCGAGGCCGCCGGGGTGCAGCGCGCCCAGATCGTCGCCGACGCCGTCGCGTCGACGCCCGCCCTCTAGCTTCGGATGCGGTCCGCCCTCGGGTGCGCGGGGCTCGGGGTCCTGCTCCTGCTGGTCGCCGGCACCTTCGACGCCGAGCCGCTCTACGTCACCGGCGCCGCGCTGCTGCTGCTCGGCGCCGGCGCGGCGGCGTGGATCACGGCGGGGGCGTGGGGCGCGAGCATCCACCGCGAGCTCGGCGCGGCCAGCGTGGTCGAGGACGAGACGCTGCAGGTCCGCATCGAGGCGCGCGCCGGGCGCCTGCCGCTGCCGCCGGGCTACGTCGACGAGCCGCTGCTCGAGGAGCCCGTGCGCTACCGCGCCGGCCGCCGGCGCGCGCGCGTGCGCATCGAGGCGACCTTCTCCCGGCGCGGGCGGCGGGTGCTGCCGCCCGCCTCGCTCGTCCTGCGCGACCCGTTCGGGCTCGCCCAGCGCGTGGTCGCCGCCCCGGACGGCGACGAGGTGCTCGTCCTGCCCAAGGTGCACCCCGTGCGCACCGCCGGGGGCGGCGGCGAGGCCGAGCACCACGCGCACGCTCGCGCGTCGCTGACGGCCGCCGCCGAGACGGAGATCGACGGCCTCCAGCAGCACCGCGTGGGCTCGCCGGCCTCGCGCATCCACTGGCCGACCCTCGCGCGCGGGATGGGCCTGATGGAGCGCAAGCTCATCTCCGAGGCCGACTCGCGCCCGCTCGTGCTGCTCGACCCGCGCGGCCCGGCCGAGCCCGAGCACCTCGACGCCGCCGTCCGCGCCGCCGCCTCGCTGGTCGTCCACTTCGCCCGCCGCGGCGGCTGCGCGCTGCTGCTGCCCGGCGACCGGCGCGCGCACGTGATCGACCCCGACCTGCTGGCCTGGCCGGCGGCGCACGTGCGCCTCGCGCTCGCCGACGAGCACACCGCTCCGCCGCTGGCGGCGGCCCGGAACCGCCGCGGCGTGATCGCCTACGTGTCCGCGCGCGCGACCGACCGCGCCCCGCGCGGGCTCGGGCGCACGCCGGGCGGGAGCCTGCTCGTCATTCCCGTCGAGCTGCCGGGCCGCCGGGCGCTCTTCGAGGTGGCCGGCTGCCACGGCTACGTCGGCGCCCGCACCGGCAGCGCCTCGGCCGTCGCCGCCGTGGGGAGCGCCGCGTGAGCGCCGCCGCCGTGACGACCCGCCGGGGCCGCCCGCCCGCCTCGCGCGAGGCCGCCGCCGGCGCGCGCGTCGTCCCGCTGCGCCTCGCGCGCGCGGTCATGTACCTGCTGCTGGCGGGCTTCGGCGCGGTGCACTGGATGGCGATGCTCGAGCCCACCGCCACCGGCCGGGCGTTCGCCGCGGTCGCCGCCGGCGCGCTGGCGATGCTCGGGCTGCTGGCGGCCGGCCGCCTCGCCGGCCGGGCGGCGACCGCGGCCGCCGTGGGCGTGGGCGCCGTGGCGCTCGCGCTCGCCTTCCTCGGCGGCGGCGTCGCCGACGAGCTGCTGCGCCCCGACGGCTGGGGCGCCCTGGCGAGCGGCATCGGCCGCGGCCTCGACGGGCTGCCCGGCGCCCGCGTGCCCTACCGCGGCGTGGACGAGTGGACGCGCATCGTGATCCCGCTGGGCGGCACGGCGCTGTGCGTGTTCGCCGCGTTGCTGGCCTTCTGGCCGCGACGCGGCGGCCTCGGGTTCCCCGGGCCCGCGCTCGTGCTGCTGGTCTCCCTCTACGCGGTCCCCGCCGTGGCGCTGGACTTCGGCGCGGAGTACCTGCGCGGGGTCGTGCTGACCGTCCTGGTCATCGGCTTCCTGCGCCTGGAGAAGCTGCGCCGCCGCGAGACCGGCGCCGCCGCCTGGCTGGCGCTGGCCGCCGCCGTCTGCGCGCTGGCGCTCGCCCCGCTGCTCGACCGGGGCGAGCCGTGGTGGGACTACGAGACGTGGGCACTGAGCACCGCCGCCTCGAAGTCGACGGCGTTCTCCTGGGACCACCGCTACGGCGCGCTGGACTGGCCGCGCGACGGGCGCGAGATGCTGCGCGTCCGCGCACGCCAGCAGGCCTACTGGAAGGCGCAGAACCTCGACGAGTTCAACGGCATCTCGTGGGAGGTCGACCGCTTCGGCGCGGCCTCGCGCCAGCGGCCCACCGCGCAGATCCCGGACGTCGCCAACGACCCGCGCTGGAGCCAGCGCATCCGCGTGAGCGTGCGCAACCTGCGCACCCGCACGTTCATCGGCGCGGGCGTCACCTTCGACATCTTCGACACGCGCTTCTCGAGCTTCCCGGCCGGCGGGATCTGGGTCTCCCCGGCCCACACGCTGCAGCGCGGCGACGCCTACTCGGCGCTGGTCTACACCCCGAGCCCGACCGAGCGCCAGCTGCGCGCGGCCGCGCCGTCGGACAGCTTCGAGCTCAGCCAGTACCGCGAGCTCGAGCTGCCCGACACGCGCGAGCCCGACTCGGGCGAGGGGATCCGCCGCGCGGTCAGCTTCCCCAACTTCGGCGACCCGGGCGAGCCGGTCGTCTACGTCCAGGGCGCCCGCGGCAACGACGACAGCGGCGAGGACGCCACGCAGGCGCTGCAGGTCGCCGGGCTGACCGAGGCCTACGCCTTCGCGCGCGACCTGCGCGAGCGCTCGAGCGGCCCGTACGACTACATGCGCCGCGTCGAGCGCTACCTCGCCGGTCCCGACTTCAGCTACACCGAGACGCCCCCGCCCGCCGCCCAGCGGCTGCCGGGCTTCCTCTTCGAGGCCAAGTCCGGCTACTGCCAGCAGTACTCGGGGGCGATGGCGATGCTGCTGCGGATGGGCGGCGTGCCGGCCCGGGTCGCGACCGGGTTCACCTCGGGCTCCTTCGACCGCAAGACGCGCGAGTGGGTCGTGCGCGACCTCGACGCGCACTCGTGGGTCGAGATGTGGGTCCCCCAGTACGGCTGGGTCACGCGCGACCCGACGCCCGCCGCCGCGCCGCCGCGCTCGCGCCAGAACGAGGTCGCCCCGGGCGAGGCCGCCCGGCCGGGGGCGCCGATCTTCGGCGGCGAGCGCGCCACCGACCCCAACTCCGGCGGCCTGGCCGCGACCGAGGGCGGCACGCCGTGGTGGCAGTACGCGCTGGGCGGCCTCGCGGTGCTCGCCCTGGCGGCCCTCGCCGTGCTGCTGTGGCGCCGTCGCCGCGGCGGCGGCCGGCCGGCGGCCGCGGCCGGGCCGCTGCTCGAGCTCGAGCGCGCGCTGCGCCGCGCGCGCCGCCCGGCCGCGCCGGGCACGACCTTGTCCGGGCTGGAGGCGGGCTTCGAGCGCACGCCGGCGGCGGCCGGCTACGTTCGGGCACTGCGCGAGGCGCGCTACTCCGGGCGCCCGGCCGAGCCGACCTCCGCTCAGCGCCGCGGGCTGCGGGGCGAGCTGGCGCGCGGCGAGGGGCTCGCCGGGCGGCTGCGGGCGTGGTGGGCGGTGCCGCCGCGACCGGTGCGGCGGGGGTAGTCGCGCGAGCCGGCCGCCGCTGGACGCGGGGCGAACCCCGCTGGTAAGGAGGGCGAGGGTGCTGGCGGGGGCGGTTCTCCGCGGGCGAGACGAGAAGCGCATGTCAGACATGCCGTTCTCGTACCGGTCGCGTCTACTGGCGCGCCGGCGCTCGGATCGCGGCTCGTCGACACCTCCGGCGCGGGCCGTAGAATTCGTCCGATGGACGACGTCTATGACCTCTATCAGCGCGGCATCGCGCTCCTGGAGAGCGGCGACTTCAACCAGGCCACCGTCCCGCTGTCGCGCGCCCGCGACCTCGACCCGGAGAAGACCTCGATCCGCGAGGCGCTCGGGCGGGCGTACTTCCGCTCCTCCCAGTACGAGGCCGCCCGCGCGGAGTTCGAGGCGGTGGTCGAGCGTGCCCCCACCAACGACTACGCGCTGTTCTGCCTCGGGCGCTCGCTGATGATGCTCGGGCAGATGCGCGAGGCGCGCAAGCCGCTCGTGCTCGCCGCCGGCCTGCGGCCCGAGCGGCGGGACTACCGGATCTACCGCGACCGCGCCCGCGCCGCCGCCTGACCGGCCCTTCCGAGGGCCGATCGTGCGGTACCCTTAGAGCAATTGCTTTCGCGGTCCTGGCCGGGCCGAGTCTTCGAGAAAGCGGGCGCCGGCCCGCTTTTTTCGTGCCAGAGGAGGTGAACATGAGCGCCATCCAGTCCGACATCGAGACGCGTCTTCGCGACGTCGAGCCCGACGTCGAGGTCCTGCTCGCCGAGGTGGTGGGCGGACAGCTCGTCCGGCTGTTCATCGACCACCCCGACGGGGTGAGCCTCGACCTGTGCGAGCGGGTCACGAACCATCTCGCGGCCGTCCGCGAGGACTACGCGCTGGAGGTCTCCTCGCCGGGGACCGAGCGCCCGCTGTCCAAGCCCGAGCACTTCCGCCGCTACCTCGGCCGCCGGGCCCGCGTGCGCACGCGCGGCGACCGGCCCGTCGGCGGCGCCGATGCGGGCGCGGCGCGCTCCCGGCGCTCGTTCACCGGGGAGCTGCTGCGCGCGTCCGACGAGGAGGTCACCGTGGCCGCGGAGACCGGGGTGGTCTCCATCCCCTACACAGACATCCATCGTTCGAACCTCCTGGGAGACTGAGCCGCCATGTCGCAAGAGATCGTCGAGGCCGTACGGGCGCTCGGGCGCGAGAAGGGGATCTCCGAGGAGAAGCTCATGCTCGCCCTCGAGGACGCGCTCCTCTCGGCCTACAAGAAGCAGCCCGGCGCGGCGAGGTACGCGCGCGTGAGCATGGATCGCGAGGACGGCGACTTCCGCGTCGACGAGCTGATCCTGCCGCCCGACCTCGAGGACCAGCTGCTCGACGAGGCCGAGGAGCAGGCGACCCTGGAGGAAGGCAGCCGGGTCGATCCCGAGACCGGCGAGGTCGTCATCCCCGAGGCGCCGGAGATCTCCCAGCAGCGCCTGGCCGAGTTCGCCGACCAGATCGAGACGCGCGACGTCACCCCGCACGACTTCGGGCGGATCGCCGCCCAGACCGCCAAGCAGGTGATCCTCCAGCGCATCCGCGAGGCCGAGCGCGAGCAGATGTTCGAGGAGTACCGCGACCGCGTCGGCGAGCTGATCACCGGCATCGTGCAGCAGTCGGATTCCCGCTACACGCTCGTGCAGCTGCGCGAGCGGGTCGAGGCCCTGCTGCCGAAGTCCGAGCAGGTCGACGGCGAGCGCTACGACCACTCCCAGCGCATCAAGGCGGTCATCAAGGAGGTCTCCTCCTCGCTGCGCGGGCCGAGCATCATCGTCTCCCGCCGGGATCCGGAGCTGATCAAGAGCCTGTTCGAGCTCGAGGTGCCCGAGATCGCCGACGGGCTGGTGGAGATCACCAACGTCGCGCGCGAGCCCGGCTACCGCTCGAAGATCGCGGTCGTCTCCCACGCCGACGGCGTGGACCCGGTCGGCGCCTGCGTCGGCCCGCGCGGCTCGCGCGTGCGGATGGTCGTCTCCGAGCTGCGCGGCGAGAAGATCGACATCATCCCCTACAACGACGAGCCCGCGCGCTTCGTGGCCAAGGCGCTCTCGCCCGCCCGCGTGCGCGAGGTGCTGGTCGACGACTCCAACAAGCAGGCGACGGTCATCGTGCCCGACGACCAGCTCTCGCTGGCGATCGGCCGCGAGGGCCAGAACGCCCGCCTGGCGGCGCGGCTGACCGGCTGGCGGGTGGACATCCGCTCCGAGACGGAGTTCGCCACCGAGGAGTCCGAGTCCGGCTACGAGGAAGAGGAGGCCGGCGGCCGCTGCGGCGCCGTGCTGGCCAACGGCCGGCGCTGCCCGAACGCCGCCCTGCCGAGCTCGCGCTTCTGCGGCCTGCCCGCCCACCAGGCGCTCGCCGCGGCCGGCACGGACGTCGTGGCCGAGGCCCAGGGCTGAGCGCCCGACCGGCATCCCCGGCGCCCCGCGCCGCCGCGCCCCACGTGCCCATGCGGCGCTGCGTCGGCTGCGGCGAGCGGGCGCCGCGCGCGCGGCTGCGGCGGCTGGTCGCGGCCGACGGCGTGCTCGTCGCCGACCCACTCGCGCGGCTCCCCGGCCGCGGCGCCTGGCTGCACCCCGAGCGCGCCTGCGCCGAGCGTGCGGTGTCCCGTCGCGCGTTCACGCGCGCCCTGCGCTCGCCCGTGACGATCCCCGATGACCTCGTAGACTTGGTGGTCACATGGCCAAGAAGCGCGTCCACGAACTAGCCAAGCAGTACGACATGCCCTCGACGGAGGTGCTCAAGCGCCTCGCGGCGTACGGCATCGAGGTCAAGGCCGCCGCGTCCGCCGTCGACGAGGACGCCGCCGACCGCGCGCTGACCGGCAAGCCCAAGCCGGCCGAGAGCACCAACGGGGCCGGCAAGGCCGACGGCGCCAAGGCCGACGGCCGCGCTTCCGGCGACGGCCAGAACGCCCCCCGGCGCCCCACCCGCTCCTCGCTGCAGGGCGAGCGCGCGCCCGGCTCCGGCGGGGGCGTGCGCCGCGTCGTCATCGACTCCCAGGCCTCGCGCCGCCAGGGCCCCGGCGGCGGTCCCGGCGGTCCGGGCGGGCCGCCCCGCCGTCCGCCGCGGCGCGGCGGGCGCCGCCGCCGCGGCACCTACCAGGAGCCGGCCCCGCAGGACGTCTCGACGCTGAAGGCCGACGTCATCCGGATCAACTCCGGCTCGACGGTCAAGGACGTCGCCGAGTACCTCGGGGTCAACGTCCCGGACATCATCAAGAAGCTCATGCAGCTGGGGGAGATGGCCACGCTCACCCAGACGCTCACCGACGACGCGATCCAGGTGCTGGCGGACGAGTTCGACAAGGAGATCGAGATCGTCCACGCCGCCGACGAGGCGGCCGCCGAGCCCGAGTTCGAGGACGACGACGAGGACCTCGTGCTGCGCGCCCCGGTCGTCACGATCATGGGCCACGTCGACCACGGCAAGACGTCGCTGCTGGACGCCATCCGCACCACCGAGGTCGCGGCCGGCGAGGCCGGTGGCATCACCCAGCACATCGGCGCCTACCAGGTCCGCCACGGCGAGAAGCCGATCACCTTCCTCGACACCCCGGGCCACGAGGCGTTCACCGCCATGCGCGCCCGCGGCGGCCAGGCCGGCGACATCGCCGTCATCGTGGTCGCCGCCGACGACGGCGTCAAGCCGCAGACGCGCGAGGCGGTCGACCACGCCAAGGCCGCCGAGGTGCCGATGCTCGTGGCGGTCAACAAGATCGACCGCGAGGGCGCCCAGCCCGACCGCGTGCGCACCGAGATGACCCAGCTCGGGCTCCAGCCCGAGGAATGGGGCGGCGAGACGATGTTCGTCGACGTCTCGGCCAAGACCCACCAGAACCTCGACGAGCTGCTCGAGGCGATCCTGCTGCTCTCCGAGGTCGAGGAGCTCAAGGCCAACCCCGACACCGAGGCCTCCGGCGTGGTCATCGAGTCGCGCCTGGACCCCGGCCGCGGCGCGGTCGTCACGGTGCTCGTCCAGCGCGGCACGCTGAAGGTCGGCGACGCGCTCGTGGCCGGCGCCCACTGGGGCCGCGTGCGGGCGATGAGCGACTTCCTCGGCCAGCGCCTGAAGACCGCCGGGCCCTCCGAGCCGGTCGAGGTGCTCGGCTTCGACTCCGTGCCCGAGGCGGGCGAGTACGCGCGGGTGGTGGAGAACGACCGCCGCGCGCGCGCGCTGGCCGGCGAGCGGGCGACCCGCCTGAAGACCGAGGCGCTCGCGCGCCGCTCGGGCAAGAAGGTCTCGCTGGAGACGATCTTCGACCGCGCCCGCGCCGGCGGCGTGCAGGAGCTCGCGCTCGTGCTCAAGGCCGACGTGTCGGGCTCGCTGGAAGCCTTCGAGGACGAGATCGCCAAGCTCCCCCAGGACGAGGTCGTGGTGGCCATCATCTCCAGCGGCGTCGGCGGCATCACGGAGTCAGACGTCAACCTCGCCGCCGCCTCCGACGCGGTGGTGCTCGGCTTCAACGTGCGCCCGGTGGGCGAGGCCCGCCAGCTCGCCGACCGCGAGGGCGTCGAGATCCGCACCTACGAGGTCATCTACCGCGCGATCGACGAGCTGCGCGACGCCATGCAGGGGATGCTGGCCCCCGAGGAGGTCGAGCAGACCGTCGGGACCGCCGAGGTGCGCGCCATCTTCCGCGCCTCGCGGATCGGGACGATCGCCGGCTCCTACGTCACCGAGGGCAAGATCACCCGGGGCGCCAAGGCGCGCCTCGTGCGCGACGGCACGATCGTCTACAGCGGCGAGATCGGCTCGCTGCGCCGGCACTCCGACGACGTGCGCGAGGTCGCCACCGGCTTCGAGTGCGGCATCGTCCTGCGCGACTTCCAGGACATCAAGGAAGGCGATCAGATCGAGGTCTACGAGACCAGGCAGGTCGAGCGGACGCTCAGCTAGGCCTGGGCGTGAGCCGGCCACCGTGTCCGAGGACCCCGCCTTCGTCGTCCTGCTCCGCGCCCACCTCGTCTTCGGGACGGTGGGCTCCCTGAAGGGCAAGCGCGCGGAGCTCAACCGCATCAAGGCCCATCTGCGCGACCGCATGGGCGTGGCCGTCGCCGAGGTCGGCGGGCAGGACACCTGGCAGCGCTCGACGCTGGCGCTGGCGCTGGTCGCCGGCGCGGCGGGGCAGGCGGCCGACCGGGCCGATCAGATCATTCGTTTTCTGGACTCGCGCTTCCCGGATGGGGTACGCGTGGAGCGGCAGGTGGTGTCGTTTGCCGACCTCGAGTCAATAAGATGAGCCCGTCGGATCGCATGCGTCGGATCGACGAGGCCATGAGGGAGGTCCTCTCCGACGCCATAACCCAAGAGATCAAGGACCCCCGTGTGGGGTTTGTCACCGTGACCGCTGTCGAGACATCAGCCGATCTGCGCCATGCGCGCGTCTTCGTGTCCGTGCTGGGCGACGCCGGCGCGCGCCGGCGCTCGCTGGACGGGCTGCGCTCCGCCCACGGCTTCCTGCAGCGGCGCGTCGCCGATCACCTGCGGATCAAGAACACGCCGACGCTCGACTTCCTCTACGACGACTCCGTCGACCGCGGCTTCCGCATCCAGGAGCTGCTCGAGGAAGAAGGAGCCGAGCGCTCGTGAGCACCGTCAACGGCCAGCGGTCCTCCCGCGCGGCGCTCCTCGACGAGCTGCTGGAGGCGCAGAAGTTCATCGTCACCACCCACGAGAACCCCGACGGCGACGCCGTCGGCTCGCTGGCCGCGATGCAGGGCGTGCTGTCGGCGCTGGGCAAGGACGCGCTGGCGTTCATGGCCGCCGACGAGTTCCCGCTGCCCTACGAGTACCGCTTCATCGCGATCGACGGGCTGGTCACCGAGCCGCCGGACGATCTCGAGGAGCGCACGATCGTCTTCCTGGACTGCGGCAACATCGACCGCAACGCGGCCGAGGCCTTCAAGCGCGACGGCGCGCACATCCTCAACATCGACCACCACCACGACAACACCCAGTTCGGCACGGTCAACCACGTCGTGCCCGAGGCCTCCAGCACGGCCGAGATCATCTGGGACCTCATGAAGGGCCTCGAGGTCGAGCCGACGCAGGCCATCGCCGAGGCGCTCTACGTCGGGCTGGTCACCGACACCGGTCGCTTCATGTACGAGAACACCGGCTCCTGCGCCCACGTCATGGCCGCCGAGATGATCGACGCGGGAATCGACGTCCACGACATCTACCGCCGGCTCTACGAGGGCGTCCCGCAGGGCAAGCTCGACCTGCTGGCGCGCGGGCTGAGCAACGTGCGCCGCTACGACGGCGGGCTGATCACGCTGACCCACCTCACGCGCGAGGACTACGCCTCCACCGGGGCCGACGAGAGCTACTCCGAGGGCGTGGTCGACCACCTGCGCTCGGTCGAGGGCACGGTGGTCGCGGGGCTCGTGCGCGACCTGGTGGGAGACGACGACGACGGCGTCGCGCCGCGGCGCAAGGTGTCCCTGCGCGCCACCGACGACCGCGTCGACGTCTCGCGCATCGCGCGCGCGGGCGGCGGCGGCGGGCACCCGCGCGCTGCCGGCTTCTCCACCGAGCTCGAGATCTCAGCGCTCGTGGAGTTCCTGCGCGCGCAGGTCGCCGAGCAGCTCTGAACGCCCTGGCGCCCACCGGCGACGGGGTCCTGCTCGTCGACAAGCCGGCGGGCCCGACCTCCCACGACGTCGTGGCCGGCGTGCGGCAGGCGCTCGGGCGTGGCGTGAAGGTCGGCCATGCCGGCACGCTGGACCCGTTCGCGACCGGCCTGCTGCTGGTGCTCGTGGGGCGCGCGACACGGGTGCAGCGCTTCCTGATGGCGCTGCCCAAGCGCTACTCGACGGTCGCGCGGCTGGGCTGGACGTCGACCACCGGCGACCGCGACGGCGAGCTCGCGCCCGGTCGCCAGCCGCCCGAGCCGCTGGCGCTGCCGACCGGCCTGCTGCGCCAGCGCCCGCCGGCCTACTCGGCGGTCAAGGTCGACGGCGAGCGGGCCTACGCCAAGGCGCGGCGCGGGGAGGCCGTCGAGCTCGCCGAGCGCGAGGTGCGCGTCGAGCGCTTCGAGTGCGTGTGGCGTGACGGCGACCGCGCGGGATTTCAGATCGAGTGCTCGACGGGCACTTACGTGCGCACGTTGATCTCAGACCTCGGCGACGCGTACTGCCTCGAGCTGCGCCGCACCGGCATCGGGCCGTTCGAGGTGGTGGACGCCGACCCCGAGCGGCTCGTGCCGCTCGATGAGGCGCTCGGCTTCCTGCCCGCGGTGCGGCTCGGCGACGACGACGCGCGGCGCGCCGGCCATGGCGTCGCGGTGCCGGGCGACCCGGCCGCCGGCGCCGTCGTGCGGCTGCTGGGCGGCGACGGCCTGATCGCCCTGGCCGAGCCGCGCGACGGCGGGCTCCTGAAGCCGATCGTGGGCCTTCGGGGCTCGCTCTAACCTTCCCGCCGCGATGCGCGTCACCTGGCTTCCCGACGTCACGCCGCGCCCGCGGCACGTCGCCGTCGGCGAGTTCGACGGCGTGCATCTCGGGCACCGCGAGGTGATCCGCGGCGCCGACACGGTGCTGACCTTCGAGCCCCATCCGCGCGCCGTGGTCGCCCCGGACAGCGCGCCCAAGCTGCTGACCTCGCTGGCGGTCAAGGCCGACCTGATCGCCGGGCTCGGGGTCGAAGAGCTGGTCGTGATCCCCTTCGACGGCGCCTTCGCCGCCCAGTCGGCGCAGGCGTTCGTGGACGACGTGCTGGTCGAGCGCCTGGGCGCCGTGCGGGTGGCGGTGGGGGAGAACTTCCGCTTCGGCCACAAGGCGCGCGGCGACGTGGCGCTCCTGCAGAGCCAGGACGCCTTCGAGACGCGCGTCGTCGAGCTGGTGGAGACCGCCGGGGAGGTCATCTCCTCCAGCCGCATCCGAGGCCTGGTCGGGGCCGGGGAGGTGGCGGCGGCCAACGCCTACCTGGGCTCGCCCTTCCAGTTGCGCGGCACGGTCGCCCACGGCGACAAGCGCGGGCGCACGCTCGGCTACCCGACCGCCAACCTCGTGCCCGATCCGGCGCTCATCCACCCCGCCAACGGCATCTACGCCTGCCGCGCCGCGGTCGAGCTCGACGGCGCCTGGCGGTGGTGGCCGGCCGCCACCTCGATCGGCGTGCGCCCGACCTTCGTCACCGGCCGCGGGGTCCTGATCGAGGCCTTCCTGCTGGACTTCGACGCCGACGTCTACGACCGCGAGCTGCGGCTCGTCTTCCTCGAGCGGCTGCGCGGAGAGCTGCGCTTCGACTCGGTCGACGCGCTCGTCGCGCAGATGGCCGCGGACGTCGAGGAGGCCCGCCGGATCGCGGCCTGACGCTGCTACCCTGCGGCGTCGCCCATGAGCATCACCCTCGAGCAGAAGGCCGAGCTGGTTCAGAAGTTCGGCAAGGACGAGCAGGACACCGGCGCCACCGAGGTGCAGATCGCGCTGCTGACGCATCGCATCAACCACCTCACGGAGCACCTGCGCGGCCACAAGCACGATCACCATTCCCGCCGTGGGCTGCTGATGCTGGTCGGCCGTCGCCGCCGCTTCCTGAACTACCTGCAGAAGAAGGACCTCGAGGGCTACCGCTCGCTCATCCGCGAGCTGGGCCTGCGGCGCTAGCCGCACCGCCACCCTCCCGAGCGCCATGGAGATCGTCGCGGCCGGCAGCCCGGCGCCCGAGTTCTCGCTCGCGCGCGCCGAGGGTGGCCCGTTCACCCGGCAGGACCTCCTCGGCGACAGGCGCACCGTGCTGGTCTTCTATCCGTTCGCCTTCTCGCCGGTCTGCACGGATCAGCTGAGCGTCTACCAGGAGGTCCTGGGCGACTACCGCGAGCTCGGCGCGACGCTCTACGGCGTCTCCTGCGACGCGGTCCCCTCCCAACAGGCGTTCAAGCAGCAGCTCGGGGTCGAGATCGAGCAGCTCTCGGACTTCGAGCCCAAGGGCGCGGCGTGCGCGGCCTTCGGCGTGCTGCACCCGGGCGGCTTCCCGCAGCGGGCGCTGGTCATCGTGGGGCCCGACGGCGTGGTGACCTGGAGCCATCAGGCCGACTCCCCGGGCGACCTGCCCGGCGCCAACCTCATCTTCGACGCGCTCGCCGCGGACTGAGCCGGCGTACCAGGCCGCCGCGCGCGTGGGCGGCTGGCGCCAGACCGGGCACGACCTCGCGGTCTACGTCGGCCTCACCCCGGCCGACGACGACGCCGACGAGGACGACGAACCGACCTGGGGCGCGATCGCGCTCCGGCTCACGCCGCCGCTGCTGGTCCTCACCCCGCTGCGCAACCGGCTGGGGCTGGACGACGACGTCGCCGGGCTGCTGGCGCAGCTCGGGCTCCTGCTGGTGATCGGGGTGGTCTGGGGCTGGATCTACCGCGCGCCTCGGCGCCGCTTCGGCGGCGGCGACGCCCCGGCGAACCCCGCTGGTACGGGGTGAGGGTCCTCGAGGCGTCGGGGCAGGCGCTCCAGCGGCATTTCCTCAGCATCGCGCCGCTTTGGGCCTCGCTGCAGCAGTTGTGCCGCTCCAGGCAGCATTTCCACAGCATGGCGGCGCCGACCGGGCTGATGCTGTGGTTATGCCGGTTCCGCGTGCGGCACGCCCGCCGGACCCGCCAACTCCTCGATGCGGGCCGTTGGCGCGGCCGGCCGAGATGGTGAGATACCAGATGATTGCGCGGTGAATCGACGGGGTAACCGCGGCGCCAGGGGAAACGGGAAGGGAGGGTCCTGGCATGTCGTTCCTGGACCGCGAGCGCACGATCGCGCCGCGGAGCTTCAATCGCTGGCTGGTCCCGCCGGCGGCGCTGGCGGTGCACCTGTGCATCGGCGAGGTCTACGCATTCAGCGTCTTCAAGAACCCGCTGGTGGAGAAGTTCGACTCGAGCCTGACCGCCATCGGGATCATCTTCAGCATCGCCATCGTGATGCTCGGGCTCTCGGCCGCCTTCGGCGGGACCTGGGTGGAGCGCAACGGGCCGCGCAAGGCGATGTTCGCCTCGGCGGTCTTCTGGTCCAGCGGCTTCCTGGTCGCCGCGCTCGGCGTCGCCACCGGACAGCTGTGGCTCGTCTACTTCGGCTACGGGTTCCTCGGCGGCATCGGCCTCGGCATCGGCTACATCTCGCCGGTCTCGACGCTGATCAAGTGGTTCCCGGACCGGCCGGGCCTCGCCACCGGGCTGGCGATCATGGGCTTCGGCGGCGGCGCGCTGATCGCCTCGCCGCTGTCGAACAAGCTGCTGGAGACCTTCGCGTCGAGCCCCGCCGAGGCGATCGTGCCGTCCTTCCTCACCCTGGGGATCGGCTACCTCGTCGTCATGCTGCTCGGCGCCTTCACGGTGCGCGTCCCGGCCGACGACTGGAGCCCCGAGGGCTGGGAGGCGCCGACCGAGGACGAGTCGCGCAAGCTGCAGACCACCGAGGACGTCGACGCCGCGACCGCGATCCGCACGCCGCAGTTCTGGATGCTCTGGGTCGTCCTGTTCTGCAACGTCACGGCGGGCATCGGCATCCTCGAGCAGGCCTCGCCGATGATCCAGGACTTCTTCTCCGACATCGACGCCGAGGAGGCCGCGGGCTTCGTCGGCCTGCTGTCGCTGGCCAACATGGCCGGGCGGATCGTCTGGTCCTCGACGTCGGACGTCATCGGCCGCAAGCCGATGTACATCTGCTACCTCGGGATCGGCGCGGTCCTGTACTTCTTCCTGGCCACCGCGGGGACCGCCTCGATCGCGCTCTTCGTCTTCCTGTCGGTCGTCATCCTGAGCTTCTACGGTGGGGGCTTCGCGACCATCCCGGCCTACCTGAAGGACCTCTTCGGCTCCATCGAGGTGGGCGCGATCCACGGGCGCCTGCTGACCGCGTGGTCCTGCGCGGGCGTGGCCGGCCCGCTGATCGTCAACGCGATCGCCGACTCCCAGGAGGCGGCCGGGCAGTCCGGCGCGGACCTCTACACGCTCTCGCTGTACATCATGGTCGGCGTGCTGATCGTCGGGTTCATCGCCAACCTGCTCGTCCGCCCGGTCGACAAGCGCTTCCACCTCAGCCGCCGGCGCGACACGACGCCCGCCCGCGGCGGCCGTCTCGGCGTCGCGAAGGAGGCCTGACGATGAGCGACACGAAGGCACACGACACCGGTGGCCGTGGCGAGGTCGTCCGCGCCCTGCTGCTGTGGGTGCTGGTGCTGGCCGGCCTTGCCTACGGCGTGATCTCGACCGCCCTGAACGTGCCCGCCCTCTTCGGGGGCTAGCGATCGCAGCCGACCTGCGCTCGGCGCCGCTGCGCCCGCCCGGGCCCGAGGACCACGTCCGCGGCCCGGAGGGCGCGTGCGTGGTCGTCGTCTACGGCGACTACGAGTGCCCGTTCTGCGCGGCGCTGGAGCTCAGCCTGCAGGCGCTGGCGCTACGGGTGGCCTTCCGGCACTTCCCGGTCGCCTCCAGCCACCCGCGCGCCCGGCCGGCCGCGCAGGCAGCCGAGGCCGCGGGGCGCCAGGGCGCGTTCTGGGCGATGCACGACGCCCTGTTCGCCGACCAGGGCCGCCTCGAGGACCCGCACCTGTGGGCGCGCGCGGAGGCGCTGGGGCTCGACGTCGCGCGCTTCGAGGCCGACCGGCGAGACGCGGCGATCGCCGAGCGCGTCGCGGTCGACTTCCGCTCCGGCGTACGCGCCGGCGTGATGACCACCCCGGCGCTGTTCGCCGACGGCGAGGCGCTGGCCGACCCGCGTGACGCGGCGGCGTTGCGTGCGCTGGCGAACCGCTCGTAGGGTCGCTGCGTACACCCCCGGGCACCCTCGGTTGCGGCACCGCACCAGGCTGACCATCCGTGGCCACTGACGTCCAGCTCATCGAGCGCCTCCGTGACGACGATACCGGCGAATCCCTGCGCGCCCTCTACCGCGCCTACTCCGGCGAGCTCTTCGGCTTCGCCTACAAGTCGCTGGGCGAGCGCGGCATCGCCGAGGAGATCGTCCAGGAGGTCTTCACGCGTGCCTGGCGGCACGCCGCGGCCTACGACGCGAGCCGGGCGAGCGTGCGCACCTGGCTCTACCAGATCGCCCGCCACGCAATCGTCGACGCCCGCCGGCGCGCGGCCGTGCGCCCGCCGCTGGCGACGCACGAGCAGGCCGAGCCGACGGCCGAGGACGACCGCGCCGCCCTTTCGATCGAGCAGGCGATGCTCGGCTGGCAGGTCGCCGCGGCGCTCGAGCATCTCACCCCGGACCATCGCCAGATGATCCGCCTCGCGCACTTCCAGGGCCTGACCATGCGCGAGATCGCCGAGCGCTGCGAGCTGCCGCTCGGCACCGTCAAGAGCCGCACCTGGTACGCGCTGCGTGCCCTGCGCCTGGTCCTGGAGGAGATGGAGATCCGGTGAGCGAGGCCTGCCCGCGGGTGCGCGAGGATCTCGGCGGCTACGTGCTCGGCGCGCTCGAGCCCGACGAGGCCGAGCGCGTGCGCGCGCACCTCGAGCGCTGCCCGGAGTGCGTCGCGGAGTACCGCGAGCTGGCCCGCCTGCCCGAGCTGCTCGACCTCTCGGCCGGCCTGGACCCGGAGACCGTGACGCCGCCGCCGGGCCTCGAGGAGCGCCTGCTGGACTCCGTCGCGCGCGAGTCCGAGCGTCCGCGCGCCCGGCCGGCGCGCCGCCGCCGCCGCGGCCGGCTCGACCGGCGGCTGGTGGGGGCCGGGGCCGCTGTGGCCGCGCTCGCGGCGGCCGCCGTGATCGCCGTGGTCGTCCTCGGGGGCGACGACGCCGGCGAGCCCGCTGAGCGGGGCTACGAGGTCGCGATGACCGCCGGGCCCGGCGCGCCCGGCGCGAGTGCCCGCGCCGGCCTCGAGGCGGTCGACGGCGGGACCGAGCTGCACCTGTGGGTGAAGGGCCTCGCGGGCGACCCCGAGGCGATCTACGAGGTCCGCTGCGACGGCGGCGGCACGAGCGCCAGCGCGGGCACCTTCCGGGTCGACCGCGCCGGCAAGGCCTACGTGGTGCTGACCACCGCCGCCCGCCAGGGCGAGTACGACCGTATCCGCGTCCTGCGCCGCAGCCCGCCGCCCGGGCAGCGCGCCCAGGTGCTGCAGGCCGAGCTCACCCAGGGCTGAACGCCGGCGTCGAACCGCGCGCGCGGCGCGTGCGTATCCCTCTCCATGCGCCTTCGGATCACGAGCCTCGCCGCCGCTGCCGTCGTCCTCGCCCTCGGCGCCGCGGCCTGCGGCGGCGACGACGAGGAGGAGGCCGCCGCCACGCCCGCCCCGACCGAGCAGGCCGCCTCCGCCGCCGGCGCCGTGGCGATCGCCGCGCCCGCCGACGGCGCGCTGCGCTTCGAGCCCGAGACGCTCGAGGCGGAGGCGGGCAAGGTCACGATCGACTTCGACAACCCCTCGCAGGTCCCGCACGCCGTCGAGGTGGAGGGCAACGGGGTCGAGGAGGAGACCGAGACCGTCACGGCCGGCAAGGCGACCCTCGCGCTCGACCTGAAGGCCGGCGAGTACGAGCTCTACTGCCCGGTGGGCAACCACCGCGACGCCGGGATGACCGGCACGCTGACCGTCAACTGACGCCGGCGGCCAGCCGCCGCGCGACCTCCTCGCGGCGGAAGGCGAAGATCCGCTCGAGGTCGCGCCGGACCAGCAGCGCGTGCGCGACCTCGCCCAGCGGCCAGTACGGCAGCGCGTAGCGGACGGTGTCGCGCATCAGGGTCGCGCCGTCGCCGGCCGGCTCGAACTCGTGCGTGTGGTGCCACAGCGCGTAGGGGCCGGAGAGCTGCTGGTCGACGAAGCGCACGCCCGGCTCCCACTCCTCGATCCGCGTCAGCCAGCCCAGCCCGAGGCCGTGCAGCTTCAGGCGATACTCGATGATCGCCCCGGCCCGCATCTCGATCGGGCGCGGCGTGACGATCCGGAAGCCCAGCCACGGGGGCGTGATCGCCTCGAGGTTGCCGGCGTCGGCGAAGAAGGGGAAGACCTCGTCCGGCGTCCCCGGCAGCCGCTGCTCCTGGCGCAGGGTGTGGTAGGCGAACACGCGGGGGATACGGCGCGCGCGCGGGCAAGGATTGCGCGCGACGGGCCGTCGCAGGTAGCGTCGGGCGGTGAGCCCTTCCGTGCTCGTCCTCGGCGGTGGCGTGGCCGGCTTGAGCGCCGCCCACGAGCTGGCCGAACGAGGGTTCTCGGTCACGGTCTGCGAGGCGCGCGAGCTCCCCGGCGGCAAGGCCCGGAGCTTCCCGGTGCCCGGCTCGGGGACGGATGGGCGCGGCGACCTGCCCGCCGAGCACGGCTTCCGCTTCTTCCCCGGCTTCTACCGCCACCTACCCGACACGATGGCGCGGGTGCCGGTGGGCGGCGGGCGCACCGCGCGCGACAACCTGGTCGGCGCGACGCGCATCCTGCTGGCACGGGCGGGCGGGCGAGCGGAGATCGTGGCGGGCGCGCATCTCCCCGAGTCGCTCGAGGACATCGCGGTTCTCAGCCGCTTCCTGCTCGTGCTCATGACCGACCTCGGCATTCCGCCCGAGGATCACGCCTGGTTCGTCAACCGTCTGCTGGTGCTGCTCACGAGCTGCGACGAACGGCGCCTCGGCCAGTGGGAGGCCGAGAGCTGGTGGACCTTCGTGGACGCCGACCACCGGTCCGACGCCTTCCAGGCGTTCCTCGCGGACGGGCTCACCCGGACGCTGGTCGCCGCCCGGGCGCGCGAGATGAGCGCCCGCACCGGCGGGCTGATCCTCCTACAGCTCCTCTTCGACCTCACCCGCGCGGGCGGTCGCGCCGACCGCGTGCTCGACGCGCCGACCAACGAGGCCTGGATCACCCCGTGGGCCGAGCACCTGCGTGGCCTCGGAGTCGAGCTGCGCCTCGCCTGCCCCGTCGGCGGCATCGCGCTCGGGCCGGACGGCCGCATCGCCGGCGTCACGGTGACCGCGGACGGCGCGGCCGAGACGCTGACCGCCGACTACTACGTCGCCGCGCTCCCGGTCGAGGTGATGGCCCAGCTGGCCGGCCAGCCCCTGCGCGACGCCGAGCCGCGCCTGGCCGGCCTGGACCGGCTGGTGACGCGCTGGATGAACGGGATCATGTACTACCTCGACCGCGACGTCCCGTTCGTCCACGGCCACGCGATCTACATCGACTCCGCCTGGGCGCTGACCTCGATCTCGCAGCGCCAGTTCTGGAAGGGCTACGACCTCGAGGCACACGGCGACGGGCGCGTGGAGGGCATCCTGTCCGTCGACGTCTCCGAGTGGGACCGCGCCAGCCCGCGGCTGGGAAAGGTCGCCATGCGCTGCACCGCCGAGGAGATCGCCGAGGAGGTCTTCGCCCAGCTGACCGACCATCTCGACGACGGGGCGCTGGCGCGAGAGAACGTCTTGCGCTGGTTCCTGGACCCGGCGATCCAGTTCCCCAACCCGACGGGCGCCACCAACCTCGAGCCGCTGCTGATCAACACCGCCGGCTCCTGGGCGCACCGGCCGGAGGCCGCCACGCGCGTCCCGAACCTCGTCCTGGCCTCGGACTACGTGCGGACCCACACCGATCTCGCGACCATGGAGGGCGCCAACGAGGCCGCGCGGCGTGCGGTCAACGCCATCCTCGACGCGGACGGCTCCGCCGCCCCGCGCTGCACCGTCTTCCGCCTGCGCGAGCCGGCGCTCTTCGCTCCCGCCAGGCTGCTGGATCGGGTGCTGTGGCGATTGCGCCGGCGCCCTGTGCGGCCGCTGCTGGAGGTCGCGCCCGACGGCGGCGTCCGGCCCACCGGCCGCGTCGCCGCGGCGTCCCTCGCCGCCGCCCGCGCAGTAGGCGCAGCTCGGCGCGCCCGCCGCTTCACATCCGGGTAACCGCCGAACCGAACCGGCGTACTTGCCAACATGGGGGATGGACTTCTGCACCGGGTCCTCAGCGCGGCACGGACGCGCGGGGGCGAGATCAAGTCGAGCGCTCGGCTCGACGTACCGTGGGCCCGCTGCGGCCCCGCGCGCTTCCTGCGCGAGATGACGCTGAACCTCGGCCTGGGGCCGGTGATGGACATCTACGTCCGCGGCCGCGCGATCGGCCGCGACCGCGTCGAGCGGCTGCGCCCGCCGGTGGTCTTCGTCGCCAACCACTCCAGCCACCTGGACACGCCGACGATCCTGCGCGCCCTGCCGCGGCGCTGGCGCCAGCGCACCGCGGTCGCGGCGGCGGCGGACTACTTCTACAAGAACCGCATGGTCGCCCGCGGGGTGTCGTTCATGTTCAACACGGTGCCGATCGCCCGCAACGGCGGCGGCCTGGGGCAGGGCTCGAGCATGGACAAGTTGATCGCCCAGCGCTGGAACCTCCTGCTCTTCCCCGAGGGGACGCGCTCGCGCGACGGGCGCATCGGCAAGCTGCGCTCCGGCGCCGCCGTGCTGGCGGCCGAGCACGGCCTGACGATCGTCCCGATCTTCGTCGCCGGCACCCACGAGGCGATGCCCCCCGGCCGCAGCTGGCCCAAGCGCAAGCCCGGCCGGCTCTTCTCTCGCCGCCACAAGGTCGAGGTCCGCTTCGGCGACCCGATCCGACCCGAGCCCGGCGAGCACCGCTCCGACGTCATGGCGCGCGTGCGCGCCTACCTGGAGCGCGAGGCGGGCCCGGCGCAGATCGAGGCCGCCCGGCTCAGCGAGCCTCCGGTCGCGCGCGCGGAGGCACCCGAGGACGCCTCGCAGGCCACCAGCGCGAGCTGAGCCCCGCGGCGGGTTGACGCCGCGCGCGCAAAGTCCATAGATTCTTAGCCGTCGGAGGCACTCGAGCCCTGGCGTGCCCTCTCTCGGGTCGATCGGGGAAGGGGACTGGAAACTCGGGAGGAGACGGCTGGTGAAGAAGCTGATCAACGCACCGGACGACGTGGTCAGGGAGGCGCTCGAGGGCGTCGAGGCCGCCCACGCGGACCGGCTGAAGGTCTTCTACGACCCCTACTACGTCGTGCGCGCCGACGCGCCCGTGCAGGGCAAGGTGGCGATCATCTCCGGCGGCGGCTCGGGGCACGAGCCGATGCACGGCGGCTTCGTCGGCCCCGGCATGCTCGACGCCGCCTGCCCCGGCGAGGTGTTCACCTCGCCCACGCCCGACCAGATGCTCGAGGCCACCAAGGCCGTCGACGGCGGCGCGGGTGTGCTGCACATCGTCAAGAACTACACCGGCGACGTCCTGAACTTCGAGATGGCCGCCGACCTCGCCCGGGGCGAGGACATCGACGTCGAGGCGGTCGTCACCAACGACGACGTCGCCGTCGAGGACAGCCTCTACACCGCGGGCCGTCGCGGCGTCGGCGTCACGGTGCTGGCCGAGAAGATCTGCGGCGCCGCGGCCGACGAGGGCAAGTCGCTCGCCGAGGTCACCGAGCTGTGTCGCAAGGTCAACGGCCAGGGCCGCACCATGGGCCTGGCGCTGACGCCGTGCATCACCCCGGGGTCGGGCTCGCCCAGCTTCGAGCTGGGCGACGACGAGGTCGAGATCGGCATCGGCATCCACGGCGAGCCGGGCCGCTACCGCGAGCCGCTCGGGCCGGCCTCCCAGCTGGTCGAGCGCCTGGCCTCCGCCGTGCTCGACGACCTCAAGCCCGAGTCGGGCGACCAGGTGCTGGCCTTCGTCAACGGCATGGGCGGCACGCCGCTGATCGAGCTCTACATCGTCTACCGCGAGCTGCACAAGCTGCTCGAGGGTCGCGGGGTGACCATCGCCCGCAACCTGGTCGGCAACTACATCACCGCGCTGGAGATGGCCGGCTGCTCGATCACCCTGCTCAAGCTCGACGACGAGCTGACCCGGCTGTGGGACGCCCCGGTGAACACGCCGGGGCTGCGGTGGGGCGCGTGACCTACGAGCAGGTCGTCGACTGGATCCGGCGCTTCGCCGCCCAGATGACCGAGCACCGGACCGAGCTCACGCAGCTCGACACCGCGATCGGCGACGGCGACCACGGCACGAACATGGACCGCGGGATGCGCAAGGCGGTCGAGCGCCTCGACGGGCTCGAGGGCGAGGACATCGGCGGCGCGCTGAAGGCGGTCGGGATGGCGCTCGTCTCGAGCGTCGGCGGGGCCGCCGGGCCGCTCTACGGCACGCTCTTCCTGCAGATGGGGCAGAGCACGGCCGGCGAGTCGGAGATCGACCGCGAGCAGTTCGCGGCCGCGCTCGCCGCCGGCCTCGCCGGGGTCAAGTCCCGCGGGAAGGCCGAGCCGGGCGACAAGACCATGATCGACGCGCTGACCCCTGCCGTCGAGTCGCTGGAGGCCGGCGGCGACCTCGCCGCCGCCGCCGACGCGGCGGAAGCGGGCATGCAGGCGACGATCCCGCTGGCCGCGCGCAAGGGGCGGGCCAGCTACCTCGGCCCCCGGAGCGAGGGTCACCAGGACCCGGGGGCGACGTCGACCTATCTGTTGGTGCGCAGCGCCGCCGAGGCGCTGGGCTAAGAAGAGGCACTCAGACCAAGGAGAGGGAGGGACCCGTGGCCAAGTACGCCGCAGCCCTGGACCAGGGCACCACGAGCACACGCTGCATGATCTTCGACCACGAGGGCAAGGTGGTCAGCGTCGCGCAGAAGGAGCACGAGCAGATCTATCCCAAGCCGGGCTGGGTCGAGCACGACGCCAAGGAGGTCTGGGCGCGCACTCAGGAGGTCATGGACGAGGCGCTCGACGCCGCCGGCGCGAGCGCCGACGACATCTCCGGCCTGGGCATCACCAATCAGCGCGAGACTGCCGTGGTGTGGGACCGGACGACCGGGGAGCCGGTCCACAACGCGATCGTCTGGCAGGACACGCGCACGGACAAGATCGTCGACGAGCTCTCGGCCGACGGCGGCCAGGCGCGTTTCCAGGAGCAGGTCGGCCTGCCGCTGGCGACCTACTTCTCGGCGCCGAAGGTCCGCTGGATCCTGGAGAACGACGATGGCTTGGCAGCGCGAGCCGACAGCGGTGATCTGGTGTTCGGCAACATGGACACCTGGGTCATCTGGAACCTGACCGGCGGGGTCGACGGCGGCCAGCACGTCACCGACGTCACCAACGCCAGCCGGACGATGCTGATGGACCTCAAGACGCTCGCGTGGGACGACTCGATCGCCTCCACCATCGGCGTCCCGACAGCGATGCTGCCGGAGATCAAGGCCTCCAGCGGCTCCTTCGGCGAGGTCCGCTCCGGTGGCAAGTTCCAGGGCGTGGAGATCGCCGGCGACCTCGGCGATCAGCAGGCGGCGACGTTCGGGCAGACCTGCTTCTCCCCCGGTGAGGCGAAGAACACCTACGGCACGGGCAACTTCCTGCTGCTCAACACGGGCGAGGAGGCCGTGCAGTCCAAGAACGGGCTGCTGACGACCGTGGGCTACAAGATCGGCGACAACGCGCCGATCTACTGCCTGGAGGGCTCGATCGCCATCACCGGCGCCCTGATCCAGTGGCTGCGCGACAACCTCAAGCTGATCAAGGCCGCGCCGGAGGTCGAGGACCTCGCGAAGTCCGTCGACGACAACGGCGGCGTGTACTTCGTGCCGGCGTTCTCGGGGCTCTTCGCGCCGTACTGGCGCTCCGAGGCGCGCGGTGTGGTCGCGGGCCTGACGCGCTTCGTCAACGCCGGGCACATCGCCCGCGCGGGCCTGGAGGCCACGGCCTACCAGAGCCGCGAGGTCGTCGAGGCGATGAACCAGGACTCGGGCGTCGACCTGGACTCGCTCAAGGTCGACGGCGGCATGGTCGGCAACGACCTGCTGATGCAGTTCCAGGCCGACATCCTCGGCGTGCCGGTGATCCGCCCGCAGGTCCCGGAGACCACGGCGCTCGGGGCCGCCTACGCGGCCGGCCTCGCCACCGGCTTCTGGGACAACCAGGAGGACCTGCGCGAGAACTGGCAGGAGGACAAGCGCTGGGAGCCCTCGATGGACTCCGCCCAGCGCGACGAGTACTACAAGTACTGGAAGAAGGCCGTCACCCGCACCTTCGACTGGTTCGGGGACGACGACTAGAGGCCACGCTCCCGCGGGGGTCCGTTGCACGCGCCACGTGCCGTGTAAACGGGCCCCTCGCGTGGGAGGATGTCAACCATGACGCAGCTGCGCACCGAGGTGCTGGTGATCGGCGGCGGCGCGACCGGGGCGGGTGTCGCCTGGGACGCGGCGCTGCGCGGGTTCGACGTCACGCTGGTCGACCGGCACGATCTCGCCCAGGGCACGAGCGGCCGCTTCCACGGTCTGCTGCACTCCGGCGGGCGCTACGTGGTCAAGGACCGCGACGCCGCCATCGAGTGCGTGGAGGAGAACGAGGTGGTCCGCAGGATCGCCCCGGACTGCCTGGAGGACACCGGCGGCATGTTCGTCGTGACCCCCGAGGACGACGAGGAGTACGCCGAGCAGTTCCTGGTGGGTTGTCGCGAGACCCACCTGCCGGTCAACGAGCTCTCGATCGCGGAGGCGCTGCGCGCGGAGCCGCGGCTGAACCCCGGCATCAAGCGCGCCTTCGCGGTGCCCGACGCCGGCATCGACGCCTGGAAGACCGTATGGGCGCTCGCGCGCGGCGCGCAGGCCCACGGCGCGCGCGTGCTGCCCTACCACTCCGTCCGCGCGCTGCACCGTGAGAACGGCGCCGTCAGCGGCGCGAAGCTGCGCAACGAGCTCACGGGCGAGGAGCTCGACGTCGAGGCGGGCTTCACGCTCAACGCCTCCGGCGCCTGGGCCGCCGAGATCGCCGGCATGGCCGAGATCGAGGGCGTCCACGTGGCCCCCGGCAAGGGGATCATGATCGCCATGAACCACCGGCTGGTCAACACGGTGATCAACCGCTGCGTCATGCCCGCCGACGGCGACATCCTGGTGCCGATCCGCACCGTGTCGGTGATCGGCACGACCGACATCCGTTCCGCCCATCCGGACGACCTGCCCGTCACCCAGGACGAGGTCGACCAGATGATGGACGACGGCGAGCGGTTGGTCCCGGGCTTCAAGGAAACGCGCGCGCTGCGGGTCTGGGCGGGCGTCCGGCCGCTGTTCGAGGACAAGAAGGCGGCCGGCAACGAGGACTCCGACGACACCCGTGACGTCAGCCGCTCACACGCGCTGCTCGACCACCGCGAGCGCGACGGGATCGATCGCTTCCTGACGATCACCGGCGGCAAGCTCACGACGTTCCGCCAGATGGCCCAGGACACGGTCGACGCGATGGTCGCCCAGATGGGCGTCGAGAAGCCCTGCACGACGGCGGACACGGTGCTGCCGGGCTCCGAGGACGGCCAGACCTTCCACCTCGGCGATCGCCTGCGGGCGCGCGAGAAGAACCTGCAGGACGAGCAGCTGATCTGCGAGTGCGAGTTCGTCACCCGCACCGGCCTGGAGGAGGCGATCCGCCGCCGCGGCTCGACCAACCTCGACGACCTGCGGCGCGTGCTGCGCCTGGGCATGGGGCCCTGCCAGGGCGGCTTCTGCATCTACCGCGCGACCGGGATCATGCACTCGGTCGACCGTCTCGACGGCGCGGCCGCGACGACGTCGCTGCGCCACTTCCTGCAGGAGCGCTGGAAGGGCATCTGGCCGATCCTCTACGGCGACCAGCTGCGCCAGGCGCGCTTCGACGACTGGATCTTCCAGGGCGTGCTCGACGTCGAGCACCTGCCCGGCGAGGAGTACACGGAGCCCGTCGGCTCTGAGGGCGAGGAGGGCGCCGCGCCGCCCGCCGAAGCGCCGGTCTCGATATGAGCTGGGACACCGTCGTCGTCGGCGCCGGCGTCGCCGGGCTCACCGCCGGGCTACGTCTGGCGCAGGCCGGCCAGCGCGTCGCCGTGATCGCCAAGGGGGTGGGCGGCACCCACCTGGCGCCGGGCACGATCGACGTGCTCGGCTACGACCCCGAGCGCGTCGAGCGCCCGGGCGAGGCCGTCCAGGCGCTGGTCGCCGAGCGCCCGGACCATCCCTACGCCCAGATCGGCGCGGACACGATTCCCAGGGCGCTGGAGTGGTTCACGGGTCAGATGGCCGAGGGCCCGCTCGGCCCGTACACCTACCTGGGCGGCACCGAGGCCAACCTGATGCTCCCGACAGCCGTGGGGGCGGTCAAGCCGTCCGCGCTCGTCCCGGAGACGATGGCCGGCGGCGAGGTGCGCCACGGCGGGCGCGTGTGCGTGGTCGGCTTCCGCAAGCTCAAGGACTTCCACGCCGCGCTGCTCGCCGACAACCTCAACCGCGCCGGGATGGGGATCGAGGCGCGCGCGGTCGAGCTCGACCTGCCGTCCTCCGGTCCCGCCGACCTCAACGCGCTGGCGCTCGCGCGCCAGTTCGACAAGCCGGCCTTCCGGGCCGAGGTGGCCGGGCAGCTGGTGGCGCGGCTGCGAGCCGATGAGCGGCTCGCCTTCCCGGCCGTGCTCGGCGTGGCCGACCCGCACGCGGCCTGGACCGACCTCCAGCGCCAGCTCGCCCACCCGGTCTTCGAGGTCCCGACGCTGCCGCCGTCGGTGTCGGGGATGCGCGTGTTCGCGACGCTGCGAGGACTGTTCGGACTGGCCGGCGGGCGCTTCTTCGGCAACCGCCCGGTGGTCGGCGCCCAGCTGGAGGGAGGCCGGGTCACCGCGGTGCTGGCACGCGGCGCGAGCCGCGACGAGCCGTTCGCGGCCGACCACGTCGTGCTCGCCTCCGGCGGCTTCGCCTCCGGCGGCCTCTCGCTCGACTCCGGGTGGACGACGCGCGACAGCTGCCTGGGCCTGCCGGTCGCCGGCGCGCCGGGCCGCGACGAGCCGCGCTTCAGCCCCGGCTACTTCGACGAGCACCCGATGGCGCGCGCCGGCATCGCCGTCGACGACGAGCTGCGCCCGCTCGAGCCGGGCGGCGGCCGGGCCGCCGAGAACGTGCTGGTGGCGGGCGCGACTCTCGCCGGCGCGGTGCCGTGGCGGGAGAAGTCCGGCGACGGCATCAGCCTGAGCTCTGGCTTCCGCGCCGCAGAGCTGATCCTGGGCGGTGGGAACGGGGCTGCCGGCTCCGCCCAGCCGCAACCCGCGGCCTCGGAGGCATAGCCGACGTGCAAGGTACGACGCCCGTCCACGACAGCCACGACATCCTCGGCTCGCTCATGCGCGGGTCGCTGGACCACTGCGTGAAGTGCACGATCTGCGAGACCTACTGCCCGGTCTCCAACGTCACGCCGCTCTTCCCCGGGCCCAAGTACGCGGGCCCGCAGTCAGAGCGCCTGCGCACGCCGATGGAGGAGTCGCCCGACGCCTCGCTGGACTACTGCTCGGGCTGCGGCATCTGCACCCAGGTGTGCCCCCAGGGCGTCCACATCGCCGAGATCAACAGCCAGGCGCGCGCCCGCCTGAAGGAGCGCGACGGGGTCAAGCTGCGCGACCGCATGCTCGGCCACCCGAACTGGCTGGGCAAGCTCGCCACGCCGGCGGCGCCGATCGCCAACAAGTCGCTGGAGGTCAAGCCGCTGCGGGTGGCGATCGAGAAGACGATCGGCATCCACCGCGACGCGGCGCTGCCGGCCTTCGCCGGGCGCACCTTCCAGGGCTGGGCGAAGAAGCACCAGTCCCCGCCCGCCACCCGGCGGGTGGCCTACTTCCACGCCTGCGGCACCAACTGGCAGGAGCCCGACCTCGGCGAGAAGCTCGTGGCGATCCTCGAGCACAACGGCTTCGCCGTCGACGTCCCGCGCGGCCAGGAGTGCTGCGGCCTGCCGCTGCAGTCCAACGGCCTCTTCAAGGAGGCGCGCGTCTACGCCAAGAAGATGGCCGAGCGCCTCGAGCCCGCCGCCCGCGCGGGGCTGGACATCGTCGCCACCTCGACCAGCTGCGGGCTGATGCTCAAGCGCGAGGCGCGCGAGATCCTCGGCCTCGAGGACGACCCGGTGGTGCGACTCGTCGGCGAGCGGATGTACGACATCTGCGAGTACCTCGTGCTGCTGCACGAGCGCGGCGAGCTGCGCACGGACTTCGCGCCCGTGCCGATGACGATCACCTACCACGCGCCCTGCCAGCAGCAGGGCCACTCGATCGGCAAGCCGGCGCTCGAGCTCTTCGACCTGATCCCGGAGCTGCGCGCGCTGGAGATGCAGTCGACGTGCTGCGGCGTGGCCGGCACCTACGGCCTCAAGAAGGAGAAGTACGCGATCGCGATGGACGTCGGCGCCGGGCTCTTCGAGCAGATCCGCACGGCCTCGCCGGAGCTCAGCGCGTGCGACTCGGAGACCTGCCGCTGGCACATCGAGAAGGCCACGGGCGTGGAGAACGTCCACCCGATCGAGCTCCTGCACCGGGCGTACGGCTTGGCGTAGGTTCCCGGGCCATGGTCGGCCTGGTCATCGTCTCCCATCACGCCGGGCTCGCCACGGGAGTGGTCGAGCTCGCGCGCCAGATGGGCGGCGAAGAGCTGGCGATCGAGGCCGCGGGCGGGATGGAGGACGGCTCGGTCGGGACCGACGCCGAGCGTGTGAAGGCGGCGATCGAGCGCGCGCGCTCCGACGACGGCGTGCTGGTGCTGATGGACCTCGGCAGCGCGCTGATGAGCGCGGAGATGGCCGTCGAGCTGGTCGGCATGGAGGACGAGGGGCTCGAGGTCGTGCTCTCCGACGCGCCGCTGGTGGAGGGTGCGGTGGCGGCGGCGGCGACGGCGCGCGGCGGCGCCTCGCTGGCCGAGGTGGCGGGCGAGGCGCGCGGGGCGCTGGCGATGAAGGTCTCCCAGCTCGGCGGGGAGGAGGAGGCCGAGGCTCCCGCCGCCGCGGCCGACGACACGGGCGACGGCGAGGGCGGGCGCGAGCTGCGGCTGCAGGTCACCAACCGGCTCGGGCTGCACGCCCGGCCGGCCGCGCGCTTCGTCGAGGCCGCCGGGCGCTTCGGGGCGGTCGTGCGCGTCCAGAACCTGTCGACCGAGCGCGGGCCGGTCGACGGGCGCAGCCTCACCGCGCTGATCACGCTCGGGGTCCGGCAGGGCCACGACGTCGTCGTGCGCGCGAGCGGCGAGCAGGCGCAGGCCACGCTCGAGGCGCTCGAGGCGCTCGCCGCCGACGGCTTCGGCGACGAGGACGGCGCGGCGGCCGCGCAGCCCGCGCCCGCTCGCCCGGCCGCTCCGGCCGCCCCGGCCGCGGACGAGCCCGAGCCCCCGGCTGAGCCGCCCGCCGCCGGATCGCAGCTGCGCGGCATCCCCGCGTCGGCGGGGATCGCGACCGGGCCGGCGCGCCCGCTCGGCGGCGCGGCGTCGCTCGCGCCGCCGCCGGCCGACGACGCGGCCGGGACGCCCGCGCAGGAACGCGAGCGGCTCGACGCCGCGCGCGAGGCGGCGCGCGAGGACCTCGGCCGGGCGCGCGCCGCGATCGCCGAGCGCGCGGGCGAGGCCGAGGCGGCGATCTTCGACGCCCAGGCGCTGCTGCTCGACGACACCGCGCTGCTCGACCCGGCGCACCAGGCGATCGACGAGGCCGGCCGGGCGGCGGCGGCGGCTTGGCACGCCGCCGCCGCGGCGGTCGCCGAGGCCTACCGCGGGCTCGAGGATCCCTACCTGCGCGAGCGCGCGACGGACGTCGAGGACGTGGCGGGCCGCGTGCTGGCCCACCTCGCCGGCGACCCGGCCGGCGACGACGGCGTCGTGGCCGACGGCGTCGTCATCGCCGACGAGCTGACGCCGGGCCAGGCCGCCGGCCTCGATCGCGACCGCGTGCTGGCGATCGCCACCGCCCGCGGCGGCGCGACCGCCCACGCTGCGATCCTCGCCCGCGCGCTCGGGATCCCGGCCGTCGTCGGCCTCGGCGCCGCGGTGCTCGCGATCGCCGACGGCACGCCGCTCGTGCTCGACGGCGAGGCCGGCACGCTCGACGTCGACCCCGGCGAGGCGGCGCTCGAGGACGCCGGCGAGCGCCGCGCGGCGGAGCGGGCCGCGGCCGAGCGCGCCCGCGCCGACGCCGCCGCGCCGGCCGTGACGATCGACGGCACGGCGATCGAGGTCGCCGCCAACCTGGGCTCCCCCGCGGAGGCCGCCGGCGTGCTCGAGCTCGGGGCCGACGGCGTCGGGCTGCTGCGGACCGAGTTCCTCTTCCTCGACCGCGACAGCGCGCCAGGCGAGGACGAGCAGCACGAGGTCTACGCCCGCATCGCCGCGGCCCTGGAGGGCCGGCCGGTCGTCGTGCGCACGCTGGACGCCGGCGCCGACAAGCCGCTCGGCTTCCTGCGCCAGGCGCCCGAGGACAACCCGTTCCTCGGCCGGCGCGGCATCCGCCTGGCGCTGGCCGAGCCCGCGCTGCTCGACACCCAGCTGCGCGCCGTGCTGCGGGCGGCGGCCGACCACCCCGGCGTGCTCAAGCTGATGTTCCCGATGGTGGCCACGCTCGCCGAGCTGCGCGACGCGCGCGCCGCGCTGGAGCGGGCGCGGGAGGCCACCGGGATCGACGCGCCGCTCGAGCTCGGGGTGATGGTGGAGGTGCCGGCGGTCGCGCTGGCCGCCCGGCGCTTCGCGGCCGAGGTCGACTTCTTCTCGATCGGCACCAACGACCTCAGCCAGTACGCGATGGCGGCGGAGCGTGGCAACGCCGCGGTGGCCGAGCTGATCGACGGCCCGCTGCCGGCGGTGCTGGGACTGGTGGCGCTCGTGACGGCGGCGGCCGCCGACCACGGCTGTTGGGTGGGGGTCTGCGGCGAGCTCGCGGGCGAGCCGGCGGCCGCCGCGCTGCTCGTCGGGCTGGGCGTGACCGAGCTCAGCATGGCGGCGCCGCGCATCCCCGCGGTCAAGGCGCTGATCCGCGGGCTGCACCGCGACGAGGCCCACGCGGTCGCCCGCGAGGCGCTCGAGCTCGACGACGCGGCGGCGGTCCGCGCGCTCGCCGCGGAGCGCCTGGTCCGCCCGAACGGGTAGCCTCGCACGTCGTGGCATCCTCGACGGTGAGCTCGTCCGGGTTGCGCTCTGCGCGCGTGCTGGCGATCGGCACCTCGCTGCGGATCGCGCTCGTCCCGGTTGTCATGGCCCTCGTGCTGGCCGACGGCGGGGGCACCGGCGACGCGGCGGCGTGGGGCGCCGTGGTCTTCGCGGTCGCGGCCCTGACCGACTACGTCGACGGCTACCTCGCCCGCCGTTGGCAGGTGACCACGACGCTCGGCGCGTTCCTGGACACGACGGCCGACAAGCTGCTGGTCACCGGCGTGCTGATCGTGCTGGTGGCCGTCGACCGCGCCTCGCCGTGGATCGCGGCGATCATCATCGGCCGCGAGCTGATCATCCTCGGCCTGCGGGGCGCGGTCGCGGTCGGCGGCGACGTCGTCCAGCCCTCGCTGATGGGCAAGAGCAAGACCGCGCTGCAGTTTCTCGCCATCCTGCTGGCGATCCTGCGCCCGGGCGACCCGGTCGGCGGGCTCTACGTCGACGAGTGGGCGATGCTCGCCGCCGCGGCCATCACCGTGGTCTCGGCCGTCGACTACCTGACGCGCTTCTCCTCCTCGCTCACGCGTTGAGGGCCTGCCCTTGAGCCGCGTCTTCGTCACCGGCGGGACCGGGTTCATCGGCGGTGCGCTGGTCGACGCACTGGTGAGCCGCGGTGACGCCGTGGCGGCGCTGGCGCGCTCCGACGCCGCGGCGAGCGCCTTGAACGCCTCCGGCGCCGCGATCGTCCGCGGCGACGTGCTCGACGAGGTCGCGCTGATCGAGGGGATGCGCGGCTGCGACGTCGCCTACCACGTGGCGGGCGTGAACACCCTGTGCCCGACGGATCCCGCCCAGCTCTTCCACGTCAACGTCCGCGGTGCCGAGGCGGCGGTGCGGGCGGCGGCCCGCGCCGGCGTGCGGCGCCTGGTGCTGACCTCCTCGGCGGCGGTGCTGGGCGAGGGGGAGGGGACCGTCGGCTCGGAGCGCTCGACGCACCGCGGCAGCTTCCTGTCGGTCTACGAGCACTCCAAGCACGACGGCGAGAAGGCGGCGCTCGCCGCCGCCGAGGTCGAGGACGTCGACCTCGTGTGCGTGAACCCCGCCTCGGTCCAGGGGCCCGGCCGCGCGGGCGGCACCGGGCGCATCCTCATCTACTTCGTCAACGGCCGCCTGAAGGTCTTCGTCGACACGGTGCTCAGCCTGGTCGACATCGACGACACCGTCCAGGCCCACCTGCTCGCCGCCGAGCGCGGCGTCCGCGGCGAGCGCTACGTGCTCTGCGCCGGCAGCATGACCTCGCGCGAGGCGCTGGCGGCCGTCTCGAAGCTGACCGGGGTCACCGACCGCCCGCGGTTGTTGCCGTCCGCGGTGGCGGTGGGCGTCGGGGCGACGATCGAGGCGGCGTCGCGGCTGCGGGGACGCAAGCCGCCGCTGTGTCGCGAGATGGTCCAGGTGCTGCTGCACGGCCACCGCTACGACGGCTCGCGCGCCGCCGCCGAGCTCGGCCTGCGCTACCGGCCGGTCGAGGAGACGTTCCGCCGCACGATCGCGTGGGCCATGCAAGAGGGGCTGATCACCAGGGAACTGCCCGCCTGGCGCGGCTGAGCGCGTCGGAACGTCCCCGATGACGCCCGCCGGAGGCTCAAGGCTCGCGCTGCTGCGCGTGGCGAGTCGCGGACGCGCTTGCCCGGTCGGCTCGGCCGGCGGCACGGCGAAGCACTTCCTCGACCGTCGGCCGTGCGACCTCGCGGTCGATGAGCTCGAAGGATGGGCGTGAGCGGGGCGTTGACCCGCGTCCAGCTCGACATCCGGCCTCCAGTCGTTGCGATGTTGCCGTCAGCCCTGGTCGCGCACCCAGGCGGCGAGCAGGCCTCGGTAGTGGGCGACGAAGTGCTCGTGCTCGGCCGGCGGGAACGCGCGCCGGACGGTCTCCACCAGCAGCCCGTCGAAGGCCGGCGAGTCGATGTAGGCGACCATCGCCGCGTCGACGTGGGCGAGGTGGCGGTCGCAGAACTCGCGGTAGGCGTCGAGCTCGAAGTAGTCGTCGGCCAGGCGACGGTAGGCGGCGAGCTTCTCCTCGTACGGGGCGTCGGCGTCGCCGATCGCGAACCACGGGTCGAGGTCGAGGGCGACGCGCATCGGGCGGCCGGTCACGACGCAGTACACCGACCACTTCAGCAGCGCCGTGATCGCCCACGGGAAGTAGTAGTGCAGCGAGATCAGCGAGACGTCCGGGCAGGCGTTGGCGTAGTCGATCGGATGGACCTCCTCGCCGCGCACGAGCGTCTCGCAGGAGTTGAACTCCCAGCGGAAGAAGGCGTTGACCGTGCGCCCGATCGTCACCGCCTCCTCGCCGGTCCGCGGGCTCAGGAACTCGTGGTCGACCTGGTAGCGGTCGTGCAGCGGACGGTCCGGGTCGAAGTGCATGACCATCGTCTCGGCGCCGATCGACAGGCTGCGGGCGAAGACGTCGAAGCCGTCCACCGAGCGCTGCAGGTGCATGAGCCGGCGGCCGGACTCGTCGTAGCGCCGGTGCAGCTCCTCGTCGCCGGAGATCCGCGACACGCCGACCCAGGCGCCGCCGTCGAAGGGCTTCATGTACAGCGGGTAGCCGATCTCGCCCGCCACCGCCCCGAGGTCGAACGGCCGGTTGTAGCGCGCGGCGGTGTAGGCGAAGCGCTCGTCGGCGACCGGCTCCTTGGAGGGGATCAACCACGTCTCGGGCACCTTGAGGCCGAGGCGGATCATCGCGCAGTAGGCCGCGTGCTTCTCCATCGCCTGGAAGGTGAAGGGGTTGTTCATCAGGTAGACGCCGTCCATCAGCGCCACCTTCTTCAGCCACTCGCGCGGCACGTAGTACCAGTGCGCGAGACGGTCGATGACCAGCTCGTAGCTGGGCCGCGCGCGCAGGTCGAAGGGCTCGATGGTGATCCGCTCGCAGGCGATCCGGTGGCGCTCGCCGGCGTGCTCGATCACCGGATCGGTGTGGGCGAGCAGCGTCTCGAAGGCGCCCGACCAGTCCTCCTCGGTGCCCAGCAGCAGCCCGATCAGGTGCGTCGTGGCCATCGGGGCGGGGAGCCTAGTGCGTTGCCGCTCTGGTAGGCGAGCGAACCCCGCCGGTAAGGGCGGCGCGCGGTTTGCGGCGGCGGATCTCGCGGCCGCCAGGTGCGCCAACCGGCTCTTCTCCAGCTTCGCCGCCGGTCACTCGGCCCGGCTGCAGAAATGCCGGTCAGAGCGGCACAAGTACAGCCGCGTGAGCAGAAGCGCGCGAAAGCTGTAGAAAGGCCGCCTCGCGAACCACCACGACACTCCGTCCTCCGTTCGATGCGGGGTTCGCCGGAGCCCGGCGCACGCCTCAGAGGATCCGATCGAGGTGGTGGGCGAGCTGCCGCCGCCACGACGGCCAGTCGTGCGGGACGTCGTGGCCCCACAGGTCGAGCTCGTGGCGCAGACCCTTCTCGGCCAGCAGCTGCGCGAAGGCGCGCGTGCTCTCCAGTGCCCCGGTGGTGTCCTCCCATTGGCCCTGCCCGCAGACGAGCAGCAGCGAGACGCGCTCGCGCAGCCAGGCGAGGTGGTCGCCGTGCAGGCCGGCCACGCTGTCCATCGGGTTGTTGAAGTACACCGCGTCGCCGCGCTCGCCGCCGCCCGGTTGCGTGACGTCGTAGACGCCGCTGAGGCAGACGGCGAGCGGGAAGCGGTCGGCGCGCCGCAGCGCGAGGTTGGCGGCGTGGTAGGCGCCGAAGCTCGCGCCCGCGAGCAGGATCTGCTGCCGGCCGCCGCAGTCGGCGTCGATCCACGGGGCGACCTGGTCGGTCAGCCACGCCTCATAGCGCTCGTGGCGGCGGGCGGCCTCCTCGAGCCCGACACCCGCGAACCAGCTCTCGGCGTCGTAGGAGCCGACGCAGTAGAGCTTGAGGCGGCCGGCGTCGATCAGCCCGCGCACGGCGTCGACCATCCCGTGGTGCTCCCAGTCGCCGGCGTTGCCGCGCTCTGACGGGAAGGCGAGCAGCGGCCGCCCCCAGTCGCCGTAGGCGATCAGCTCGCCGGGCCGGCCGATCGCCGGCGCCTCGATCGAGACGACCTCGCGCCTCATGCCCGCAGGCCGGCGAGCAGCCGGGGGAGGTGGGGATCGAGCGCGTCGCGCCAGGCGACGTAGTTGTGCGCGTCACGCGTCACGTGCAGCTCGGCGGCGTGACCCAGCTGGGCCAGCGCCGCGGCCATCGCCCGGTTGTTCTCGAGGTTCTCCTCGACGGCCCCGCAGGTCAGCACGACCGGCAGCGGACCGCGCCCCGGCGCCGGCGACTCGCCCGCGGCGGCGGCCCAGCCGCCGCGCCGGCCCGCCGCGAGCACGGCGCCGGTGAAGCGCGCGATCCGCCCGAAGCGGCGAAAGCCCGCCTCCTGGCGGTCCGAGCGCCGGCGGAAGTAGCTGCCCGACTGCAGCAGCAGCGCGGCGAAGGACCCCGGCCGCAGCCACTCCGCGTGCAACAGCGCGAGCGCCCCCAGGCTCGCCCCGAGCCCGGCCGCCGGACCCGGCGCGACGCGGCGCAGGGCGGGCAGCAGCTCGGTCGTGAGCGCCCGCGCGTAGACGGCCGAGGCCGAGTAGTGCTCGTCGCGGTCCAGCGGAGCGAGCAGCGCGGCCCGCGCCGGGCCGAGCCGGCCGAGCAGGACCGTCAGCGCCGCCAGCTGCGCGTACTCGGGCCCGTCGTGGACCACCAGCAGCGGCAGGCCGGCGCCTTCCGGCGCGTCCGGGTGCGTCCAGAGCCGCACGGGCACGTCGGCGCGCAGGCTGCGGCTGGGGATCGCCAGCTCGCGGACCGTCCCGGCGCCGGGGCCGGAGCCGCCGAGCCAGGCCGGTGCGCGGTAGCCGGGGAACTCGACCACGGACTTCGCGCCGAACGCGCCGGGCGCCCGCAGCGGGTTGCCCGGGTCGCACACGGACTCGGTCGTCCCGTCCGGGTGCTCGAGCTCGAAGCGGTACTCCATCCGGTCGACGGCCGGGCGCGCGAAGCGCAGCCGCCACCCGTCCGGCGCGCGGGCGAGCGCGGGCCCGGCACGCGGGCGCTGGAGCTCCTGAAGCAGCCGGACCGCGCGGTAGGGTCCCTCGGCCAGGCGGAAGTCGACGTGGCCGGCGGCGACGACCGGGCCGCTCACACCCGCGCGAGCCCCGCCTCGGCGCAGCCCGCGAGCAGGCCGTCGACGCCGAAGCCGGTCACCGGCCCGATCGCCCCGGTGCCCGCGACCTCGCCGGCGGCCGCGCGACGTGCCGCCCACGCCAGGACGCCGGCCGTGAACGCGTACGGGTCGGCGCCCGAGAGGTCCACGCGCGACAGCTCGGCGCCGCTGCCGTCGTAGGCGGTCGCGGTGACCCACGAGAGCCCGCCGGGCGTCGTGCCCGGCTCGGGCCCGCTGCCGAGCGCCATCAGCCGCTCGCCGGCCGCCCCGAGCGCCGTGCGCACCGCCGGCAGGCGCACGAGCTGCTCGGTGCCGCGCGTCGCGAGCGAGAGCACTCGCCCCAGCCCGCCGAACCAGCCGAGGTAGACGTTGACCTCGCGCAGCGCCGGGAAGGCCGCGGGCAGGGTGAAGTGCTCGGCGCCGCCCACCGACACCGCCTCACGCTCACGGCCCTTGACGGTGAAGCTGCGCACCCGCTCGGCCGAGCGGACGCTGCGCAGGCGGGCGTCGCGGTAGGCGAAGCCGCCGTCCAGCGCCGCTCCGACCAGCGAGGCGCGCGTCCCGGCGCTGAGGCTCCCCGGCCCGGCGCCGAGCGCGAAGTAGCCGACGTCGACGCGCACCGCCCGCCCCTCCTCGCCGGCCTCGGCCACGGCCAGCGCCCCCGCGAGCGCCCCGGGCACGAAGTCGTAGCCCATGGCGGTCAGCAGCGTCGCCCCGGAGCGCGCCGCCTCCGGGCCGTGGCGCTCGAAGACGCGGCGGATGAACGCGGGCTCGCCCGTGGAGTCGATGTACGTCCCGCCCGCCGCGATCGCCGCCGCGAGCGCCGGCTCGCCGTACTTGGCGAACGGGCCGACCGTAGTGAGCAGCACGTCCCTCGGCCCGACCGCCGCGGCGACGGAGGCGGCGTCCGCGGCGTCGGCGCGCGCCCACTCGAGGCCGCCGAGCCGCGCGGCGAGCTCGGAGAGCTTGGCCTCCGAGCGCCCGGCCAGCAGCGGGCGCTCGCCGTCGGCCACCAGGCGCTCGGCGGTCAGACGGCCGGTGTAGCCGGTCGCGCCCAGCAGGACGATGCGGGATTCCATGGCGGGACCGTATCCGCTCCGGCGCGCCTACTAGACTGCACGCCACAACTACCGAAGCGTCATGAGATGCAGAGGGCCCGCCACCGACAGGCGGGCGCAGAAAGGGAACACATGGCAGAAGTGACTCGAGTCTCCGTCGAGATCGGCGGGACGGAGATCACGTTCGAGACCGGACGGATGGCCAAGCAGGCCTCCGGGTCGGTCGAAGTCGGCGCGGGCGACACCCGCGTCCTCTCGACGGCGACCGCGGGCAACCTCCGCGACGTCGACTTCCTCCCGCTCACCGTCGACGTCGAGGAGCGGATGTACGCCGCGGGCAAGATCCCCGGCTCCTTCTTCAAGCGCGAGGGCCGCGCCGGCGAGTCGGCCACGCTCACCGCGCGGATGATCGACCGTCCGCTGCGCCCGCTCTTCCCCAAGGGGTGGCGCTACGAGACCCAGCTGGTCGGCATCACCCTCTCGATCGATCACGATCACCCGTACGACATCCTGGCCATGAACGGCGCCTCCGCGGCGCTGATGGTCTCGAGCATCCCCTTCCCGATGCCCGTCGGCGCCGTGCGCGTCGGCAAGGTCGACGGCAACTTCGTCGTCAACCCGACCGAGGAGGCGCTGCTCACCGCCGACATGGATCTCGTCGTGTCCGGCACCGAGGAGGCCGTCCTGATGGTCGAGGCCGGCGCCAACGAGGTGCCCGAGGCCGAGATCCTCGACGCGCTGGACATCGCGCACTCCGAGATCCGCAAGCTGTGCGCCGCGCAGCGGGAGCTGGCCGAGAAGGCCGGCAAGCAGAAGACCGAGGTCGTCGCCCCGAAGGTCGACGAGGACCTCTACGCCCAGATCCAGGCGTCCCACGGCGCCGCGCTGGACGAGGCCACCTCGGTCGAGGACAAGCTCGAGCGCCAGGACGCCACCAAGGCGGTCGAGGAGCAGGTGCTCGCCCACTACTCCGGCGATCCGGAGGCCCCGACCTACGCCGAGTACCGCAGCAAGGCGCAGCTGGCCTTCGACAAGCTCGAGAAGTCGACGGTCCGCGAGCGCATCGCGCGCCGCAAGATCCGGCCCGACGGCCGGGACACGGCGGAGATCCGCCCGATCACGATCGAGACCGGCGTGCTGCCGCGCACGCACGGCTCCGCGTTGTTCACGCGCGGCCAGACGCAGGCCCTCTCCGTGGCCGCGCTGGGCACCACGCGCGAGGAGATGCGCCTGGACAACCTCGGCCTCGAGACGTCCAAGCGCTACTTCCACCACTACAACTTCCCGCCGTTCTCGGTCGGGGAGGCGGGCTTCATGCGCGGCCCGAAGCGGCGTGACATCGGCCACGGCGCGCTCGCCGAGCGGGCGATCGTCCCGATGCTCCCGTCCCAGGAGGAGTTCCCCTACACGATCCGCGTGGTCTCGGACATCCTCGAGTCCAACGGCTCCTCCTCGATGGCCTCCGTGTGCGGCTCCTCGCTGTCGCTGATGGACGCCGGCGCGCCGATCAAGCGCCCGGTGGCCGGCATCGCGATGGGCCTGATCAAGGAGGGCGAGGACTACGTGATCCTGTCCGACATCGCAGGGGTGGAGGACCACCTCGGCGACATGGACTTCAAGGTCGCGGGCACCGAGCGGGGCATCACCGCCCTGCAGATGGACATCAAGATCACGGGCGTGACGCTCGAGATCATGCGCGACGCCCTGGCCCAGGCCAAGGAGGGACGCACGTTCATCCTCGCCAAGATGGCCGAGGTCATGCCCGCGCCGCGCTCGGAGCTCTCGGCCTACGCGCCGCGCATCTCCACGATCCAGATCGACCCGGACAAGATCGGCCTGCTGATCGGCAAGGGCGGCGAGACGATCCGCGGCCTCTCGGAGGAGTTCGAGGCCCAGATCGACGTCAACGACGAGGGCCAGGTCCTGGTCTACGCCCAGACGGGCGCCCAGGGCGACGCGCTGGTCGACCGCATCCGCGGGATGACCAAGGAGGTCGAGGTCGGGGACGAGTTCCCGGCCGCGAAGGTGGTCAAGACGACCACGTTCGGCGCCTTCGTCGAGCTCGCCAAGGGCACCGACGGCCTGCTGCACATCTCCAACGTCGCGCCGGGCCAGCGGCCCGCCACGGTCGAGGAGGTCTTCAACAAGGGCGACGAGATCTCGGTGCGCGTGGTCGAGGTCGACCGCGAGCGCGGCCGGATCGGCCTGCGGCTCGCCGAGGACCCGGAGATCGCCGGCAAGTCGGTCGCCGAGCTGGCCGGCGTCGGCTCGGGCGGCGGCGGCGGAGGCGGCCCGCGCGGCGGCGGCGGCGACCGGGACCGCGGCCGGCGCAACGGCCGCGACGGGCGCGAAGGCCGCGACCGCGGCCCGCGGCGGCCGCCGCGCGGCGATCGCGACCCTGACAGAAGCTAGTTGCACCAGCATGAACTGACGGAGCTGCCCTCGGGGCTGCGGGTCGTCACGGAGCACATGCCCTCCGTGCGGTCCGCGGCCCTGGGCGTCTTCGTGGGCGCGGGCTCGCGCGGCGAGGCCGAGGAGGAGGCGGGCCTCTCGCACTTCCTCGAGCACATGCTCTTCCGCGGCACCGAGCGCTACGCCTCGGCCGAGATCGACCAGCTCTTCGACGGCATGGGCGCCGAGCTCAACGCCGGCACCGACAAGGAGTCGACCACCGTCTACGCGCGGATGCTCGACCAGCACCTGCCGGCGGCCTTCGAGGTGATCGCCGACATGGTCTGGCGGCCCGCGTTCCGCGACGTCGACCCCGAGCGCGAGGTCGTGCTCGAAGAGATCGCGATGTACGAGGACGACCCGCAGGACACCGTCTTCGACGTACTCGGCCGCGCGGTCTTCGGCTCCCACCCGCTGGGCCGGGCGATCATCGGCCGCGCGCCGGTGATCCGCGACACGCCGGTCGAGCGGATCGCCGCCTTCCACGCCCGCCGCTACGTGCCGGGCTCGGTCGTCGTGGCCGCCGCCGGCTCGGTCGACCACGACGCCGTCGTCGAGCAGGCCGAGCGGACGCTCGGCGGGCTGCGGGCGGGGGACACCGCGCCCGCGCCCGACCCCGCACCGGCGAGCGGTGGCGAGCGCGCGTCGGTGGGCTTCGTGCGCAAGGACACCGAGCAGGTGCACGTGTGCCTCGGCGCCCCGGGCCTCGCGCGCGACGACGAGCGCCGCTACGCCATGCGCGTGCTCGACGCCATCTTCGGCGGGCTCTCCTCGTCGCGCCTCTTCCAGTCGGTGCGCGAGGAGCGCGGGCTCGCCTACGCCGTCTACTCGTTCGCCGGCCAGTTCGCCGACACCGGGCAGATCGGCCTCTACGTCGGCACGCGGCCCGACAACCTCGCCGAGGCGCTGCGCGTCGTCGGCACGGAGCTCGAGGCGCTGCGCGAGCAGCCGGCCACCGAGGCCGAGCTCGAGCGGGCGCGCGAGAACGTCAAGGCGCGCGTCGCGCTGGCGCTCGAGTCCTCCAGCGCGCGCATGAGCCGCCTGGGCAGCTCGACGCTCTTCGGCCTGCCGGTGCTCGACCTCGACGAGATCACCGAGCGCATCGACGCCGTCACGCTCGCCGACCTGCGCGAGCTGACCGCGGAGCTGTGGGCTCCAGAGCGGCTTTCGGCGGCCGGGATCGGGCCCGACGAGGACGCCTTCCGCGCCGCCGTGGCCGACGTCACGCCCGGCTCCCCGACCGCGGAGGCCGCGGCGGCGTGACCTCGATCCGCGTCGCCGTGGCCGGCGCCGGCGGGCGCATGGGCCAGACCGTCTGCGCGGCGGTCGAGGCGGCGGAGGACCTCGAGCTGACCGGCCGCGCCGATCCGGCGCTCGGCACCGAGCTGGCGGCGGTGCTCGGCGACGCCGACGTGCTGGTCGACTTCACCGTCCCCGACCAGGCGCTGCCCAACGCGCACGAGGCGCTCACCGCCGGCGTCCACGTGGTGATCGGCACCACCGGGTTCGACCTCGGCGAGTTGCGCCGGATCGGCGCGGGCAAGGATGCCAACGCGTTCGCGGCGCCCAACTTCGCGATCGGCGCGGTGCTGATGATGCGCTTCGCCGCCGAGGCGGCGCGCCACATGCAGGCCGCCGAGGTCATCGAGCTCCACCACCCGGCCAAGCTCGACGCGCCGTCGGGCACCGCGCGGCGCACCGCCGAGCTGATGCGCGAGGCGGGCGGGCGCGAGGTGCCGGTGCACTCCGTGCGCCTGCCGGGGATCGTCGCCGACCAGGAGGTCATCCTCGGCGACGTCGCCCAGACGCTCGCCATCCGCCACGTCACGACGGACCGCACGAGCTTCATGCCGGGCGTGCTGTTGGCGGTGCGCAAGGTCGGCGGGCTGACCGAGTCGCCGGTCGTGGGGCTCGAGCACCTGCTCGACTGACCGTGGGCGCCACCGCCCCGCTCGTCGCGGTCACCGACCACGCGGTGGAGCGCTGGCGCCAGCGGATCCGCGGCGCGCTGGACCCGCGCACGGAGATCGCCGCGCGCGTGGGCCGGGCGTGGGCCGCCGGGCGCGTCAGCGAGCAGCCGCCACCGGGCGCCGCCGCCCAGCGCGGCTCGGTCTACGTGCGCGACGAGCAGCGGCCCGGGCTTATCTACACCTGCCTGCACGACCGCCCGCGCAACGAGCTGCTGGTCGTGACGCTGTGGGAGGAGGGCGAGGGCGCGGCGGTCCCGCGCCGCTTCACCGACGCGCTCAAGCCGCGCCGGCCGCGGCGCGACGGCGCGGCCTGAGCGCGCGTGGCATACTTGTGGCATGGCTCGCACACGACTGAGCACGACGGTCGACGCACAGCTGCTCGAGGAGGCCCGGCGCGTGCGCAGCGGCGTCATCGACGCCGGGCTGATCGACGAGGCGCTCGAGGCACTGCTCGCCCGTCATCGCGCCGCAGAGCTCGACGCGGGCTACGCCGCCTACGACGAGCATCCCTTGGACGAGCCGGACGCCTGGGGGGACCTGGCGTCCTTCCGGCGAGCCGCCGGCGCCTCGTGAGCGCGCCGCCGGCGCGTGGCGAGGTGTGGTGGTGCGAGCTCGCCGAGGCCGGCCGGCGCCCCGTGGTGATCATGTCGCGCGACCCCGCCATCCCGCGGCTCCGGCGCGCAATCGTCGCGCCATGTACGACGACGATCCGCGGACTCGCCAGCGAGGTGGTGCTGGAACCCGGCGACGATCCGGTCCCGCTGCGCTCGGCGGTCAACCTGGACGCGGTCGAGAGCGTGTCGCTCGCGGTGCTCGTCGGCCGGCTCGGCCGGCTCGCCGACACCCGCATGCGCGAGATCTGCATCGCTCTCGGCGTCGCGGTCGACTGCTGACGACGCGCGGCGACCTGCCGTTGTGTCGGCGCGGCGTTGGCCACGGATCGCGCCCTCCGGATCACCTGCGAGACTACGCGCCATGTCCCCCTACGAGGGCCTGCTGACGGCCATCGTCACCCCTTTCCATCCCGACGGCCGCGTCAACGAGGAGGCCGCCGTCGCGCTCGGCCGCCATCTGCTCACCGACGGCGGCTCCCACGGGCTCGTGGTGGCCGGCACGACCGGCGAGGCGGCCACGCTCAGCGACGACGAGCACCTCGGGCTGGTCGAGCTGCTGGTCTCAGAGCTCGGCCAGGAGGGCACGATCGTCGCGGGCACCGGCTCCAACGACACCCGCCACGCGGCCGAGCTGACCGAGCGCGCGGTGCAGCTGGGCGTCGACGCCGTGCTGTCGGTCACCCCGTACTACAACAAGCCCAACCGCCGGGGCATCCTGCGCCACTTCGAGGTCGTCGCCGCCGCCGCGGGCTCCACGCCGGTGATCCTCTACAACATCCCGAGCCGGACCGCGAGCAACATGCCGCCCGACCTGCTGGCCGAGCTGGCCCAGATCGAGGGGATCGAGGCGGTCAAGCAGGCCAACAGCGACGAGCTGCAGCCGATCGACGGCCTGGCCGTGCTGGCCGGCAACGACGACATCTACGCGCGCACGCTCGAGATCGGCGGCACCGGCGGCATCTGCGTCGCCTCGCACGTCGCCGGCCCGCAGATGCGCCGGATCTACGACGAGCCCGCCCGCCGGGCCGAGCTCGACGCGGCGCTGCAGGAGGTCTACGCGGCGATGTTCATCACGGCGAGCCCCGCGCCGGTCAAGGCCGCCCTGGCCATGATGGGCCACGAGGTCGGGGGCCTGCGCCTGCCGCTCGTGGAGGTCGACGACGCCGAGCGCGAGCAGATCCGCGCGACGCTGGCCGCCCACGGGCTGCTCGAGACGGCAGCCGCGCGTTGAGCGACAGGGGAGCGCTGCGCGTCCTGCCCCTCGGGGGGCTGGGCGAGATCGGCAAGAACATGATGGTCGTCGAGTACGACGGCCGGATCGTCGTCGTGGACTGCGGGCTGCGCTTCCCGACCGCCGAGATGATGGGCATCGACCTCGTGCTGCCCGACTTCAGCTACCTGCGCGAGCGGGTCGACGACATCGAGGCGATCGTCATCACCCACGGCCACGAGGACCACCTGGGGGCGCTGCCCTGGGTCCTGCGCGAGCTGGGCGAGACGCGCGTGCCGGTCGTCTACGGCGGCCAGCTCACGGTGGCGATGGCGCGCTCGAAGCTCGACGAGCACAAGCTCCGCGAGGCCAACCTCGACGTGCTGCCGGTCGGCCAGCAGGCCGAGGCCGGCCCGTTCTCGATCGAGCTGATCCACCTCACCCACTCGATCCCCGACTCCTGCGGCGTCGCGCTGCGAACCGAGCTGGGCACAGTCCTGGTCACCGGCGACTACAAGTTCGACCAGACGCCGGTCGGCGGGCATCCGGCGGACGTCTCGCGCCTGGCCGAGCTGGGCCGCGAGGGGGTGCTGCTGCTCGCGGGGGACTCGACCAACGCCGACCGGGCGGGGATCTCGACCAGCGAGTCGCTGGTCGGGCCGAACCTCGAGCGCGAGTTCTCCCGCTGCGAGGGCCGCATCGTGGTGACCTGCTTCGCCTCGAACATCCACCGCGTCCAGCAGGTCGTCGACGCCGCCGCCGCGCTGGACCGCAAGGTCGCGCTGGTCGGGCGCTCGATGCGCAAGAACGTCAACATCGGGCGCACGCTCGGGCACATCAAGGTCCCCGAGGGGATCCTCGTCGCCCCGCGCGAGCTCGAGCAGTGGCCCGACGAGAAGCTCGTGATCGTCTCCACCGGCTCCCAGGGCGAGCCGTTGAGCGCGCTGCGCCGGATGGCCTACCGCGACCATCCCCAGGTCGACCTGCACGAGGGCGACACGGTCGTGTTCTCCGCCACCCCGATCCCGGGCAACGAGCGGGCGGTCAACGAGACGATCGACCGCCTCTACCACGTCGGCTGCGAGGTCGTCACCACGCGTGACGCGCCGATCCACGCCTCCGGGCACGGCTACGTGGAAGAGCTCAAGCTGATGCTCAACCTCACCAAGCCGCGCTACGTGATGCCCGCCCACGGCGACTTCAAGCGGATCCGGCTGCACAAGCAGCTCGCCGAGGCCGTCGGGGTGCCGAGCGAGCACATCTTCCAGGGCGAGAACGGGCTGCCGCTGGAGATCACCGCGGGCGGCGCGCGCTTCGGTGACCGGCAGACGTCCGGGATGATCTTCGTCGACGGCGTCGACATCGGCGACGTCGCCGACGTCGCCCTGCGCGACCGCCGCATGCTCTCCGCGGACGGGATCTTCATCATCGTGGCGACGGTCTCCGAGCAGGACGGCTCGTCCGTGGTGGCGCCCGAGGTGCTGGCCCGCGGCGTCCCGTTCCTGGAGTCCGCCGGCGGCTTCGTCGACGAGCTGCGCGACGCCGTCGAGGACTCCCTGGACCGCGCGGCCGAGCAGAAGATCACCGAGATCGACGTGCTGGAGGGCATCCTGCACGACGACCTGGCGCAGTTCATCTACGAGCGGCTGCGCCGGCGGCCGATGGTGCTGCCGGTGGTCGTGGAGGTGTAGCGGGCCGCCCCGCCGCGGGCAGGCGGACCACGAAGCGGGCGCCGCGGCCGTCGCTGGGCTCCTCGAGGTCGACCCGCCCGCCGTGGCTGTCGGCCACCGCACGCACGATCGCGAGCCCGAGCCCGCTCGAGCCGCTCGTGTCGCCCGCCCCGCGGTAGAAGCGCTCGAAGACCTTCTCGCGCAGCTCGGCCGGGATGCCGGGGCCGTCGTCCTCCACCTCGAGCACGACGCGCCCGTCGCCGGCCGTCACCGTCGCCGCGACGGCCGTGCCGGGGTCGGTGTGGCGCAGAGCGTTCTCCATCAGGTTCAGCACCAGCCGGTGGAGCTCGTCGCGCGCGCCGGAGACGTACGTCCCGCCCGGCGCGGCCAGCTCGAGCGGGTGGCCGCCCGCCATCGGCAGCAGCTCCGCGGCCGCCTCCTTGACGACGTCGGAGAGGTCGACGGGCTCGTGTTGGCGGCGGCGGCCCGCGTCGGCGCGGGCGAGCAGCAGCAGGTCGGCCACGAGCCGGCGCATCCGGCGCGAGGAGCGCAGCGCCGAGGCGGCGGTCTCGCGCTGCTCGCCCTCGAGCTCCATCGCGAGCAGCTCGAGGTTCGCCAGCACCGAGGTCAGCGGCGTGCGCAGCTCGTGCGAGGCGTCGGCGACGAACTCGCGCTGGCGGTCCAGCGCGGCCTGCGTCTCCCCGCGCGCGGCGTTGAGCGACGCGAGCATCCCCTCCAGCGTGCGGGCCAGCTCGGCCACCTCGTCCTCGGCCTCGGGCCGCGGCAGCTCGAGCGACGGATCGCGCGTGCGCTGCACGGTGCGCGCGGCCTCGGTGAGCTCGGTGATCGGCGACATCGCCCGGCGCGCGGTGGCCAACCCGGCCAGCAGCGCGAGCGCCGCGCCGCCGAGCACGCCCAGGCCGAGGAAGACCTTCACGCGGTTGGCGGTGGCGCGCACGTCCGACAGGCGGCGGGCGTACTGCACGACGAGCTGGTCGCGGAAGGTGAAGACGTTGTCGGCCTCGGTGAGGAACGTGCGCGACTCGACCCGCCAGCCGCCGACGTCGGCCGACCGGCTGCGCGGGGCGCCGAAGTCGGGGGCGTTCAAGGAGCGGGCCACGAGCGTGCCGTTCGGGTAGATCACGCGGGCGGCTGCGCCCGGCCCGCTCGCGAACGCGCTCAGGTCCGGCCCGCGGACGCGCTTGAGCCGGAAGCGGCCCTGGACCGGGACCAGGCGGAAGCCGACCTGCTCGGCCAGGCTGTCGGCGGCGTTGGCGGTCTGGCGGTCGAAGTCCGACTGGATCCGCCGCGTGGTCAGCACGCCCACGATCGTCGCGAAGCCCAGCAGGATCACGAGCGTCAACGCCGCAGAGCCGCCGGCGAGCCGCCAGCGGATCGGCAGGCGCTTATACGCGGAGGACGTAGCCCGCGCCGCGGACCGTATGAAGGAGCCGAGCTTCGCCATCGGATTCGAGCTTGCGTCGCACGTTGGACACGAACACCTCGATCGTGTTGGTGATCGAGAAGGGGTCGTAGCCCCACACCTCGTCGAGCAGCTTCTGGCGGGAGATCACGAGCCGCTCGTTGCGCATCAGGTACTCGAGCAGCTCGAACTCCCGCTGCGTGAGCTCGATCTCACGGTCGCCGCGCTGGACCTCGTGGGTGTCGGGGTTGAGCACGAGGTCGCCGACACGCAGGGGCGCCATCCCGCGTGGCGGGCGGCGGCGCAGCAGCGCGCGGATGCGGGCCAGCAGCTCCTGGCGCTCGAACGGCTTGACCAGGTAGTCGTCGGCGCCCGCGTCCAGGCCCTCCACGCGCGCCTCGAGCGCGTCGCGGGCGGTGAGGATGAGGATCGGCGTGTCGTCGTCCGTGGCGCGCAGGCGTTGGGCGACGTCGAGCCCGTCGAGCTTGGGCAGCCCGAGGTCGAGCACGATCAGGTCGGGCAGGAAGGCGTGGACCTCCTCCAGGCCGGTCGGGCCGTCACCGGCCACGCGCACCTCGTAGCCCTCCAGGCGCAGCGAGCGCTGGAGCACCTGGGCGATCTCCTGGTCGTCCTCGACGACCAGCACGCGCACGGGTCTGGTGGACGCTTCCACGACGGACAAATCCTACGGCGCGGGCTAAAGACGGTGTCAACCACCACCCGCGGCCCTTGGGCGGGACGGTGAGCACGCCGCCCCGGGACGCGGCGAGGACGGCGCCGACCCTGGCGAAGGGTCGCGAGGCGATGGAGCGCGGGCAGCGCGCGTGCCGGTCGAGGTTCCGGTTGCGCGACGCGGAAGTGCCGGGGCTCGACAGCGCGGAGGGGGCGTGCGAAGCTGCGGCCCGTGATGCTTCGTCGCGCCGCCTGGCTGGCGCCCTGCCTCCTCACCGCTGTCCTCGCCGTCGGAGTTGCCGCCGCGCCGGCGGCGACGCGGGAGTGCTTTCTGCTGACCCAGTGCACGCCGGTCACGGGGCCGTGGGTCGTGATCCCGGCGGCGAACCCGATCCCGGTACCCGCCGGCGCCACGGTGAGCTGCCCGGACAGCGACGACCTGCTCCTGGCGGTCGGCAGCGACTACGAGCTGGCGGGCGGCGGATCGCCGGCGCCGGCTGTCAACCGCTTCCTGCCCGGGCCCGGCATCGGCCTGATCACCGGAGGCAACGCGGCCTTCTACGCCGTGGCGTTCACCAACACAGCCGGCTCGTTCCGCCCGCACGTCGGCTGCATCCCGCAGCCCAGACGGGCGGCGGCGCAGAGCGCGGCGGCCCGCCAGGGCGCGACCAGCGTCGTCCGCACGCGCGAGCTGCAGCTGCGCCCGTCGCGGACGCTCACCAGCAGCCATCGGTGTCGCGACGGCGAGCGGCTGACCCGCGGCATCGCGGGCGTGCTCTTCCACCGTCGCCGTCCGCCCACGGCGCGCGAGCTGCGCCACGTGGAGGTGACTCATCGCAAGGCCGGCCGGCGGATCCGGGCGAGCGTGCGGACCGGCCCCTCCGTGGGCGACCGCGAGCGCGTGACCCTCCAGATGCTCGCCGTCTGCGCGCCCTGACCAGACCGCGAGGGTTGGCCCATCGGCGCTCGTGCGCCGGTGCGCGCCCGCGCGGACCGCATCGCGTGCCCGCGCGCCTGTGCCCGTCGGCCCAGGTGAGACTCGGCCACTTCGCCGGCGCCTGGCACCGGCCGGCAGGGTCCGGCGGGGCGGCGTCGAAGCAGGTCGGGCCGAGATGCCGACCTCAAAGACCCGCAAGCCGCGCCCTGCGCGGCGATCGACGCCCGCGCCGGCCTGGCCGCCGCGCGTGCCGCAGCTCGAGCAGCGCCACCTCGACCTGATCGGCCTCGGCCTTGTCGCGCTCGCGGTCTTCTCCGCCTTCGTGGTCTACCTCGGCTGGGAGGGCGGGCAGGCCGGAGAGCCGGCCGTGGACGGGCTGCAGTGGCTGCTCGGGGCCGTCCACTACGGCGTCCCCGTCGCCCTGCTCGTCGGTGGCGCGGTGCTCGTCATGCGCCCGGTCGTGCCGGCGCTGCGCCCGATCCGGGCCGGCGCGGCGTGCCTGTTCGCGGCGCTGGCGCTCGGGCTCGCCGCCGGCACCCTCGGGCTCGGGCCGGGCGGCACCGAGGTCAACTGGGAGCGCGGCTGGGTGCAGGTGCGCGGCGGCATGGTGGGGGAGGGGCTCTACTGGGCCGCCTCCTCGCTCGTCGGCGCTCTCGGCGCCCACATCCTGGCCGTCTTCCTCTTCCTCGCGGCGGTGCTGCTGCTCACCGGCGCCACCGTGGCGGGCGTGGTCAACGTGACGCGCAGCTCGGTCAGCACCGCCGGGCGGCGGGTGCGCGAGCAGTCGACCGAGGTGCGCGAGCGGGTGGCGCGGCGCCAGGCCGCGGCCGCCGAGGACCTCGCGACGCTCGAGGCCGCCGACTCCGCCTCGGTCACGCGGGCGCTGGACGCCGACTTCTGGTCGGGCGAGGAGCGCTATCCGGAGCTCTTCGACGAGGCGGACGGGGACGAAGACGCCGCTGTGGCGGCGGAGCCGGAGCCTGAAGGCGAGCTCGAGCCACAGGGCGAGGCCGAGCCCGACCAGGCCGAGGCGCCGCGACTCGCCGAGGACCCCGACTCCGACGAGCCGGGCGTCACCCGCGCCCCCGCCGGCGGCGAGCCGGTGGCGGCCGAGCAGCTCACGCCTCAGGGGCGCTACCGGGCAGAGGTCACCGACGCCCCGGACTTCGTGTGGACGGTGCCCGAGCCCGCCTTCCTCAAGCGCTCCTCGGCGGACTCCGCCCGCCCGGACACCGTCGGGCAGGAGCGCGTCGCCGCCCAGCTGACCGAGGCGCTCGGGCACTTCGGCGTCGAGGCGCGCGTCATCGGCATGGTGGCCGGGCCGCACATCACGCGCTACGAGCTGCGCCTGGCCCCCGGCATCAAGGTCGGCAAGGTCGCTCAGCTCAAGGACGACCTCGCCTACGCGCTGGCCTCCGCCGACATCCGCATCCTCGCCCCGATCCCCGGCAAGCAGGCGGTCGGGGTCGAGGTGCCCAACGCGCGGCGGCGGATCGTGCACCTGGGCGACGTCCTGCAGGCCCCGCCGCCGGACTGGTCGCCGCTGACCGTGTGGCTCGGCAAGGACGTGGCGGGCCGGGCGATCGGCGCCGACCTGGCCAAGATGCCCCACCTGCTCGTCGCCGGCACGACGGGCGCGGGCAAGTCCGGCGCGATCAACGCGATGCTCGCCTCCGTGCTCCTGCGCGCCACCCCGCACGAGGTCCGCATGGTGCTGGTCGACCCCAAGCAGGTCGAGCTCAACCACTACGACTCGATCCCGCACCTGCTCACGCCGGTGATCACCTCGCCGCGCCAGGCGGCGACCGCGCTGCAGAACCTCGTGCGCGAGATGGAGCAGCGCTACTCCTACATGTCGCTGGCGCGGACGCGCTCGCTGATCGAGCTCAACAAGGTGCGCGAGCGCCGCGGCGAGGCGCCGCTGCCCTACATCCTGTGCGTCATCGACGAGCTCGCCGACCTGATGATGGTCGCGCCGGCCGACGTGGAGGACTCGATCATCCGCATCGCCCAGAAGGCGCGGGCGGTCGGCATCCACCTCGTGCTGGCCACGCAGAGCCCGCGCGTCGACGTCATCACGGGCATGATCAAGGCCAACGTCCCGTCGCGGATCGCCTTCGCGGTCTCCTCGCAGACGGACTCGCGCGTCATCCTCGACCAGAACGGCGCAGAGTCGCTGCTCGGCCAGGGCGACATGCTCTTCTCGGCCGTCGGCTCCTCGCGCCTGCAGCGCATCCAGGGCGCCTACGTCGACGAGTCCGAGATCGAGAAGCTGACCGGCCGCTGGCGGCGCCAGGGCGAGCCCAAGTTCCGCGAGGAGCTGCTCGAGGAGGTGGCCGAGGCGGCCGAGGAGCCGCCCGCCGAGGACGGCTTCGACCCCGACGAGGATCCGCTGCTGGGGGACGCCATCCGGCTCGTGGCCGAGATGCAGACGGCCTCGACCTCGATGCTCCAGCGGCGCCTGCGACTGGGCTACACGCGCGCCGGGCGACTGATCGACATGCTCGAGCGCCGCGGCGTGATCTCCGGCTACGAAGGCTCCAAGCCCCGCCAGGTGCTGGTCTCCGAGGCCGACGTCCCGCGCGTGGTCGCGGCCCTGTCGGAGCGCTCCGGGGTGCCGGCGGGGGAGTCCTCCGAGCCGGAGGCCGAGCCGCCGGAGTAGGCGGTCGGCCGCGCGGCGTGCAGGACCGCTGTCGCGACCGGATTTCCCAGGCGCCGCCGATAGCCTTGAGCGCCCATGGCAGCGGACATCGGCCAGACGCTGCGCGACGCGCGCCTGCGTCAGAAGATCGACATGACCGAGGTCGAGGCGGCGACCAAGATCCGCGCCAAGTACCTGCGTGCGCTGGAGAACGAGGAGTGGGACCTGCTGCCGGGGCCCACGTTCGTCAAGACCTTCCTGCGCACCTACGGCGAGTACCTCGGGCTCGACGCGCGACTGCTGGTCGAGGAGTACCGCCAGGGCTACGAGCGCCTGTCCACCCAGGACCTGACGCCGTTCGCCCCCGGGCTCGGCGGCACGCGCGCGCGGCGCCGCATGCGCCCGCTCGTGCCGCCGCCGGTGCTCATCGGCGTGGCGCTCTTCGCGATCCTGATCGGCGCGCTCTACGTGCTCGGCACCTGGGGCGACGACGAGAGCGGCGAGCCGCCGGCGCCGCGCAGCGGGCAGGACGCGGCCGCCGAGGGGCAGGACCGCGCCGCCGAGCGCCGCCGCGAGCGGCGCGAGCGGCGCGCGGCGCGCGCCCGGCGGCGCGAGCGCGCGGCGGCGGCGCGCGTGGTCCAGCTCAGCGTCGTCCCGGCCGGTGAGGTCTACGTCTGCCTGGTCGACGGCTCCGGCCGCCAGGTGGTCCCGGGGCAGATCCTCGCGGCCGGCGACCGCCGCGGGCCCTACCGCAGCCGCCGCTTCCGTGTGACGCTCGGCAACGGCCAGGTGTCGCTGCGGGTGGGTGGGCGCACGGTGCAGATCGCCGAGACCTCCGATCCCGTCGGCTACGAGATCTCGCCGCGCGGGCGCCGCGCCCTGCCCGAGTCCCAGCGGCCGTCCTGCACGTGAGCGTCGCGCGCGCGGGCGTGGTGGTGACGGGGACCGAGGTCCTCTCGGGCATCATCCCCGACGCCAACGGCCCGTGGCTGTCCGAGCGCCTGCGCGGGCTCGGCGTCGAGCTCGCGCACATCCTGATCGTCGGCGACCGCCGCGAGGACCTGCGCGCGGCGCTCGACTTCCTCGCGGCGGAGGGGATGGCGCTGATCGTCACGAGCGGCGGCCTCGGCCCGACCGCCGACGATCTGACGGCCGAGGTGGTGGGCGACTTCGCCGGTCGCGAGATGGTCCTGGACTCAGAGCTCGAGGAGCGGATCTTCGCGATCCTGCAGCGGCTGCGGGCGCGCTGGCGGCGGCTCGACGAGGACGCGATGCGGGCGGGCAACCGCAAGCAGGCGATCGTGCCGCGCGGGGCGACGATCCTCGAGCCGGTCGGGACCGCGCCGGGGCTCGTCGTGCCGCCGCTGGACGGCGACTCGGCCGCCCCCACCGTCCTCGTCCTCCCGGGCCCGCCGAGCGAGCTGCGGCCGATGTGGGAGACGGCGATCGAGACTGACGCGCTGCACGCCGCGCTGGCCGGGGCGGGCCGGCTCGAGCAGCGGATCCTGCGGCTCTACGGGATCCCCGAGTCCGAGATCGCCGGCACGCTGCGGGCGATCGAGGACGACGGCGTCCCGCTCGAGCGCCTCGAGATCACCACCTGCCTGCGGCGAGGCGAGATCGAGATCGTGACCGTGTTCGGGCCCGAGGAGGAGCCCGTGTACGCCGACTTCGCGGCCGGGGTGCGTGCCCGGCACGCCGACACGCTCTTCTCCGAGGACGGCGCGACCGTCGACGAGCAGGTCGCCTCGCTGTTGCTCGAGCAGGGCTTGACCGTCGCCGTGGCCGAGTCCTGCACCGGCGGGCTGATGGCCGCTCGGCTGACCGATCGCCCCGGCTCCTCCGCCTACGTCGCGGGCGGGGCGGTGGTGTACTCCAACGCGCTGAAGACCGGGATCGCCGGTGTCCCGGCCGAGCTGATCGAGCGCGTCGGAGCGGTTTCGGCGGAGGTCGCGGCCGCGCTGGCCGACGGGGCGGCGACGCGGCTGGGCGCCGACGTGGGGATCGGGGTGACGGGCGTGGCCGGCCCCGACGGCGGCTCTGAGGCCAAGCCGGTCGGGACGGTGCACGTGAGCGTCGCGCGGCGGGCACGGGCGGGCGACGGCGACGGCTCGGTCGCGTCGCGGCTCGCCCGCGAGGTGCTGCTCCCCGGCGACCGGCGCTCCATCCGCGAGCGCACGACGACCGTCGGCATGCACCTGCTGCGACGGCTGCTGCTCGGCCGATGAGCGCGGCGCTGCGGCTGTTCGTGGCGCTGGAGCTCTCCGACGACGCGCGGGCGGCGCTGGCGCGCTTCCGCACGGCGGCGACGGGCTCTGCGGCCGGCGGCTCGGCGTGGCGCCCCGTGAGCGACGAGAGCCTGCACCTGACACTGGCCTTCATGGGCTGGCACGAGCAGGCGGCCGCCGACCGGGCCGGCGGGATCGTGCGGGAGTCCGGCGCGGACGCCGGGGCCGGGCCGCGGCTCGCGCTCGGCGACGCGCTGCTGCTGCCGCCCGGGCGCCCGCGCGTGCTGGGCGCGGCCGTGGACGATCTCGACGGGACGCTGGCGGCACTGCACGGCGCCGTGGCCGAGCGGCTCGCGCAGGCGGGGCTCTACGAGCCCGAGGCCCGCCCGTTCCGCCCGCACGTGACGGTGGCGCGGCGGCGGCGTGAGGCCGGCGCGCACCGCTCAGGGCGCGCGCGGGGCGATGTCCACGGCGGCCGCGCCGCCGGCGGGGGCGGGGGCGGCGGGGGCGCCCGCGCCGCGGGGGCGGCAGCAGGGGCGGCAGCAGGGGCGGCGGGGGCGGCGGTCGTGGAGCGGGTCGTCTTCCGGGCGCCCGCGGTGACGTTGTTCCGCTCGCGGCTGTCGCCCACCGGCGCCCGCTACGAGGCGCTGGTGCGCCACCCGTTCTGAAGGTCGCTCCCGGCTCTCCCCGGCGAACCCGGTCCGCGCCGGCTCTCCGGCCACCCCGCTGGTAGAGGGTCGCGTACCGGCAGTCGGGCGAGGTCCGACCGGCATTTCCTCAGCATCGACCGGAATCGCCGCTCGCGGCTGCACTTATGCCGCTCCAGGCGGCGTTTCCTCAGCAGCGAGCGGCGAATCGCGTCGCTGCTGAACTTATGCCGCCTGGCGCACCGGCCCGCCGGGGCGGAACCGACGCGGCTCGTCCTGCCACCCCTCACCAGCGGGGGTTCCGCCGGTCACACCTCATCGGCTCGCGGATCATGCGTGCTTCCGGCACACCCTTGCGCGCAAGTCGTGACGTTCGCGTCTTGTCCCGTCACACGGCCGCTGGGAGCCTGGGAGTCCGTCCGAACCTGCACCTACCGTGATCGATCCAAAGCACGAATGAGAGCCAGAGGAGCCCGCCCCAGATGAGCACCCAGGACACTGCGGCCGCCAAGGCGCGCGACACCGCGCTCCAGGGCGCCCTCACGCAGATCGAGCGCCAGTTCGGCAAGGGCAGCGTCATGCGGATGGGCGACGAAGGGGCGCAGGTGAAGGTCGACGCCATCCCCACCGGCGCGCTGTCGCTCGACCTCGCGCTGGGCATCGGCGGGGTGCCGCGCGGGCGCATCGTGGAGATCTTCGGCCCGGAGTCCTCGGGCAAGACGACGCTGATCTACCACATGATCGCCGAGGCCCAGAAGCTCGGAGGCGTGTGCGCGTTCATCGACGCCGAGCACGCCATGGACCCGCTGTACGCCGCCAGGATCGGCGTGGACATCGACGAGCTGCTGGTCTCCCAGCCCGACTACGGCGAGCAGGCGCTGGAGATCGCCGACATGCTCGTGCGCTCCGGCGCCGTCGACGTCGTGGCGGTCGACTCCGTCGCCGCGCTCACCCCCCGCGTCGAGCTCGAGGGCCAGATGGGCGACCAGTCGGTCGGCCTGCAGGCCCGGATGATGTCCCAGGCGATGCGCAAGCTCGCCGGCAACCTCAACCGCACCAAGACCCTCTGCCTGTTCACCAACCAGATCCGCGAGAAGGTCGGCGTGATGTTCGGCTCGCCGGAGACGCAGCCCGGCGGCCGGGCGCTGAAGTTCTACTCGTCCCAGCGCCTGGACATCCGGCGCATCGAGACGCTGAAGGACGGCACGGAGGCGGTCGGCAACCGGGTGCGCGTCAAGGTGGTCAAGAACAAGGTGGCAGCGCCCTTCCGCCAGGCGGAGTTCGACATCGAGTTCGGCCAGGGCATCTCGAGCTCGGGGTGCATCCTCGACCTCGCGCTGGAGCACAACGTCGTGGCGAAGTCCGGCTCGTTCTTCTCCTACGACGGCGAGCGGCTCGGCCAGGGCCGCCACAACGCCAAGGCCTACCTCGACGAGCACCTCGAGGTGGCCAAGGAGATCGAAGCCAAGATCTACACCGCCCTGGGCCTCAGCCAGGACCTCGTGGCGCCGATCGAGCCGCCCGCGGACGGCGTCGCAGTGGCCGACGACGGCGTCCCGGCGGCGACCGCGGCCTAGCTGCGGCGGTGCGCTTCGAGGACCCGGCGCGCCCTGCCGCCGGCGAGCGCGCGCCCGTCGACCCCGAGACGCGCCTGGAGCGCGCCCGCGAGGCCGCGTGGCGGGCGCTCGGCCGGCGCGACCGGACGGTGGCCGAGCTGCGCGGCATGCTCGAGGGCAAGCGGCACGCTCCCGACGACGTCGAGCTCGTGATCGGAGAGCTCGCCGAAGGCGGCTACCTCGACGACGCCGAATATGCGCGGCGCTTCACCGACGACCGGCGCCGGCTGGACGGCTGGGGCTCGGAGCGCATCGGGCGCCGGCTGCGCGAGCTGGGAGTCGAGCCGGGGCACATCGCCGCCGCGCTCGGCGACGTCGACGGCGAGGAGGAGCTCAGCGCAGCCGTCGCGCTGCTCGAGCGCCGCTTCCCCGTCGTCCCCGAGACGCGCCGCGACCGCGACCGCGCGCTCGGCATGCTGGTGCGCAAGGGCTATGACCTCGAGCTGGCCACCGACGCGCTGCGCCGCCACGCCGGCGTCCGCGAGCTCGACTGACCGCCCGTGTGTCTCACGTGAAGGCCGACTCTTGCGCCGCGTGCCGCTGGTTGCGGGGACCATCGGCCGTGACCGGTTTGCAGCCGCTTGCCTGCGGTACTACGATCCGACAAGCGACAGACCGGGCGATCAGCCCTTGAAACTCCAGCAAAATCGATCCTTTTCGCGGACCCAGCAGCTTCAGACATGACGGCCGACCACCTTCCGAAACCCGGGCTACGGCGCCCGAGGCACCACCGCACCACCGCTTCATCCGCCTGTTGAATGCCGGCGGCCCACCCGGCCGCCTTCTGCTGATCTCTCCGCACGTGCCCTGACACGGCCCGGTCTGCCGCTCGCAGAAGCTTGATACGTGAGCGAGGACCCGGCCCCGGCCGGGCTTCGGGGAGATGAGAGACCATGGACATCGTGATCGCCGCCGTCGTGGTGGCGCTGGGCCTGGTGATCGGGCTGATCGGCGCCGTGACGCTGTTGCAGCGGCGGATGCCGGGCCTGGCGGCCGCTCCGCAGGCCGCCGCGACGCCTGCCACCGCCACTCGACCGGCACCGGCCGCACCGCCGCACAGGAGCCAGTCCCAGCCGGCGGATGACGCCGCGGCCGCCGCCGCCGCGGGCGAGGCCGAGCTCAAGCAGCGGCGCGCGGAGCTGGTGCGCCTCGAGGAGCGGCTGTTGACGCGTGAGGAGGCGCTCGAGAAGCGCATGGCGAGCCTCGAGACCCAGTCCCAGGGCCTCGACGTGCGCGACGAGGAGCTGGCCGCCGCCCGCGAGCGGCAGGTGCGCGACCTCGAGCGGGTCGCCGGCCTGAGCGCGTCGCAGGCCAAGCAGCTGCTGCTGCGCGAGCTCGAGGACCAGATCCGCCACGACTCGGCTCGCCTCGTCCGGCGGATCGAGGAGGAGACCAAGCGCGAGGCCGACCGCCGCGTGCGCAACATCCTCGCCGTCGTGATGCAGCGCATGGCCGCCGGCCACGCCGCCGAGACGACCGTGTCCGTCGTCCAGCTGCCGGCGGACGACATGAAGGGGCGCATCATCGGCCGCGAGGGCCGCAACATCCGCGCGCTGGAGAACCTCACCGGCGTCGACTTCATCATCGACGACACGCCCAACGCAGTGATCCTGTCGGGCTTCGACGGCGTCCGGCGGGAGATCGCCCGGATGACGCTGGAGAAGCTGCTGCAGGACGGCCGGATCCATCCCGCGCGGATCGAGGAGACCTACTACCAGGCCAAGTCCGAGCTCGAGACGCACATCGCCGAGTCGGGCGAGCAGGCGTGCTTCGACGCCGACGTCGGCGGCCTGGACCCCGAGATCGTCAAGGTGCTCGGGCGCCTGAAGTACCGGACGAGCTACGGCCAGAACGTGCTCGCGCACTCCGTCGAGTGCGCCCACCTCGGCGCGATGATGGCCCACGAGCTCGGCGCCTCGCCCAAGACCGCGCGCCGCGCGGCGCTGCTGCACGACATCGGCAAGGCCGTCTCGCACGAGATCGAGGGTCCGCATGCCCTCGTGGGCGGCGACCTGGCGCGCCGCCACGGCGAGTCCGAGGCCGTCGCCCACGCGATGGAGGCCCACCACAACGAGGTCGAGCCCCAGACGGTGGAGGCGGTCATCGTCCAGGCCGCCGACGCGCTCTCGGGAGCGCGCCCGGGGGCTCGCGGCGAGTCGCTCGAGCAGTACGTCAAGCGCCTGCGCGACCTCGAGCACATCGCCACCCGCCACGAGGGCGTCGACAAGGTCTACGCGATGCAGGCCGGGCGCGAGATCCGCGTGATGGTCCTGCCCAGCGCGCTCGACGACGACGGCGCCGCCCTGCTCTCGCACGAGATCGCGCGCCAGATCGAGCACGAGCTGGAGTACCCGGGCCAGATCAAGGTCACGGTGATCCGCGAGTCGCGGGCGACCGACTACGCGCGGTGAGCGGGCCTACCCTCTGAGCGGCATGAAGACCTTCCACGTCACCACCTTCGGCTGCCAGATGAACGAGCACGACTCCGAGCGGATGAAGGGCATGCTCGAGTCGCTCGGCTACCGCGAGGCGGACGCTCGCGCCGACGCGGACCTGATCCTGTTCAACACCTGCTCGATCCGCGAGAAGGCCGACGAGCGCTTCGTCTCCCACCTCGGCGAGGCCAAGGCGCTCAAGCGCGCGGACCCCGAGCGGATCGTCGGCGTCGGCGGCTGCTGGGCGCAGTCGGTCAAGGACCAGGTCTTCCGGCAGTTCCCGTTCGTCGACGTCGCCTTCGGGCCGGGCCAGGTCCACAAGCTGGCGGAGTTCCTGACCTCGGACTCGCTGACCGCCCAGGGCTACTTCGAGTTCGAGGGCTTCACCGGCCACCTGCCGTCCAAGCGGGCGCGCGCGTTTCAGGCCTGGGTGCAGATCAGCGTCGGCTGCAACTGCCGCTGCTCCTACTGCATCGTGCCCTCGACGCGCGGGCGCGAGGTGAGCCGGCCGCTCGCCGAGCTCGTCGCCGAGATCGAGCGCCTGGCCGCCGACGGCGTGCGCGAGGTCACGCTGCTCGGGCAGAACGTCAACGCCTACGGCCGCGATCTGCGCCCGCAGCACGCGAGCTTCAGCGAGCTGCTGCGGGCGGTCGACGCCGTCGAGGGGATCGAGCGGATCCGCTACACGAGCCCACATCCCAAGGACATGCGCGAGGACGTCGTGCTGGCCCACGCCGAGCTCGCGGCGGTGTGCGAGCACATCCACCTGCCGCTGCAGTCGGGCTCCACGCCCGTGCTGAAGGCGATGCGCCGCACCTACGATCAGAAGCGCTACCTCGACCGCGTCGCGCTGATCCGCGAGCACGTGCCCGACTGCGCGCTGACCACGGACGTCATCGTCGGCTTCCCGGGCGAGACCGACGCGGACTTCGAGGCCACGCTCGAGGTCGTCGAGGCGGTCGGCTACGACGGCGCGTTCACCTTCCTGTTCTCACCGCGGCGCGGCACCGAGGCGGCCGGCCTGGAGGACTCGGTCTCGCGCGAGGTCAAGGCCGAGCGGATGGAGCGCCTGGTCGAGGTGGTCCAGCGCCGCGCGCGCGAGCGGGCGCAGCGGTTCGTCGGCCGGACGCTCGACGTGCTCGTCGAGGGCCCGTCGCGCACGGACCCGAGCCGGATCCGCGGGCGCACGCGGCACAACAAGGTCGTCAACTTCGAGGGCATCGCCGATCCCGGCGATCTGGTCGAGGTGACGATCACCGGCGCGAGCAGCCAGACGCTGACGGGCGAGAGCTCCCTGCTCGCGCGCGCCGCCGGCTGACGGCCTCGAGCGTCGGGCGGGTTCGCCCTCCGTCCGGCCGCTGTGCGAACATACGTTCGTGCGCTGGGAGAGTCAGACCGTCGAGAACGACGCCAGAGAGCGCCTGCCGGGCTACTCGGACGGCGCCGTGGTGCGCCGCTTCGACGCGCCCGAGGCGCTGAAGACCCGCTTCTACGAGGTCCAGGCGAAGTCCGCCCTCAACCGCGTGCCGAAGGCCTCGCGGGTCCCGTTCGAGTGGACGGTCAACCCGTACAGAGGTTGCAGCCATGCGTGCGTTTTCTGTTTTGCTCGACCGACGCACGAGTACCTGGACTTCGACGCCGGCCGGGACTTCGAGCAGGAGATCGTGGTCAAGGTCAACGTGCCCGAGGTGTTGCGTGCAGAGCTCGGCCGGCCGTCGTGGAAGCGCCAGCACGTCGCGCTCGGCACGAACACCGACCCGTACCAGTGGGTCGAAGGCCGCTACAAGCTCATGCGGGGAATCTGGGAGGCGCTGCGCGACGCCGCGAACCCGTGCTCGATCCTCACCAAGTCGCCGCTGGTGCTGCGCGACCTGGATCTGCTCAAGGAGATCGCCGAGCGGGCGGAGGTCAGCGCGTGCCTGTCGGTGCCGACGCTCGACGAGAAGGCGTGGCGCGCGACCGAGCCGCACACGCCGCACCCGCGAGCGCGGATCGAGGCGATCGCCGAGCTCAACCGGGCCGGGATCCCGTGCGGGATCCTCATCGCGCCGCTCATGCCCGGCATCAACGACGCGCCGGAGCAAGTCGAGCGGATCATCGCGCTGGCCGAGGAGGCGGGCGCGACGAGCATCGGCGGGATCACGCTGTGGCTGCGCGGCTCCACTCGTGAGGTGTTCTTCGACTGGCTGCGCGCGAAGCGGCCCGACCTGGTCGAGCGCTACGAGCGGCTCTACCGCCGCGGCGCGTACGTGCCGGAGGCGCAGCGCAAGGCGATCGAGCACGCCGCCGGGCTGCCGGGCCGGCGCTTGCGGCCGTACTCGCGGCGCTTCGACCGCGGGCGGTCGGAGCTCGCCGGCGTCCCCGGCGGCGGTGTCGTCGCCGCGGAAGACGACCCGGCGCGCGCGGCGGCGTTGCAGGAGCGGCTGTTCTGATGCCACGCCCGGGGCCTCCCGAAGCGACGTGCGCCCGCGCGCTCAGCCGCGGCCGCCGGGCGCCCAGCCGCGGATCGCCTCCACCAGCTCGCCGGGAGCGTCCTCTTGGACGTAGTGGCCGGCGCCCTCGACGAGGACGGTGTGGTGATCCGGGAAGAGCTCCTCCCAGCGGCGGCGCTCGCGCGCGACGCGGGTCGCTGGACGGTGCCCGCGCTGTTTCGCCGGGTGGACCCGGCGACCGCCGGCACGATCGGCTTCCTCATCCGCCTCATCTTCCTCACGGTCGCGTGCCTGGCCGCGCTGCGCCTCGCGGGGCTCAAGCCCGAGACGCTCGCCGTCGGCGGGGCGATCACGGCGGTCGTCTTCGGGCTCGCGGCGCAGCAGACGCTCGGCAACCTGATCGCCGGGCTCGTGCTCATCTCCGCGCGGCCGTTCCGGGTGGGCGACCGGGTCAGGCTGCAGGCCGGTGGCCTCGCGGGACAGCTCGAAGGCGTCGTCTCCTCGCTCGGGCTGATGTACACCACTTCGCCCAGGGCGACGACTCGATCATGGTCCCCAACAACATCGTCCTCTCGGCGGCGATCGTGCCGCTGCGCGAGCCCGCCGCCGTCGACCTGCGTGCCCGGCTGCGGCCAGACGTGCGCCCCAGCGACGTCCAGACGCTGCTCGAGGACTCCGTGAAGGTCCCGACCCGCACCGAGCCGCACATCAGCCTCGAGGAGATCGACGCCGACGAGGTCGTGCTGCGGATCGCCGCCACCCCGGCGGTCGACGCCGACGGCCCGAAGCTCGCCGACGAGATCCTGGCCGCGGTCGCCTCGGTCACGCACGAGGGCGACACCGAGGAGCGCGAGCTGCGCCGAGCCGCGGACGGCGAGCGCGGCCCCGTCACCCAGGAGTACGAGAGCTGAAAGGTCGCCGCCGGCGCCGCCCGGCCGCTCAGCGCTTGTCGCGCTGGCCCTCGGCGATCGAGTCAGAGACCTTGCTCCCGCCGAGGCGGCGCTGCACGGTCGCCACGGTCTGCGGCGCCAGGCCGGCCGCCACGGCGCCGGCGCGCAGCGGCCACGGCGCAACGTCCAGCTCGGCCCGGTCGCGCTCGATCGCCGTGATCACGGCCGCCGCGACGTCCTCCGGCGTCCGGGTGGCGACGTAGGGCGGCAGCTTCGCGCCGGAGTCGTGGAACATGCCGGCGTCGCGGATGAAGCTCGGAAAGACCGTCGAGACGCCGATGCCCTCGTCGCGCAGATCCTCGCGCAGGCCGAGCGCGAAGCCGCGCAGCCCGAACTTCGTCGCGGAGTACAGCGACCCGCCGGGGCTCGCCGCCTTGCCGCTCAGCGAGTTCACGAAGACGATGTGCCCACCGCCGCCGCGGGCGGTCATCGCCTCGCTCAGGCGCTTGGCCAGCACCATCGGCGCGCGCAGGTTGACCGCCAGCGCGCGGTCGAGGGCCTCGACGTCGTAGGCCTGCGCGCGGCCGCCGGCCGGAATCGCGGCGTTGGCCACCAGCACCTGCACGCCGGCCTCGACGGCGGCCTGGGCCAGGCGGTCGACGTCGGCCGGATCGGCCAGGTCGCAGGCGATCGCCCGCCCGCCGAGCTCGTCGGCCAGCGGCTCGAGCACGTCGACGCGGCGGCCGCTGAGCAGCAGCGCCGCGCCACGCGCGCCCAGCGCGCGAGCGATCGCCGTCCCGAGCCCGCCGGTCGCCCCGGTGAGCAGGACCGTCCGCCCCGCCACGATCATCGCCCGAAGACCGCCACCGTCGCCGTGAAGCCGTGCAGGAAGTACTCGCCGCCGACGGGGCCGATCTCCCCGGCGGCGAAGAAGCCGGACGCCGGCGCCCCGGCCAGCTCCTGCTCGACCGCCGCGGCGTCGTGGTCCGGGCTTCCGAACAGCCCCTCGCCGCGGCCGTTGCAGGCGAACACGAGCGCGCCGGCGGGCGGCCGGCCGCCGAGCGCCTGCATCCGGATCCCGAGCGCCTCGCGCAGGTCGCGGTCGGCGCTGACGGCGTCGCGGGCGTGCAGGCGGACGACCTGGCCGGGCCGGACGTCGGTGCCGACGATGATCCGCCCCGAGCCTGGGTCGGCGCCCGCGAGTCCGCGGACCAGGAAGTCGCCCTGCAGGTACTCCGGCTTGTTGGGGTCGACGACGATGCCCATCAACAGGCCGCCCTCGACGAGCCCGCGCTCGTCCTCGGTGAGGCCCTCGATCGCCTCCCGCAGCCGGTTGAGCGCGGGCTTGCCGGCCAGCTCCTCGATGACGTTGCCGCCGGCGGCGGTGATGGTCAGCTCTGGGCCGATGGGAGCGGCGCCCTGCGAGACGCACGGCAGCATCTCGATGCCGTCGAAGCGCACGCCGACCGCGCCGCGGTCGTAGACCTCGTCCTCGATGAACAGCAGCGTCGCGCCGGCGCCGGGCGAGCGACCCGACGCGAGCCCGCCGAGCAGCGGCAGCATCGGCGTGCGCTCGGACAGGTAGCGCAGGACCGGGTCGGTGGGGAAGGTCTGCGGGTCGGCGAGCAGGATGGCGCCGGCCGCGCCCTCGAGGTCGGGCATGCCCTGGAGCGCCCCGCTGTCCTCGTCATCGTCGTCGAGCGGCTCGACGACGGCGTGGAAGGTGGTCGCCTGCCCGTCGCCCAGCGCAGCGGCCCACACCGTCACGGCGGTGCCCTGCTCGACCTCCTGCCCGTCGCCGAGCACGCCGCCGGCCCCGCAGCCGATCAGCCCCCCGGGGGCGAGGATCTCCTGCACGGCCAGCACCGTGGCCTCGGGCGCAGCGAGGTGGGCCCCCGAGGCGAACACGACCGCGAGGTCGCACGGCCGGTCGCGGAGCCCGGCCCGCGCCTCGGCGGCGGCGGACGCGGCGGCGGCGACAGTGTCCGGGACGGTCGAGAGTCCCGTGCCGACGTGCACGGCCATACCCGCTGACTCTACTCGCGCGCCGGGGCATACTCCGCCGGGTGCCCCCGCCGGAGGTCATCGCCGTGTTCGGGCCCACCGGGGTCGGCAAGAGCGCCGTGGCGGCCGAGCTCGCAGAGCGACTGCGCGCCGACGGCGAGGTTCCGGTCGCGGTCTCGGCCGACGCGCTGCAGGTCTACCGCGGCCTCGAGACCCTCACCGGCGCCCCGACCCGGGCCGAGCGCGAGCGGCTCGAGCACCGCCTGGTCGGCTTCGTGGACGTGACCGAGACCTTCAGCGCGGGCACCTACGCGCGCCTCGCCCACGCCGAGATCGACGGGCTGCTCGCCGCCGGCCGGCGACCGCTGGTGGTCGGCGGCACCGGCCTCTACCTGCGCGCGGCACTCGCCGAGCTCGACCTGCGCCCGCCGCCCCGGCCCGGGGTGCGCGAACGCTGGCAGCGTGCGCTCGCACGCGACGGCACCTCCGCGCTGCACGCCGAGCTCGCCCGCCGGGCGCCTGCGGCGGCGGCGGTCGTGGCGCCGACCGACAGCCAGCGCGTGTTGCGCGCACTGGAGCTGGCCGACGCCGGCGTCGTGACCCCGCCGGTCGCCGGCGCGGCCGCCTCCCAGCTGTGGACGAGCGACACGCGGCATCCGACCCTGCTGGCCGCGCTGGTGATGGAGCGCGAGGCGCTCTACGCCCGCATCGACGCCCGCGTGGAGGCGATGGTCGCGGCCGGCGCGGCGGACGAGGTGCGCGCGGCGGCCGCGGCGGGAGCGTCGGTCACGGCGCGCGGGGCGCTGGGCTTCTCCGAGCTCGAGGCGGGTGACGTCGAGGCCTTCAAGCGCAACACCCGGCGCTTCGCCCGGCGCCAGCTGACCTGGCTGCGCAAGCTGCCCGGGACGCTGCCGATCGACGTCACCGGCCGCCCGCCGTCCGACGTCGCGGCCGAGCTGCACGAGCGCCTTCGGGCATGATCCCGGCCGTGCGCTTCGAGAAGTGGCAGGCGCTGGGCAACGACTACCTCGTTCTCGAGGGGGCCGATCTGCCCTTCCCGCTGACCGCCGACCGGGTCAAGCGGCTGTGCGACCGCCACTTCGGGCCCGGCGCCGACGGCGTGCTCGAGCTCACCGCGCCCGAGGACCCGGGCGCCGTCGCCCGGCTGCGGATCTTCAATCCCGACGGCTCGGAGGCCGAGCTGTCGGGGAACGGCGCCCGCGAGGCGGTGCTCTACCTCCGCCGCCAGGGCTGGACGAGCGAGGACAGCTTCACGCTGGAGACGGTGGCGGGGCCGATCCGCCCGACCATCACGGGCCCCGACACCTGTTGCATCGAGATGGGCCGGGCCAGCCTGACCTCGGGCGACTTCCCCGGCGGCCCGCCGGACGGCCGCGGCGAGCTGCAGGTCGCCGGGCGTCCGTGGCGCTTCCAGCACGTCTCGGTCGGCAACCCGCAGTGCGCCGTGCGGATCGCCAACCAGGCCCAGCTGGAGGCGCTCGACCTGTCGGTCCTCGGCCCCCGCTTCGAGCGCGCCGACGACTTCCCCAAGCGCACGAATGTCTCCTTCTGGTGCGCGCTGACCAAGAACCGCGCGCGGGCGCGGATCTTCGAGCGCGGGGTGGGGGAGACGCTCGCCTCGGGCACGGGCGCCTGCGGGGCGGCGATCGCTCACGTGCTGCGCGGCGGCGTTGCGCCCGTGACCGTGCGCCTGGACGGCGGCGAGCTCGAGGTCGGCGTCTCCGAGGCGCTCGACGTGACGCTCACCGGCTGGGCGCGGCCGGTGTACGCGGCCGAGCTCGACCCGGTGCTCGCCGCGACCCTCGCCGAGCTGTGAGCGCGCCGGGCTCGGCTACCCTGCCGCCTCGATGACCCCGGAGGACGAGATCCACGAGGGCGCCTGGGGCGTCGGGCTGGCGACGCTGGCCGAGCCCGGCGACCGCGTGCTCGACGTCTTCTTCCCCGCGCCGCAGCTGGGCGAAGCGCCCGCCGAGGTGGGCGGCCCGGGCTCGCGCGAGCTCGACGCCGCCGAGGCCGCGGCGCTCGGCGGGCGCGAGCTGGCCGCCGCTGTCGGGGAGGACCCGCGGCGCGGGGTGCGGATCGCCGCGGTCGCCGTCGTGCTCGACGACCTCGCCGCCGCCCCGACCGAGCCGCACGACGTCTACCTGCGCCTGCACCTGCTCTCCCACCGGATCGTCCCTCCGCACGGCCTCAACCTCGACGGCGTCTTCGGCCTGCTCAACACGGTCGCGTGGACGACCGCCGGCCCCGTCGACCCGGCCGCGCTGCCCGCGGTGCGGCTGCGCTTCCTGGCCGAGCGGATCCCGCTGAGCGTCCCGTCGCTGGACAAGTTCCCGCGCATGACCGACTACGTCGCGCCCGCCGGGGTGCGGATCGCCGACGCCGACCGCGTCCGCCTCGGCGCGCACCTGGCCGAGGGCACCACGGTCATGCACGAGGGCTTCGTGAACTTCAACGCCGGCACGCTCGGCGCCTCGATGGTCGAGGGGCGCATCAGCGCGGGCGTCGTGGTCGGCGACGGCTCCGACGTGGGTGGCGGCGCGTCGATCATGGGGACGCTGTCGGGCGGCGGCAAGGCCACGATCAGCCTCGGCGAGCGCTGCCTGCTCGGCGCCAACGCCGGCCTGGGCATCTCGCTCGGCGACGACTGCGTGGTCGAGGCGGGCCTCTACGTCACGGCCGGGACGCGCGTCTCGCTCCCCGACGGCAGCGTGGTCAAGGCGCTCGAGCTCAGCGGCTCGGACAACGTCCTGTTCCGCCGCAACTCACAGACCGGCGCCGTCGAGGCGCTGCCCCGCAGCGGCCGCGGCATCGAGCTCAACGCGGCGCTGCACGCCAATCGCTGAGCACCGCGCCGAGGATCTCGGCCGCGCGCCCGCACTCGTGCAGCGTCGGCACCAGCGCCAGGCGCAGGTAGCCGGCGCCCGCGGGGCCGAAGATCGAGCCGGGGGCGAGCACGACGCCCTGCTCGAGCAGCCGGCCCGCGAGCTCGTCGGCCTGCGGGCCGGCGTCCAGCCACAGGAAGAAGGTGGCGTCGCCGCCGACGTGGTGCAGGCCGCCGGCCTCGAGCACCGGTGCGAGGATGTCGCGCTTGGCGGCGTAGAGCTCGCGCACCGCCACGACGTGGTCCTCGTCCTCCCACGCCGCCACCGCCGCGCGCTGGACGAACTCCTGCGGTGCGGTGCCGGTGTTGGGGCGATAGCGCTTGAGCGCGGCGATCAGCTCGGGGTCGCCGGCCACGAAGCCCGAGCGATAGCCGGGCATCGACGAGCGCTTGGAGAGCGTGTTGAAGGCCAGCACGTTGGTGCGGTCGGCCACCTGCAGCACCGACGCCGGCGGCTCGGCGCCGAAGTACAGCTCGGAGTAGGCCTCGTCGGAGGCCAGCACGAACCCGTGCTCACGGGCCAGCTCGGCCGCGCGCTCGTAGAACGCCACCGGCGCGGTCGCCGCGGTCGGGTTGTTCGGGTAGTTCAGCCACAGGATCGCCACCCGCCGCCACGTCTGAGGCGAGATCTCCTCCAGCGCGGGGAGGAAGCCCGCCGACTGGCGCAGCGGCAGCTCGAGCACGTCCTTGCCCGCGAAGCGCGCGCCGCGCGCGGGCACCGGGTAGCCGGGCGTCGTGACCGCCACCAGGTCGCCGTCGATCGCGTCGGCCAGCCCGAAGATCGCCTCCTTGGAGCCGAGCGTGGGCAGCACCTCGGTGGCGGGGTCGAGGACCGGGCCGAAGCGGCGCGCGATCCACTCGGCCACGGCGGCGCGCAGGACGGGCAGGCCCTCGCTGAGCGGGTAGGTCGAGCGCGGCTCGACCGACGCCGCCAGCGCGGCGCGGATGAAGGCGGGCGTCTCCTCGCGCGGCTCGCCGATGCCGAAGTCGATGACCTCCTCGCCGGCGTCCGCGCGCCGGCGCTTGGCCTCCTGCAGGGCCAGGAACGGGTAGCTGTCCAGACCCGTCAGGACGGGGGAGAGGCGGACGCTCATGCCGCGGCCGCCAGCGTCTCGAGCACGCGGTAGGCGCGCACCAGGGCGGCGATCTGGACCGACTCGTCGCGCCGGTGCGCCTCGGCGGGGTCGCCGGGCCCGAAGTTGACGGCGTCCAGGCCGGCGAGCCCGAACTCCGCCACGGGCGTCCACGCCTGCTTGGGCTCCAGCCCACCGCCCGCCGCGTCGCGCAGCGCGCCGACGAGCGGGTTGCCGTCCGGGACCGGGCCCGACGGGGCGTTGGAGAGGACCTCCAGCCGGCCGTGCCCGCCGCACAGCTCGCGCAGCCGCGCCTCGGCGTCCGCAGCGCTGCGCCCGGGCGCGTAGCGGTAGTTCAGGTGGCAGTCGACCCGGTCGGGGATCACGTTGGCGGCGATCCCGCCCTCGATGCGGGTGACCGACGCCACCTCGCGGAAGATCAGCCCGTCGAAGTCGCGTGGCTCGGGCGCGTGGGCCGCGAGCGCGACGATCCCCTCCGCGGCCCGCTCGACGGCGTTGTCGGCCAGCCACGGCCGCGCGGAGTGCCCGCTGCGGCCGTCGAAGCTCCAGGTCGCGTTGACGTTGCCCAGGCAGCCCGCCTGGACCACGTTGGCGGTCGGCTCCATCATCACCACGAGGTCGTAGCGCAGCGGCTCGCGCGCGAGCAGCGGGGTCAGCGCGCTGTCGGCCACCGGCAGCTCCTCGCGCCCGAAGAACAGGCAGTCGACGGGCGTCCCCGCCAGCGCGAGCTCGACCATCACGGCCAGCGCGCCCTTCATGTCGCTGGCGCCGAGGCCGTGAACCGTGTCTCCGTCGCGCCGCCCCGGCCGGTTGTCCTGGGCGGGGACGGTGTCGAGGTGGCCGGCGAGCAGGATGCGGCTCCCCGGTCCGGCGAGCAGCGCGGTGTCGCCGAGGTCGCGCGCGCGTCGAGCGTCCCGCCCACGTGCGCGGCGAGAGGCGCCTCCTGGCGCGACTCGGAGGGGATGTCGATCAGCTCGAGCGTGCGGGTCGCGAGCCGTTCGGCGAGGTCTGCGTCGCTCACCCGGCCGCACTCTATCTTCACGCCCGTGCGCGCCTGCGGGATCGACGTCTCCGCCCGCGCGGGCAACCAGCGGCTCGTGACGCTGCGAGGAGCGCGACGGCCGGCTGCTGGCCGGCTTCTCCGGCGCCCGCCACGGTCGCGCGAGGTGGTCGCGACCGTCACGGCGCTCGCGCCCGAGGCGGTGGGGATCGACGCCCCGTCGGGCTGGCGGCGCGACCTGCTCGCCCCCGGGGCGCCCGCCCGCGCGGCGCTCGGCCTGCCGGAGGGGCGCTACGAGCGCATGCGGGTCTGCGACGCCCTGCTCTTTCGCCGCGGCCTGCCGCTCTACCCGGTCCCGTCGGCGGCCGAGGGCGCGGTCGGCTGGAACGCCTGGATGGCGGTCGGCTTCGAGCTGTTCGCTGCGCTGCGGCCCACGTTCGGCCTCTACCGGCCGCCGCGAGCCGGCGCGGACGCGCACGGGACGAGCGGCGGCTTCGACCCTGCGCGCGGCCGCGCGCTCGAGACCTACCCGGACGCGATCTTCTGCGTCCTGCTCGGCCACCGGCCCGCGCCCAAGCGCAGCGCGGCCGGCCGGCGGGCGCGCGCCGCGGCGCTCGAGCGCGCCGGCGTGCAGGCCCGCGACGGCGGCGGCCTGAACGGCCGGACGCACGACGAGCTCGACGCCTGCGCCGCCGCGCTCGCGGCGCACGCGCTCGCCGCGGGGCGCGCGCAGTGGCTCGGCGACCCCGCCGAGGGCGTCGTCGTGTTGCCCGGCGAGCGGCTGCTCGAGCGCTATCTCAAGCCGCCCGACCGTCTAGGATGAAGAGCGGATTTGACGCAACGCTCTCGCAACGGCCGCCAGGCCGTCACCCCCGCCAACGGCCCCGCCTCCACCGGCCGGGCCAAGCAGCGCGCCTACGTCGTGGGCGCCCTCCTCGACGGTGATCTCGCCGAGCTCAAGGAGCTCCTGCGCACCGCCGGCGTCGCCGTGGTCGGCGAGCTGGTCCAGCACCGCGACAAGCCGCACCCGAACCTCTACCTCGGCTCGGGCAAGGTCGAGGAGCTCAAGGGGCTGCTGGAGGGCGCCGACGCCAACGTCGTCGTCTGCGACGACGAGCTGACCCCCCGCCAGGAGCGCAACCTGGAGAAGGAGCTCGGCGTGCCGGTGCTCGACCGCACCGCCGTGATCCTCGACATCTTCGCCGGCCACGCCAACTCGGCCGAGGGCAAGATGCAGGTCGAGCTCGCCCAGCTCGAGTACAACATGGCCCGCATGCGCGGGCTGTGGACGCACCTCGAGCGCCTCGGCGCCGGGCGCGGCGTCGGCGGCATCGGCACCCGCGGCCCGGGCGAGTCCCAGATCGAGACCGACCGCCGGCTCGCGCGCGACCGCATCACCGCGCTCAAGCGCCGGCTCGACCACGTGCGCTCCAACCGCGCCGTCCAGCGCGCCGAGCGCGAGCGAGCCCACCTGCCCTCCGTCGCGCTCGCCGGCTACACCAACGCCGGCAAGTCGACGCTGCTCAACGCCATGACCGGCGCGGACGTCGGCGTCCGCGACCGCCTCTTCCACACGCTGGACCCGACCACCCGCACGCTGCGCCTGCACGGCCGCACCTACCTGATGACCGACACGGTCGGCTTCATCCGCAAGCTGCCCCATCAGCTCGTCGACGCCTTCGGGGCGACGCTCGAGGAGACGCTGCGGGCCGACCTGATCCTGCACGTCGTCGACGCGGGCGCGCCGGAGGAGGAGCTCGAGGCGATGACGCGCGCGGTCGAGGACGTGCTGGAGGAGATCGGCGCCGGCGAGACCCCGCGGCTGCTCGTGCTCAACAAGGCCGACGTGCTCGACGACGAGCGCCGCCGCGAGCTGGCCTTCCGCCATCCCGACGCGTTGCTGGTCTCCGCGCTGACGGGCGAGGGCCTGGACGCGCTGGGCGAGCGGATCTCCGAGGACTTCGAGCGTACGCTGCAGGACGTCGAGCTGCTGGTGCCCTTCTCCGAGGGCGCGACGCTGTCCGAGCTGCACGACGTGGCCGGCGACCTCGAGCGCACCGACACCGCCGACGGCGTGCGCGTCAGCGTCCGCCTGCCCGCGGTCGTGGCCGAGCGGTTCGACCGCTACGCCGCCGACGGCAACGGCGCCCGGGCCGGCTGAGCCGCCGGGCGGCCCGCTAGGTTCGACGGATGGAGCTCGCCGACTACCAGGGCCGCTCGCGCGCCACCGCGGTCTATCCGGGCGCCGGGGAGAACCTGACCTACCCGGCGCTCGGGCTCTGCGGCGAGGCGGGCGAGGTGGCCGAGAAGGTCAAGAAGATGCTCCGCGACGACGGCGGCGAGCTGACCGAGGTCCGGCGCGAGGCGCTGGCCGGCGAGCTCGGCGACGTCCTCTGGTACCTCGCGCAGCTGGCGACCGAGGCCGGGCTTGACCTCGACGCGGTCGCCGCGGGCAATCTCGCCAAGCTCGAGTCGCGCGCGCGCCGCGAGGTGCTCGGCGGCAGCGGCGACCTGCGCTGACGCCGCCGCGTCAGCCTCCCGAGCATGGCCCCGGGTGGTTCGCCTGGTCGGTCCGCGTCCCTCGACGACGACGTTCGCGCCGCGCTCGAGGCGTCGCAGCTGCGGTCGCTGCCGCCGGCTGTCGTCGCCGGGCTCACAGAGGGGGCGTCGCGGCTCGGCGTCCCGGCGGGCTCGACGCACCACCGGGCGTCGGTCCACCTCGAGCTCGTGATGTCGGGTATCGTGCGGGTGTACGTGACGGCGCCCGACGGGCGGACGATGACCGACCGCTACTGCCGGCCAGGCGCTGATCGGTGTGGAGCAAAGTCGCTGACAGACGAGCCCAACTGAGCGAGACTCCCTGGTCACATGGGAGAGCACGGGAATCGCAACGAGCGTGACGGCGTCTGGGAGGGAGCGTGACCACGTTCGAGCCCACCCTCGATCCCGCCGCGCTGCGCGACCTGGGTGCGCGCTTCAGGGGCGAGCTCGTCCAGCCGCAGGACCCGGGCTACGACCAGCACCGCAGGGTCTGGAACGGCGCGATCCACCGGTCTCCGGAGCTGATCGCGCGCTGCGGCGGCGTCGCGGATGTCGTGGAAGCCCTGACGCTGGCCCGCCGGAGCGGCGTGCCGCTCGCCGTCCGCGGCGGCGGGCACAGCTTCCCGGGTCTGTCGGTCTGCGACGGCGGCCTGGTCATCGATCTCGGGCTCATGAAGGACGTCCTGATCGACCCGGAGACGCGGACCGTGCGCGCCCAGGCCGGCACGCTGCTCGGCGAGCTCGACCAGGCGACCCAGGGTCTCGGGCTCGCGGTCCCGTCCGGGATCGTCTCGCACACCGGGCTCGCCGGCCTGACCCTCGGCGGAGGGATCGGCTGGCTGATGCGAAAGCACGGGCTGACGATCGACCAGCTTCTCTCCGTCGAGATGATCACCGCCGACGGCGAGCTGGTGAAGGCCAGCGAGACGGAGAACCCGGAGCTCTTCTGGGGCGTGCGCGGCGGCGGGGGCAACTTCGGCATCGTCACCGAGTTCGAGTTCCGCCTCGTCCCGGTCGGCCCGGTCGTGCTCGCCGGGCCGATCTTCTGGCCGATCGAGGACTCGCCGGACCTGCTGCGCTTCTATCGCGACTGGATCGCCGAGGCCCCGGACGAGCTGATGACGATCCTGATCCATCGCCGGGCGCCGCCGCTGCCCTTCGTGCCGGCAGAGCTCCACGGCGAGCTGGTCGTAGCCGTCGTCTGCTGCTACGCGGGACCGGTGCATGAGGGAGAGCTGGTCCTGCGACCGCTGAAGGCGTTCGGGTCGCCGGTGCTGGATCTCTGCGAGCCCAAGCCCTTCCTCGAGCACCAGGCGATGTTCGACGCCTCGTTCCCGCCCGGCTGGTGGTACTACATGCGTGCCTGCGACGTGGCGGAGCTGACCGACGAGGTGATCGACATCACCGTCGAGCACACGAGGCGGATCCGCTCGCCGCTGACGAGCTTCCCGATCTGGCAGCTGGGCGGCGCGGTCGCGCGCGTCGGCGACGACGCGACGGCCTTCACCAGCCGCCGCGCGGGCCACGCGTTCAACATCACGGGCATCACCGCCGGACCCGAGGGCTTCGACGAGGAGCGCGAGTGGGCGCGCGGCTTCTGGTCCGCCCTCGCTCCGCACCACACCGGTGCCTACGTGAACTTCCTCATGGACGAGGGCGACGAACGCGTCCGCGACGCCTATGGCGCGCAGAAGTACGACCGGCTCAGAGCGCTGAAGAACAACTACGACCCGGACAACGTCTTCCGTCTCAACCAGAACATCTCGCCCGGCTGATGACTCCTCGCCGGCGCATCTACAACCCGGTCCAGGACGACGCCGTCACGTTCCTCGAGACGAGCGAGGAGTCCGGCGGCGAGCGGACGCTCGGCGAGCTCGAGGTCGCCCCGGGCGGCAAGGTCACCCCGCACTACCACCTCGGCTACACCGAGCGCTTCACGGTGCTCGAAGGTCGGCTGACCGTGCGGGTGGGCGAGGTCCGGCGCATCCTCGGACCAGGCGAGGAGCTGACCGTGCCGATCGGGACGGTGCACGAATGGTCCAACCCGGGCACCGGGCGGACCGTGGCCCATATCGAGCTGCGCCCGGGCCAGCCCGGCTTCGAGACCTCGCTGCGCGTGGTCTACGGGCTCGCGGCCGACGGCAAGGTGCTCAAGAACGGCGTGCCCCGCAACCCGTTGCACGCCGCGCTGCTGCTCGAGTGGGGAGAGACCCGGCTCGCCGGCCGCGCCGCGATCCTCGAGCGCGGCCTGCGCGCACTCGCCCGCGTCGCCCGCCTCGCCGGTGTCGACCGCAGGCTCGTGGCGCGCTACCCCTGAGCGCCTATCGCTGGGCCGGCTCGTCGTCGCGGCGGGCCATGAGCGACTGCGTCGTGGCCGACGTGGTGACGGCCACGACCTCGAACTCCGCCAGCTCGCCCCACCCCGCGATCCACTCCTGCAGCAGCGCGGCGTCGTCGCACTCCATCAACTGAAAGCAGCCCCGCAGGTCGGCCCGTACCCAGCTGTCGACGTAGCGCAAGCCCTCCGGCAACGAGCGACCCCCGCCGCGTACGCGCCGGTAGATCTCACCGGCGCATCCGGGCGTGAAGCGCTCGAGCACCATGAAGAGCATGCCGGGGGTTTCAAGGCGACCGTGGACGACCCTGCTGCGATGTCCTCTAGACGCCCGCGGCGCGCCGGGCGGCGAGGTGCGCCGCGTGCTCGAAGGCGTCGTCGAGTGGCACCAGCTCCTCGACGTCCAGGCCCATGGCCATCGCCACCAGCCAATCGGCGAACCAGGTGTTCTTCGGCAGCAGCGGCCCGTGCAGGTAGGTCCCCACGACGTTGCCCGCGGGGCCGCCGCGGACGCCCTCGAAGCCGTCGTGCCCGTTGTTGCCGCGCCCCTTGAGCACGCGCCCGAGCGGCCGCTCGGCCGGCCCGAGGCGGGTGCGGCCGCCGTGGTTCTCGAAGCCCGCGAGCACGCGCGGCTCGGCGGGGCCGGCGCGGTCGGTGGCGGGCGGCCAGGCGAGGTCGAGCTCGATCGCCACGTTGCCGATCAGCCGCGGGCCGTCCTCGCGGACCGTCTCGAGGTCGACGAGGCCGACGCCGGGCAGCCGCTCGCCGTCGAGCTCGTAGGCGTGGCCGAGCAGCTGGTAGCCGCCGCAGACCGCGAAGAGCACCTTGCCGGCGGCCGCGGCGGCGTGCAGCGCCTCGCGCTTGACGGTCGCGAGGTCCTCCGCGCACAGCCGCTGGTCGCGGTCCTGACCGCCGCCGAGGTAGAAGAGGTCGTGGGCCTCCGGGTCGACGGGCTCGCCGAGCCCGGCGCCGCGCAGCTCGAAGCCGATCCCGCGCCACCGGCAACGCCGCTCGAAGACCGTCAGGTTGCCGCGGTCGGCGTAGATGTTCATCAGGTCCGGATAGAGGGCGCAGACGCGCAACACCGGCTCAGCCACGCAGCACCACCACCCCGGAGCCGACGTGCTCGCCGGTCGCCTCGATCCGGCGGGCGGGCTCGGGCGCGAAGCCGGCGGCGCGGCCCTCCGCCTCGAGCTCGGCGACGCCGAGGTGGGCGAGCTCGATGACGTCCTCGGTGGAGCGGTACGTCCCGTCGGGGGCGACCGCGTGGCGCACGCGCTCGATCCGGGCGCGGCCCGGCCGGCGCCGGACGGCGACCGGCTGGGAGGAGAAGCGCCAGCCGTCGCGCGCGCCGACGTCGGGCGCCGGCAGGCCGGCGAGGCCGGCGCCGGCCGCCGGCTCGAAGTCCTCCAGCGCGTCGGCGATCGCGATCGCGAGCAGCCCGCCCGGCCGCAGATGGCGCCGGGCGGCGCCCAGGAAGGCCGGGCGGTCGGCGAGCAGCTGGACGGTCTGCATCGGCACGAGGATCAGGCCGAAGCGGGCCTCGCCGAGATCGAACGCCTGGGCGTCGGCGCGCACCGTCCGGATCGCCAGGCGCTCGGCGCCGGCGCGCGCGGCCAGCTCGGCGAGCAGCGCGCCGTCCAGGTCGAGCGCCGTCACCGCGTGGCCGGCGCGCGCCAGCGGCAGCGCCACCCGGCCGGTGCCGGCGCCGACGTCGAGCACCGGGCCGGCTTCCGCGGCGGCCAGCTCCCCCCACAGCGCCAGGTCCGCCGTGTAGGCGCCGCACTCCACGTCGTGCCAGATCACGACCTCGGGGACCGCGAGCGCGCTCATCGCCAGTACTCCCGCGCCTGCCCGCGATCGGCGAGCAGCCGGCGCAGCTCGAGCAGCGCCGTGTAGGTCGGCAGCGCGTAGAGCGGGCCCTCGCCGCCGGCGAGCGCCGCGTCGAGCCCCGCGGCCGGATCCTCGATCACCGTCAGCCGGCCGGGCTCGACGCCCGCGTACTTCATCCGCAGCGCCAGCTCGGCGGCGCGTGTGCCCGCGCAGGTCATCCGCTCCACGTGGCCGGCCAGCAGCTCCCAGTCGGCGTCCCACACCCAGGAGACGTCGCGGCCGTCGGCGATGTTGTCGTTGAGCACGCCGAGCACGTCGAGCGGCCCGTGGGCCAGCGCCTCGAGCGCGAGCGTGCGCAGCACCTCGTTGGCGCCCGCCGGGTTCTTGACCAGCAGGATCGACGTCGGCCGCCCGCCGAGGTCGAGCGTCTCCGCCCGCCCGAAGGCCGGCTCGACCGCCTCGATCCCCGCCACGATCGTCGCGAGCGGCACCTCGAGCGCGTGGCAGAGGGCCGCGGCGCCGAGCGCGTTGTAGACGTTGTAGAGGCCGGGCAGCGGCAGCTCGACGCGCGCGCGGCCCTCCGGGGTGGTCAGCGTGAACGCCGCCGAGCGGATCCCGCGCAGCTCGATCGCCTCGCGCGGCCACGACCGGGTCGGGCCGCCGCGCGTCGCAGTTGGGGCAGTGGTAGCGGCCGAGGTGGGCGAGGTAGACGGCGTCGTAGACGTAGGCCGCGCCGCAGCGGCGGCAGTGCTTGGAGTCCGAGGCGTGCTGGAGCTCGGCGTGGGTGACGCCGTCGTCCTGGACGCCGAAGTAGATCGCCTCGGCGTCGTCGCGGCCGAGGTCGGCGACCAGCGGGTCGTCGGCGTTGAGCACCAGGCGGGCTTGGCCGCGCTCGGCCTCGACCACGGCCGCCCAGCGGTCGGCGATCGTCTCGAGCTCCCCGTAGCGGTCGAGCTGGTCGCGGAAGAGGTTGGCGAGCAGCAGCGCCCGCGGCTCGAGCTCGGAGACGACGGCGGCGAGCCAGAACTCGTCGACCTCGAACAGCCCGAGGTCGCCGTCGAGCTCGCGCCCGCCGCGCCGCGAGGCGGCCGCCAGCGCGGAAGCCACGCCGCCGGCCATGTTCGCGCCGGCGCGGTTGTGGACGAGCCGCGCGCCGGTGCGCTCGAGCACCGAGGCCACCATCGCGGCCGTCGTGGTCTTGCCGTTGGTGGCGGAGAGCACCACGCTGCCGCGCCGCAGCCGGGCGGCCAGCAGGCCGATGGCGCGCGGCTCCAGGCGCGTGAGCACCTTGCCCGGCAGCGACGTCCCGCCGCCGCGGCCCGCCCGCCGCGCGAGCTCCCCGACCGCCTTGGCGGCGGCCAGCTTGCCTGCCAGCGTCACGCTCATGCCGGGGCGAGCACCCTGAGCGCCTCGGGCTGCACGCGCACCGTGCAGGGCAGCTCGGCGATCGGGTCGCCGTCGCCGTAGACCGTGAACGGCCGGTCGGCGTCGAAGGCCACCTCGCGCGCCGGCAGGATGTGCAGCCCCTTGGTCCCGACGTGGCCGCCGGTGAACACCCGCGGCAGCGTGGTGAGAAAGCCGGCGCGCGAGCGCTGCTCGGTGAGCACGACCTCCAGCCGCCCGTCGGCCAGGTCGGCGTCGGGCGCGAGCTTCATCCCGCCGCCGTAGACGCCGGAGTTCGCGACCGCCACCGAGTAGCCGGTGAACGACCGCGTCGTCCCGTCGAGCGAGACCTCCCAGCGCGCCGGGCGCCACGTCTGCAGCGCGCGCAGCGTGCCGTAGAGGTAGACCACGCGCCCGAGGCGCAGGCGCGTGGAGACCACCACATCCTGCACGGCGGAGTCGAAGCCGGCGCTGGCGATGCCCAGGCACGCGCGCCCGCCGACGTCGGCGACGTCGACCAGGCGCTCGCTCCCCTTGGCCAGGGTGGCGCACGCCCGCGCCAGGCCGCCGCCGATCCCGAGCTTGCGGGCGAAGTCGTTGCCGCGACCGCCCGGCAGGACGCCGAGCAGGCCGTCGGTGCGGCGCAGCTCGCCGGCGACCGCGCCGACCAGGCCGTCGCCGCCCATGGCGGCGGCCACTTCGCCCGTCGCGAGCGTCTCGCGCGCCAGCGCCCGCCCGTGCTCGAGCGACGAGGTCCGCTGGACGCGGAAGCGGACGCCGAGCCGGCCCAGCGCAGCCTCGACCGCGGGCAGCTGCCGAGAGGCGCGGCCGCCGCCGGCACTCGGGTTGACGATCAGGCAAACGTCGCGCTCCACAGGGGCGGAGAGGTTAGGGCCCGGAGCCGTCAGCGCAGGACGAGCGCGGCGAACGAGGCGGCGACGTGGGTCGGCGGCGGGTCGGCGGCGCGCGCGTCCTCGGCGGTCGCGACGCCGCTGAGCACCAGCGCGCCGTCGAGGCCGGCGCCCAGCGCGCCGGCCAGGTCGATGTCCAGGCGATCGCCCACCATCAGCGCCCGGCCGGGGCCGAGGCGGTCGCGCGCGGCCTCGAACATCGGCGGCTCGGGCTTGCCGATGATCACGTCGGCGGTGCGCCCGGCGGCCACCTCGACCGCCGCCAGCAGCGCGCCCGTGGCGGGCCACGGCCCGTCGGGCATCGGGTAGCTGGCGTCGCGGTTGAGCCCGATCAGCTCGGCGCCGCGCTGGACCGCCAGCGAGGCGACGCGCAACTCCTCGTAGTCGAAGGCCTCGTGGCCGGCGACCACCACGACGTCTGCCCGGGTGGCGAAGCCGGTGCGGTTGACGACCCGCAGGCCGGCGAGGGTCACGTGTTCGATCAGGGCCTCCGAGCCGATGACGAAGGCCGCGCCGCCCGCGCGCGTCTCGGCGAGGTGGTGTTGGAGCGCGCTGCCGCAGGTGATGACCTCGTCCACGGAGGCCTGGTAGCCCAGACCCCACAGCTTGCGCACGAACTCCTCGGGCGACGAGCGCGCGTCGTTGGTCAGGAAGGCGAGGCCCTTGCCGCCCTCGCGCAGGGCGACCAGCGCCTCGGGCCCGCGCTCGGTCGCCTCGTCGCCGACCCACAGGACGCCGTCGAGGTCGACGAGCACCTGGTCGTAGCGGCGGATGAGCTCGGAGAGCGCCACCGGGCGACCTTATCGCCGCCTCTATCCTCGTCCGCCGTGATCCGGCGCTCCCTTCTCCCTGCGCTCCTGTGCGCCGCCGCGCTGGCGGGCTGCGGCGGCGACGACGCGGACTCCGAGCAGCCGGCGCAGCCGCCCGCCGACGCGACGGCCGCGAGCTGCGAGAAGGTCGCGCGCCCCGCGCCCAAGCCGGACGGCGGCGTGGCCGAGCCCACGCGCCGGCTGCAGGCGGACGTCACCTACGTCGCGACGGTGAGCACCAGCTGCGGCGACTTTCAGATCACGCTCGACAGCCGCGAGGCGCCCAAGACCGGCGGCGCGTTCACCGAGCTGGCCGCGGCGGGGTTCTTCGACGGCCTGACCTTCCACCGCATCGTCCCCGGCTTCGTCGTGCAGGGCGGCGACCCGGTGGGCACGGGCGAGGGCGGGCCCGGCTTCTCGGTCGTCGAGCGCCCGCCCGCCGACGCGGCCTACACCAAGGGCGTGGTGGCGATGGCCAAGACCGAGGCCGAGGCGCCCGGCACGTCGGGCAGCCAGTTCTTCGTGGTCACCGCCCCCGACGCCCAGCTGCCGCCCGACTACGCGCTGCTGGGCAGGGTCAGCGAGGGCCAGGACGTCGTCGATCGCATCGCCGGCGTGCCGACCGGGCCGGACGAGGCGCCCGTCGACCCGGTGGTGATCCGCTCGGTGCGGGTCGCCGAGCAGCCCGGCAACTGAGCGGGCGCCGGGGGACGCCTGAGGCCGGAACCGGTGGCGAGGACTCAGCCCGCGTGGGCGGCGAGCGAGCCCATGCCCTCCTCGCCGCCCGGCAGCGCGTCGTAGATGACGATGTCCGGCGGCTGGGCGAAGAGCTCGTCGCCGCGCTCGAGCGCCGCGGCGATATGGGCGCTGGCGAGGTGGGCCTCGAGGTGCTCCTTCGAGGTCCAGCGCTCGACGTAGGCGAAGCGCGACGGGTCGTCGACGCCCTGGTGCAGCGCGTAGAGGATGCACCCGTCCTCGGCGTGGGTCGGCGCCACGAGGCCGTCCAGCACCTCGCGCATCGCGTCCTCCTTGCCGGGCTTTGCGTACAGCGAGCCCACCACCACGATCTCCGGCATGCCGCCTCCTCCTCGGGGACAGGACGCGCACCTCATGGCCGCGTCCGCGCGGACGGGGTATAACCGATCGCGACCGCCGACGTCCCGGAGAGGAGAGCGATGCCCGCGAGCCGGATCAACCACGTGAGCGTCAACGCGAAGGACCTCGCCACCTCGGTGGCGTTCTACGTCGAGCTGCTCGATGCGGTCCCCCTGACGACGCCGAACTTCGGCTTCCCCGTGCAGTGGCTCGGGGTCGGCGACTCCCAGCTGCATCTCTTCCAGCGCGACGTCGAGCCGCTCAGCCACCATCACTTCGCCGTGACCGTCGAGGACCTCGAGCCCGTCTTCCGGCGGGCGGAGTCCATGGGCGCCTTCGACTCCACCGCCTTCGGCAACCACCTGGTCGAGCTGCCGGGGGACGTGGCCCAGACCTACGTCCGCGACCCGGCCGGCAACCTGATGGAGATCGACACGCCCGGGGCGTCGCGGCTGCCCGAGGCGCTGCGCCGGCAGATGAAGCACCTGGGCGACTTCAACCCGCAGGACGACGAGCACCTGAGCGCCCGCCTGTACGTCGACGGGGCGCCGGCGCCCGCCTGAGCCGCGCCCCGCTCAGGCGGCGGGGGTCACGCCCTCGAGCGCCAGCAGCGTCCGCTTGCGCTCCGGGCCGCCGCCGTAGTTGCCCAGCCGCCCGTCGCCCGGCAGCACGCGGTGGCACGGGACCACGATCGGCACGGGGTTGCGCGCGCAGGCGGTGCCGACGGCCCGGGCGGCCTTCGGGCGCCCGGCGCGGGCGGCCAGCGCGCCGTAGCTGACGACCTCGCCGCGGCCGACCTCGTCGTGCAGCGCCTCGAGCACGGCCCGGCGGAACGGGGCCCGGACCAGCCCGAGGTCGACCGGCATCGCGAGCCGCTCGTCGTCGCCCTCGAGGTAGGCCGAGAGCGCGTCGCGGGTCCCGGCGGTCTCGCGATCGGAGGCCAGCACGCGCGGGCCGAGGCCGGTGGCGACGGTCGCCAGCACCTCGTCCTCGGGCTCCTCCTCGAAGGCGATGCGCACGATGCCCGCGCGACCCTGGACGACCAGCAGGCGCCCGATGGGGGTGCTCAGGCGGGTGAAGACGGCGTCGGCGAGGCCCTCGCGCACGGCCGCGGAGGCGACGGCGTCGAGCAGCTCGGGGGACAGAGGGGTCATGGGTCGAGGCTCCTTCGCAGGGTGCGGACGGCGGTCGAGACGCGCTGGCGGGCGGCAGCGGGCGAGCAGCCCAGGCGCGCGGCGATCGCTTCGTAGTCGAGGTCGTCGACGAAGCGCAGCCGCAGCGCGGCGCGCGTCCCGTCGGGCAGGTCGGAGATGAGGGCGTCGAACGCCCCGTCGTCGTAGCCGGGCTCCACCGCCACGTCGGGCGGGTCGCCGATCGGAACCTCGCGCCGGCGGGCGCGATGGGCGTCGATCGCCGTCGTGGTCGTGATGCGGTACAGCCAGGCGCGCAGGTGGTCGGCGTGGCGCAGCCGCGGATAGGCCCGCAGGGCGCGCAGCAGCGCTTCCTGCAGGACGTCCTCGGCGTGCTGGTCGCCCGCCATCCGGCGGGCATGGACGAGCAGCTCGTCGCCGTGGCGCTCGACGAGCGTCCAGAAGGGCGGCAGGACGACGGTGCTCACAGGGGTCAAACGGCCGGGACGCCGACGGTGTGAGGGCGCCGCTCCACGCTACCCGGCGCGGACGGACCCGCGGCGACCACCGAGGACGGTCCGTTGCCGGCCGGACTTGACGTACCGTTCGCGGCCGTGATCGTGCTCGAGCGCTGCCGGGTCATCGACGTGCGCACCGGCGACTGCTCGGAGCCCGCGTCGATCGCGATCGAGGGTGATCGGATCGTGGATGTCGGCGAGGGCCGCGGCGACGGAGCCGAGCGCCACGACCTGGGAGGCGCCTACGTCATCCCGGGACTGATCGACTGCCACGTGCACGTCACCGCCGGGACGGCCGACCTCGCAGCCATGCGGCGCTGGCCGGCGAGCTACGCCGCGGCGCACGCGGCCGCGCGCATGGCCGCCTCACTGCGGCGCGGCTTCACCCGGGTGCGCGACGTCGGCGGGGCGGACTGGGGGATCGCCCGCGCGGTCGCCGAGGGACTGGTGACAGGGCCGGTGCTGCACTTCGGCGGGCGAGCGCTGTCGCAGACCGGCGGGCACGGCGACCTGCGGGCCCCGGGCGAGCCGGCCGAGGAGGTGCCGGCGCCCGGGGCGATGACCCGCGTCGTCGACGGCGCCGAGGCGATCCGCGCCGCCGCTCGCGAGGAGCTGCGGCTCGGCGCCCACCACATCAAGCTGATGCTCTCCGGCGGCGTCGCGTCGCCGACCGACCCCGTCCACCGGCTGCAGTACTCCGACGCGGAGATCGTCGCCGCCGTCGAGGAAGCCGCGGTGGCCGGCGCCTACGTCGCCGGCCACTGCTACCCGGCCACCGGCGTCCGCCGCGCCGCCGAGCTCGGCGTCTGCTCGATCGAGCACGCGAACTACGCCGACGAGGAAGCCCTGCGAGCCGTCCTGGCCAACGGCGCGTTCCTCGTCCCGACCCTGTCGGTCTACGAGCTGCTGGCGAGCGACGGCGAGGCGGCCGGCCTGCCGAGCGCGAGCGTCGCCAAGGTCGGCGACCTGTTCGACGCCGGGCTCGAGACGCTGGGGCGCGCGGACGCGCTGGGCGTCCCGCTCGCGTTCGGCACCGACCTGATCGGCGACCTGGAGCGCCACCAGTCCTACGAGTTCGCCGTGCGCGGCCGCGTGCAGGCACCGCTGGACGTGCTGCGCTCGGCGACCCGGGTGGCGGCCGAGCTGTTGGGGCTCGCGGGCGACGTGGGCGCGGTGATGCCGGGTTTCCGCGCCGACCTCGTCGCGCTCGCCGGCGATCCGCGCGAGGACGTGACGGTGCTCGCCGAGCCCGAGCGGTTCGTGCGGCTCGTCGTCGCGGGCGGCCGGCTGCATCCGCCGCCATGACCGTGACCCGGACGCTCGAGCTCCGCGGCGCGCGTGAGACCGCGGCGACCTGCTAGAGAGCGGCCATGCGCCCGCGCCTGCGCACGATCGGCCACATCGCGCTGGTGACCCGCGACCTCGAGCGCCTGACCGCCTTCTACGCCGACGTGTTCGGGGCGGACTCGCCCTACGAGCGCTCGGCCGGCGACGAGCGCGGCGGGCTGGGCTTCATCCGCGTCGGCGACTGCGCGCTGCACGTCTTCGAGCGCCCCGACGGCCCGCTCGGCGGCGTCGAGGACGCCCAGGGCGGGACGCCGTTCGCACGCGGGCGGATCGACCACTTCAGCCTCGAGGCGGCGAGCGTGGCGGAGTTCGTCGACGCGCGCGAGCGCCTCGTCGCGCTCGGGGCCAGCAGCGGCGAGGTCGTCGACTTCGGGCCGCTGGTCTCGGTCTTCTTCACCGACCCGGACGGCTACCAGCTCGAGCTGAGCCTCACCAAGCCGCCCGTGTGGGAGCAGCCCTTCCCGACCGTCGCGCCTCAGCGGTAGGAGCTCGCCCGCTGCTCGGCGGCGCGGGCGCGCGCCCGCTTCTGCCGGCGGCGGCCGACGAAGGCCAGCACGCCGAGCACGACGGCGACCAGCAGGAAGGCCCAGAAGAAGCTCACCCCGAGCCCGATCCCGCCCGGCACCGCCAGCGAGATCAGCCGGATGAGCCCGTAGCCGATCGCGAAGATCACGGCCACGATGAGCAGGAAGAGCAGGATGCCGGCGATCCGGCGCGGCAGCCCGGCGCTGGCGGGCGGCGCGATCACGCCCATGAACCGCAGCATCATCAGCTGGCGGTTGGAGGGCGGCGCCTGGCCGAGCTTCTCGGCGGCGACCTTGAGGTCCCCGGCGCGGCGCTCGGCGAGCGCGAGCGACGCCTCGGCCATCCGGCGCAGCTGCAGGCGCTCCTGCGGGCGCGAGGCGGCGATCGCGACGCGGAAGTGCTCGCGCGCCCGCTTGGCGTCCATCCGCTCGGCGGCGCGGGCGCCCAGAAGGGCCTGCGCGGCGGCCTTGTAGCGGGTCTCCTCGAGCAGCTCCTCGTCCGAGCGCGTCTCGAGCTTCTGCATCGCCGAGAGCGCGGACTTGGACTCCATGCGGACCTGGCGTTGCTTGGGCGGCATGCGGCCTCTCAGTGTACGGCGCGGCGGCGGAAGCCGAGCGGCTCAGGCTCGGGCTCGAGCGGCGAGGTGGGCAGGCCCGGCGGCGGGTCGGCGCGGTCGTAGTCCCCCGGGGCGATGTCGTTCGGCGCGTCCGGGTGAAAGAGGGCGGCCAGCAGCTGGATCTGCCCGCGCCCCGGGCCGAGCTCGTACTGGCCGCCGCCGTAGGCGCCCATGCCCTCGGCGGCGCAGTAGTCGTAGGCCGCGAAGAGCTCGGAGATCGCGCCGAAGCGCGAGGGCTTGAGGTTGACCGTGCGCGGCGGCCAGACGCGCGCCCGGATGTCGGCGACCGAGTGGATCGGCGCGTCCCAGGTCACGCGGTCGCGGTGGGGCTCGAGCACCGCGCGGGCGTCCGCGCCGTCGAGGTCGGGGTCCTCCATCCACGCGTCCGGGAACGCCTCGGCGATCCTGCGGTACAGGCCGGCGTCGGTCGGCACGTCGACCACGGTCCCCTTGTAGGCGCCCTTGAAGTCGATCGAGTCCACCGCGCCGGTCGCGACCAGCTCGCCGATCAGCGCATCAGTCCAGTCCGGCGTGGCGTCGAGCTTGAAGCGCAGGCCCGGGTAGGCCGCCAGCCGGCGCGTGACCGGGTCGGCGGTGGGGGGGTCGCCGAGCCGCAGGGAGGCGACGAAGGTCACCGGGCGCGGCTCGCGCGCGAGCGTCTGCGCGAGCGAGCTGCCGGCCTGGCGCAGGGCGAGGTCGAGCGCCGCGCTCTCGTAGGCCCAGCGCCGGTACTGGCGGAAGGCGGGCTGCTCGGGCGCGCCGTCTGGAAAGAGGTCGAGCTCGCCCAGGCGCTCGGAGAACGCGTCCAGCGTCCAGCGGCCGGCGAGCGGCAGCACCGGCCCGGCGGCCTGCGCGCGCTCGTGCTCGTCGGCGGCGTAGGTCACGTCCTCGCCGATCCCCTCCTCGCCGGCGCCGGCGAGGCGGATCACGGTGGTGCGCCGCTCGAAGTTCGAGGAGACGGTGCGCGCCAGCCCGTCGAGCGCGTAGCCCTCGATCTCGAGCGCGAGGCCGCTGACCAGGTCGTAGGTGCTCATCGCGAGGGCACACTAACCGCCCCATGACCGAGGCCCTGCGCTTCCTCCTGCTGCTCGAGCTGGTCGGCCTGCTCGCCGCGCCGCTGAGCGCGCTGGCGCTCGCGCGGCTGCCGGGCGGCGGCCTCGGCTTCGCCAAGCCGCTCGGCTTCGTGGTGGGCGGCTGGGTGATCTGGCTCGTCGGGAGCGGGTGGCGCGCGGGGACGGCGGCCACGCTCGTCGCGGCCGGCGTGCTCGCCGTCGCGAGCCTCGTCGCGTGGCGGAGCGGTCGCGGGCGCGCGGCGGATCCGCTGCGCCGCTCGCTCGCGCTCGCCGCCGAGGCGGTGTTCCTCGTCGCCTTCGCGGCGATGGTCGTCCTTGTCGCCTTCTCGCCGGACGTCTGGGGGACCGAGAAGCCGATGGACGTGGCCTTCCTGACCGCCGTGCAGGCTGCCTCGTCGTTCCCGCCGGCGGACCCCTGGCTCGCGGGGGAGACGCTGAACTACTACTACCTCGGCCACGTGGCCATGGGCACGCTCGCCGGACTGGCGGGAGCCGAGCCGAGCCGCGGCTACAACCTCGCCGTCGCGGCCCTCTTCGCGCTCTCCGCGACCGCCGCGTTCGCGGTCGGCGCGGCGCTGTGGGCCGGCCTGCGCGGCAGCACGCGGGCCCGCGGGCCGATCGGCGGCGGGCTGCTGGCCGTCGCGCTCTGCCTCGTGCTCGGCAACCTCGCGGCGGCGCGTGAGCTGTTCGAGACCACCGGGCCGCTCACCGCCTACGACTGGTTCGCCCCCTCGCGCGTGGTGCCGGGCACGATCAACGAGTTCCCGGCCTTCGCCTTCACGCTGGGCGACCTGCACGCGCACGTGCTCGCGATCCCCGCGACGCTGATCGTGGTCGCGCTCGCGGTGCAGGTGGTGAGCGCCGGGCCGCCCGGCCGGGGCGCGGGCGTGGTCGCGGCGATCGTGCTCGGCTCGCTCTACGCCACCAACGCCTGGTCCTACCCGGTGGCGGCGGGCATCCTGGTGCTGGCGGCGATCCTGCGGCGCGGCGCCGCGGCCTGGACGGCGCTGGTGCTCGCCGGCTCGGTGGTCGCCGTGCTGCCGTTCCTGCTCGACTACGAGCCGGCGGCGAGCGGGATCGGCCTGGTCGGCGACCGCGGCTCGCCGGGCGCGGCGCTGGTCGACCTCGGGCTGCTCTACGGCCTCTTCGCCTGGCTCGCGATCGGGGCGCTGCTGCTGCGCCGCCGGCTCGCCGGCCCGCAACGGGTGGTGTGGATGCTGGCCGGCGCGGGTGCGCTGTGCGTCGCGGTTCCCGAGCTGCTCTACGTCCGCGACGAGTTCGACGGCTCCTCGCTGTACCGGATGAACACCGTCTTCAAGCTCGGCTTCCAGGCCTGGCTGCTGCTGGCCCTGGCGGCGACCGGGATCCTGGCGCTCGCGCTGCGCCGGCCGCTCGGACGCGTGCGCGGGGCGTGGCTGGCGGGTGCGGCGGTGCTGATCGCGCTCGCCACGGTCTACCCGGTGGCCGGCACGGTGGCCCGCAAGGACGGCTTCGCCGGCCCGGCCACGCTCGACGGGCTGCGCTGGCTGCGGGCGGGCGCGCCGGGCGACCCGGGCGCGCTCGCGTGGCTGCGCGACCACGCCGCCGGCGACGCCGTGGTCCTCGAAGCCGTCGGCGAGGACTACTCGCCCGCCGGCCACGGCCGCGTGTCGGCCTTCACCGGCCGCCCGACGGTGCTCGGCTGGCCGGGCCACGAGCTGCAGTGGGGCCATCCGCCCGGCCGCCGCGCCGACGACGTCGCGGCGCTCTACGGCGCCGACACGCCGGCCGCCGCGCGCCCGTTGCTGGAGCGCTACGGGGTTCGCTACGTCGTCGTCGGGCCGCTCGAGCGCGCCGCCCACGGCGCCGCCGGCGCCGCCGTCTGGGATCAGCTGGGCGAGCGCGTCTATGACCGCGCCGGCACGACCGTCTGGGAGCTTCAGGACACGCCGCGGCGCACGTAGACCCACTCGGGCATCCCGCCCGTGGCGTTCCACGGCTCGCGCCGCGCGAGCCAGCGCGCCCAGCCGGCCGGCGACTGCGCCCCGTAGTCGCGCACCCACCACACCCGGAAGCGGAACTCGCGCCCGTCGAAGTCGGCCAGGCGCCCGGCCTGGCGTTCGCGACTGCCCTCGGTCATGAGCGCGACGTCGGTGTCGGCGGGCAGCGGCGCGACGGAGAGGTCGGCGTAGGTGACGTCGGGCAGGTCGCGCAGGTACCAGGCGTAGGGGAAGGTCGCGCCCTCGGCGGTGTCGACCACCACGCTGAGGGGTCGCGACGACCGCGAGTCGAGGTCGACGATGCTCTGGCTGACCGCCTTGACCTCCGGGGAGGACTGGGTGGAGACCAGCACCTCGCGCGGGTCGGCGCCGTGCTCGGCGTTGACCCACCACGAGGCCGCGCCGAGGTAGACCGCCCCGACGGCCATCGCGGCCAGTCCCGCCCGCCCGGCCGGGCGGGTGCGGGCCGCCCAGATCGCCTGCACGCCGAGACCGGCCAGCAGCACGAGCGGCAACAGCGGGTGCAGGACCAGCCAGGCGAACTTCTCGCTCGCCCACGAGTAGACCGCCAGCGAGAGGACGAACGCCCACACCAGGAAGCCCGTCAGCAGCGTCGGCCGGCGCAGCGCCACGACCGCGCCGAGCCCGCCGAGCAGCAGCGTGGGCCACTCCTCGGCCACCAGCACGAAGAGGTAGAAGTACCAGGGCTCGCCGCCGCGCCCGACGGGCTGCTGGCCGAGCCAGTAGGCCAGCCCGTCGTAGACGCCGGCCCACAGCCCCGGCAGGTCGGTCAGGAAGACGGTGAACAGCAGCGTGAAGACGGCGGCGAAGGCGGCCGCGGCCCACGCCCAGGCGCCCCACCCCACAGAGAGCACGGCGCCCGCGAGCGGCGCCTCGGCCGGCGGCCGGCCGCCGCGGCGGGCGGCGAGCAGCTCGCGCGCGCCCACGACGAGGAAGAAGCTGCCGGCCACGAAGACGGTGATGAAGGTCGACTCCTTGGTGGCGAAGCTCGCGGCCAGCAGCGCGCCGATCAGCGCCGGGTGGTGACGGCGGGGACGGGCGATGAAGCGGAAGGTGACCGCCAGCAGGGCGAGCGTGACGCAGGCGATGTAGATGTCCTCGCGGGCGAAGCGCGAGAAGTACAGGTAGGACGGCCCGAAGGTCAGCAGGGCGGCGGCCGCCAGGCAGGCGACGCGGCCGAGCTGGTCGCGCAGCAGCGCGACCAGCGGGACCATCGCGGCGCCCATCAGCGCCGGCGCGAGCCGGGCCGTGACGTCGGAGTCCCCGAGCACGGTGTACAGCGCCGCCGTCAGGTAGAAGCGCAGCGGCCCGTGCAGGATCGGCTGGTAGCTGTAGTCACCGGAGGTCCAGAAGACCCAGCTGAAGTAGGCGTCCTGGCTCTCGTCGTGGTGGAACGGGCGGTCGCCGAGCTCGACCAGCCGCAGGCCGAGCGCGACCGCGGTCAGCAGCGCGTAGGCGAGCAGCTCGCCGCGCGGGCGGCCGCGCATCACGCCCGCGCGGCGAGTGCCCGGCGCAGCTTGCCGAGCCCGCCGTAGCGCCCGACGAGCAGCGCCAGGCCCACCAGCGTGATCGGCACGACCAGCACGAATCGCACCATCAGCAGGTAGGCGACCGCCTGTGCGCCCGTGCCGCCGAGCGCGCGCACGCCGATCGCCACGGCCGCGTCCTGCGTGCCCGCGTAGCCGGGGCCGGAGGGGATGAGCGAGAAGACGCTCGCCAGCGCGACGAGGTAGGCGCCCTCCAGCGGGCCCATGCCGAAGCCGACGGCCGCGCCGACCGACATCCACACCAGCGTCTCGAGCCCCCAGATCGCGCAGGTGATCAGCAGCATGAGCGCGCCGTGGCGGCCGCGCAGCTTCAGGGTCGCCGAGAGCATCGGCGCGACGAAGCGGTACAGGCGCTCGTTGCGGCGCACGAGCACGACGGCCGCGACGCCCGCCGCCACCGCGACGGCGGTCACGAGCACCACCAGCTCGACCTTGTCGCCGCCCAGCTCGCCCAGCACGCCGTAGCCCACGACGACGAAGAGCACGAGCAGCACGGCGATGTCCAGCAGCCGCTCGGCGAGCAGCGTGCCGACCACGGTGCGCATCGAGGTCGCCGCGCGCGGCGCCATCAGCACGACCCGGATCGCGTCGCCGGCGCGGGCGGGCAGCACGTTGTTGCCCAGGTAGCCGACCGCGGTCAGCGCCTGGCTGTCGATCCGCCGCGGGCGCGCGCCGTCGTGGACGAGCAGCCGCTGCCAGCGCTCGCCGCGCAGGACGGTCGCGACCCCGTAGAGCGCGATCGCGCCCGCCAGCGCGGCCCACTGGCCCGGCGTGGAAGGGAAGCGGGGCGGCTCCTGGCGCAGCGCCCACCACACGACGCCGGCGATCGCCACGGCCGAGACGGCCAGGCCGATCGCCGAGAGCGCTCCCAGCCGCCGGCGCCGGCCGCCCGCGGGCGCGGCGCCGAGCGGCGGGGCGGCCGGCGGGTCAGGCGCCGGCGTCTGAGTGCTGGTCGGTGTCTCCAAGGGGGGAGTCGTCATCGTCGGGCTTGGGCGCGGCGGGAGGCGTGTCCTTCGAGCCGCCCGTGCCGCCCTCGGCCCCCGGCTCCTGCGGCTCGTCCTCGGGCTCCTCGTGCGTCGTCTCGTCGGTCATGGTGCTCCTCTCGTGTTGGACAGCATGATGGTGGATCCCCGGACGCCCGGGTTCGAACCTGTTACGCGCGCCGGGCGGTCCGCGATTGGACCGCGCGCCGGCGGCCCGTCGGGCCCGGGCGTGCTCGCCGTCGCGCTGCGGCGCCTGAGCCGGGCGCGCGCCGCCAACGGCAACGGTGGCCGCGAGCTGGCCGTCGCCCTCGGCGAGGTGGCCTCCGCGGCGGTGCGCTGGCGCGACCGGCTGTGAGCCGGGCTCCAGCGGTCACTGCCGCGGCGCCACCGAGCGCTCCTCGGCGAAGCCGAGGCGCTCGTAGAGCCGCCGCGCCGGGTTGCCCTCGGTCACCGCGAGCCCGATCCGGTCACGGCCGGCTTCCACCGCGCCCGCCATCACCGCGCACAGCAGCGCCGTCCCGAGCCCGGCGAGCCGTGGGTCGGGGTCGCGGTAGACGTCGGCGACCCACGGGCCGCCGTCGTCGCCGACGGCCGGGGCGTCGGTGACCAGGGCGACGCCGACCACGGCCGCGTCGGCGCTGATGACCGCGAGCCGGCTGCAGTCCAGCAGCGGACCGGCCTCGCGGCCGTCGACGATCCGGCTGAGCACCGCGGCCTGGGCGCGGCTCGGGGCGTGGTCGACGTGCCCCGGGCCGAACGCCCGCAGCCGCGCGGCCACGAGGTCCTCCGCCGGGCGCCCCGCGCGGACGATCACGACCCCGCGCGGCACACGGGCGGCCGCCCGCCGCCAGTCCTCCGGCACCGCGTCGGGCAGCGCGCGGCGCATCACGTAGCGCGTGCGGCGGGTCAAGGGCGCCAGCGTACCGGTGCGCTACGCGCGCGCGGCCGCGTCCGTCGCCGCCCGCACCCGCCCGGCGAGCGCCTCGCGGGCGCGGACGATCCCCGGCGCGCGCGAGGCCGGCAGCAGCGGCCCCGCGTAGAGCCGCAGCGCCCGGCGCAGGCGTCCCTCGTCGAGCATCGCCCCGACGAGCAGGACGTCGGCCTGCAGCTCGTCGGCGTCGGCGATGACCACGATGTGGCGGGCGTCGAAGGCGTAGTCGCAGAGCAGCTGCTCGACCAGCGCCACGTAGCGCGACAGCGGGTGCGCGCGCCAGCGCTCGGCGATGTCGTCGCGGTCGCCGGCCACCGGGACGACGTGACGCTCGGGGTCGACGCCCGCCTGGCGGCAGCGGGCCCACGAGGTGTTGATGACCTGGCGCACGATGGCGGGCGGGTCCGCGCCGGCCCGCGCGCCGTCGTAGGCGCGACGTAGTGGCGCGCCCACGCCATCGGGTCCGCTCCGAGATCGATCCCGACCCAGGGATTGCGCACGTTCGCTCGCGTTTCCTCTCGTCAGGCGGCCACCGCAGGCCCGCGGGCGGCTCGGAGCCGGAGGGTACAGGTCTGTCTGTCACCACGATGTCGCCTGCAACCCCCGTGCAACCCCCGGCCGGCGCTTGCGCTCGTGTGCAAACGCACTACGTTCCAGTGCGAGGGTCGGATTCGGCGCGGGCGCGCCGCAGGGCCGGACGCGTCCGCGGCTCACGAGAAGGAGGAGCCCGGTGGACGTCACCAAGGTGCTGGAGTTTCCCGTCAAGGAGTTCTTCAAGCAGCCGCGCGGCCTGATCGGTCCCGGCGCGTGGGAGATGGCCGGCCCGGAGGCCGCGGCCATGGGCCTGCGCCACGTGCTGATCGTGACCACCGGCCTGCGCGGGACGGGCATCGTCGACGAGGTCAAGGGCAACTTCGAGGCCGCCGGGGTCGCCGTCACCGTCTACGCCGACGTCGAGACGAACCCCAAGGACTACAACGTCATGGACTCCTACAAGGCGTTCGCGGAGGGCGAGTGCGACGGCTTCGTCTCGCTCGGCGGGGGCTCCGCGCACGACTGCGCCAAGGGCGCGCGCATCGTCGCCGCCCACGACGGGCGCAACACGAACGAGTTCCAGGGCGAGGCGAAGTCCGAGAAGCTCGAGAACCCGCCGCAGATCGCGATCAACACGACGGTCGGCACGGGCTCTGAGACGACCCCGTTCTACGTCATCACCGACACGACGTCGCCGAACGCGCCCCACAAGTGGGTCGGCGTCGACCGCGCGTGCACCACGACGCTCGCGATCAACGATCCGGTGCTGATGATGACCCAGCCGCCGGAGTACGTCGCCTACACCGGCTTCGACACGATGGCCCACGCGTCGGAGTGCTACGCGGGCCGCGTGCAGAACCTGTCGTGCACGCCGCTGGCGATCGAGGCCATCCGGCTGACGTCGGAGAACCTGCGCGAGGCCTACGCGAACCCCAAGAACTACACGGCGATGATGAACATGACCTGGGCGCAGTACACAGCTGCCCAGGCGTTCTCCTCCGGCTTCCTGGGCATCCTGCACTCGCTCTCGCACGCCGTCTGCGCCTACTACGACATCCACCACGGGCTCAATAACGGCATCGGCATCTCGCGCGTGTGGACCTACAACCAGCCGGCGGCGGTCCACCGCTACGCCGACATCGCCCGCGCGATGGGTGAGGACACGACCGGCCTGTCGCCGATCGAGGCGTCCGACCGCGCGATCGAGGCCGTCATCCGGCTGGCGGACGACGTCGGGATCCCCGAGAACTTCGCCGCGGTCGACCGCTATCCGAAGGACCGGCTGGGGCAGGGCTGGTACAAGGACCGCCCGGTCAAGCTCAACTCCGACGAGGACGAGCTGACCAAGATGGCCGAGCACATGATGGCCGACATGTGCACGCCCGGGAACCCGCGCGAGCTGACCGTCGACTCGGCGCGCGAGATCCTGCGCGACTGCATGTTCGACGCCAACGCGCTGCACGCGGGCGCGGCGTCGCGCGCGCTGCACGGCGGCAACGGCGCCATCCCGCGCGATCGAGGCCGAGGCGGACCGCTCGAGCGAGGTGTCGGCCGGCGGATGACCGCCTTCGCCGACATCGAGGCCCTGCGTCGCGGCCTCGCCGAGCAGGACTACGTGTGCGATCGCCGGGTGGCCACGGTCGCGTTCCTGGCCACCCGGCTCGAGAAGCCCGTGCTCGCCGAGGGACCGGCCGGTGTCGGCAAGACCGAGCTGGCCAAGGTGCTGGCGGCCGCCCTCGGGCGGCCGCTGATCCGCCTGCAGTGCTACGAGGGCCTCGACGAGGCGCGCGCGCTGTACGAGTGGGAGTACTCCAAGCAGCTGCTCTACACCCAGGTGCTGCGCGACAAGATCGGCCGCCTGCTCGAGCCCGCGCAGGACCTGCGCGAGGCGGCCGAGCTGATGCGCGACCAGGAGGACGTCTTCTTCTCCGAGCGCTTCCTGGTCGCGCGGCCGATCCTGCAGGCGCTGCAGGCGCCCGAGCCCGTCGTGCTGCTGATCGACGAGATCGACCGCGCCGACGAGGAGTTCGAGGCCTTCCTGCTCGAGTTCCTCTCGGACTTCCAGGTGACGATCCCCGAGCTGGGGACGCTGCGGGCGGATGCGCGGCCGGTCGTCGTGCTGACCTCCAATCGCACGCGCGAGCTCTCCGAGGCGCTCAAGCGCCGCTGCCTGCACCTCCAGCTCGACTACCCGAGCTCCGAGGTCGAGCTCGAGATCGTGCGCACCAAGGCGCCCGGGATCTCCGACGCGCTCGCCCAGGAGCTGGTCAGCACCGTGCAGGGCCTGCGCGAGCTCGACCTGCGCAAGGCGCCGAGCATCGGCGAGACGCTCGACTGGGCGCAGTCGCTCGTCGTGCTCAACGCCCCACACCTGACCAAGGAGCTGATCGAGGAGACCATCAGCGTGATCGTCAAGTACGAGCGCGACGCCGACGCGGTGCTCGCGCACATCGGCGCGCGTGCGGCGCCCGGGCCGGCGCGGCGCGGCATCGGCGGCCACGAGCACGGCCACGAGCACCCGCACACCCACGAGTCCCACCACGAGCGGGTCCAGAAGCTTTAGATGACCGACTGGACGACCCCACGACCGTCTGGCGGCGCCCGCGGCGCTGGACGGCCCCCGCCCAGAGCGCCCGTGGCACCACCACTGTGCGCTCGGGCGGGAACCGCCCAGCATCCACGGGCCATCCACCAGCCGGCCACGCGGCCGCCCAGTCGGTCATCTAGGCATGGACACGGTCGTCAACGACTTCGTCGCGCACCTGCGCCGCCACGAGGTGCGCATCTCCCCGGCGGAGACGCTCGACGCGCTGCACGGGCTGCTCGCCGTCGGCCTCGGCGACCGCGAGGTGGTGCGCGACACGCTGCGCGCGAGCCTCGTGAAGTCCGGCGATGACGTGGAGACCTTCGAGCGGCTGTTCGAGCTCTACTTCGGCCTGCGCGACGTCGTCAAGCCCGAGCCCAAGCCGCTGGCCATGCACGGCCACGACCACGGCGGCCCGCCGACGAAGCTCAAGCTCGGCGAGGACCTCGAGAACGAGGCCCGCGGCGAGCGGACCGACGCCGGCTCGGACGAGAACACCGACCTGCGCCGCTTCATGCAAGAGGACAAGCTCGCGGCCGCACCCGACCTGCACGGCCACGAGGAGTCGCTGCGGCTCTCGCTGTTCGCCCAGGAGCTCGTGCTCAACCGCCGCCAGGGCTCGCTCGAGCCGCTGCTGGAGAAGATCAGCGGCCGCATCCGCCTGCGCCGCGCGCGCAACATCTTCCAGCCCGGCAGCCTGGTCAGCGGCGCCGACGCGCAGGAGATCGCGCTGGACGTCTCGGCGGCCGAGCTCGGCGCCTTCATGGACCACCTGCACGAGCTCGAGGTCGACGACGACGTCCGGGCGGCGCTGGAGGACAACGCCGAGGCGATCATCGAGGGCCTGCCCGAGCTGCTGGAGGCGATGCTCGCCCGCGAGCGCGCCGCTCGCTCGCTGCCCGACGAGCGTGTCCTGCGCGAGCAGTCGCTGCGCAAGCTCGTCTCCTACACCGGCGCCGAGCAGCGCGAGCTCGAGGCGGCCATCCGGCGCATGGCCCGCCACATCCACGGCGCCCACAGCCGGCGCATGCGCGTCGACCGCACCGGCCGCATCTCCCTGCGCCATACCATGCGCGGCAACCTGCGCCACGACGGCGTGCCCTTCGAGCCGGTGCTGCACCGCCGCCGCGAGGGCAAGCCGCGGCTCGTGCTGCTCTGCGACGTCTCGCTCTCCACCCGCAACCTCGCCCGCTTCTGGCTGCACCTCGTGGCCAACCTGCAGGGGCTGTTCTCCAAGGTGCGCACGTTCGTCTACGTCGCCGACGTGGCCGAGGTCACCCAGACCTTCGCCGACAAGCCGCTGGGCGAGGCCGTGGACGCGATCTTCTCCGGCGGGCTGATCGACGCCGACGTCAACAGCGACTTCGGCCGGGCGGCCGGCCAGTTCGCCGAGGCCTACGCCGACACCGTCAACCGGCGCACCACCGTGGTGATCCTGGGCGACGGGCGCAACAACGGGCGCGACCCGAACCCGGTGGCGCTGCAGGAGATCGCCGGCCGCGCGCGCTCGACGATCTGGATCACTCCCGAGCCGCGCTGGAGCTGGTCGCTGGGTGCCAGCGACATGCCCCTCTACGCCCGGCTCGTCGACCGCGTCGAGCTCGTCCGCACGGCCGGCCAGCTCGCGCGCGTCGCCGAATCGCTCGTCGAGGAAGGCGCGCGTGTCTAGGTGGCGTGGAAGCGGCCTTGAGCGCCGCGCCGCCCCGGTAAGGTCCCACTCCGCGAACCGTTTCCGAATGGGAGGAGACGAACCCCACATGCCAGACCCCGTCCGCGTCACCGTGGTCGTCAACGGCGACCAGCGCTCGACCCACGTCGAGCCGCGGTTGCTGCTGGTCCATTACCTCCGTGAGACGCTCGGCCTCACGGGCACGCACGTCGGCTGCGACACGTCCAGCTGCGGAGCCTGCACGGTCAACCTGAACGGCGAGGCGGTCAAGAGCTGCACCGTGCTCGCGGTCCAGGCTGACGGCGCCGAGGTGACTACGATCGAGGGGATGGGTCGCGAGGACGACCTGCATCCGCTCCAGACGGCGTTCTGGGAGAACCACGGCCTGCAGTGCGGCTACTGCACGCCCGGGATGATCATGGCCTCCGCCGACCTGCTCGCCCACTCGCCGGACCCCTCGGAGGAGGAGATCCGCGAGGCGCTGGCCGGCAACCTCTGCCGCTGCACCGGCTATCAGAACATCGTCAAGGCCGTACAGGCCGCCGCGGGCCCGATGCGCGAAGCGCAAGGCCAGTCCGCCCGTCAGGAGGTCACGACATGAGCGCCACGACCGAGGCCCCCGAGGGCACCGCTCCCGGCGGCAACGGCCACGTCGGCCGGTCGCTGAAGCGCAAGGAGGACCCGCGCCTGATCATGGGCCAGGGCACCTACGTGGAGGACATCGTGCTGCCCGGCATGCTCTACATGTCGATCGTCCGCTCGCCCGAGGCGCACGCGAACATCGTCTCCATCGACACCTCGGCGGCCAAGGCGGTCGAGGGCGTCGACGCGGTCTTCACCGGCGAGGACATGGGCGACCTTGCCGCCCCGTGCCCGATGGTGTGGGTGCCGCCGGGCGTCGAGGTCCACGTCCCCGAGCACTGGCCACTCGCGCGCGGCAAGGTCGGCTACTTCGGCCAGGCGGTCGCCGTCGTGCTCGGCCACGACAAGTACGCCGTGGTCGACGGCGCGGCGCAGGTGGTGGTGGAGTACGACCCGCTGCCCGTCGTGGTCGATCCCGAGGCCGCGCTCGAGGATGGCGCGCCGATCATCCACGAGGAGTTCGGGACCAACAAGGTCTTCGAGTGGTCGCTGCCCGGCGGCGACGTCCAGGCGGCCTTCGCGGACGCCGACGTCGTGGTCGAGAAGCGGATCGTCAACCACCGCACGGCCGGCGGGGCGATCGAGCCGCGCGGGACCGTCGCCGAGTGGCGTCAGGGCAAGCTCACCATGTGGAGCTCGACCCAGATCCCACACATCGCCCGCGTGATCCTCTGCATCCAGCTCGGGATCTCCGAGGACAAGATCCGCGTCGTCGCGCCGGAGGTCGGCGGCGGCTTCGGCTCCAAGCTGCAGGTCTACGGCGAGGAAGTGCTCGCGTGCTGGTGTGCCAAGAAGACCGGCAAGCCGGTGAAGTGGACGGCGACCCGCTCTGAGGACATGGCCACGACCCACCACGGGCGCGACCAGATCGACTACGTGCGGATCGGGGCCAAGAAGGACGGCACCGTCACCGGCATCCACGCCAAGATCATCCAGGACCTGGGCTCCTACCACCTCATCGAGGGGCCGGTGATCCCGACCTTCAGCGCGTGCGTGGTGGCCGGCTGTTACAAGTTCGCGGCGGTCCAGACCGACGTCATCGGGGTGTTCACCAACAAGCACACGACCGACGCCATCCGCGGCGCCGGGCGCCCCGAGGCGACCCACTTCATCGAGCTCACGATGGACGCGGTGGCCGAGGAGCTCGGGATGGACCCGCTCGAGCTGCGCCGCAAGAACTTCATCACGGACTTCCCCGCGCCGCTGCCGCACGGGTTCGTCTACGACTCGGGCGACTACCACGGCACGCTGGACAAGTGCCTGGAGATGCTCGACCTCGACGCCTTCCGGCGCGAGCAGGCCGAGGCGCGCGAGCGCGGGGTCTACCGCGGCGTCGGCTTCTCGACCTACGTCGAGATCTGCGGCCTGGGCCCGTCGCGGGCGCTCGGCCCGGAGGGCTGGGGCATGCAGGGCGCCTACTTCGAGTCCGCCCAGGTGCGCGTGCACCCCACGGGCTCGGTGACCGCCTACACGGGCGCCTCGCCGCACGGCCAGGGGCACGAGACGGGCTTCGCCCAGATCGTGGCCGACCGGCTCGGGATCGATCCCCAGGTCGTCGACGTCATCAGCGGCGACACCAACACCGGCCCGTTCGGCAAGAACACCTACGGGTCGCGCTCGCTCGCCGTCGGCGGGGAGGCGATCGCGCTGGCCACCGAGAAGGTGCAGGACAAGGCCAAGCGGATCGTCGCCCACAAGCTCGAGGCGGCGCCCGAGGACATCGAGGTCTCCGACGGCCGCTTCCAGGTCAAGGGCTCGCCCGACAAGGGGATGTCGATGGTCGACATCGCCGGCGAGGCCTACACCGGCATGGACCTGCCCGAGGGCATGGAGGCCGGGCTGGACGAGATCTCCTTCTACGACCCGGAGAACTTCGTCTGGCCGTTCGGGGCGCACGCGTGCGTCACCGAGGTCGACGCGGAGACCGGCAAGGTCGACGTCATCCGCTACGTCGCGGTCGACGACTGCGGGCCGGCGATCAACCCGATGCTGATCGACGGCCAGGTCCACGGCGGCGCGGTGCACGCCATCGGCCAGGCGCTCTACGAGCAGGTCGTCTACAACGAGGACGGCCAGCTGATCACCGGCACGTTCGTCGACTACGCGCTCCCGAGCGCCGCCGACGTGCCGAGCTTCGAGACGGCGCGGACGGAGACGCCCTCGCCGACGAACTCGCTCGGCGTCAAGGGCGTCGGCGAGGCGGCCACGATCGCCTGCTCGCCGGCCGTCGTGAGCTCGGTGATCGACGCGCTGCGCCCCTTGGGCGTGACGGAGCTGAACATGCCGCTCACGCCGATGCGGGTGTGGGAGGCCATCCAGGAGGCCAAGGGCAAGGGGAGCGGGCCCGCCGCCACCGAGCAGGGCAAGGCGGTCGGCGAGCACGGCGAGGGCGCCTCGGGCTCCGGACCGGCCTCGCCCGCGGAAGGGGGTGCGGCGTGATCCCCGCCGAGTTCGACTACGTGGCCCCGGCCTCGCTGGACGAGGCGCTGGCGGCCCTGCGCGACGGCGGCGAGGACGCGAAGGTCCTCGCCGGCGGGCACTCGCTGATCCCGCTGATGAAGCTCCGCCTGGCGGCGCCGACGCTGCTGGTGGACATCAACCGGGTCCCCGGGCTCGGCAGCATCGACCGCGAGAACGGCAGCTGGCGGCTGGGGGCGCTCACGCGCCACTACGCCGTTGCCTCCGAGCCCGCGATGGGACTGGCGGCGACAGCGGCGGCGACCATCGCCGATCCGCAGGTCCGCTACCGCGGCACGCTGGCCGGCTCGCTGGCCCACGGCGACCCGGCGTCCGACATGCCGGCGGTGCTGCTGGCCACGGAGGGCACGGTGACCATCACCGGCCCGTCGGGCCAGCGCGAGGTCGCGGCGGCGGACTTCTTCGAGGACTACCTCACCACCGCGGTGGGCGAGGGCGAGATCCTCACCGAGGTCCGCATCCCGGCGATGGACGGCTACGGGCACGGCTATGAGAAGTTCAACCGCCGCCAGGAGGACTGGGCGATGGTGGCCGTCTCGGCGCTGGTGAAGAAGGCCGGCGACGGCAGCTGCGAGGACGTCCGCGTCGGCCTCACCCACATGGGCTCCGTGCCGCTGCGGGCGTCGGCGACGGAGGAGGCGCTGCGCGGCAAGCCGCTGGACGCCGGCTCGATCGCCGCCGCCGCCGAGCTGGCCGCGGAGGGCACCGAGCCGCCCGGCGACCTCAACGCGACGGCCGACTACAAGCGCCACCTGGCGCGCGTGCTGTGCCGGCGCGCGCTCGAGCAGGCGGCGGCGGGCTGACGAGAGCCGGCGAGCCGTCCGTCATCATCGGAGCGTGCGCTTCGAGAGCATCGACGACGTGACCCGGGCGCTGGCCGGCGAGGGCTACCTCGCCGGCCGGGGCCTGGCCACGTCGGTCTACCTGGCCGCCACGCTGGAGCAGCCCGTGCTGCTCGAGGGCGAGGCCGGCGTGGGCAAGACCGAGGTCGCCCGTGCGCTGGCGGCCGCCACCGGCGCCGAGCTGATCCGCCTGCAGTGCCACGAGGGGATCGACCTTCACCACGCCGTCTACGACTGGGACTACCAGCGCCAGCTGCTGGCCATCCGGGCGGCCGAGGCCGGTGCACCTGCGCGCGAGCTCTTCGGCCCGGAGTTCCTGCTGCGCCGGCCGCTGCTGGAGGCGCTCGAGCACGACGGCGACGTCGTGCTGCTGATCGACGAGGTCGACCGCGCCGACGACGAGTTCGAGGCCTTCCTGCTCGAGTTCCTCTCGGACTTCCAGATCTCGATCCCCGAGCTCGGCACGGTGACGGCCTCGGCGCGGCCGCTGGTCGTGCTGACCTCCAACCGCACGCGCGAGCTGCACGACGCGCTCAAGCGCCGCTGCCTGTATCACTGGATCGACTACCCGGACCGCGCCCGCGAGGCCGAGATCGTGCGCGCCCGGCTGCCCGGCGTGCCCGAGGCGATCGCCGAGCGCGTGTCGGCTGCCGTCGCCCGGCTGCGCCGCGAGGAGCTCTACAAGCTGCCCGGCGTGGGGGAGACGATCACCTGGGCGCGGGCGCTGATCGCCCTCGACGCCGACGGCGACCTCGAGGAGACGCTGGGCGTCGCGCTCAAGGTCCGCGAGGACGTCGACCGCGTGCGCGAGCTGGGGGTGCTGCGCGATGCCTGAGGCCGCGCACCCGGTGACCGAGCGGCTCTCGGCGCTCGCGGCGACGATGCGCGACGGTGGCGCGCGCGTCGGGCTGGGCGAGCTGCTCAGCTCCCACCGGGCACTGAGCGCCGTCGACGCCGCGTCGCGCACCGACGCCTACTTCGCCCTGCGCGCCGCGCTGTGCTCGACGCGCGCGGAGCTGGCGCTCTTCGACGAGGCGTTCGACACGGTCTTCGCGGAGGCCGGCGAGGACCGCGGCCCGCTCGCCGACCTGGCCGGCATCCCGAGCGCGATCCTGCCGCGGGCGGGCGTGCCCGGCCCCGACCCGCGCCCGGCGGAGCTCGAGCTCCAGCCGGTCCCGGCCGCCTGGAGCGAGACGGAGCTCCTGCGGATCAAGGACTTCGCGCTCTACACCGACGCCGAGCGCGCCGGCGCCCGCGCGCTGCTCGCGCGCCTGGCCGCCCGCGGGCCGCAGCGCCTGAGCCGCCGCACACGGCCGACGCGCCGGCGGCGCGAGATCCACGACCTGCGGGCGACGATGCGCGCGTCGCTGCGCCACGGCGGCGAGCTGATGGAGCGCCGCTACCGCGAGCCCTCCGAGCGCCCGCGCCGGCTCGTGCTGGTGTGCGACGTCTCCGGCTCGATGGCGCCCTACGCGCGCATGCTGCTGCAGTACCTGCAGGCGTGCGTGGCCGCCCGCCGCCGCGTCGAGGCGTTCGCCTTCGGCACCCGCCTGACCCGCCTGACCCGTGAGCTGGAGGGGCGCGACCCCGACCGCGCGCTGCGCCGCGCGACCGACCACGTGGTCGACATGGCGGGCGGGACGCGCATCGGCGAGGCGATCGGGACGCTCAACCGCGAGCACGGCCGGCGCATCGGGCGCGGCGCGATCGTCGTCGTGCTCTCCGACGGCTGGGATCGCGGCGACCCGGAGGAGCTGGCCGCCGAGATGGCCCGCCTGCGCCGCTGCGCGCACCGCGTGTTGTGGCTGAACCCGCTCGCCGCCGACCCGCGCTACGAGCCGCTCACGCGCGGCATGCGGGCGTCGCTGCCGCACGTGGACCACCTGCTGCCCGGCAATTCCATCGCCTCGCTGGAGGCGCTGGCCGACCTGATGGAGGAGGGGATGGCATGAAGGACGTGCTCGAGGAGGTCGACGCCTGGACGGCGCGCGGCGACGCGGTGGCGGTGGCCACGGTGGTCGGCGTCAAGCGCTCCGCCCCGCGCCCGCCCGGGACCAAGATGGCGATCAACGAGCACGGCGAGATCGTCGGTGCCGTGTCCGGGGGCTGCGTCGAGGGCGCGGTGGTCGAGGCCGCCGAGGAGGTCCTCGCCGGCGGCGCGCCGCGGCTGCTGCACTACGGCATCGCCGACGAGGAGGCGTGGGACGTCGGGCTGCCCTGCGGCGGGGAGATCGACGTGTGGCTGGAGCGCTACGAGTCGTGAGCGGGCCGCAGGCCGCCTTCGCCGACGCGGCGCGCGCGGATCTCCGCGCCGCCCTCGTCACCGTGCTCGCGGGGCCCGATCCCGGCGCCAAGCTCTTCGTCGCGCCCGACGGGACCCGGCAGGGGACGCTCGGCTCCCCCGAGCTCGACGCCGCGGCGGCCGCGGCCGCCGACGAGCTGATGTGGGCCGAGCGCTCCGAGCGCCGCGAGGCCGACGGCGCGACGCTGTTCGTCGACAGCACCTTCCCGCCGCCGCGGCTGTTCGTCTTCGGCGCGGTCGACTTCGCCGCCCAGCTGTGCAAGCTCGCCCGCGCCGTCGGCTGGCGGCCGTTCGTGGTCGACCCGCGGGCGCGCTTCGCCCAGCCGGCGCGCTTCCCCGACGCCGAGCGCGTCGTGGCGGCGTGGCCGCAGGCGGCCTTCGCCGAGCTGGGCGGGATCGACCGCGCGACGGCGATCGCGGTGCTGACCCACGACCCCAAGCTCGACGACGCGGCGCTGCAGATCGCGCTCGCCTCCGAGGCGCCCTACATCGGCGCCATGGGCTCGCGCCGGGCGCAGGCCAAGCGCCGCGACCGCCTGCTCGAGCTCGGCATCTCCGAGGCCGACCAGGCGCGCATCTCGGCGCCGATCGGGCTCGACCTCGGCGCGCTCAGCGCGGAGGAGACCGCGCTCTCGATCATGAGCGAGATCGTCGCCATGCGCCACGGCCGCGAGGGCGGCCGGCTGGCCAACGCCCGCGGGCGCATCCACGAGGTGGTGTGAGCGGCGGCGTCGGCGGGCTGCTGCTCGCCGCCGGCGCGGGGCGGCGCTTCGGCGGCGTCAAGCAGCTCGCCGAGCTCGACGGGCGCCCGCTGCTCGACCACGCCCTGGACGCGCTCGCCGGCGTGCCGGCGCTCGACCCGCTGGTGCTGGTGCTCGGCGCGGCGGCGGAGGAGATCCGCGCCGCGGTCGACGTGAGCGGCTTCGAGGTCGTCGTCTGCGCCGACTGGGACGAAGGCCAGTCGGCGTCGCTGCGCTGCGGCGTCGCGGCGCTCGCAGACGCCGAGGCGGCGATCGTCACGCTCGGCGACCAGCCGTTCATCACCCCGCAGGTGATCGCCGGCGTGCTCGACTACCGCGCGCCGCGGCGCTACGCGGCCGTGCGGGCGACCTACGACGGCAAGCCGAGCCACCCGGTGCTGCTCGAGCGCCGCCTGCTCGACCGCGTCGGCGAGCTGCGCGGGGACGTCGGCTTCCGCGACCTGCTGGCGGGCGCGACGGTCCGCGAGTGGGAGTGCGGCCAGCTCGCCGATCCCGCCGACATCGACACGCCGGAGGCGCTGGGGACCCCTAGGGCGTCAAGGCGACCTTGAGCGCGCCGTCGGCGCTCATGGCCTCGATCGCGTCCTCGACCTCGGCGATCCCGAAGCGGTGGGTGATCAGCGCGGCGGTCGCGACGCGGTCGGTGGCGATCAGCTGCAGCGCGGTCTCGACGTCGGCCCGTCGGGTGTTGGACGTCCCGCTGAGGCGGACCTGCTTGTAGTGGATCTCGTTGGCCGAGATCTCGGCCGTCCCGTCGCCCTTGAAGCCGGCGAACAGGCACACCCGGCCGCCGACGCGGCTGAGCTCGATCGCCTGCTGGGCCAGCTCGGGCACGCCGACGCACACGTAGGTGGAGTCCACCCCGACGCCGCCGGTCACCTCCTCGACGACCGCCGCCAGGTCCTCCGACGTGGGGTCGACGGCGACGGTCGCGCCGAGCGACTCCGCGACCTCGCGGCGCCCGGCCGAGCGCTGGGAGACGATCACCGCGCGAGCGCCGGAGAGCAGCGCAACCTGCAGGTGCAGCAGCCCGATCGGCCCGGCGCCCATGATCAGCGCGACGTCCCCGGGCTCGACGGGCGACCAGCGCTGCCCGGTCATGACGCAGGCCAGCGGCTCGGCCAGCGCCAGGCGCTCTGACGGGACGTCCTCGTGGGCGACCATCAGGCAGCCGGCCTGCACGCCGTCGGCGGGCACGAGCATGTAGTCGGCCATGCCGCCGTCGACGGAGTAGCCCATCAGGCGCAGGTTGCGGCACATGTTCTCGAGGTCGTGCCGGCACTCCCAGCAGTGGCGGCACGGGATGCCGGGCGCCATCGCCACGGGCGCGCCGGTCTCGAAGCCCTCGACGCCCTGGCCGACCTCGGCCACGTGGCCGGCGGTCTCGTGGCCGAGCACGACCGGCAGCTCGACGTAGGACGTCTTCTCGCCGCGGGCGATCCGCAGGTCGGTGCCGCAGATGGTGTTCGCGCCGACCTTGACGAGCACCTCGCCCGGGCCCGGCGAGGGCGTCTCGATCTCCTCGGTGGACAGCTCGTTCGGGCGGTGCAGGACGGCGGCCTTCATGGCCGGGATCCTAGGCTGTCGGTCGTGGTGCCGCCGCCCGCCCTCCGCCCCCTGCTGAGACGGCGCTTCGGCTACCGGTGATGCGCGCCTGGGTGTCGCTGTGGTCGGCCGACCCGCTCGCGCTGGGCCGCGACGTCGATCGCCTCGCCGCGGTCGCCGACGGCTTCCACGTCGACGTCGTCGACGGCCACTTCGCCCCGCACCTGCTCTTCGGGCCCGACACGGTGCGCGCCCTGGCGGCGCGCGCGGCCGGACCCGTCATCGACGTGCATCTGATGGTCGCCGACGCCGACGCCTGGATCGACCCGTTCGCCGACGCGGGCGCCGGCCTGATCACCGTCCACGCGCAGACGTGCGCCGATCCGCGGGCCACGCTCGAGCGGATCGCCGCTCGCGGGGTGCGGCCGGGGCTGGCGCTGGGCCTCGAGGACCCGGTCGAGCTGGCGGTCGGCCTGCTCGGCCACGTGCGGCGGGTGCTGGTCATGGGCACGGCGCTCGGCGTCAAGGGCGTCGGCCTGGACTCGCGCACGCCGGCCCGCGTGCGGGCGCTCGTGTCCGCTGCCGCCGCGGCGGACGTCGAGATCGTCGTGGACGGCGGCATCCGGCCCGGCACCGTCGGCGCGCTCGCAGCGGCGGGCGCGGACGGCGTCGTGCCGGGCTCGCTGGTCTTCGGCGCGGAGGACCCGGTCGAGGCGGTGCGGGCGCTGCACCGGCTCTGACCGGCCTCTCGGCTCAGGCCGGCGACCACCCCAGTCCGTCCGCCGTCGCGCGGATCGCGGTCAACAGCGCCCGCAGCGACGGGCGCGCGGCGTCCGCCGTCCGGGTGGCGGCGAAGATGGTGCGGTGCACGTGGCCGCCGGCGATCGCGCGCACGGCGACGCCCGGTCGTGCTCCCGGGGCGACGAACTCGGGCAGCAGGGTGACGGCGAGCCCCTGGGCGACGAGCTCGAGGCCGAGCACGCTGTCGTTCGTGCGGTGGCGGAGGTCGGGATCGAAGCCGCCGAGCGCCCGGCAGGTCCGCGCCGTCATCTGCGCCCACGCCGTGCCCTCGTGGCCGGTCGTCCACACGGCGCCGGCCAGCTCGGCCAGCGGCACCGCCTCAGCCTGACGGCGGGCGACCTCGTGGGCGACGGGGAGCACGACGCGGACCGGGTCGCGGTGCAGGTCGTGGCGGTCGAGGCCGGCGGGCCGGGCGTGCGGCGCGTGCGGCCACTCGTCGGCCACCACGAGGTCGACGTCGCCGAGCGCGAGTGCCGGCAGCGCCCACTCCGGCTCGGCCTCGACGAGCTCGCAGCGCAGCCGCGGCGCCTGCTCGGCGAGCGCGTGCATGGCCGGCGCGGCGAGGCGCATCGCCACGGACTGGAAGGCCGCGATCCGCGCCCGCCCGGCGACGTCGCCGGCGGCCGCGGCCAGCTCGGCCTCCGCGCGCTCGGCGCGGTCCAGCAGCGCCTCGGCGTGGCCGACGAGCACGAGCGCCGCGTCCGTGAGGCGGACCCCGCGCCCCGCGCGCTCGAGCAGCGTCACGCCCGCCTCGCGCTCGAGCACCGCGAGCTGCTGGGAGACCGCCGAGGGGGTGAACTGCAGGGCGTCGGCGACGGCGGCGACCGTCCCGCGCGCGTGCAGCTCGTGCAGCAGGCGCAGTCGGCGCAGGTCAAGCACGAGCGCTCATCATGAAGCGATGCTACTGGGTGAGGTCTAGCAATCCGCATCGCTTCTGATGCATAGGGGCGGCAGGATCCCGCCCGTGCCCGCGCTCGGCGCCCTCCTCTGCCTGGCCTCCGCCACCGCCTTCGGCGCGATGGGGATCTTCGGCACGCTCGCCTACGACGAGGGCGCCACGCTCGGCACGCTGCTCGCCGTCCGCTTCTCGCTGGCGGCCGCGCTGTTCTGGGTGGTGGCCGCCTGCACGGGCGCGACCCGCGGCCTGCGGACGCTGACGCGCCGCGACCTCGCCATCGCCGTCGCGCTCGGCGCGGTGATCTACAGCGCCCAGGCGGGCGCCTACTTCGCCGGCCTGCAGCGGATCGACGTCTCGCTGCTCTCGCTGCTGCTCTACACCTTCCCCGCGATCGTCACGGTCGCGGCCATCGTCCTCGGGCGCGAGCGCCCGAGCGCGCGCCGCTTCGCCGCGCTCGGGCTCGCGTCAGCCGGGCTGGTCCTCGTCGTGGCCGGCGCGGGCACCGGGGCGCTGGACCCGCTGGGTGCGCTGTTCGGCCTCACGGCCGCGGTCGTCTTCAGCACCTACATCCTCGGCTCGGCCGAGGTCAGCGGCCGGGTCCACCCGCTGCTGCTCAGCGCGCTGGTCTGCACCGGCGCGGCGACCACGCTGTCGCTCGTGAGCCTTGCCGCGGGGGAGTTGCGCCTCGGCGAGGTGAGCCTGCCGGGCATGGGCTGGCTGACCGCGCTCGCGATCGTCTCGACGGTCGCCGCGATCGGCCTGTTCTTCGCCGGCCTGCGCCGGGTCGGCCCGACCACCGCCGCGATCCTGGGCACGGCCGAGCCGCTGACCGCCGTCCTGCTGGCGGGCGCGGTCTTCGGCGAGTCGCTCGGCCCGGCCCAGGTCGCCGGCGCGGCGCTGATCGTCGCCGCCTCGGTCCTGCTCACCCTCCAGGGCGCCCGGAAGCTGCCGCGCGCGATCGAAGGGACCGCGGGATGACGTCACCGGCGCTGGCCGGGAGGGTGGCGCTCGTGGCGGGCGCGACCCGCGGCGCCGGACGGGGCACGGCCGTCGCGCTCGGAGAGGCCGGCGCGACGGTCTACTGCACCGGCCGCACGACCCGCAGGCGGCGGTCGGAGTACGACCGGCTGGAGACGATCGAGGAGACCGCCGAGCTCGTCAGCGCCGAGGGCGGCGAGGGGATCGCCGTCGAGGTGGACCACCTCGACCCCGAGCAGGTGCGCGCGCTCGTGGAACGCATCGACGCCGAGCAGGGGCGGCTGGACGTGCTGGTCAACGACATCTGGGGCGGCGAGAAGCTGGCCGAGTGGAACACGCCGGTGTGGGAGCACGACCTCGCGGGCGGCCTGCGGATGCTGCGCCTGGCCGTCGAGACCCACCTGATCACCAGCCACGTCGCGCTGGCGCTGCTCGTGCGCCGGCCCGGCGGACTCGTCGTCGAGATGACCGACGGCACGCGCGCCTACAACGACGAGCACTACCGGCTCTCGACGTTCTACGACCTCGCCAAGGCCTCGGTCCTGCGGCTGGCGTTCGCGCAGGCGCACGAGCTGGCGCCGCACGGCTGCACCGCGCTGGCGCTGACGCCGGGCTGGCTGCGCTCGGAGATGATGCTCGAGCACTACGGGGTGACCGAGGCCAACTGGCGCGACGGCGCGGCGGTCAACCCGCACTTCGCCGCCATCTCCGAGTCCCCGCGGTTCGTCGGCCGCGCCGTTGCCGCGCTCGCCGCCGACCCGGACGTCCAGCGCCGCACCGGCGGCTCGTTCTCCTCCGGCGGCCTCGCGCGAGAGTACGGCTTCACCGACCTCGACGGCTCGCAGCCCGACTGCTGGCGCTACATGGTCGAGGTCCAGGACCCCGGGCTGCCGGCCGACCCGGTCGGCTACCGCTGAGCGGCGCCCGGCACGGCACGCTTCGGTGACCACCGGTCGTCCCTCGGACGGCGCTTCTTGGGTCGATCAGCGGCGTAGGATCGCGGCGTGGACGCCCCGGTTGAGTTGCGCCAGCTGCGCTACTTCGTCGCGGTGGCCGAGGAGCTGCACTTCGGCCGCGCCGCCGAGCGGCTGTACATGTCGCAGTCGCCGCTCTCGCGCGCGATCCGCGAGCTCGAGCGCGATCTCGGAGTCGTCCTGTTCGTACGCACGACGCGGCGGGTGGAGCTGACCGCCGCGGGAACGCGCTGCTCGGACGCGCCCGGCGCGCGATCGCCGAGCTCGACCTCGCCGTCGCGGAGGCGCGCGGCGCGGGCGCGACGCCGCCTAGGAGTACTTCGGCAACCGCGGCTTCGCCGTCTCCGCCCCCGAATGGCCGCGCAAGCACGGCGACGTCGAGCAACTGCGCGACGAGTCCGAGGAGCTCGCCGGCCTCGGGCTCGGCGAGATCGTCGACCACTACGAGGCCCTGATCCGCACGCTCGACGAGCCGCCGGTGATCGTCGGGCACTCGTTCGGCGGCCTCATCACCGAGCTCCTGCTCGACCGCGGGCTCGGACGCGCCGGCGTCGCGCTGAGCCCCGCGCCGCCGAAGGGGATCCTCGTGCTGCCGTTCTCGTCGCTCAAGGCGGCCTCCCCGGCGCTGGCGCATCCCTCGAAGCGTCACGGGATCGTGACGCTCACGCCCGAGGAGTTCCACTACGGGTTCACCAACACGTTCGGCGACGAGGAGGCTGCCGCGGCCTACGAGCGCTACGCGGTGCCCGAGACCGGCCGGATCTTCTACCAGGCCGGGTTCGCCAACTTCTCGCTGCACCCGCCGACCGACGTCCACTTCTCCAACGACGACCGCGCACCACTGCTGATCGTCGGGGCGGAGCAGGACCACACCGTGCCCGCCTCGGTGTCGCGGGCGCAGGCCGAGAAGTACGAGCGCTCGTCAGCCCAGACCGACTACCTCGAGTTCGCGGGGCGGCCACACCTGTTCGTGACCGGGGAGGGCTGGGAGGAGCTCGCGGCGGCGATCGACAGCTGGCTCGACGGCGTGCTCGAGACCGGCTGATGGACCTCGGGCTCAGCGGCAAGGTCGCCGTCGTCACCGGCGCGAGCAAGGGCATCGGGCTCGCGGTCGTGCGGACGCTCGCGGCCGAGGGCATGGCGGTGGTGGCGGGCGCGCGGTCGGCGGGCGCGCTCGCCGGCCTCGACGGCGTCACGGCGGTCGAGGTGGACCTGGCCGCACCGGGCGGGCCGGAGCGGCTCGTCGCCCGCGCGGTCGAGGCGCACGGTCGGGTCGACGTGCTCGTCAACAACGTCGGCGGCGTCAAGCTCCGGACCGAAGGCTTCCTGAGTCTCGGCGACGCCGACTTCGAGGCGTCGCTCCAGCTCAACTTCTTCTCAGCGCTGCGCGCGACCCGGGCCGCCGTCGCAGACATGCTCCCGCGTGGCGAGGGGACGATCGTCAACGTGGCCTCGGTCAACGCGTTCTTCCACCCCGACGGGCTCGTCATCGACTACGGCGCCGCCAAGGCCGCGCTGCTGAACGCGTCCAAGGCGCTGTCGCAGGAGCTCGGACCGCAGGGGATCCGGATCAACAGCGTCTCTCCCGGCCCGGTCTCCACCGACCTGTGGATGGGCGACGACGGCGTCGCGGCGACCGTCGGCCGCGCGACCGGCGCCGACCCCGACGTGGTCCGGGCTCAAGCGGCGGAGGGCTTTGCGACCCGCCGCTTCACCGCGCCGGAGGAGGTCGCGACCGTCGTCGCGCTGCTCGCCTCTCCGCGGACGGCGAACGTCACCGGCTCGGACTACGTGATCGACGGGGGGCTGGTCAAGACCATGTGACGTCGACGGGCAGCGCTGCCCGCGAAAGCCAATCGCCCCCGGCCCGCTACGACACGCCGCGCCCGGCATTGGTTGCCGGCACGACGCGCGGGAGCCAGGCGCGCGCGGCGCCGGCGACGGCGGGCAAGTCGGTGCGCAGGCGGTGATCGCCGGCGACGACGGCCACCTCCCGTTGCGGGCCGTCCGCCGGCAGGCCGAAGCTGTCGCGCTCGCCCTGGATGACGAGCACCGGGACGGCGACGGCGTCCAGCTCGCCCTGGCGGCTGGGCGGCGGCGCCGATGCCGAGCGCCGCTGGGGCGGCTGGAGCGGGAAGGCGAGACACAGCACGGCGGCGGCGCTCGTCGCCGCGGCGGTCCGGCACGCCACGCGGGCGCCCGAGGAACGGCCGCCCGCGACCAGGGCGTGGCCGGCCAACGGGCCCGCGCGCAGCTGCTCGACCACCGCGATCCAGGCCGCGTCGAGCTGGTGGGCGGGTGCGGCGGACTTCCGTCCCGCGACCTTGTAGGGCTGCTCTACCAGCACGACCGTCAGCCCGAGCTCGGTGGCGGCCGAGGCAACGGCGACGAGATCCGGCGCCGTCACCGAGCCGGCGGCGCCGTGACCGAGCAGCAGCGCCGCCGTGGCGTCCTGCGCAGCCTCGACGTGGGCGCGGGCGACGCCGTGCGGGGTCTCGAGCTCGAGCGCGTCCATGGGCCGCCCATGCTCGCACGCCGGGCCTGCGACGATGGCCGCGATGCACGATCCGAGCACGCCCGTGCGGGTCGACAAGTGGCTGTGGGCCGCGCGCCTGGTCAAGACCCGGCCGCTGGCGGCCGAGGCCGTCAAGGGCGGTCGCGTGCACGTCAACGGCCATGCGGTCAAGCCGAGCCGAGAGGTGCGCGCCGGCGACCGCGTGGAGATCACGTCTGGGCCGGCGAGGCGCACCGTCGACGTCAAGGCGACGGCCGAGCGCCGCGGGTCCGCCGCCGCCGCGGCGCTGCTCTACGTGGAGACGCCGGAGAGCCGCGAGCAGCGCGAGCGGGCCGCCGCCGAGTGGCGGCTGAGCGCGCCGCCGAGCGTCGAGCGCGGCGGCGGCCGGCCGACCAAGCGCGACCGGCGCCGGCTCGAGCAGGCCCGCCGGCGCGGCTGATCAGCCGGCCAGCGCCTCGACCGCCGCGGCGACGGCCAGCAGCTCGGCGTCGCCGCCCGGGCGGCCGACGAGCTGCGCGCCCACCGGCAGCGCCGCGGGCGCCGGGACGGGCAGCGAGAGCGACGGCAGCCCGAGCACGCTCCAGGGCGAGCAGAAGCTCAGCAGGGCTTCGCGCGGCGAGCGCCAGCCGCCACCGAGCTCGGCGTCACGGGCGCCGACGGGCGGGGCGAGGACCGGGACGCTCGCCAGCAGCAGCGCGTCCAGCCCGTCGAGCCGCTGCGCGGCGCCGGCGCGCAGCTCGCCCAGCCGGCGCAGCGCGGTGGCGTACTGCCAGGCCGGCACCTCGGCCGCCGTCCGCAGCCGGGTCAGCGTCTCGGGCTCGTAGCTGTCCGGCGCGCGCTCCAGGCGCTCGGCGTGCACCGCGACCGCTTCGGCCGACTGCACGAGCCGGTAGACCGTGGCGAGCTCCTCGGCGTCCGGCACCTCGGCCTCGCGGACGTCCGCCCCGGCGCCCTGGAGCCGCTCGACTAGGCCGATGATCGCCGTGGCGACCGGGTCGCCGACCCGGTCGAACCACGGGCCCGTCACCACGCCGATCCGCAGCGTCCACGCCGCCGGGACCGGCGCGCGCACGCGTTCGCCGCTCAGCGCCTCGAGCCCGGCGACCAGGTCCGCCACGCTCGCGGCGAGCGGGCCGACGGTGTCCAGCGACCACGACAACGGGAACACGCCGGCGGTCGGCACGCGGCCGAAGGACGGGCGGATCCCCGCGACCCCGCACAGCGCGGCCGGGATGCGCACCGAGCCGCCCGTGTCCGTCCCGACAGCGAGCGGGACGACGCCGGCGGCGACGGCCGCGGCCGAGCCCGCGCTCGACCCGCCCGCCATCCGGCTCGGATCGCGCGGGTTGCGCACCGGTCCGGTGGCCGCGACGTCGCCCGTCGGGCCGTAGGCGAACTCGTGCGTCGTGGTCTTGCCCACGATCACCGCGCCCGCCGCCCGCAGCCGGGCGACGACCGTAGCGTCGCGGTCGGGCAGGTGGCCGGCGAAGTGGCGCGAGCCCATCGTCGTGGCCAGCCCGGCGGTGTCGATCACGTCCTTGACCGCCACCGGCACCCCGTGCAGTGGGCCGCGATCGACTCCGCGCGCCAGCTCGTCGCGCGCCTGCGACGCCGCCCGGCAAGCGCCCGCGGCGTCCAGCGCCGCGAACAGGTTGAGCTCGGCCTGCGCGGCCTGCGCCGCGGCCAGCGTCCGCTCGGTCAGCTCGACCGGGTCGGTCGTGCCGCCGCGCAGCCAGGCGCCGACGTCGGCCAGCGCGGCGCCGGCGAAGGGGCCGACCACGCGTTCAGTCCAGACGCAGCGCGTCCACCTCGGCGCCGGCGGGCAGCTCGCCGGCGTCGAAGGGCACCACGACGAAGCCGTCGCTCTCGCCCAGCGCGCCCGTCATGTGCGAGCCCTGGCGCTCGGTCGGCAGCGCCTCGAGCACGCCGTCCGCGCCGCGCGTCAGCCGTGCCGTCAGCAGCGTCGTGCGCCCGTCGTCGGCCTGGCTGGCCACCAGCAGCCGGGCGCGCTCCAGGCGCGCGGCGGCGTCGGCCTCGCCCTGCAGGCGGCGCAGGGCCGGGTCGACGAAGAGCAGGAAGCTCACGATCGTCGAGAGCGGGTTGCCGGGGACGCCGAAGACCAGCGTCGCCCCGCGGCGGCCGAAGAAGAGCGGCTTGCCGGGCTTGACCTTCACGCGCCAGAAGACCTCCTCGACCCCGCACGCGTCGAAGGCCGCCTTGACGTGGTCGTGACTGCCGACCGACACCCCGCCGGAGACCACCAGCACGTCGCCCTCCAGCCCCGCCTCGACCGCGGACCGCGTGGCCTCGAGGTCGTCGGGCACGACGCCGTGGTCGTGCACCGCCGCCCCGGCGCGCTCGCCGAGCAGCCGGATCATCAGCCCGTTGGACTCGTGGATGCGGCCCGGCTCGGGCGGCGCGCCCACCGGCAGCAGCTCGCTCCCGGTGTTGATCACGTGCAGCCGCGCGCGCCGCGTCACGGCGACGTCGCCGACGCCCGAGGACGCGAGCGCGGAGATCAGCGGCAGCGTCACGCGCGTGCCGGCGGGCGCCAGCAGGTCGCCGGCGCGCAGGTCCTCGCCGAGGTAGCGGACGTGGGTGCCGGGCGCGATCGCCCGGCCGGGGACCACCTCGCCGTTCGCGGCCTCGGCGAGCTCTGACTGCAGCACGGCGTCGGCCCCGGGCGGCAGCGCGGCGCCCGTGGTCACGCCGGCCGCGGTGCCCGGCTCGAGCTCGGCCGTCGCCACCTCGCCCGCCGCGACCGCGCCGGCCGCCCGCAGGGCGACGCCGGGGGAGGTGTCGGCGGCGCGGACGGCCCAGCCGTCCATCGCCGAGCGGTCGAACGGCGGCAGGTCGACGGCGCTGCGCAGGTCCCCGGCGGCGACGCGACCGGCCGCGGCGGCGAGCGGGACGGTCTCGGGCTCGAGCGGCCCGGGGATCGCGCCGGCGACGGCAGCCCAGGCCTGCTCGAGCGTCAGCATCTCAGCCGCCGATGCGCGACATCGTCCGCGGCGGCTGGACGAAGCCGGGGTCGTTGATGTGGTGCTTGAGCTCCTTGGCCCAGACCGCCTCGCGGATCACCGCCTCGAGCTCCGCGTCGGTCGCGCCCGAGCGCAGCGGCTCGCGCAGGTCGGTCTCGTGGAGCGAGAAGAGGCAGGTGCGGAGCATCCCCTCGGCCGTGATGCGGATGCGGTTGCAGTCGCCGCAGAAGGGCTCCGAGACGGGGGAGACGAAGCCGATCTCGCCCTGGCCGTCCGCGAAGCGATAGCGCCGGGCGGTGCTGTGGCGCTTGCGGCCGATCGGCTCGAGCGGGTACACCGCGTCGATCATGTCGCGGATCTCGGCGTTGGGCAGCACCTTGTCGCGCGTCCACGCGTGATCGGCATCGAGCGGCATGAACTCGATGAAGCGGATCTCGTAGGGCTCGGCGCGGGCGAACTCCGCGAAGCGCAGCACCTCGTCCTCGGTGAAATCGCGCAGCGCGACGACGTTGACCTTGACCGGGCGCAGCTCCGGTCGCGCCTGGGCGGCCTCGAGGCCCTCGAGCACCTGGGCGAGCGAGTCGCGCCGGGTGAGCTGGAAGAAGCGGTCGGCCACCAGCGTGTCCAGCGAGACGTTCACCCGCCGCAGGCCGGCGTCGGCGAGGTCGTCGACCTGGCGGGCCAGGAGGTAGCCGTTGGTGGTCAGCGAGAGGTCGTGGACGTCCTCGAGGGCGCTGAGCATCTCCACGAGCCGCCACAGCTCGCGGCGCACCAGCGGCTCGCCGCCCGTCAGCCGCACGTCGTGGACGCCCATCGCGCCCAGCAGCGCGACCAGCCGGGTGATCTCCTCGTAGCTGAGCAGCGCGTCGCGCTGCAGCCACGGCAGGCCCTCGGCGGGCATGCAGTACTGGCAGCGGAAGTTGCAGCGGTCGGTGACCGAGACGCGGACGTCGCCGATCGGACGCCCGTGGCCGTCGACGAGCTGCTTCACCGCGCGTCCGCGCCGTCGCGGTGGAAGTCGGCCTTGCCGCCGGTCTTGTCGAGCAGCTCGACGCGCTCGACCACGACGCCGGGCTCGATGCCCTTGACCATGTCGTAGACGGCGAGCGCCCCGACCGAGCAGGCGACCATCGCCTCCATCTCGACCCCGGTGCGGTCGGTCGTGCGGGTCTCGACGACGAGCGTCACGGTCCCCGCGGCCGGGTCGACGGCGAGCTGCGGGTCGACGTGGGTGAGCGGCAGCTGATGGCAGAGGGGGATCAGCTCGTCGGTGCGCTTGGCGGCCTGGATGGCCGCGATCCGCGCGACGGCCGCGACGTCGCCCTTGGGGGTGTCGCCGGCCTGCACGCGCGCCGCGGCGGCGGGCGACATGCGCACCACGGCGCGGGCGCGGGCCCAGCGCTCGGTGGCGGCCTTGCCGCCGACGTCGACCATCGCGGCCCGCCCGGCGGCATCCAGGTGCGTGAGTGACCCCTCCTGCATGTGTCCATGGTAGGCCGCGCGAGATTTCGTCCCTTCGAACCGCCGCCCCGGCGGGCGCGTACACCCGTCCGCAAGCAGTCCCTTCGAAGGGAGGACGCGATGCAGGTCCGGGTCAAGCTCGCCGCGGGCGCCGCCGTGGTCGGAGCGCTGGGGGTGGGCGGCGCGGCCGTGGCGACCGGCGGCGACGGGTTCCGCGAGTCGCTGAAGGGCTACGAGGAGGTGCCGGCGGTCTCCACCGGCGCCAGCGGGACGTTCCACGCCGCGATCAACCGGGCGGGGAACGAGATCGCCTGGCGGCTGAGCTATGAGAACCTCGAGGGCGACGTCCAGCAGGCCCACATCCACCTGGGTCAGAAGGCCGTCAACGGCGGCATCTCGGTCTGGCTCTGCGGCAACGTGCCCACCACGCCCGCCGGCACGCAGGCGTGCCCGCCGGCGCCCGCCACAGTCTCCGGGACCATCCGGCCGGCCGAGATCGCCGGTCCCGCCGCGCAGGGGATCGAGGCGGGGCAGTTCTCCGAGCTCGTGGCCGCCATGCGGTCGGGCGTGACGTACGCCAACGTCCACAGCACGAGATTCCCCGGCGGTGAGATCCGCGCGCAGCTCGACGGCCGCGGCGGTCGCGACCGGGAGGACGACGACTGACCACGGGGGCCTAGCATTGGCGGGGTGATCGTCTCCGTCCGCCTCTTCGCCGGCCTGCGCGAGCGCGCGGGACGAGACCGGCTCGAGCTCGAGCTGCCCGAGGGCGCGACGGTCGCCGAGCTGCTGGCCGCGATGGCGACGACGCCGGTCGGGGCGATCGGCCCGCGCGAGTGCGTGGTCGCCGTCAACCGCGAGTACGCGACCGGCGAGCACGCCGTCGCCGCCGGCGACGAGGTCGCGCTCGTGCCGCCGGTCAGCGGCGGTGCGGTCGGCGACGCGCTGGTCCGCCACGTCGCGGTGTCCTCCGAGCCGCTGGACCTGGCGGCGCTGGCCGCCGCCGTGCGCGACCCGCGCGCGGGCGCCGTCGTGCTCTTCGAGGGCGTCACGCGCGAGGTGGGGGAGCTGGTCTACGAGGCCTACCTGGAGATGGCGGAGGCGCGGATCGAGGCGATCGCCGCGGAAACCGCCGCCGCGCACGGGCTGTGCGCCGTCGCCGTCGCGCACCGCGTCGGCACCGTCCCGCTCGGCGAGCCCAGCGTCATCGTCGCGGCCTCCTCGGCCCACCGCGGGGAAGCGTTCGCCGGCGCCCGGGCGGTGATCGACCGCGTCAAGGCCGAGGCGCCGATCTGGAAGCAGGAGGTCACCGACGCGGGCGCCCGGCGCGTGCCGGGCACGCTCCCGCCCGTCGGCTGAGTAGGCCCGTCATGACCGCCCGCGTTCCGTCGCTGGTCCTGCGCGACCGCCCCCGCTCTCCGCTGGTCGGCCTGTTGGCCGCCGCGCTCGCCGTCGCCGCGGTCACGCTGCTGATCTACCCGCTCAAGACCGTCGCCCCGGTGGTCTCCACCAGCGTCGTCTACCTGCTGGCGGTGCTGCTCGTCTCGACCTACTGGGGACTGTGGCTCGGGATCGCCGCCGCGTTCGGCGGTGGGCTCGCGTTCAACTTCTTCCATCTCGAGCCGACCGGGCGCCTCACCATCGCCGACGCCGAGAACTGGGTGGCGCTGGCGGTGTTCCTGGCCGCCGCGATCATCGCCTCCTCGGTGGCCGAGCTCGCGCGCTCGCGGGCGCGCGAGGCCGAGTCACGGCGGGCGGAGGCCGACCTCGCCGCCGAGCTCGCCCGCGTGCTGCTGGGCGGCGCGGCGCCGCTCGACGCGCTGGCGGTCGCCTCCCAGCGGCTGGCGACGGCGCTCGACGTCTCCTCGGCGACGCTGCGGCTCGGCGAGCCGGCGGCCGCGCCGGGCCACACGGCGCTGGGGCTCGAGCTGGGACGCGGGCGGACGGCGACGCTCGAGCTGCCCGGCGGCCTCGACGCCGCCGCCGTCGAGCGCATCCGCGCGCGCATCGTGCCGTCGCTCGAGGCCCTGCTGGGTGCCGCGCTCGACCGCGACGCCCTGCAGGCGGAGGTGGTCGAGACCCAGGCGCTGCGCCGCTCCGACGTCGTGAAGACCGCGCTGCTGCGCGCGGTCTCGCACGACCTGCGCACGCCGCTCACCGCCATCCGCGCCGCCGGCGAGGCGCTGCGCTCGACCCGCCTGGAGCCGGAGGATCGCGACGAGCTGGCCGCGGTGATCGAGTCCGAGGCGACGCGGCTCGCCCACCTCGTCGACCGGCTGCTCGACCTCTCCCGCCTGCAGTCGGGCACGGCGGAGCCGCGCCGCGACTGGCTCGCGCTCGACGAGGTCGTCCGCGGCGCCGTCGAGCAGCTCGGCGCCGGGCCCGACGTGCCGGTGACGATCTCGCTCGACCGCGACCTGCCGCTGATCCGCGCCGACGCCGTCCAGCTCGAGCGCGTCTTCGTCAACCTGCTCGAGAACGCGCGCCGCCACGCGCCGGGCACGCCGGTGCAGGTGCGCGGCCGGGTGAGCGGTGGGCGCCTGCTCGTCCGGGTCGTCGACCGCGGGCCGGGCATCCCGCGTGAGCGGCTCGAGCGGATCTTCGAGCCGTTCTACCGCGGCGAGGAGGGCGGCGCGGCCGGCGCCGGCCTCGGCCTGGCGATCGTGCGCGGCTTCGTGGAGGCCAACGGCGGCCGCGTATGGGCGGAGTCGCTGCCCGGCCAGGGCACCGCCTTCGTGCTCGAGTTCCCGCCGTCGGCGCTCGCTGGGCCGGCACCGGCCGGCGCGCCCGCCGCCGCGCCCGGAACGGCGGCGCCGGCGTGAGCGCCGGCGGGCGCCGCGTGCTCGTCTGCGACGACGAGCTGCAGATCCTGCGCGCGCTGAAGGTCATCCTGCGCGACGCCGGCTTCGAGGTCGACGCCACCGCCACCGGCCGCGAGGCGCTCGACGCCGCCGCGGTGCGCCCGCCCGACGCCGCGATCGTGGACCTGATGCTGCCCGACGGCAGCGGCGTCGAGGTCTGCCGGACGCTGCGCAGCTGGAGCGAGATGCCGATCCTCGTCCTCTCCGCCCTGGAGGACGAGGACCAGAAGGTCGCCGCGCTGGAGGCCGGCGCCGACGATTACGTCACCAAGCCGTTCGGCCCGCGCGAGCTGGTCGCCCGCCTGAACGCCGTCCTGCGGCGCGCGGGTGCGCACACCGAGGATCCGGTGGTCACCGCCGAGGGGCTCGAGCTCGACCTCGGGGCCCGCGTCGTGCGCCGCGACGGCCGCGAGGTCCACCTGACGCCCAAGGAGTACGACCTGCTGCGGGTGCTCGCCCGCAACCGCGGCCGGCTGCTCACCCATCGCGCCTTGCTGACCGAGGTGTGGGGACCGCAGTGGGCGGACGACACGCAGACGCTGCGCACGCACATCGCCAATCTGCGCCGCAAGATCGAGCCGGAGGCGGGGCCGCGCTACATCCGCACCGACCCCGGCGTCGGCTATCGCTTCGCCGCCTGATCAGCGCCCGGAGGGCAGCAGCAGCAGGACCACCGCGCCGACCGTCAGCACGCCGACCAGCAGCGTGGCCAGCAGCTCCGGCTCGTCCGTGGCGATCAGGATGACCGTGCCGCCGACGACGTAGGCCGCGACGAGCGCCGCGACGACGCGCCGCTTGCTCACAGCCAGCCGGAGCGCCGCAGGCGCCAGTACAGCGCCCCGCACAGCGCGAGGGTGATCGCCAGCACCAGCGGGAAGCCGTAGCGCCAGCCCAGCTCGGGCATGTACTCGAAGTTCATCCCGTAGATGGCGAAGATCATGGTGGGCAGGGCGACGATCGCCACCCACGCCGAGATGCGCCGGACGTCCTCGTTCTGGCGCACGCTGATCTGGGCGAGATTGGCCTGCAGCATCGCGGTCAGCAGGTCGCGGAAGCCCTCGATCTGGCCCGAGACGCGCATCAGGTGGTCGTGCACGTCGCGGAAGTAGGTGCGCAGCTCGGGGTGGACGAGCTCGAGGTGCCCGCGGGCCAGGCGGTCGACCGGCATCGCCAGCGGGATCACGGCGCGGTGCAGGCCGAGCACCTCGCGCTCGAGCAGGTAGATGCGCTTGGACGGATCGCGGCCCGGGTCGGCCGAGAAGACGCGGCGCTCGACGTTCTGGAGCTCTGACTCGATCGCCTCGGTGATCGGCTCGTAATCGTCGACGACGTGATCGATGATCGCGTGCAGCACCGCGCCCGTGCCGAACCTGCACAGGTCGGGCCGGTGGTCGAGCTGCTCGCGCACCCCGCCGAGCGGGCTCGCCTCGCCGTGGCGCACCGAGATCACGAAGTCGCGGCCGACGAACAGCAGGATCTCGCCGACGTCGAGGTCCTGGTCGCGGTCGAGGTAGCGGACCGTCTTGAGCACGAGGAACAGCGTGTCGCCGTAGACCTCGAGCTTCGGGCGCTGATGGGCGTGGATCGCGTCCTCGACGGCCAGCTCGTGCAGGTCGAACTCGCGGCGGACGGCGTCGAACTCCTCCTCACCGGGCTCGTAGAGCCCGAGCCAGGTGAACGCCCCGGGCTCCTGACCGGCCTCGCTGGCGTCCGCCAGCGGCAGCTCGCCCGCCTGGCGGCGCCCGTCGACGTAGACGGCGCAGTCGAGGATCACGCGGGAAACCTATATCCCCGTGCGGGCCTTCACGCTTTCTTGATGGGGCGCGCCAGAAGCTTCACGCGCCCTTGACGGCGCCGCGCCCAGAGTGATCGGCATGGATCTGATCGCCGTCGCCCTGGGCCTCGCCGTGTTCGCCGCGCTGCTGGCGCTCTTGGAGGCGATCGAGCGCGTATGAGCGGCGCCGAGCTGATCCTGCTGGCCGTCGCCGTCGCGCTCTTCGGCTACCTGAGCTTCGCGCTGCTGCGCGGGGAGCGCCTGTAGTGACGCTCCAGGGCTGGCTGCAGATCCTCGTCTACGTCGCGGTGCTCACGGCGCTCACGCCCGTGCTCGGCGCCTACATGGCGCGCGTCTACGGCGGCGAGGCGGTGCTGCTCGCGCGCGTGCTCGGCCCGCTCGAGCGCACGCTCTACCGGCTCCTGCGCACCGACCCGGAGCGCGGCCAGGACTGGAAGGGCTACGCCCGCACGGTGCTCGTCTTCAGCGCGCTCTTCTTCGTCGTGCTGTTCGTGATCCTGCGCACCCAGGGGGTGCACCCCTTCAACCCCGAGGGCTACGGCTCGGCGCCGTGGGACGTCTCCTTCAACACCGCCGCCTCGTTCGTGAGCAACACGAACTGGCAGTACTACGGCGGCGAGACGACGCTCAGCTACTTCTCGCAGATGACCGGCCTGGCCGTGCAGAACTTCGTCTCGGCGGCGGTCGGGATGGCCGTCGTGGTCGCCGTCATCCGCGGCTTCGCCGCCCGCTCGGCCGCCTCGCTGGGCAACTTCTGGGTCGACCTCACGCGCTCGCTGCTCTACGTCCTGCTGCCGATCTCGCTGCTCGGCGCGCTGTTCCTCGTCTCCCAGGGGACGCTGCAGACGCTGGCCGCTTACGTGACCTTCCCGACGCTGACCGGCGGCGAGCAGACGCTCGCGCTCGGCCCGGTCGCCTCCCAGGAGGTCATCAAGCAGCTCGGGACCAACGGCGGCGGCTTCTTCAACGTCAACTCGGCGATGCCGTTCGAGAACCCGAGCGGGCTCACGAACTTCGTCGAGATGCTGCTGATCCTCGTCGTCCCGGCCGGCCTGACCGCGACCTTCGGGCGCATGGTCGGCAGCCGTCGCCAGGGCTGGGCGCTCTACGTCGCGATGGCGGTCATGTTCGTCGCCGGCGTGGCGGTCGTCTACGCCGCGGAGGCCCACAGCTCGGTCGCCCAGCAGGCCGCGGGCCTGAGCGGCCCGAACCTCGAGGGCAAGGAGGTGCGCTTCGGCACCGCCAACTCGGCGCTGTGGACCGCGATAACGACGGTCGCCTCCTGCGGCGCGGTCAACGCGGCCATGGACTCGCTGACCGGGATCGGCGGCGCCGTGCCGCTCGCGAACATGATGACCGGCGAGGTCATCTTCGGCGGCGTCGGCTCGGGCCTGTACGGGATGCTCCTCTTCGTCCTGCTGGCGGTGTTCATCGCCGGGCTGATGGTCGGGCGCACACCGGAGTACCTGGGCAAGAAGATCGAGGCGCGCGACATCAAGCTCGTCGCGGTCGGCACGCTGGCCGTGCCGCTGCTGGTGCTGATCACGACCGCGCTGGCGATCGCCACGAAGTACGGCGCGCCGTCGATCTACAACGCCGGCCCGCAGGGCTTCTCCGAGACGCTCTACGCCTACGTCTCCCAGGGCAACAACAACGGCTCGGCGATGGCGGGCTACACCGGCTTCGTGCAGCCCAACGCGCCCGGCAACGTCGGTGCGTTCGGGATCACGTTCGCCGACCTGCTCGGCGGCGTGGCGATGCTGATCGGCCGCTACGCGCCGCTCGTGCTGGCGCTCGCCGTCGCCGGCTCGCTGGCGACCAAGCGCGTGGCGCCGCTGGGCCCCGGCACCATGCGCACCGACACGGGCACCTTCGTCGTGCTGCTGGTCGGCACCGTGCTGCTCGTCGCGCTGCTCACCTTCGTCCCCGCCCTGCTGCTCGGGCCGATCGTCCAGGGCCTCTCGACCCAGCTCTTCTAGATGCGCCGCGACTTCATCAGCTCGCTCGTCGCCGTCGTCGCCTTCACGGTGCTCTTCGGCCTCGCCTACCCGCTCGTGGTCACCGGCGCGAGCCGGCTCGCCTTCCCGGACAAGGCGGACGGCAGCCGCATCGAGCGCGGCGGGGAGGTCGTCGGCTCGCGGCTGATCGGCCAGGACTTCCGCCGCGAGCCCCCGCTACTTCCAGAGCCGGCCCTCGGTCACGGACTACAACCCGGCCGGGACGTTCTTCAACAACCTCGGCCCCAACAGCGCGGACCTCGCGGACCTCTTCCGCGAGAACCTCGACGCCTACCTGGAGCTCGAGCGGCCCTTCAACCCGGGGCTGCGCCCGGCCGACGTGCCCCCCGACGCGGTGCAGACCACCGCCTCCGGCGTCGACCCCCACATCTCTCCCGCGAACGCGGAGATCCAGGCCCGCAGGATCGCGAGCGAGCGCGGCGCCCCGCTGCCGCGGGTCCGCGCGCTCGTCGAGGACAACACCGACGGGCGCTCGCTCGGCTTCCTCGGCGAGCCCGGGGTCAACGTGCTCGAGCTCAACCTCGCCCTGGACGAGGAGCTCCGGCGATGACCGACCGTCCCCAGCGCTCGCTGCTCGAGCCGGCGATCGTGCGCCCGGCGCTGTCGCCTCCCTGGGCAAGCTCGACCCGCGCGTGCAGGTCCGCAACCCGGTCATGTTCGTCGTCTGGGTCGGCGCCGCTGATCACGCCGTCGGCTGGCTGATCCAGGTCTTCGGCGGCGGGCCGCTCGGCGGCGGCGACGAGCCGGCGCTGTTCACCTTCACGGTGGCCGTGTGGCTGTGGCTGACCGTCGTCTTCGCCAACCTCGCCGAGTCGCTCGCCGAGGGTCGCGGCAAGGCGCAGGCGGCGTCCCTGCGGGCGATGCGCACGGAGACGGTGGCGCGCCTGCAGGACGGCGGCGAGCGGCCCGCCTCGGAGCTGCGCCGCGGCGACCGCGTGGTGGTCGAGACCGGCGAGGCGATCCCGGGGGACGGCACCGTCGATCGAGGGCATCGCCTCGGTCGACGAGTCGGCGATCACCGGCGAGTCGGCGCCGGTCATCCGCGAGGCCGGCGGCGACCGCAGCGCGGTGACCGGCGGCACGCGCGTGCTCTCGGACCGCATCGTGGTCGAGATCACCCAGGAGCCGGGGAGTCCTTCCTGGACCGCATGATCGGGCTGGTGGAGGGCGCGGCGCGCCGCAAGACGCCCAACGAGATCGCGCTCAACATCCTTCTCTCCGGCCTGACCATCATCTTCCTGGTCGCCGTCGTGACGCTCCGGCCGTTCGGCGAGTACGCCGGTACGGACGCGTCCGTCGCCACCCTGATCGCGCTGCTGGTGGCGCTGATCCCGACCACGATCGGCGCGCTCCTCTCGGCGATCGGCATCGCGGGCATGGACCGGCTCGTACGCCGCAACGTGCTCGCCCTCTCCGGGCGGGCCGTGGAGGCGTCCGGCGACGTCGACGTGCTGCTGCTGGACAAGACCGGCACGATCACCCTCGGCAACCGTCAGGCCTCCGAGCTCATCCCGATGCCGGGCGTGGCCGAGCGCGAGCTGGCCGAGGTCGCCCAGATGTCCTCGCTGGCCGACGAGACGCCCGAGGGCCGCTCGATCGTCGTGCTCGCCAAGCAGTACGGCATCCGCGAGCACACCTTCGAAGGCGAGAGTCCGCACTTCGTGCCGTTCACGGCCCAGACGCGCATGAGCGGCGTCGACGTCAATGGCTCACGGCTGCGCAAGGGCGCCGGCGACTCGGTCCTGGCGTGGGTGGAGGGCGAGGGCGGTCAGGCGCCGCCCGAGCTCGCAGCGACGCTCGACCGCGTAGGCCGCGAGGGAGGGACGCCGCTGGCGGTGGCACGCGAGAACCAGGTACTAGGCGTGGTCTACCTCAAGGACGTCGTCAAGGAGGGGATGCGCGATCGCTTCGACCGGCTGCGCGCGATGGGGATCCGGACCATCATGGTCACGGGCGACAACCGCCTCACGGCCGCGAAGATCGCCGACGAGTCGGGCGTCGACGACTTCCTCGCCGAGGCCACCCCGAGGCGAAGCTCGAGCTGATCCGCGCGGAGCAGGCCGGCGGGCGGCTGGTGGCGATGACCGGCGACGGCACCAACGACGCGCCGGCGCTCGCCCAGGCCGACGTCGGCGTGGCGATGAACACCGGCACCCAGGCCGCGCGCGAGGCGGGCAACATGGTCGACCTCGACTCCAACCCGACGAAGCTCATCGAGATCGTCGAGGTCGGCAAGCAGCTGCTGATCACCCGGGGCGCGCTGACCACCTTCTCGATCGCCAACGACGTCGCCAAGTACTTCGCGATCCTGCCGGCGATCTTCGCCGCCACCTACGCCGTGGCGGGCAGCGACTCCGGGCCGCTGGACAAGCTCAACGTCATGGCCCTCGGCACGCCGGAGTCGGCGATCATCTCCGCGCTGATCTTCAACGCGCTGGTCATCCCCCTGCTCGTGCCGCTGGCGTTGCGCGGGGTCCGCTACCGCCCGATCGGCGCGACCGCCCTCCTGCGCCGCAACCTGCTGCTCTACGGCCTCGGCGGCCTGATCGCTCCGTTCGCCGGCATCAAGCTGATCGACCTGGTCGTCCACAACCTGCTGGGGGCGTAAGGATGTGGGCATGCCGAGCGGCGGCCGCGGACACCACAAGGTCTTCCTCGGGATGGCCGCCGGGGTGGGGAAGACCTACCGCATGCTCCAGGAGGGGCGTGCCGAGGCCGAGGCCGGACGGGACGTCGTGATCGGCTACCTCGAGCCGCACGGCCGCGAGGAGACGATCGTCCAGGCCGAGGGCCTGGAGATCGTCCCGCGGCGACGGGTCGTCTACCGCGACGCGCCGCTCGAGGAGATGGATCTGCCGGCTGTGCTCACCCGCGCTCCCGAGCTGGCTCTGATCGACGAGCTGGCGCACACCAACGCGCCGGGTGTCGAGCATCCGAAGCGCTTCGAGGACGTCGAGGACGTGCTGGCCGCCGGGATCGACGTGTTCTCGACCGTCAACGTGCAGCACCTGGAGTCGTTGAACGACCAGGTCATGGAGCTCACCGGGGTGCGCGTGCGCGAGACGGTGCCCGACTCCGTGCTCGGCCGCGCCGACGAGGTCGTGCTCGTCGACCTCACGCCGGAGGCGCTGATCGGCCGGCTGCAGGCCGGCCGGGTGTACCCGCCGGCGCGGGTGCCGGCCGCGCTCAACGGCTTCTTCAAGGTCGAGAACCTTGCCGCCCTGCGCGAGGTCGTCCTGCGCGAGGTGGCCGAGGAGGTCGAGTCCAAGCGGCTCGTGCGCGGTGCTCCGGGGGCCGCCGTCGGGACGCGCGAGGATCGGCTCGTTACGCACGCCGCGCCCCAGGCCGTCGGTGAGCGGCTGCTCGCCCTCGTCACGCCGCAGCCGGGTTCCCAGCGGATCGTCCGCCGGGCCTGGCGGTCGGCTCAGCGGCTCGGCGGCGAACTCGACCTGCTCTACGTCGCCCGCCACGGCCACGAGCCCTCCGAGGCCGAGGGGGAGCAGCTCGAGGCCCTGCGCCGCCTCGCCGTGGTGCTCGGCGCCCACCTCCTGGTCGAGGCGGGCGACGACGTCGTCGAGGTGGCTCGGCGGGTGGCGCGGGAGCGCGGCAGCACCTACGTGCTCGTGGGCGTCCCGCGGGCGCGCGGCCCGCTCGCGCGCCTGCGCGGCGCCCTGCCGATGCGACTGGTCGAGGCGCTGCCGGGGGTCGACATCCGGATCGTGGCCGACAGGACGCGCCGGCGGACGAGGGAGGACGCATGACCGCAATCGTGCTCGCGGTGGCCCTGGTGGTGGCCCTCCTGGCGATGCTCGTGATCGCTGTCCGGTGGCGCCGCCGTGGCATCGCAGCGGCTCCTCCGTCGGGACGGCGGATCCTCTTCCCGTTCGATGGCGAAGCGCTGTCGGAGGCCGCCCTGGACGCCGCGCTGCGCATCGCGCGGGCGGAGGGCGCCACGCTCGTGCCGGCCTACCTCGCGCAGGTCCCGATGAAGCTACCGATGAACACCCCGCTGCCGTACGCCTGTGACATGGCGCTTCCGCTGCTGGAGGCCATCGAGCACCGTGCCACCGCCGCAGGCGTGCCGGTGGAGGGCCGCATCGAGCGCGGGCGCACCAACCGCCACGCGGTGCGCGAGCTGATGGAGCACGAGCGCTTCGACCGGCTCGTGGTGGCCGCGGCGACCGCGAGCACGGACGGCTTCAGCGCGGCCGACGTCGCCTGGCTGCTCGAGAACGTCCCGGGCGAGATCGTGATCCTGCGGCCGGTGCGCGATGCGCCCCTCGCCGGACCGGCCGCTCAGCCCGGGAGCGCGAAGCCCGCCGCCTCCAGCGCGGCTCGTCCGGCCGGGCCGACGAGGTCGGTCAGCCAGGCCTCGCTCGCGCCGAGCCGTCGGCTGCCGACCACCGCGCAGGCCACGCAGCTCGTGGTCACGGCCGCCGCGGCCGGCAGCTCGAAACCGCGCAGCGCGCCGCCGGCGGCGCGTACGTCGGTCGCGTAGAGCACGCCGGCGTCGGCGCGGCCGTCGCGCAGCGCGGCGACCACCTCGTCGACCATCGACGCCTCCAGCACGACGTTGCGCGCTACGTCCTCGGCGATCCCCATCCGCTCCAGAGCGTCGCGGGTGAAGTCGCCGAGCGGGATCCCGGCGTGCTCGACCACGACGCGGACGCCGGGCGCCGCGAGCACCTCGGGCGCGGTGGCCTCGCTGCCCGCCGGCACCGCGACCACGAGCCGGTTGCGCGCGAACGGCCACGGGGCGCTCGCCAGCCCCGCGCGGTGCAGGCGCTCAGGGTCTGCCGGGCTGGCGGACAGGAACACGTCGGCGGGCTCGCCCGCGGCGATCCGGTCCGCGAGCTCGCGTGCGTTGGCGTAGACCACCTCGACGCCTGGGTCGGCGGCGGTGAGCCGGTCGACGGCGGGGCGCAGCGAGCCGGCGGCGAGGACCAGCAGCACGATCGCATCTTCCTCCTGGCGGCCCGATCAGCCCAGCTGGGGATGCGAGTCGCCGTCGCGCCCTACGCCGGGCTGCTCGCGCTGCAGGATCAGGGGCGGGTGAAGGTGTCGGGGTCCGGCCCGGTCCGGTCGCCGGCGTCCAGCGCCTCGATCTCCGTCATCTCGTCCTCGGTGAGATGGAAGTCGAAGACGTCGAAGTTCTGCTCGATGCGCTCCTGGGTCACGGACTTCGGGAACACGACGTTGCCGAGCTGCAGGTGCCAGCGGATGACGACCTGGCCCGGCGTCTTGTCGTGATGCTCGGCGAGCCGGGTGATCACCGGGTCGTCGAGCACCGCGCCCTGGGCGAGCGGGCTCCACGCCTCGGTCACGATCCCGCGGTCGGCGTGCTCGCGGCGCAGTCCGGCCTGCTGGAAGCGCGGATGCAGCTCGACCTGGTTGACCGCCGGGGTGATGCCGGTGGCCTCTTCGATGCGCTCGAGGTGCGGCGGCTGGAAGTTCGAGACGCCGATCGAGCGCGTGAGCCCCTCGGCCTGCAGCTCGACGAACGCCTTCCAGGTCTCGACGTACTTGTCCTGGGCCGGCACCGGCCAGTGGATCAGGTAGAGGTCCACGTGCTCCATCTCGAGCTGGTCGAGGCTGGCGCGCAGCGCCCGCTTGGCCTGCTCGTAGCCGTGGTCGCTGTTCCAGCACTTGGTGGTGATGTAGACGTCGTCGCGCTCCAGGCCCGCGGCGTGGACCGCCTGGCCGACGCCGGCTTCGTTGCGATACGCCTTGGCCGTGTCGACGTGGCGGTAGCCCGCCAGCAGCGCGCGGGTGGTGACGTCGGCGGTGTCCTCGGGCGGCACCTGGAAGACGCCGAAGCCGAGCTGGGGGATCTGCTCGTCGCCGCGCAGGTCGATGAGCGGGACGGGACTGGTCGAAGAAGCCATCCGCCTGGCGTGCCCGCTCGCGAGCCGGCCAAACCGCCGCCGTAGGCTTGTGCGCCATGGTCCGCGACGTGCAGATCCGGGGCGAGATGATCCGCCTGGGCCAGCTGCTCAAGCTGGCGGGCGTGATCGACTCGGGCGGCGAGGCCCGCGCCTACCTGGCGGCCAACCCGGTGCGGGTCAACGGAGAGCCCGAGGACCGGCGCGGCCGGCAGCTGCGGGCGGGCGACGCGGTGGAGGTCGGCGAGGAGACCGTGCGGGTCGTCGGCTGAGCTAGAGGCCGACGGCGTCGCGACCCTTGGCCACGAGCTCGAAGTGCCGCACCGCCCAGAAGGCCGCGCCGGCCGCCACGAGGCCGCCCACGGTCACGAGCGCGGAGCTGACGGGGTGGACCTTGGCGTGCGCCCACGCCTCGTGCGCCTTGCGCTTGAAGGCGTCGAAGAACTTCTTGGCGAAGGCGAACTCCGTCGACCAGATCCACAGCCCGATCAGCACCGGCGGGATGGTCAGCGGTCCCGGCAGGACCGACAGCGCGAGCCCCATCGCGATGAACACCATGCCGGTGACGAAGACGCCGATGCGGTAGACGTGGCTGAGGCCCGGCTTGGTGCGAACCTGGTGACGCCAGCCGCTCGGTGCAACCGCGACCGGCTCCCCGAGGCCGTCCTCTTCGAGCTCGGTCTTGCGCTGTTCTTGCGTCTGGGCGATAGAACGTGTCTACCCACATCGATTGAAGAGGAGCGCGCCAACATGCAGCTCAGCGCCCGCAACCAGCTCACCGGCACCGTGACCGAGGTCAACGAAGGGGCCGCGATCGCCAACGTCGTCGTCGACGTCAACGGGCAGCGCCTGGTCGCTTCGGTGACCGTCGAGGCCGTGCGCGATCTCGGCCTCGCCGAGGGCAGCCAGGTGACCGCCATCGTCAAGGCCTCCGACGTCATCCTGGCCACGAACTGACCTTGACACGGCCCTCCGGCCCTGCTGCGCTTGCGCGCATGCCCCGCGCTCGCCGCCTGATCCTCGCCGCCGTCCTCGCCGTCGCCCTCGTACCGGCCGGCTGCGGGGAGGGGGAGGGCGACTCGCCCGCCGCCGACCCGGCCGCCACCGCCGAGCGCGAGGGCCGGCAGGCCGTCGAGCAGGCGCGCAAGGAGGTCGAGGGCGCGCTGGACGCGCTGCGGCGCGGGGACGTCGACGAGGCCAAGCAGGCGGCGCGGCGCGCCCGCGAGGCCGCGCGCGACGCCCGCGCCGAGGGCGAGCAAGGCGCCGAGCAGGCCGAGAAGGCCGCGCGCGACGCCGAGCGGGCGATCGACGGCGCCGGCGGCGCGGTCGACGAGGCCGAGAAGCAGGCTCGCGAGGGCCTCCAGGACGCCGAGGACGCGCTCAACGACCTCGCCCCCTGATCACCAGACGGTGAAGAAGAACGTCTCCCACGCGGCGGCCTGGATCGCGAGGGCGACCAGCACCCATCCGATCCGCCGGCCGCCGCACGGGACCGCGGCCGCCAGGCACACGAACGGCGCGAAGAACAGCCAGATCCGCTCCGTCTCGGCCTTGGTGAAGCCCGCCACCGCCGCCACGGCGATCACCGCGAAGATCGCGACCGCCTCCGGGCGCGCGTCGGCCAGCCCGCGCAGCGCGAAGAAGCTGATCGGCAGCCCCAGCACCACCAGGAACGCCACCGGCGAGCCCAGCACCCAGTAGGCGTAGGGCCGCCGCGAGGCGATGCCCGCGTCGTAGACCTGCCGGACGCTCTCCAGCGCGCCGAGCGGGTCCCAGCCCGCCACCGCCGCCAGCGAGCCGTGCACCACCACGAGCCCGAGCCCGCACAGCGCCGAGAGCTCGAGCGCCCGGCGCCAGCCCTCGCGCTGCAGCGCCAGCAGCGCCGCCCACGCCCCGACCGCCAGCAGCGACCACGCGAACAGCGAGCCGACTCCGAGCGCCAGCGCTCCCACGAGCCGGCCGCGCCGCGTCCGCGTGGCCAGCGGCCAGGCGGCCAGCAGCCCGAGCGCGAGGTAGACCGCGTCGGCCGAGGTGGCCCCCAGCAGCAGCGCGCCCGGGGCGAAGGTCATCAGCAGCGCCGCCACCCGCGCGGTGGGCTCCGCCACGACCTGCCGGGCGAGCAGGTAGCTGAGCGGCGCGGCCAGCGCGCCGGTGGCGAGGCACAGCGCGGCGAGCCGCTCGGGCGTGTCGATGCCGAGCGCGTACATCGTCAACAGCAGGCCCGGCGGGTGGCCGGCGGCGTGCACCGGCAGTGAGGGGATCAGCTCCGCGAATCGGTCGATCGCCAGCCGCCAGCCGTCCTGGAAAACCGCGAGCGCCGGCAGGTACTCGAGCTTGGCCTCGCCGGAGTAGCGCAGGTCGAAGACGTGCGACCACGTGCCCCAGCCCCCGCGGACGGTCCCGACCGCGAGGCGCAGGACGAGCGTGATCGCGAAGCACGCGAGCATGAACCAGGCCGGCCGCACGCGTGCTGAGAGCAGGCGCGGGCCGATCCACACCGCCGCGGCGAGCACGACGACCGCCGGTAGCAGCCACGCCGTCGCGTCCAGGCCGTACGGGCCGACGAACGGGGGATAGGGGGTGCCGATCGGCGCTTCCTGCGCGCGGCGCCAGTACAGCCCGGCGGCGATCGTGCCGGCCGCGACGGCCGCGCAGGCCCACGGCAGCGCGGCGCGCGCCAGCGCCGGCACCCGCCCGCCGGGCGACGTCGTGCTCACCTGAGCCCTGCCATCCTGCGGCCATCGTGCCGCACCGCGCCGACGCCCCGCCGCCGGCCCGCCTCCTGCTCGCCGTCGCGGCCGCCGCCACGCTGGTGGCCGGCTGCGGCTCGGCGGCGCGCGCCGACTACCCGCCGCCCGCCGCCCCCGCCGACGCGCGGCCGCGCGCCGCCGCTCCGCCGGGGCGCAGCGTCGCGGTCGGGCCCGGGGCCGAGGGCGTGGCGGTCGATCCGGTCAGCCGCCGCGTCGCGGTGGCCGTGCGCAAGCCCGCGGCGCTCGTCGTGTTGGGCGCCGGAGACGTGCGCGTCCGCCGCCGGGTCGCGCTGCCCGGCCCGGCCCGGCACGTCGCCCTCGCCGGTCCGGGCGGCGCGTTCCTCGTGCCGGCCGGAGGCGGACTGACCACGGTCGACCCCGCGACGGGGGAGACCGACACGGTGCCGACCGGCCCGGCGCCGCACGACGCCGTCGCCGCCGGCGGGCGCGTGCTCGTCGTCGACGGGCGGGCGAGCACGCTGAGCGCCGTCGAGGCCGGCCGCGTCACCGCCCGCGTGCGGGTGGCGCGCGAGCCAGTGGACATCGTCGCGCTCGACAAGGGCCGGCGCGTCGCGGTGCTCTCCGGCCGCGAGCGGATCCTCGAGATCTACGACGCCGCGAGCCTGCGCCGCCTCGCGAGCGCGCCGGCGGGCAGCGGGCCGGCCCACGTCGTCTCCGACGGCGGCGTCCGGCTCTACGTCGCCGACACCACCGGCAACGCCCTGCTGGTGTTCCTGCAGGTCGGGCGCGAGTTGGCCCTGACCCGCCGCCAGTACCTCGACGGCGCGCCCTACGGCATGGCCTTCGATCCCCTCGACCGGCGGATCTGGGCCACCCAGACGCTGCTCAACCGCGTCAGCGAGTACTCGGCGGGCTCGCTGCCGCGCGTGCTGCGGCGCTTCGGCACCGTGCGCCAGCCCGACTCGGTCGCGGTCGACCCGCGTACCGGGCGGGTGTTCGTCGCCGGGCGCGCGGACGGGACGCTTCAGGCCTTCGACCCGCCGCCGCTGCGCAGCCGCAGGAGGTAGAGCGCCGTGGAGACGGCGAACAGCGCCGCGGTCACGAGCAGCCAGCGACCCAGGTAGCCCTCGTACTCGAGCCCGCTGACGCGGGTGTAGGCGCCCTCGCCGCGGCCGGAGATGACACCCCAGTAGACCACCAGCAACAGCGCCGAGATCGCCGCCGGCACGCGCAGGTAGTTCACCGCCGACACGCGCGGGCGCGCGGTCGCGACCCGTGCGGTGCGGTCCAGCACGGAGTAGAAGGGCAGCAGCACGAAGTCGTGCAGCACGATCGCGCCGAGCAGCCACAGCACCAAGTTGGTCAACGGGTTCAGGTCGAGCATCCCGAGCAGCGCCCACAGCGCGAGCGGGAGCAGGATCAGGTGGGCCAGCAGGTGGACCGGCGAGCCGCCGTAGAGCGCTCGGAAGCGCCCGCTCGGGCCCCCGCCGCGCTCGGGCGCCGTGTCGGGCTGCCGTCGTGGGTCCTGCAGGGCTCGCGGGCCGGCAGGCCGCGGGCGAGGCCCGCGCGGCTCGGCGCGCCGCCCGGCGACGAGGTCGAGCAGTCTCAGCAGCGCCCAGCCGACGAGCGGAAGCAGGGCCGGCCCGCGGTCACGTGGGCGCTCCATCACGCCCTCGCCGCGAAGGTCATGCGGGCGACCCACTTGGTGTTGTGCACGCCCGGCAGGGCCGGGACGATGATGCGGGCGGGGAAGCCGTGGTCCATCGAGAGGTCGACGCCGTTGACCTGCAGCGCCAGCAGCGCCCGCGGCTCGGTCACCTGGCCGCCGTTGAGGCTCGCGCGGCTGAGCACGCCGCCGGGCTGCAGCGACTCCACGAACGCGTCGGCGGGGTCCCGGACGCCGGCGCGCCGCGCCAGCGCGGCCAGCGGGACGCCCGTCCACGCCTGCGTCGTCGTCCAGCCCTCGACGCAGGCGATCGGCAGCGACTCCGTTCGCAGCTCCATCGCCAGCAGCTCGGCGCGGCTCAGGCGCACCGGGGCGGGGCCGCCGGCGAGCTCGAGGCGCCACTCGTCGCTCACCATCTCGGGCGTGATGCCGGCGCTCGAAGCGGTCTTGTTGACGGGGAAGTCGGTCGGCCCGTCGCCCGCCGTCCCGCGCCGGGGCGCGAGGAAGGCCAGCGGCCGCAGCGGGCCGCCGATCGTCTGGCCGGCGTTGGCGACCAGCAGCGCGAGCGAGCCCGCGCCGACGAACGCGAACAGGCCGCGCCGGCTCAGGGTGGGCGCCGACGGCGCCGCGGGCACCAGGCCGTCGGGGTCCGGCGGCTCGGGGCGGGTGCGCTCGAGGTCGTCGCGCAGCGGGCGCAGCACGCCGCGCTCGCGGTAGGCGCGCAGGATGATCGGCGTCTTGACCGCGACGTGGATGACCAGTGAGGCGACGAAGACGATCGCCCCGTAGTAGTGCGCGACCACGAAGTTGAACTTGAACGCGTACCAGTACTGCACGTTGACGATCCCGGTGGCGAACTCGAAGCCGGCGCTCGCGACCAGCAGCGCGATGCTCAGCCGCTCGATCGCCTGCGCCGGGCTCGTGACCGGCGGCCACGCGAACAGCCGCGGGATGACCGACCACAGCTTCGCCAGCAGGAACGGGACCGCGACGAGCCCGACGTTGACGTGCAGGCCCTGGGTGACGGCGTAGAGGAAGGTCGGCCCGGCGGGCCAGGTCAGCCCGGGCAGCGGCAGGTCGCGGTCGAGCGGCACGATCGCGTTGCCGCGCAGCTCGGGCTGGTAGGCGATGTGCGAGAGGAAGCCGGTGACGGCGACGATGGTCACCAGCCCGAGCAGGATCGAGCCCAGCGCGGCGGTCAGCCAGGGGCCGCGCAGGGGAGAGCGCCAGAAGGAGGCGCGAAACGGCCCGGGGGGTGGGGTGTCCGGGAAGAGCTTCAGGCGCTTCACGACCGGCTGAGCCGGACGAACCAGCGGCCGCGGACGATCAGCCGCTCTTCGGACGCGAGGCCGGCCCGCGCAGCGTAGGCCTCGAGGCCGCCGACCGACACGCGCGCCCAGGCGAACCACTCGCTCACCACGCCGGGGGCCTCGAGCCGGACGCGCGTGCGGAAGGTCGGGCTGCCCGGCGGATCGACCTCGATCAGCGCCGTTCCGCCCGGACCGAGCGCAGAAGCCGTGCGGGCCAGCAGGGCGCCGGGGCGCCCGCCGATCCCGATGTTGCCGTCCAGCAGCAGCGCGGTGCGCCATTCGCCGGCGCGCGGGATCTCGTCGAAGATCGAGCCCAGCACGGCGTCGGCGCCGCGCCGGCGGGCCAGGCGCACGGCGACGGGCGAGAGGTCGACGCCGAGCGCGTCCGTCCCCTCCGCGACCAGCGCCGCGACGTGCCGGCCCGGGCCGCAGCCGATGTCCAGCGCCGGCCCTTCGATGCCGGCGAGCACCGCGCGGTCGGCGTCGTCGAGCGGGCCGAGCCAGCGATCGAGCGGGAGCGGCTCCAGGCGGCCGTCGGCCATCCGCAGGCGCGCCTGCACGGGCGGGCCGGCGCCGAGGGCGTGCTGCGCGGCCGTCGCCAGCAGACGGCCGTACAGGGCCGCCGCGCCGACCTGGCGCCGCTCGGTCCCGAGCGCGGCGGGCTCGACCAGCGTCACGCGGCGGTCACCAGGTCCGGCGCGATCGCCGCGAACGCGGCCGCGAAGCGGCTGCCGGGCGCCTCCGCGGCGACGCGGCGCGCGTCGGCGATCGCGTCGACGTCGAGCAGCGGCGGCAGCGCGACGGTCGCGAGGTCCAGCGCGGCGAGGCGAGCGGCTTGCATCGCTCCTGTGGTCTCGACGCTCATCGGAACGTTACGGAAGACGTGCGGATCGGCCGTGCGCAGCCCGATCGCCCAGTAGCCGCCGTCGAGCGCCGTCCCGAGGACGGCGTCGACGCCGTCGGCGGCGAGCGCCTCGAGCCCCGCGTCGAGCAGCCCCGCGGTCACCTGCGGCGTGTCCATGCCGACCAGCAGGGCCGGGCCCCCCGCGTCCGCGAAGGCGCCCTCGAGGCGCTCGGCGAGCCCGCCCGCGCGCTGAGGGATCACCTCGAAGCCCGCGGGCAGCCACGGGCCCGGCTCGCCGTCCAGGACGACCACCCGCCGCGCGGCGCGACGCGACGCGGTCGCGGCCGCGAGCGTGTCCTCCAGCGCGGCGCGGGCGAGCGCGGCGGCCTGGGTGGGCGTACACGGCGGCGTGAGCCGGGTCTTCACCCGGCCGGGAACCGGCGCTTTGGCGATCACGAGGAGCGCGACGTCCATCGTTGGTTGTGCGTTCGACGCGGCCTCGTGGTTCACGAGAGCACCCGCGCCATGTCGCGCACCGCGCGGGCCGTGCCGCGCACCGTGCCGGTCACCTTCGAGCGGCCCTCGCGGGGGAGGGCCGACACGCCGACCTCGTCGATCCGCCAGCCCGCGGCCGACGCGCGCAGGACCATCTCCAGCGGCCAGCCGAAGCGCCGGTCGCGGATGCCGAGCGCGAGCAGGGGCTCGCGGCGGGCGGCGCGCATCGGCCCCAGGTCGTGCAGCGGCGCCCCCGTGCGGCGGCGCAGCTCGAGCGCCAGCAGGCGGTTCGCGACGCGCGCGTGCAGCGGTCCGGCCCCGCCGGGGGCAGCCTGGCGGGCGCCCAGCACGAGGTCGGCGCTGCCGGCGGCGACCGGGTCGGCCACGCGCGGCAGCTCGGCCGGATCCAGCGAGGCGTCGCAGTCCATGAAGCAGACGATCTCGCTGCTCGCGCCGGCGAGGCCGGCGTAGCAGGCGGCCCCGAAGCCCGGGCGCGGCTCGTGGATCACCTTGGCGCCCAGCCGATCGGCGAGCTCGCCCGAGCCGTCCGTGGAGCCGTTGTCGACCACGATCGGCTCGTAGCCGTCCGGCATGCGGCCGAGCACCCAGGGGAGGGCCTCGCGCTCATCGAGCACCGGGAGAACGACCTCGCGCACCGGAGGGAGTTCTATTCGATCAGGTGACGCTCACCACTCAGGCCGGGCGCGTGGCCGCTACCGTGCCCGCTCCCATGGACGGACCCGTGCTCGTCACCGGCGGCGCCGGCTTCATCGGCTCCCACGTCGTCGACGCGCTGATCGAGCGCGGGCTGGACGTCCGCGCGGTCGACGCGCTGCTGCCCGCCGCCCACGGCGAGCGCCCGGACTACCTGCATCCGCGGGCCGAGTGGATCGACGGGGACCTGCGCGATCCCGAGGTGGCCGCTCGGTGCGTCGCCGGGGCCGGCGCGGTCTGCCACCAGGCCGCGATGGTCGGCCTGGGGACCGACTTCGACGACGTCACCGAGTACGTCGGCCACAACGACTTCGCCACGGCCGTGCTCCTACGGGCGCTCTCGCGCGAGGGCTTCACCGGTCGTCTCGTGCTCGCCTCGAGCATGGTCGTCTACGGCGAGGGGCGCTACGCCTGTCCGCGCCACGGCATCGTGCGCCCGGGGCCGCGCCGGCCGCAGGACCTCGACGCCGGGCGCTTCGAGCCACCCTGCCCCGTCTGCGACGCGCCGCTCGAGCCGCGTGCCGTCCCAGAGGACGCGCCGGCCGACCCGCGCAACGTCTACGCCGCGACCAAGCTCGCCCAAGAGCACCTGTGCGCCGCCTACGGCCGCGAGAGCGGCGTGCCCGTGACCGCGCTGCGCTACCACAACGTCTACGGACCGCGGATGCCCCGCGACACGCCCTACGCCGGGGTCGCGAGCATCTTCCGCTCGAGCCTGGAGGCGGGGGAGGCGCCTGCCGTCTTCGAGGACGGCGCCCAGCGGCGCGACTTCGTCCACGTCCGCGACGTCGCGCGGGCCAACGTGCTCGCGTTGACCGCCGGCGAGCCGGCCACCGGCGCGCTGAACGTCTGCAGCGGGACGCCGCGCACGGTGGGGGACATGGCCGCGGCGCTCGCACGGGCGGCGGGCACCGGCCTCGAGCCGCGGGTGACCGGCCAGTGGCGCGCGGGCGACGTCCGCCACGTCTTCGCAGCGCCCGAGATGGCGGCCGAGCGGCTCGGGTTCGCCGCGGAGGAAGCGTTCGAGGCCGGGATGGCCGAGTTCGCCCGGGCGCAGCTGCGCACGCCGGCGCGCCGCGTCCGCTGAGCCGATGAAGCTCGCGGTGCGGCCTGCCGCACCCCGGGACGCCTGGCATCCCCAGCGAGCCGGCCCGCCTGCTCGCCGATCATCAGGGCATGTCAACCGTCCCGAGCACCACCTCCACCGCGCAGGCGTCGGCGCGCGCCGCGGTGCTCGTGCTGGCGGTCCTCGCGATCGTCGTCGCGGCCGCCGGTCCGGCGGCGCTCGCGCTGCTGCTCGCCTGAGGGTGGCTCAGCGGGTGAAGCGGCCCGGCTCCTTGGCAGGGGTGCGCAGCTTCTGCGGCGTGGTCACGCGCGTGAACCGCTTGGTCGTCCGCGGCGCGTTGCGCGCGGCCATCTCGCGGTAGCGCTCGAACAGGCGGCGGATCTCCTCCGCGGCCTCTGACTCGTCCTGGGATGTCGTGCGTCCGCTGTGGCTGACAGCGCTCATCGACGGATCACCTCCTGGGTGGCAATGCGCCAACACTACGACACGTCGGGAACCGATGCATCGCTTTTGGTGACAGGTTCACCGAAAGGTGACGCTCTTAGCGCGCTGCGCGTGATCCGGGCGCGGACGCACCCGCCGGTCAGGCCGGCCGCGCCTCGGGATCCTGGCCGAGCGCGCCGCGCCCGCCGTCGACCGGGACGATCGCGCCGTTGACGAAGGCGGCCTCGTCGGAGAGCAGGTGGGCGACGACCGCGGCGACCTCCTCGGGCCGACCGGCCCGGCCGAGCGGATGCAGGCGCCGCAGCTCCTCGGCGGCGTCCGGGCGGGTCGCGAGCAGCGCGTCGCTGCGGGCGGTCGCGATCGACCCGAGGGCGACGGCGTTGGTGCGGATCCCGCGCGGGCCGTAGTCGACCGCCAGCGCCCGCGTGAGCCCCTCGACCGCCGCCTTGGCGGTCGCGTAGGGCAGGGCGCCCGGGACGGCGCGCTGGGCCTGGTGGGAGGAGACGTTGACGATCGCGCCCGGCGTCCCCGCGGCGAGGAACCGCCGGACCGCCGTGGCGCAGCCGGTCACCGCGAGCCCGAGGTTGAGCGCGATCAGGTCCACGACCTCGTGCGCCGGCACGGTGTGCAGCGACGCGTCGCGGAAGACGGCGGCGTTGTTGACCCAGCCGGCCAGCGGGCCGGCGCGCCCGGCGGCGTCCGCGGCGCGCTCGGTGTCGGCCTCGTCGCCCGCGTCGCCGGCGAGAACCGTAATCGCGCCGTGCCCGCGCGTCCACGCCGCCTCGTCGCCGTCACGGTCGAGCACGACGACGTGACCGTCGGTCGCCAGGCGCTCGGCGATCGCCCGGCCGATCCCCTGCGCCCCGCCGGTCACCACGTAGGAGCGGGTCATGCGCCGACGATACGACCGGGCGCGCCGGGCGCGAGCTCGAGCTCGTAGGTCTGGCCGACGAGCTCGGCGCCGAAGCTGCGATGAGGCTCCTCCGCCGTCAGCCTGAAGCCGCGCGCGAGGTAGATGCGCCGGGCGGCGGCGAGCGGATGGTTCGTCCACAAGCGCAGCCGCGCGTAGCCGGCCGACCGGGCGAAGGCGACGCACGCGTCCACCAGCCGCCCGCCGAGGCCGTGCCCGCGGCCGTCCGGGTGGACGAGCAGGATTCGCAGCCGCGCCGCCTCGGGCGCCTCCTCGTCGGTGACGCAGAACACGCACCCGACCCGGCGACCGCCGAGCTCTGCGATCCACGCGGCCTCGCGCCCGGGGTCGTGCCCGGCGCCGAACGCACCGGCGATGCTGGCGACGAGCGCCTCGAAGGTCGGGTCCCAGCCGAACTCCTCCGCGTAGACCTCGCCGTGGGCCATGACGACCCAGCCCAGGTCGCCCGGCAGGCCCAGCGGACGGATGACGGCGTTACTGAAACACACGTTTCAGTAGGCTACCGTTTCGTGGCCGCCGACGCCGCCCCCGCCGTCTCCGCCCGCCGCGACGAGCTGCTCGAGCTCGCCTACGCGTACGCCCTCGAGCACGGGCTGGCCGGCCTGTCGCTGCGGCCGCTGGCGCGCGCGGTGGGCTCGAGCCCGCGCGTGCTGCTCTTCCTGTTCGGCAGCAAGGAGGGGCTCGTGCGGGCGCTGCTCGCGCGCTCGCGCACCGACGAGCTGGAGCTGCTGGCCGGCCTGCGGGCGACGGCCGCCGGCGAGGACCTCGCGCTCGCCGCGGGCGAGGTGTGGCGCTGGCTCGCCGTCGAGGCGCACCGCGGCGTGCTCGTCCTGTGGGTCGAGGCCTACGCCCGCTCGCTGGTCGAGCCCGATGGCCCGTGGGCGGGCTTCGCGCGGGCGAGCGTCGAGGACTGGCTCGAGCTGCTGGGCGCCGCGCAGACGCCGGGCCGGCGCGCGTCCGCCGACGGCGCTGCCGAGCGCAGCGCCGTGCTCGCGCTGCTGCGCGGGGCGCTGCTCGACCTGCTGGCGACCGGCGACGCCAAGCGCACCACCGCGGCGGTCGACCAGCAGCTGCGGGCGCTCCGCGCGGCGGGACGCCCGTGACTGGCGGCGCGGTCTTCGACGCGCACCTGCACGTCGTCGACCCGCGCTTCCCGCTCGCGGGCGACGCGGGCTACGCGCCCGAGCCGTTCACGGTGGACGACTACCGCGCCCGCACGGCCGGCCTGGGCGTCGTCGGCGGCGCCGTCGTCACGGGCTCCTTTCAGGGCACCGACCAGTCCTATCTCCTGGCCGCGCTGAGCGAGCTCGGGCCGGGGTTCGTCGGGGTCATGGACCTGCCTCGCGACGCGACTGATGACGAGCTGCGCTCACTTCACGACGGGGGCGTGCGGGCGGTGCGGTTCAACCTGCTTCGAGGGGGCGCGGATCGCCTTGGCTCGCTCGAGGCCGTGGCTGCGCGGGTGTGGGCGCTCGCCGGCTGGCACGTCGAGCTCTACCTGGACGGCCGCGAGCTGCCGGCGCTCGAGGAGCGGCTCGCCGCGCTGCCGCGCGTGAGCATCGACCACCTGGGGATGGACTCCGGCGGCCTGCCGAGCCTGCTGCGGCTCGTCGCGGCGGGGGTGAAGGTCAAGGCGAGCGGGTTCGGCCGCGTCGAGCTGGACGTGGCGGCGGCGCTGCGGGCGATTGCTGACGTAGACCCTGGCGCGCTGTTGTTCGGCACCGACCTGCCGGGGACGCGCTCGCCGCGGCCGTTCGAGGTCGACGATCTGCGGTTGGTGCGCAACGTGCTGGGGGAGGAGGGAGCGCGGCTCGCGCTGCACGACAACGCGGTCACGTGGTACCGGCCGGGCTGAACCCCGCTGGTAAGGCCGTGCGGGTCCTTGCCGACGCGGCTATCCGTCAGCCGGTACGAGAAGTGCCTCATATCCGAGAGTTTCTCGTATCACTCGATGGACGTGGCGCGTCAACGCTCGGATTCGAGCTGGGCGACGACCCGCTCGAACGCGCTCGCGGCCGCGTCGAGCTCCGCCGCACCGACGGCCTTGCCGACGTCCTGGGCCCAGCCGCGCTGGGCCGCTTCGATGACCCGCAGCGCGCGGCGCCCCGCCGGCGTCAGCGACACCAGCTTGGCCCGCCGGTCGGCGGGGTTCTCCGTGTAGGCGGCGATCCCGTCGGCCACCAGCAGGTCCGCCGTGCGCTGCACGCTCTGGCGGCGTAGACCCATCTCCCGTGCCACCGCCGCGACGGTGAGCGGGCCGTGGTCGACGACGCCCATGACCTGCCAGCGCGCGCTCGTCTGCCCGACCGGTGCCGCCAGGCGGTCGCCGGCCTCGAGCAGCAGCCCGTTGAGGCGGAAGACGAGCAGGGTCAGACGGGTGAACGCCGCCTCGGCTTCGGTTGTCGTGGTCACCTCAGAGCGCATCTCGACAGGCGCCTGTCGAATCCGGCTAGGATTGACAGGCAACTGTCAGACTACAGGAATGAGGGGCCGTCACCGCATGAAGCTCAACCACCTGAACCTCACCGTCGACGACGTGCCTGCCGCCCGCAGCTTCCTCGCCAAGCACTTCGGACTGCGCCCGATGGACGGCGGCATGAAGAACTTCGACGTGCTCTTCGACGACGACGACCTGGTGCTCACGCTCATCGGCGCCGGGCGCGACAACGTCGTGCAGTACCCGAAGACGTTCCACATCGGCTTCATCCAGCCGAGCGAGGCGCACGTCGAGGCGATCAACCGGCAGCTCGCCGACGACGGCTACGACGTCGAGCCACCGAGCCGCCAGCACGGCTCGTGGACCTTCTACTTCAGCGCCCCCGGCGGCTTCACCGTCGAGGTGCTCTCCTAGCCTTCGGGCACCACCGCGAAGGCGACGACCGCGAACTGCACCGCAGCCGCGGCGATCACGAGCGCGTGGAAGACCTCGTGGTAGCCGAAGGCGGTCGGCCAGGGGTCGGGCCGGCGGCGGGCGTAGACGATCGCGCCCGCCGTGTAGAGCACCCCGCCGGCGAGCACGCCGAGCACGCTCCAGCCCAGCGCGTCCACCAGACGAGGGGAGATGAGCACCGCGACCCAGCCGAGTGCCACGTAGGTCGCGATCCCCAGCCAGCGCGGCGCCGAGCTCCAGGCCAGCTCGCGCAGGATCCCGGCCAGCGCGCCGGCCCACACGACGACGAGCATCGCCGTCCCGGCCCAGCCGTCGATGACCAGCAGCGCGAACGGCGTGTAGGTCCCGGCGATCAGCACGAAGATCGCCGCGTGGTCGAGGTGGCGCATGCCGCGGCGGGCGCGCACGCTGCGCCAGTCCACGCGGTGGTAGATCGCGCTGGTGGCGAACAGCGTCACCATGCTGGCGGCGTAGATGCCCGCGGCCAGCGAGGCGCGGCCGGACGGCGCGGCGAGCACCAGCGCGACGCCCGCCACCAGCGCGCCGACCGCGGCCCACTGGTGTGAGACGCCGCGCAGGCGCGGCTTGACGGGCGGCGGGGCCGGAGAGGCGCTCACAGATCTGAGGCTACCTGCCGCCGCTCAACTCACCAGCGTGATGACCCCCGCGAGCACGAACGCTCCAGCCCACACCCAGTCGAGGTTGATCCACGCCTTGCGCAGCACCGCGACGCCGACGTACTGGTAGACGACGACCGCGATCGTCCCGGCGACCAGCACCATCGCGCCGACGTGGAGCAGCAGCGCCAGGCCGCTCGCCGGCAGCGAGCCCGCGAACATCCCCACGTGCTCGAGCGCGTGATCGTGCTCGGCGCCGTCGCGCGTCGCCTCCAGGCCGAGCACGACGGGCGCCACCATCAGGCCGGCGCCGTGGGCGCTGGACATCAGGAAGGACCACCACGTCAGCTCGCGCTTGGTGACGCGCAGCTTCGTCCATCGCGGATGCGCGCGCGGCTTGGCGAAGCGGAAGATCCCGAAGGCGACGAGCGCGATCCCGGCACCCACGCGCAGCGCCGATGCGTCGGTCACCACGCCAAGGCCGAGCACGAGCCCGACGACGAGCGCCAGCGAGAGCTCGTGGCCGATCGCGATCGGCGGCAGCGCCCGCAGCACCGCGCCGCGGTCGCGCTCCTGCATCCCGAGCGCGACCGCGAACAGCCAGCCCATCGCGGGGTTGAGCCCGTGATAGGCGCCCAGCAGGACGATCAGCACCCACGGCCAGAGCTCGGGGCTCACCGGCGGGCCTCCGCGCTCACGAGTCCGGGAAGCAGTACGAGTCCGAGGAGGCGTCGCCGTCGCCGAGCCGGATCTGGTGCGGCCGCTCGCCGCTGTAGCTCACGAACACCCCGGGGTCGAGCTGGAGCCCGCCGTCGTCGGTCGCGTCGAGCTTGACCAGCCAGCCGTCGAGGCCTTCGGGGTAGAACTGCGCGTCCCACGCCGCGTACAGCGAGTTGGTGAGGTACACCCGCTTGCCGTCGCGCGAGACCTCGACCATCTGCGGCCCGCCGTTGAGCGGCCCGGAAGCCGGGTGCGCCGTGCGGTGCACGATGCCGCCGAGCCGGACCGAGCCGGTCTCGCGCGGCGCCCGCGGATCCGACACGTCGTAGCGCTTGAGCTCGCCGGTGCCCCAGCAGGAGACCAGCAGGAAGCGGTCGTCGACCGAGAGCGAGATGTCGGTGACCAGCGGCGGCACCGCGCCGAAGGGCTTGAGCAGCTCCGGCAGCAGGTCCGCCTCGGCCGGCTCGGCCGGGATGGTGATCACCTTCTCGGCGCTCACCGTGCCGTCGTCCGTGCGGTTCCACAGCCACACGGACGCCGACAGGTCAGCGGTCGAGGTGACCACGCCGACGAAGCCGTACTCCTTGGCGGGATCGTGCGCGGGGCGCAACTCGAGCACCATCTGATGCTCGGCACCGAGGTCGATCTCCTGGACGTGGGAGCGCTTGTCGAGGTCCCAGATATGCAGCTTGTGCCCGTACTGGTTGCCGAGCAGCAGCTCGCCGACCAGGCCGCCCTCGACCATGTTGGGCGTTCCCCACTCGCTCGTGATGACGGTCCCCTGGTTGAGGTGCCACCAGAAGTCGTAGGCGAGCTCCTGCGGACCGCGGTCGACCTCCCAGCGCCCCTTGACGGCGAAGGACTCGTGGTCGAGCAGGAAGATGCCGCCCGGCGCGTCACCGTCCGGCGCCCCGAGCGCGGAGACGTAGATGCCGTCGGGCCCGCAGTGGACGGTGTGGGGGCGGCTGTAGCCCGCCTTGCCGGCGATCTCCTCGGCCTCGATGACCTTGGTGATCCGCGGCGCGTGCGGGTCGTCCTTGACGTCGACGACGTGGATGCGCGACGAGCGCAGCCCGGGCACGAGCAGGTAGCGGCGCTCGACGTGCGGGTGGGGCGCCCACGGGCACAGCGCCGAGGAGCACGCGTTCCAGCCGAAGTGGTGCAGCTCGTCGCCGACGTTGGGCATGTCGAGCCGGCCGACGAGCTGGCCGTAGGTGGGCGAGCCCGGTTCGAGGTCGAGGACGGTCAGCGCGTCGGGGCGTGCGTCGCCGTTGCTCGAGACGTTCAGCGTGGCGACGTAGGCGACAGTCTCCGGGGGTGCGCCGGCTGCCGCGGCCGGCGAGGGGTAGAAGCTCGGGTCGGGCGTCCATCGAGCCATGGCGCGTCCTCCTGGAGAAATCGACGTCGGGTGCCCAATCAGATCAGACTTGGCCCGCCGCGTGTTAGCCCGGTGCTCAGCGCCGCGCGGGGACGCGTGGCCGGGCAGGCGTCCGCGGCCGTGCCGGCCGGTGCGCGGGCGCGGTGGCGGGCGCCCGGTCGCCGCCGTGGTCGCGCCGGCGCGTGGGCCACGGCTCGGCGTCCGGCAGCGGGAGCGTCAGCCCGCCGCCGTCGCCCGGCGGCGGTTCCGCAGGGGCGCCGCCGTGGCCGCCGTCGTCGCCCCCCTCGTCATCGTCGTCGTCGCGCAGCTTGAAGAACCACACCAGCCACACGATCAGCGCGCCGATGTCGAAGACGCGCAGACCGACCATGAAGATCCATCCCTCCAGCGTCACTGCAGGCAAAGGGTAACGCCGCGGCGGCCCCGCGGCGAGTCCCTTTCAGTGCCACGTCATGCGTTGCATCACGCCGGCAGGCCGCCGTGAGGTGCGAGGTCAGGCCGGGACTCCGCGGGGCGTGCCCGGCCACGTCCAATCGCGGACGTCGGGGGCATCGTCGCCCGTCTCCTGGGTGTAGGCGCGATGGCGCAGACGTTCGTCGTCCATCGACTGGCGCAGGGCGGCGGCGCGGGACCCGAGCTTCGGGACGCGATCGATGACGTTCCATGACCAGATGGAACCAGTCCAGGTCGTTGAGCATGAGAATCTCGAACGGCGTCGTGGCGGTTCCCTCCTCTTTTGAAGTCACGGACGTGGAGGTTCGGGTGGTTGCGGCGGCGTAGCGCGCAGCCGAGCTCCCCGCCCTCGTGGATCGAGCCCGGAGTCTCGGGCGCGACGTGGCTCGGGACGCCGCCCGGGAACGAGAACTGCCGGCACAGCATCCTCGTCGCGGCCGATGTGCGGGTAGACCTCGCTGTAGGTCCCCTCCAGATAGGTGTTGGCGACCAGTCCAGGACCGCCTGACCGGGGCCCGTCACGTAGAGCACGTTGAGATCCGCATGCCCGGATCGGCGTGTGACGGACGCGCTTGCTCAAGCCGAGCGCGCTCGCTCGCTATGAGCCCCAGCGGTTCGGCGCACGGCGCCCGGCGGCTCTTGCCGGCGGGATCCGCTGCCCATACGCCGCGCTCGCAGGGAAGTTGGCCGGGTGGGCGCGGAAGTCGCGCAGGAGCCAGCGGCCGACGACAGCAGCGACCGCGAGTAGTCCCAGCAACAGGAGCGCCTCGGACGGCTCGTGATGCCGGACCAGTGCACTCGTCATGATAAAGACCGCGAGCGCTGTCAGCAGCAGCGACAGACCGCGGTGGAAGCGCCCAGCTTCGGAATGCGGCCAAGGGTCGAGCGGGCGCACGACTTCTCGTCCGCTGTCGGAGTCCGTGCAGGCGGCCTTGCGAGCGCAGCCGTTGCAGACGTGAGCTTTGGCCTTGTAGCGGACGAGGCGTCGATCGGCGTCGTACTCGTGCGGCCGGAGGTACTGGTTCTCCGGGCACTCCCAGTGGTCGTGTGTTGGGTCGTAGGTGAAGCCGGCGGTGCGATAGCGCAGTGAGCGCCTGTGGGTGTGCGCCGAGAGCCACTCGATCACCGCCGCGGCCAGCAGGAGGAAGTTGCCGTATCCGGCGGCGAGGATGACCTCTCGGCTCATGTGAGCCTGGCGGCAGCGGCCTCGTCGTCGCTCATCGAGGGCAGATGGTCGGGTTGGTTGATCTCGGTGAAGAGGATGTCGTCGGGCTCTTCCAGGGTGACGCGCTTGACCGTATGGCGGACGCCGAGGTAGGCGATGTAGAGCGCCGGGAGCGCGCCACCCAGGATGAAGATGATGTCGCCGGGCATTCGCAGCCACTCGATCAGTCGGTTGGTGTCGCTGGTGAGGTAGTCGAGTTCGCGGGCCTCGAAGTAGCCGTGGTTGACTGACTCGTAGAGCTGCAGGATGCCGAGAGGCAGGAGTGTCGCGAAGCACATCCAGGCCAGGCCGATGTTCGTCGCCCAGAACGAGATCCGGGCCCACTTCTCGGGCCAGCGGTCGGCGGGGATGAGGTAGCGCAGGCAGAACATGGCCAGGCCGAGCGCGAGCATCCCGTAGACGCCCATCATCGCCGCGTGGGCGTGGTTGGCGGTCAGCGCCGTGCCGATCTCGAAGTAGGAGACCACCGGCAGGTTGACCAGGAAACCGAAGATGCCGGCGCCGAGGAAGTTCCAGAACCCGACGGCGACCAGGAACATCACCGCCCAGCGGTGTGGGAAGGGTGTCTTCGACTGCGACTCCTGGGCGGCGCCGAGTTGCAGGAAGCTCCACGCCTCGACGGTCAGGAAAGTGAGCGGGAGAACCTCGGCGGCCGAGAAGAACGCGCCGAGGGCCATGTGCTCGGCGGGCTCGCCGGAGAAGTAGAGGTGGTGCATCGTGCCGATCATTCCGCCGGCTGAGTAGAGGATGATGTCGAGCAGGATCACGGTCAGGGCGACCTTCTCGCGCACCACGCCGAGCAGCACGAACATGTAGGCGACCATCACGGTGGTGAACAGCTCGAGGAAGTCCTCGACCCACAGGTGCACGACCATGAAGCGCCAGAACTCCGTGACCGTGAAATGGTCGCCAGTGCGGGCGATCAGCCCGACGGCGTAGAAGGCGGGGATCGCGCACGCGGCCAGGAAGAACAGCCATGGCATGTTCCCCGGGTGCTCGCTCGCGAGGCGCCGGCGCAGGACGCGCCAGAGCATGAAGACCCAGAAGCAGAGCCCGACGGACAGCAGCACCTGCCAGATCCGGGCCAGGTCGAGGTACTCGAAACCCTGGAGCCCGAACCAGTTCGACGCTCCGTCCTCAAGGACCCCGTGGATGCCGATGAATGAGCCGATCAGCGTCCCGAGGACCACGATGGTGAGCGCTCCGAGCAGTGCGAAGGCCAGCTTGCCTTGGTGCTTGGGCTCGCGCCGGGCGATCATCGGTGCGAGGAAGATGCCGGCGGCAACGAACGACGTCGACACCCAGAACAACGCGAGCTGGACGTGCCACGTGCGCATCAGGTTGTACGGGAAGATCGCGGCGAGATCAAAGCCGAAGAAGCCGTCGATCTCCGCCCGGTAGTGCTCCGAGGCCGCGCCGACGAAGGTCTGGATCAAGAACAGCGCGGCCATCACGAAGAAGAACCACCCGCACGCGCGCTGGGCGGGGGTGAGTGCGACATCGCCGGGCGCGCGAAACGACAGCTTCGCCTGCTCCCGCCCGTGCCAGCCGAGGAACCCCCAGCGCCCGAAGGCGCCGAACAGCAGGCCGATACCACCGAGAAGCGCGATCAGTGAGAGCACCGACCAGACGACCACGTTGGCCGTCGGCTTGTTGTCGACGCGCGGCTCGGGCGGCCAGTTGTTCGTGTAGGTGTAGTCCTTGCCCGGCCGCTCGGTCGAGCCCGCCCACGCCGTCCAAGCGAAGAACGCGGTCAGCCGGCGCAGATCCTGCGGATCGTCGATCGCCTTCTTGCGCAGCCCGTGCCTCGTGGTCGGCTCGGAGAAGAAGCGCGAGTAGTGGCCGATGAGCCGCTCGTGAGCCTGCGCCTGCGGAGCGGTCAGGGTCAGCGTGCCAGTCTGCTCGTCCAACCGGTTGGTACGGAAGTCCCGGATCGTCCGGCGAGCCGCCGAGTCCGAGGCTGAGCCGCCGTAAGCGCGCTTGACGAAGTCCGAGGAGCGGCGGAGGTAGTCCGCCGTGTAGTCCGGGCCGAGGTAGGCACCGTGGCCGAACACTGAGCCGTACTCCATGAGCCCGTTGTGGAGGAAGACCTGCTGGCCCTTCGAGATGTCCTTCGCGGTGTAGAGGATCCGGGCCTGCGGGTCCACCACACGTTGCGGCGTAGGCGGCTTCGCTTGATAGGTGCGGTACGCGAGGAGCCCAAGAACGAAGAAGCCGAAGAGGAGCACCAGCGCAACGGCCTGAACCCAGCCCTTGGATACCAGCAGCTCCCGTCGCCTGGGAGTCTGCACCGCTGATCCTCCTCACTCGAGGCTCGCCGGACCGTTGCGCTTCCTGCTTCAACGTCATTGCTACCACACGCCCGAGCCTGTGTCACCGAGGCGACCGTGCGATTGGCTCCCTCTGCCGGCGGGCGCACGTCGACTGTCGGTAGCGATGGCGTGGCGGTCTTCAGAGCGCCGCTAGGGCGCCGGATTCGGGCCACGCCGCTCAGTAGTTTTTCGGCAGCGACCCGCGGTCGGCTGCGGACGCGGTGGCCACGCCGGCGCCCTACTGTGAACACGTGCACGAGCATGCTCTCACCGAGCAGCCCAGCAGCGACCCGGCCGACGCGCTTAAGGTCGTCCTCGCCGATGACCACGCAGTCGTTCGCAGCGGCTTGCGCCTCGTGCTCGAACGGGAGGCCGGATGGCACGTCGTCGCGGAGGCGGGCAACGTCCCCGACGCACGGCGCTACGTTCGCGCGCGACGTCCCGACGTGTTGGTGCTCGACCTCAACATGCCCGGGGACTCGAGTCTCGCGGCGATTCCCGCGATGCTCGAGGAATCACCGTCGACGCACATCGTCGTGCTGACGATGCAGGATGCGCCGGCCTTCGCACGCCAAGCGCTGCAGGTAGGCGCCAGCGCCTACGTCCTCAAGGAGGCCGCGGCCGCCGAGCTGGTGCTCGCCATCCGCACCGTGGCGTCGGGGGGGACCTACCTCAGCCCGGCGCTCGGCGCCCGCATGGCGGCCGAGTCAACACCCGAAGGACCGCCGGACGACCTGACCGACCGCGAGGTCGAGATCCTGAGCCTGATCGCGCTCGGCCACACGAACGCGAAGATCGCCGGCCGGCTGTTCCTGTCGGTGCGCACGATCGAGTCGCACCGTGCGCACATCCAGCAGAAGACTCGCCGGAACAGCCGCGCCGAGCTCGTGCGCTACGCGCTCGACCACGGGCTCGTCGAGGTCTAGCGTCCTCGGTCGAGCTCGTCGCGAAGCTTGCGTCAGTCCAGCGGCCGGGTTCGCACGATGACGCGGGAGGTTCCGCCGAGGATACGCCGCTACGCCGAACGGGCCGTCTCCAGGAGCGTTCCCGCCGTCCGCGCAGTTCGCGTCATCCAGACGGGGGAGATGTGGCTCAAGCCGGGCGCCGGCCGCTCGCGTTCACCGCCGTCGAGGACTTCGACGTCGAGGCCGTCGGCTTCACGTGGCAGGCGCGCTTCCGCCTCGCCCGGCTCGTGTGGCTGGCGGTAAGGACGGCTTCGCCGACGGCGAAGGAGCACTCGAGGTGCGGCTCTTCGGCCGGGTCCGGGTGCAGCGGGCCACCGGACCGGAGGTGTCGGTGGGCGAGGCACAGCGGTACCTGGCCGAGATGGTCTGGGCACCGCACGCACTGCTCGCGAACCCGCAGCTCGAATGGCGCGAGCTCGACGCGGGCGAGATAGAAGTGAGCACGCAGGTCGGCTCGAGGCGCGCAGCGGTCCGCCTCGAGTTCGACCCGGCGGGCGACATCGTGGGTGTGCGCTGCGACGCGCGCCCACGTAGCGGACTGTGAGCCAGTAGCCACGGCACCGAGTTCTCCGGGGAACTACGGTTTCCGCAATCCGGAAGTGGTGGGACCATGGAGCGGATTCCGATCGAGCCGCAACCGCCGTTCTTCGTCGAGCCCGGCCCCGCGGGTGGCTACCGCATCATGCTGCGCGCGCACGACCGGCCGGTCTCACGCCACGACACCGAGGAGGAGGCCGTGCAGCGGATGGCGGCGTACCTGCGCGGTTGGGCGACCGCGGAGGGCAAGCGGCGCGAGCCCGAGCGGCCGCCCGGGTAGCGCATACGAGTTGATCACGCAGATCGGAGCGGCGGGGAGGAGTATGCGCAGGCCATAACGCGCCTCTCCGACGTCGATAGCCGTTGCTGCGTCGCTGAAACTACGCTCGTCGGGAAGGTCGATCCGTCAGACGCCGAGGACGGCGCTGAGCGCCAGCATCAGCGCGGCCCCGGCGGTGAATCCGGCCAGCGCCGAGCGCCAGGTCGCGGGCGTGAAGGCCTGGGGAAGCAGCTCGACGACCACCAGCGCGAGCATCGCTCCGCCCGCGAAGGCAAAGGACGCCGGCAGCAACCCGTCGATGAGCTCGACCAGCACGAACGCGATGACCGCTCCGAACGGCTGGGGTGCGCTGGTGGCGACCGCGGCCCAGAACTGCTGGACGGGCGTGAAGCCGGCCGCGCGCATCGGAATCGCGACGCTCGTGCCCTCCGGGACGTTCTGGAGCGCGATCGCGAGGATCACGAACACGCCGAGACCCACGCGCTCGGAGGCATACGCGGTGCCGATGGCGAAGCCCTCCGGCAGGCTGTGCACGAGCAGCACGATGAAGACGAGCAGGCTGCGGCGGACGCCGGCCCCGTGGAGCCGTCCGACGTGCACGTCGCGCCCGGCGAGCGCCCGGCGCGTGAGCAGCAGGAAGGCGACTCCTGCCGCCAGTCCGCCCCCTACCGCGACCGGTTCGCCCTCCTCGAGCGCCGGCAGGAGCAGGCCGACGATCGAGGCCAGCGTCATGAGCCCCGCCGCGAGCCCCCAGAGCAAGGGCTGCCAGCGCTTGACCCGCTCACCGAGTACGAAGACCGGGATCGCACCCAGCCCGCAGGCGAGCGCGGTCAGCGACCCGAGACCGAAGAGGACGAGGAGCTCAGCCAACGCAAGCCGCGCGGCTCAGCGCGTCGCGAGCCCGTCGAGCCCTGGACGGCGATGGCTAGGCCGCGGAGCCCTGGCCCGCCTCGGCGAACTGGCGCCGGTGCTCCGCGCGCTTGCCGGCCACCTCAGCGGAGGGGACGATGATCACCGTCCGGTCGGCGTGCTGCAGGGTGGCGTGCGACACGCTGCCCGTGAACCATGACTTCGCGCCCGTCAGCCCGCGGCTGCCGAGGACGATCGCGGACGCGTCGAGCTCGTCTGCCACGTCGATGATCGCGTCTGCGGTGCTCGAGCGCTCCTTGGCGACCCGAGGTGTCGCCTGGAGTCCAGCTCGCGTCGCCTGCTCGGCGCCCGCGGTCGCCTTCGTGCGGGCGGCCGACTCGAGGGTGTCGTCCCACTCGGCGCGGTCCTCCTGCGGCGCGTGGCCGAGCGGACCGCTGTAGTTGAAGGCTCCGGCAAGCCCCCCGTGGTAGTCGAGGCTCGGCTCGAAGGACTTCCAGACCGAGAGCACCGTCGCCGAGGCTCCAGGCGTCAGGGTGGCGATGTGGTCGATGGCAGCCTGCGCGTCAGCCGAGCCGTCGTACGCGATGAGGATCATGGGATGCTCCTTTATTGGTTGTGGCAGCGGTCGCGCGCACGCGCGACCGCTGCGTGGGCGACGCTACCCGGACCGCAAGCAGTGCACATCCGTTCTCGGCCGCGGTCTGATCGGGGAAACTACGTGCCCGGCCGAAGCACCGCCAGGGCCGCGAAGCCGACGCCGGTGACCGCGCCCAAGACCGGCACCGCGCGCTTTGCCGCGCGCGGCGAGAGGGCCAGCTCGAACAGGGGGACGGGATCGCCAAGACGCTCCTGCACGCCGCCGAGCGGGCAGTCTCCATGGTTGGCCACCACGAGTGCCCCTTCACCGGCGAGCGCGCCGACGGCGACGTGCAGCAGTGGACCGCGGCGGCCGCTCAGCGCACACCACCAGACGTACCCGATGGCGAGCAGGAACGCCGCTGCTATGGCAGCGTGCGCGACGCGGAAGGCCAAGGCCCCGAGCGCCCGTGGGCTCCGTGGAGCTCGTCTAGGCGTGCTCATGTGCGACGGACGCGAACACGGACGCGGCGCTCGTGCTCGCACCGCGGGGGACGACGATCACCGGACACGCGGCCCCGCGGATCACCTTGCCCGATACGGCGCCCAGCAGCACCGCCTGGAGCGGAGCGTAGCCGCGTGAGCCGACGACCATGAGGTCGACGCGCTCGGAGATCCCGACCAGCGCTTCGCCGGCGTTGCCCACGACGAACGTCGCCTCAGCGCCGACGCTCGCGGCGAGATGCGCCACGCGGTCCTCGAGTTCCTGCCGCGCGCTGGAGGGCACTTCTTCCAGCAGCCTGACGTACCCCGCACTCATCGCGGCCGGATACGCGTAGGAGTGGTGTCGCTCGTGGACGCGGATCACGCGCAGCGAGCCCGACGTGATCCGCGCAAGGTCTTCGGCAGCGACGAGCGCGGCGTCAGACGCCGGCGTGGCGTCCCAGCCACAGGCGATCACCCCGAACGGCTCCGGCTCGGTCCGGAACCCGTTGGGAACCACGGCGACCGGGCATGGAGCACCGTGGAGGAGGCGCTCCGCGGTGCTTCCGGGAAGGACCCGGCCGAGCCGCCCGCGATGGCTCGAGCCGAGGACGATGATGCCGGCGTCCTGTTCCTCGGCGAGCTGCTGCAGCGCACGGGCCGGCGACGAATCGGGGATCGCGCGCGTTTCGACACTGGGGAGGTCGCGAAGCGGATCGCTCCGGCGCGCGAGCGTCGCCTCGGCTTCCTCGCGCAAGAAGTCGTCGTAGTCACCGACGCCGTGGTAGATCGTCGGAACGTCCCACGGGTAGGCAGTTGCCAGGGTCACGGGCGCCCCGCTCGCCACGGCGAGCATGCGGCCGAAGGCGAGCGCGTCCTCGGATCGCTCAGAACCGTCGACACCGATGATGATCCTGGTCATGGTCGTACTTTCGCCGGGCTGAAATGTCACAGCAGCGACGACGTTAAGGCGGGCGCAGCGCTATGCCATCCGGTTCGATCACCGCCCTTGGATCCGTAGTCAGCCGCAGCGGCGGGGGCTACGTAGTTATCCCGCATTCGATGGCGTTTTGGACGGATGTCCACGCCTGTACCTCGGCGTAGCGTCGCCGCGGTGATGACTGCGAGCGTTTCGCCCTATCCCGAGCTGGCCGTGGCCGCAACCTCTGGCGCACGGGTGCGCTGGGTACTCGGGGCGCTGGCCACGCTGCTGCTCGCGATCGTCGTCGCCTCCCCCGCAACCGCCGCCGGCCCACCCGACCGCACCACGCTTGAGCGGATGGACAACGTCATCGAGGAGGGCATGCAGCGCTCAGGCATGCCCAGCTTCGCCGTGGCCGTCGTGTCCGGTTCCGACGTGGTGCACGCCCGCGGCTTCGGCGGGGACAAAGTCACGCCGCGGACACCGTTCCTGCTCGGGTCGACCTCGAAGTCCTTCACGGCGCTGGCGGCGATGCAGCTCGTCGACGCGGGCCGACTCGACCTCGACGCGCCCGCCCGCCGGTACGTGCGCGAGTTCCGGCTCGCCGACCAGCGGGCGGCCGACCGCATCACGGTGCGGCAGGTGCTCCAGCAGACCACCGGCCTGCCCGCGACGGCGGGCGGCCCCGCCGTGAGGAGCGCGGCCGATGGCACTGCTCTCGAAGCGCTCCGGGAGCTGAACGAGACACAGCTGGTCGCGCCACCCGGGACGGCGTTCGAGTACTCCAACGGCAACTACATCCTCGCTGGGCTCATCGTCGAGCGAGCCTCCGGCGAACCATACAGGCAGTACGTTCAGCGCCACATCTTCGCGCCGCTGGGCATGAGAAACAGCTTCGTCGCCCTCGACGCCGCGAAGCGAGCCGGGCTGGCGAGGGGGCACCGCTATTGGTTCGGCCTCGCTGCCGCCCACGGGCCGACCTTCCGCTCCGGCGTGCAGTCCGCGGGCTATCTCATCTCCTCCGCGCAGGACATGGGCCGTTACCTCGCCATGTATCTCGAAGACGGCGTCACGGCCGGCGGGAAGCGCATCGTGTCGCGTCGAGGGCTGGAGACCATGCTCGCCCCTGGACGTCCGGGGAAGATGGGTGCATGGTCAGACCACGCTGATGCCCGCTACGCGATGGGCTGGTACGTCGGCGGGCCATGGTCAGAGCCCGCGCAACTGCATCCCGGGCGCGCGCCTGATTCCAGCGCCCTGATGGCCATGTTCCCGCGCCGCGACCTGGCCGTCGTGACGCTCACCAACGCCGCCAACGAGCTCTCGGTGCCGGGCTACCCGGCCTCGGTCGACCGCGTGGAGCGCAACGCCGTCGACGCGCTCATCGGAGACCCAATTGATACCGGCACCTCGTTGCATCGCTTCTACCTGTACTTCGATCTCATCGCCCTCGCGCTGCTCGCCGCAGCCACCTGGCCCGTCGTCCGTGCCGCACGCGCCCTCCGGAGGGGTATGCGTCCTCGCTACCGATGGCTCGCGATCGCCGGCGTAGTGATGCGCGCGGCCGCGGGCGTCCTGCTCGTGGCGCTTCCGGCGCTGGCGTTCGGGTTGCAGGCCGCGTTCCTCTGGCAACCCGATCTGTTCATCCTCATCGTGCTCGTCGGCGCCCTGCTGCTGGTGGCCGCGGGGTTGCGGCTGACCATTCTCGTGCGACGGGTCTCGAAGGGCGTGGAGGATGGGCCGGCGTCAGGCACCGTGCCGGCAGAGAACGACCCGACTCCGGTGTTGGTCGCTCGGTGAGCGCGCCGCATCCCCAAGGAGCGCCCGTGGCGGATGGCGTCGAGTGCGCGACGGGCGACGCTGGTCCTTCAGCACTTTTCGCGGCCACGAGATGACGGCCCGGACCGAAGTTCCGCGGCCGACGCCTCGCGAGGTGCCGGCCGATCAGAGGCAGCCCGCGCGGTAGCGCGGCGACGCAGCGACGCGCGGTCCGAAGTTCGGCCTGGCTGTGGCCTTCCTCGAGCCTGGGCGATCACTCGTCCTCCGCGGCGGGATTCCGATGGGGAACATCGCGCCCCCATTCGACTTCACGTGGGCGTTCACGCTCCGAGACGAGCCGGGAGGATCGCGGCTGCTCGTGCGGGAGCGTTACGCGTACGTGCGACGGTGGGCTCCCCTCATCGTCGAGCCCGCCGAGGCGGTTGATGAGCTAGAAGATGCTCCGCGGAATCAGGGACCGGGCCGAACGCAGCGAGCCGACCCCCGCTCCGGCGTCCCAGCCGCCTTGATCGCCTCGCGGTTAAGCTGGATCCGTGGCTTCACGGGCGACCGGCAACCGCTCCGGCGCAGACCTACGCGAATCCGACCAGCTCGAAGGACTGCTGGAGATCGGACGTGGCCTGGTCTCGCACCTGGACCTCGAGTCGACGCTCTCGAGCTTGCTCGAGGTGGCACGAGAGCTGACGGGTGCACGGTTTGCTGCGGTAGGCACCCTCGATGGCGATCGCCGCGAGCTCGAGCACTTCCTCACCTCTGCCGGTGACCGGCGAGGGCGGGAGGCGATCGACGAGCTCGCCAGGAGTCGCGGCTTGCTCGAGCTGCTCGTCGGGCACCCGACGCCGCTGCGGCTCGACGACATCGGCGACCATGCCGCGGCGGCCGGTTTCCTGGCCGTCCACCCGGAGATGACGCCGTTCCTAGGCGTGCCGATCATCATCCGCGGAGAGGCGTTGGGCACCTTCTACTTGACCGAGAGCCCGGCCGGCACGTTCAACGAGAAGGACGAGCGGTCGGTGATCGCGCTGGCCGGCTGGGCGGCCGTCGCGATCGAGAACGCCCGGCTCTACGACGCGGCCGAGCGCCACCGTAAGGACCTCGGCCAGGCAGTGCGAGGTCTTGAGGCGACGGTCGCCATCGCCCGGGCGATCGGTGTCGAGACCCAGCTCGACCGGGTGCTCGAGATGATCGTCGAGCGAGCGCGGGCGCTGATCGAGGCGCGCGCGATGGTCATCCTCCTGGCCGAGGGCGATGACCTGGTGCTCGCGGCCCGTGCGGGTGAGGTTGACGAAGCGTGCCTGGGACGGCGGGTGCCCCTCGCGGGCTCCGTCTTCGAACGGGTGTTGCGACGGGAGGCTCTCGAGCAGGTCCTGGACCCCTTCGAAGGGGCGGTTCCGGAGCTCGCCGAGCTGTGCAAGTCCAGCGCGCTGGTGGTGCCGCTGCGTTATCGCGGTCGCGATGTCGGCTTGATGGTGGCGGTCGCCGCTCCGGAGCAGTCGGGAGGCTTCCGCGCCGAGCACGCCGGGCTCCTGGACTCCGTGGCGGTGAGCGCCTCCATCGCGGTATGGACGGCGCGGACCGCCGAGGACGGCCGCGCGCGCCGCGGACTACAGGCCGCCGAGGCCGAACGAACCCGATGGGCGCGCGAGCTGCACGACGGGACGCTCCAGGGCCTTGGCGCGCTGCAGATCTCGCTCGCCGCTGCGCGCAGCACCGTGGACCCGTCGTTGCGTGACCAGGTCCTCGCCCAGGCGGAAGACCAGGCCACCGAGGAGATCTCGCAGCTGAGGGCGCTGATCACCGACCTGCGGCCGGTGGCGCTCGACGAGCTCGGGATCGCGGCGGCGCTCGAGGCCCTCGTGGACCGGTCGCGGCGAGCGTCGGGCATACAGATCGAGATCTCCACCGACTTCGGTTTCGAGGCCGGGCGTACGGCGTCGCGGCACGTCCCGGAGCTCGAGACCGCGATCTATCGCATCATCCAGGAAGCCCTCGGCAACGCCGTCAAGCACGCGGGCGCCACCCGGATCGACGTGTCGGTGCGCGATCTCGACGATCGCGTCGAGCTGATCGTCACCGACGACGGCAGGGGCTTCGACGTTCAGTCCTCCCGCACCGGCTTCGGCTTGACCGGCATGCGGGAGCGGGTTGAGCTCGAGCGCGGCACCCTGCGAGTCATCTCGAGGCCTGGTGAGGGCACGCGGGTCGAGGTCATGCTTCCAGCGCGGCGGAGACCGATGGCTTAGGGCGTTCAGCGCAGGACGGGGTGCCGCTGCACGAAGGGCAGCCGCTCCCACCGCCGGCCGAGGCCGAAGTAGCGCCCGGCTCCCACGTAAGCGATGCCGGCGAGGACGATCGCGTACACGAGGTGGTCGTCCAAGAAGGGGTTGTTCTCGGGCCACACCGCCGCGGCGGTGTAGAACAGGAGCATCCAGACGATGCCCGCGAAAGCGGCCAGCCGGGTCGCGATGCCGAGGATGAGCGCGACACCGATTACCGCCATCGAGAGCATGTAGATCCAGTCGACCCACGCCTGGCCGGCGAGATTGGCGTAGAGGTCGTCGAAGAACCAGCGGGTGTTCAAGCCCTGGGAGAGGAAACCCTCTGTCGGTGAGCCGCCGTTGATCCAAGCCGCGTCGCCGAAGCGGTCGACGACGCCGGTCTCGCCGTCGCGGCCCGTGGCGAAACCGAGTGCGAGCAACTTGTCGAAGAACGCCCACAGGAAGATCCAGCCCAGTGCGAGGCGCAGTGCCCCCCAGAAACGGGCGCCAATTGGCTCGCGCTCCGCGCGCTCGGGAGCCGCGGCGTCGACGGGCGACGGCGACGGGTGAACGGGTGACCTGGTGGGGGCGACGGTGGCCATGGCTCCTACTTCCTCGGGAGCTCCGACGCTACGCCCCGCGCGCGGCCCTGCCATCGGGGACCGTCCGCGCCGCTCTACGGGAGATCCGCAGCTCGCGTCCGTGCTTGACCACCGGACTTGCCGTCACCGTAGTCCGCCCGCGTCGCCCCCCGGCTTCCCACGGATGCCCGAGGGTCGCGGCCCGCCTATCGTGGCCTCATGCCCACGTCCCCCGCACGAAACCCGTTGCGCGTGCTCATCGCCGGCGGCGGCGTCGCCGCGCTCGAGGCTCTCATCGCGCTGCGCGACCTCGCGGGCGATCGGGTCGCCGTCACGTTGCTGGCGCCGGAGGAATCGTTCACCTACCGGCCACTGGCGACGGCACGCCCGTTCTCGCTCGGACACCCCACCCAGCATCGACTCGCGACGATCGCCCGCGACTTCGGCGCGGAGCTCGTCCAGGACCGTGTGGTGGAGGTGGACACCGAGCGCCGGCTCGTACGGGCGGAGAGTGGAGCGGAGCACGCCTACGACGCGCTCGTGATCGCCGTCGGCGCGCGGACGGTGCCGGTGCCTCACGCCATCACCTTCGGCGAGGACCCCACCGACGAGATGCTGCACGGCCTGGTCGCCGACCTCGAGGAGGGCTACGTCCGCGGCATCGCCTTCGTGGCGCCATCGGGCACGAGCTGGAGCCTGCCGCTCTACGAGCTCGCCCTCCTCACCGCCGGCGCCGCCTACGACGCGGGTATGGAGCGCACGCAGATCACGATCGTGACCCCGGAGCCGCGGCCGCTCGCCCTCTTCGGACCAGCGGCAAGCGACGAGGTCGCCGCCCTGCTCGACGCGAACGGCATCGCCTTCGTGGGATCGACGCAGGCGGAGGTCCGCCAGAACGACGTCGTGCTCGGAGCCGGACGCGACCCGCTCCCCGTCGCGAGCGCAGTCGCCCTCCCGCGGCTCGCGGGACCTGCGCTGCCAGGGCTGCCTGCGGACGCGGAAGGGTTCATCCGCACCGACACCCACGGCCGCGTCGCGGGTCTCGACGGCGTCTGGGCGGCCGGTGACGGCACGAGCTTCCCGATCAAGCAGGGCGGCCTGGCCACGCAGCAGGCCGACGCGGTCGCCCACGACGTGGCCGCTCGCGCCGGCGCTCCGGTGACGCCCGCGCCGTTTCGCCCCGTCCTGCGCGGCGTTCTTCTCACCGGGGACCGGAAGCGCTACCTGCGCCACGCGGTGGCCGGTGGCGACGGGCCCGGCGAGGTGGCCGAGCACGCGCTCTGGTGGCCACCGAACAAGGTGGCCGGCCGTTACCTGGCGCCCTACCTGTTCAAGCGCGAGGAGCACGAGCTGCTCGGCGTACCCGACGAGCCTCACGTGGCGATCGAGCTGCCGCTCGCGTCGCCCGTCGCACACACCGCGGGCGAGCCCGGCATCGAGGTGCTGGGGGCGGGACGCCCCGTAGGAGCCTAAGCGTCGCCCTGCCCGGCGATGTCCGATAGGCACGAGCCCGGCGTCGCTCGCGAGCATGCGACGACGAGTGTCCCCACCGCTCGGGCGGAGCAGACGGTGAGGGAGACGCGTGAGGAGCTCACCGGCGGCAGCTTCGACTACGCGGGTGTGGTCGCCGTGCTCGACGGCGACACCCTCGTCGGTCTTCTGTCGCTCGAGCGCCTGCTGGCCGCCGAGCCGGGAGAAGGCGTCGCGGACCTGATGGACTCCACGCCGCTGGTGGTCGGGCCCGAAGCCGACCAGGAAGCGGTCGCCTGGGAGATGGTGAGACGGGGCGAGTCGAGCGCGGCGGTCGTCGACTCGGCCGCAGGGTTCGTCGGCGTGGTCCCCCCGCACCGGATGCTGGGTGTCCTGCTCGCCGAGCACGACGAGGATCTCGCTCGTCTCGGCGGCTATCTGGCCAAGACCGAACGCGCGCGCAGCGCGGCGGAGGAGACCATCCCCCGACGCCTGTGGCACCGGCTGCCATGGCTGTTCGTCGGCCTCGCAGGGGCGATGGCGGCGGCGATCATCGTCGGACGATTCGAGGAAGAGCTCGACAAGAAGGTCCTGCTCGCCTTCTTCCTGCCGGCGGTGGTCTACATGGCGGACGCAGTCGGAACCCAGACCGAGACGGTGCTCATCCGCGGACTGTCGGTCGGTGTCGAATTACGCGACGTGGTGCTGCGCGAGCTCGCCACGGGACTCGTCGTCGGCGCCCTGATGGCGGCGGCCTTCTTCCCGTTCGCCCTCCTCGTCTGGGGAGACGGGCAGGTCGCCGTGGCCGTCGGACTCTCACTCGCCGCCAGTTGCTCGATCGCCACGCTGGTGGCCATGATCTTCCCGTGGGTGTTCTGGCGCCTGGGTGCCGATCCGGCGTTCGGATCCGGGCCGCTCGCGACGGTCATGCAGGATCTGCTGTCAATCACCGTCTACTTGCTGATCGCGACGGAGATCGTTGCCTGATCTGGCGATCACGGCGCAGCGATCGCGGCGGCGATGTCAAGCGTTGAGATGACGCCGACCGGACGTTCGCCTTCGATTACGATCGCGTGCGAGGACGCGTGCTCGACAAGTCGCCGCGACACGAGCGCGAGGTCGTCACCGGCATCGACGGTGAGGGCCTCGGTTCGCGTCGCCTGGCCGGCGTTCGCGGGTGCGAACTCGTTGAGCGCGGCGCGGATCAGATCCTGATCGGTCAGGAAACCCGAGACGAGGCGATCGTCGAGGATGCCGTCGACGACGACGGCGTGGACCTTGTGTGAGGCCATCAGCTCGGCCACCTGGACGAGCGGGGTGTCGGGTCGGCAGGTGAGGATCGGCGCGTGCATGACGTCACGGGCGAGGATCGAGCTCAGCACGGTGGGAGACCTTGCAGCATCGCGGTCCTCCTTCGAGTGTCCTTACGCATTCGGCGGGGCCTTGGCGCCGGCACCGCGCGGCACCACCAGCAGCGGCCGGGAGGACTCGTGCAGCACCGCGTGGCTCACGCTGCCGAGCAGCACGGTCCGCGCCGGGCCGTAGCTGCGCGAGCCGCAGACGAGCAGGTCGAGCTGCTCCGCGGCTTCCGCCAGGGCTTCGGCCGGGGCACCCTCGAGGACGCGGCCCTCCTCACGCAGATCCTTCGGCAGCAGCTCCATCCCGAGCTTGAGGACCGCCTCGGCCCGCTCCTCACGACGCTCGGCGGGATCCGGAGCCGGGCCGCCGGGCGTGGTGGGCTGCGCGCCGGACTCCATCACGGTCAGCACCTGGACACGCAGACCCCCGCGTTCAGCGAGCTCGCGTGCTACCCCGACCGCCGCGGTGGCCTCGGGCCATCCGTCGAAGGCGACACCGATCCGGCGCAGCGGTCGGTCGAGCCGGTAGCCGCGCGGCACGATCGCCACCGGACAGGGAGACCCGTGCAGCAAGCGGTCGGTGACCGCGCCCGGCACGATCCGTCCCAGCCGTCCCCGATGCGTCGAGCCGACGACGAGCAGCGAGGCCGCTTCCTCGCGGGCGAGCTCATGGAGACCGCTGGCGGCGGAGCGGGCGCTCACGACGCGCGGCTCGGCACCGACCTCGACGGCGCGGGCGTCGACGGCCTCCGCGGCTGCTGTGAACCGGCTCCGGGCGAGCTCCCGGACAGGCACGGCGCCCAGGCCGTCGGCGGTCACAACGGCGACGACCCAGAGCGGTGCGCCGACGACGCGGGCGAGCTCCGCCGCGAAGGCGAGGGGCGCCTCCTCGGGTCGGCCAGGGTCGGTGCCGGCAATTATCGGAGCGGTCATAGAACGAGCCGACACCATAGTGTCACCCCACAAGACGTGGGAGCGCACCCGTGGCGTCACTCGGACGTCGGCACCGAGACGACCGCCGGCAGCGGTAAAGCCTTTCGGAGCCGCGGGCCGGAGCCCGGGTCTTGTTAGGTTTGGGCGGCTGATCGTCGTACAGTCTTCGGCTCACTCGAGCAGTCTGTCCGACGGGAGGGCCTGGAATGAAGATCGTCGTGGGCTTCGACGGATCTGACCACGCGCAGCGCGCCTTGCAGCGCGCCGCCGACATGGCCGGTGAAGCGGATCAGGTGGTAGTCGTCACTGCCGTCGAACCGCACGCCAGGATCGGAATCACGGAGGGCGCTCACCTCGACCCGTCCGGGGCGAGGCTTGGCCACGACGCGGCGGAGACGGCGCGCGCGTTCCTCTCCGATCATGGGATCGAAGCCGAAGTGGTCGAGGGCCAGGGTGACCCCGGGACGGCCATCCTCGAGGTGGCAAAGGGCGCCGACCTCATCATCGTCGGGACCAGGGGCCTGAATCCGATGCAGCGCATCGTGATCGGATCCGTCAGCTCGAAGATCGTGCATCGCGCGGAGTGCGACGTCCTCGTGGTCCGCTGACTCCAGTCCTGTGTCGACCGGGGGGTCGGCGGCTGACGCCTGACCCCGGGCCGAGCCGGCGGGGGTCGCGTTGGCGCGGAGGTTTCGACTGAGAGCCGGAGCTCTCCGCGATCGCTTGCGGCTTGTTACCGATGATCGGCCGCGAGCGCTCGTTCAGAGTTCGCCCGATCACATCGAACGAGAGGCGGGAGCCGACCATGCCGAAGATCCTCGTCGTGTGCGCCAGCAAGCACGGTCACACGAAGAAGGTGGCGATCCGCATCGCCGAAACCGTCGAGCTCGCTGGCGTGAACGCGGAGCTCCTCGACGTCGCCTCGGCGGCACGAGTCGAGCCGGCTGACTACGACGCCGTGATCGTCGGCGCCTCTGTCCACTCCGGCCACCACCAAGGTGAGATCGTCGACTGGGCCAAGTCCCATCACGCGACGCTGAACCTCCAGCCGTCGGCGTTCTTCTCGGTCTGCCTCACCGCTGCCGACGACACCGCTGAGTCCCGCGAAGCGACGCGCGGCTACGTTGACGAGTTCCTTGACCAGACCCGCTGGACGTCAGCGAAGACCGTGACGTTCGCCGGCGCCCTGCAATACCGGGAGTACGACTTCGCGACGCGCCTGGTCATGCGTCTGATGATGCGCGGGAAGGCTGGTCACCCGACCGACAGCTCCCACGACTACGACTACACGGACTGGGGCGCCGTCGAGCGGTTCGCGCGCGAATGCGTAGGGATGGTCCGCGCCGAGCCAGTCGCTGCCCATGGCCGTTGACGGCGGCTGAGCGTCAAGGTCGCGCTTGGGCCGGCGGCCGGTGTAGAGCCATCCATTGCGCACGCTTGTCGGCGTAGGGGGCCGGGAGCACGCCGGCGTTCATCGCGGCGGCGGCGTCGAGGGCGTTGATGGCCTGCGCGTAGTCCTCGAGCTTGGCGTCCTGATCGGCGATCAGGAGGGCGAGCTCGACGGCTTGCTCGTGGTCTCCCGGGTCGGTGTCGTGGCGTGGTGCTGTTCGATCGAGGAGCGGCGCTTCGGCGGGCGTCAGCGGACGGGCGTCCGCGAGCATCGGGGCGAGATAGCGTCCGGCGACCTTGCCCGGCGGCCACCAGAGCGCGTGGGTGGAAGGCTCCCCGACGAGGCGGCGGCTGGCGACGATCGCTCGTTGGTCGACCGGGTCGGCGGCCGGGCCGAGCTCGGCCCGGAGGTAGAGCGGCGCGCCGCCGGTCAACAGCAGGCCGCGCAGCACCGGTCGGAAGGGCTCCGGCTCGCGTGGAAGGGAGCCGATGCGAGCGGCGACCGCCTCCGCGACGGCATCGGCCTGTTGGGTGGCGAGGCCGCCCTGCTTGAGCGGGTAGGCCGTCGCGTCGCCCGCGGCGTAGACGTCGCGCATACCGGCCACCTGGCCGTGCGTGTCCACCGGTATGAACCCCGTCGTGTCGTGCGGCAGGCCGGGGATGGCGGGGCCTTCGAGAGCTGGAAGACTCACGACGTGGTCGGCCGCTATCGGCGCGCCGGCGGTCAGCCGCAGCTCGCCATGGGCAACCGCGACAGGACGAGCGTTGGTGTGCAGCTCGATGCCCCGGTCCTCCAACAGCCGGCGCAGGGCCTGGCCGGCCTCGGCGCCGAAGATCCACAGCGGCTCCGGCTCTGGCGTGGTCACCTTGATCCGCACTCCGCTGACCGCCCGGGATCGCAGCTCGATCGCCGTCATGATCGCCAGCTCGTAGAGCGGCAGTGCCCACGTGACCCCACCCGACACGGCGAACACCAGCGTGCTCCGCTCACCCTCTGCGACGGTTTCCACCAGCCGCTGCATCGCGTCCACGTCGACGGGCCCGCGGAAGGTCAACGCGCCGGGCAGCGCAGGCCGCAGGCGGGCACCGACCGCCACTACCAGCACGTCATAGGGCAGCACGCGGTCGTCGGAGGTCGAGACGACCCGGCGACGCGGATCCACCCGCACCATGCGCCCGTCGATGAGTCCTGTCCCCTCGCGTTCGGCGAACTCGGTGAGTGGCAACGGCGTCGGCGCCCCGAAGCCGAATGGCCCGGCCACCGACAGCGGCCGGTGAACGTAGTCGGGCTCGGAAGCCAGCAGCTCGATCGGCAACTGGCGACCGCACAGGGCGCGGAGCGCCAACACCGTCTCCAGGGCAGCGACGCCGCCGCCGGCGATCACGACACGAGGATTGGCGGACATCACGAGTGACCTCGGTGTCGCCCGAGCGAGGGCGCGAGCGGCGCCCGCGCGGTTAGGGCTACGAAGCACACTTCGAGCGCTGTCGATCCAGCGCGAGCGGGGTGGACGACCGAGGGCTTGTCGGGCTCAATGCTCATCTGAGGCCGCGCTCGTAGTCACCGATTCTGCGGGCGAGAACAGGTCTGAGGGGACGCTCGGCACCGCCAGGACCGGACAAGGTGCGATGTGAAGCAGCCGCTGCGTGACGCTTCCGACCAACAGGCCCGCGATACGGGAGTGTCCACGTGTCCCCACGACGATGAGATCGGCTCCCTCGTCGCTCGCGACGCCGACGATCGCGTGGGCAGGGTCGGCCTCGACGCCGGTCACGACGCGCAGCGTCGCGTCCACGCCGTCCTGGTTGAGCTCTCGAGTCTGTTGCTGCACCTTCGCGTGCAGCTCGTCCTCGTTCGCGTACCGGGTCGAGGGCCCGCCCCGCCCGACCATGATCTCGTTGGCGTGGACGACGACGATCCTCGCACCGGCGGCACCCAAGCGCTTTACGAGCGGCAGAGCGATATCCGCCGTTTCCGATCCGTCCGTTCCGAAGACGATGACCTGGAACACAACGCTGCTCCTTGGTTTGCTTGAGGTTCGAGCTTGCCGACCCGCCGACCCCACGGCATCCGCCTGTGTACGCAGTGTTGATCCGTACTACGCCGCACGCCTTGCGGTTGGCAATCACCGGGCTTACGACCTCGCCCAGCTCGGCCGAAGCCACGCGGCGCGCTGCCCGGGCAACCGGGCTGCTGCTGGAGGCGCTTGCCGCCGGCGGTACCGCCGAGGTTCTCCCTGAACCGGGCGCTGGTCCTCCTCACCCTGTACGTCGCCGCCGCTGCGAGCGCCGCCGCCTTCGTATCCGTCCGCCGCAGCATCTCGGCCTGATAAGCCTCTCAGGTGGGCCGCCATCGCCATCGCCTGTCCTGGGTGCCCGTGGGCCGATGGCGATGACCGCGCCAGTGGAGTACGACGTCGCTCTTCGCGACGGCTCGACGGTGGGGATTCGCAGCGCGCGCCCGGAGGACGCGCCGGCCATGCGCGCTTTCCTCGCCGGCCTGTCGGAGAAGGCCCGGTGGTTCCGCTACTTCTCGGCTGCGGTGAACCTCGACCGGGCCGCGCGCAATGCCGTGGCTCCACTGGACGGGAAGGCGCTACTCGTCGTCACCGGTGCGCCGCAGCGCATCGTGGCACACGCGATGTGGGCCCGGGCCGGGCCCGATGAGGCTGAGGTCGCGTTCGCGGTCGACGCCCACTGGGAGGGCCGTGGGCTCGCCACGACGCTGATCGCCCACCTCGCCGCGAGCGCCGCCCGGCACGGGATCGAGGTGTGCACGGCGATCACCCTGCCCGAGAACCACCGCATGATCCACGTCTTCCGCGACTCCGGCTTCCCGGTGGAGGTCGAAGCGCGGCCAGGCGAGTTGCACGTCCGGTTCCCGAGCGCGCTGTCCGCGGCAGGACACGAGCGCTTCCGGGCCCGTGAGCGAGACGCCTCGGTGGCCGCGGTCCGGCACGTCCTGCGCCCCTCCACGGTGGTCGTGCTTGTGGCCGGCACCCGGCGGGGAACGGTGGGCGGCGAGGTTATGCACAACCTCGGGGGTTTCGCAGGCACGCTGCACGTGGTGCCGCTGGGCGGCCGGCCCGAGGAAGTGCAGGGGCCGATCGACCTGGCGGTGCTCGCGCTCCCCGGCGGTGACGTGGAGGCGGCGGCGCGCGCCCTCGCGACGCGCGGCGATGTGCGGGCCCTGGCGGTTCTCGCCACGGAGGGCGGCGAGCTCGCGAGCTCCGGCTCGCTGCTGGCCACCTGCCGAGCTGGCGGGATGCGGCTGGTTGGGCCGAACAGCCTCGGGGTCCTCACGACGGACCCCGCGATCGCGCTGAACGCGACCTTCGCGCCCGGGCGCTTGCTGCCGGGGCGCGTCGGCTTCGCCACGCAGAGCGGCGCGTCGGGCATCGCGGCGCTCGACGTGGCCGCTGCGCACGGGGTCGGGCTGTCGTCCTTCGTCTCTATGGGCGCCAAGGCGGACCTGTCCACCAACGACCTGCTGCAGTTCTGGGAGCAGGACGACGCGACCGAGGTCGTCCTGCTCTACCTCGAGTCGTTCGGCAACCCCCGCCGCTTCGGGCGCATCGCCCGCCGTGTGGCGGCGAGCAAGCCGGTGATCGCCGTCAAGGGCGGACTGGCGATCGGCCCGCGGGTCGCGGAGTCCCAGACGGGTGCGTTGCTCTCGGCCATCGACATCTCGGTCGACGCGCTCTTTCGCCATGCCGGCGTGATCCGCACGGACACGCTCGCCGAGATGTTCGAGGTCGCGGCGCTCTTGAACCACCAGCCGTTGCCGGCCGGCGACCGGGTGGCGATCGTGACGAACGCCGGCGGCCTCGGCCTGCAGTGCGCCGACGCCTGTGCCGTGGCCGGCCTGCGTCTTGCCACCCTGGGCCGCGCTGCGGAGCGCGCCCTCGCCGCCGAGCTGCCGCCCGGCTCGGCCGTCGTGAACCCGGTCGACATGACCGCGGCCGCGACGGCCGAGCACTACGGGCGCGCGGTCGCCGCCGTACTCGGCGATCCTGGCACCGACGCCGTGATCGCCCTCTTCGCCCGGCCACTCGGGACGCAGGCGGACGACGTCGCCGCCGCGGTGCAGCGCGCGGCCTCGGGCGCCGCCCCGGTCCTCACCGTGTTCGTGGGCGTCGCTCCCCGCAACGCCGGCACGACCGTGCCGCGCTTCGACGCCCCCGAGGCGGCGGCGCGGGCCCTCGGCCGCGTGGTCGTGCACGCGCGCCGCCGAGCCGAGCCGGCCGATCCAGCGCCGGCGCTCGACGGGGTGGACGCCGACCGCGCCGCGGGCATCGTCGCGACCGGGCTGGCGGCCGGTGGCGGCTGGCTCCCCGCCGCCGAGGTCCGAGCCTTGCTGGACTGCTACAGCCTGCCGGTCGACGCCAACGCCCGTGCAGGAACGGAGCTGCTCGTCGGGGTCGCCGGTGACCCGAGCTTCGGCCCGCTGGTGGTGGTCGGCGCAGGTGGCGCCTCGGCCGAGCTGATCGGCGACGTGCAGGTGCGCCTGGCGCCAGTCGGCCGGCAAGAGGTCGAGGCGATGCTGCACGGGTTGCGCACGTTCGCGCTGCTCGACGGCTCCCGTGGCCGGCCGCGTGCCGACCTCCGGGCGGTCGAGGACGTCGTGCTGCGCGTCGGCGCCCTCGCGGCCGGCCACCCGGGGATCGCAGAGCTCGATTGCAACCCCGTGGCGGCAACTCCTGGGGGAGCCGTCGTGGTGAACGCCAGGGTCCGGCTCGAGCCGCCGCCCGCGACGGAGCGCTACGCGGCGGTGGGACGCCAGTGGGACGACGACCGCCCAGGCGATTGACCGGTCCCCAGGGGGGCCCGGCGGGCGCGGCTGGCCGTGAGCAGGACGACCAGGCTCACCAGTAGGCGAGCGACCCGCGCAGGATGCCCGCCAGCGCGTCGCCGTCCACCGCCCGTGGCGCGACGTCGAGCAGGCGCTGCTGCTTGAGCGCGCCCTCGGCGAGGCCCGGGATGTCGGTCTCCGTGTAGCCGAGCGCCTGCAGGCCGCTCGGCGCGCCGACGTCGCGCATCAGCTCGACCAGCACGCCGGGCAGCGTGTCCGCGCCGGCGTCGGGCAGCTCGCGGCCGCAGAGCAGCTCGGCGACGCGGCGGTGGCGTTCCGGACGGGCCTCGTAGGTGAAGGCGAACGCCGCCGGCGAGCTCACGATCACCGAGTGCCCGTGCGGGACGAAGGGATGGTCGTCGGGGTAGCCGGCCGGCCGGTAGGCGTCCGCGCCGCGTGGCGATCGGATAGGCGCACGCGTGGGGGACGTGGACCCCCGCCGAGCCGAAGCCGATGCCGGCGAGGCTGGCCGCGAGCATCATGAAGCCGCGCGCCTCGATGTCCTCGGGATCGGTCACCGCGCGGCGCAGGTAGCGCCCGCCGTACTCGAGCGCGCGCGCCGACCACAGGTCGGCGACCGGGTTGGCGCCCTGATAGGGCGGGCGCTCGCCCGGGTCGGCGGGCTTCTCGCGCTCGTCGAAGGCGATCGCCGTGTAGGACTCGGCGGCGTGGCAGACGACGTCCAGGCCGGCCGCCGAGGCGACCTCGGGGGGCAGCGTCGCGAGCAGGTCGGGATCCACGAGCGCCTGGGTGGCGCGCAGGAAGCGGTGCGAGATCCCGCTCTTGACGCCCTCGCCCACCACGTCGAGGACCGCGACCGTCGTCGCCTCCGAGCCCGTCCCCGACGTCGTCGGGACCGCGACGTGCGCCATCAGCGGACCGCCGGGCTTGCGGCCGCCGCCGATCGGCGGGTTGACGTACTCGATCACCTCGCCGCCGTGGGTGGCGATCAGGTTGGCCGCCTTGGCGGTGTCGATGGTCGAGCCGCCGCCGATCGACAGGAAGCCGTCGTAGCCGCCCTCCGCGGCCGCCTCGGCGGCGCGCGCGAACGACTCGTCGGTCGGCTCGACGCGGATCGCGTCGAAGACCTCGTAGTCGACGCCCGCCTGCTCGAGCCCGCGCGTGATGCGCTCGGTGATGCCCGCCGCGCGGACCGTGGGATCGGTGACGACGAGTGCGCGCGCCACCCCGAGCCGGTCGAGCTCCCAGCCGGCCTCGGCCGAGGCGCCGGGCCCGAACTTCAGCGGCGTCGCCTCGACGGTGAAGACGGTCTCGCGAGTGGTCACGCGCCGTGCCTACCCGGTCTGGGCCGCGCTCTCCCGTGTGACCATCCGCAGCAGCAGCGCGGCGCCCAGCAGCGTCGCCCCGATCGCGGGCAGCAGCAGCGGCAACGACCACAGGCCCGACGCTCCCTCCAGACGCGCGTCCTGCGGGTCGCCGGGCGCGTAGAGCACCTCGACCCGCTCGCCGGGCCGGTAGCGCGGAGGCGAGCCGCCGCGCTCGGACAGGAAGCGCACCTCGCGCCCGTCGCGGGCGGTGAAGGTCACGAGCGGCTTGAAGGTGCTGTCCGAGCGCTGCGGGTCGCCGGAGCGGTCGCGGTCGAGCACGTTGCGCACGACGGTCCCGGGCGCGCGCTCGGCGGTCAGCGAGAAGCGCGCCGCGAGCCCGGCGGCGACGAGCCCGCCGGCGAGGCAGAGCACCGCCGCGACGACCAGCGCGGCGATCGTCAGACGAGCGGGTGACATCTTCCTAGCTTAGGTTGCAATCAGTGGCACAATTCCTCGCAGAGACGGCCCTGGCGGGCCGGCGGGAGGCTTCAGCGAGGGAGGATGCGATGGCAGGCAAGAACGGCAAGAACAACGGCAAGGCGGCGAAGAAGGCGAAGGTCGCCTCCGACGATCAGAACACGCCGCCCAAGCTCAAGAAGAAGGAGTACAACAACCGGATGGCCGAGCTCCAGATCGAGCTCGTCCGGATGCAGTACTGGGTCAAGCAGCAGGGGCTGAAGGTCGTGCTGATCTTCGAGGGCCGCGACGCCGCCGGCAAGGGCGGCACGATCAAGCGGCTCACCGAGCCGCTGAACCCGCGCGGCGCGAGCGTCGTCGCGCTGCCGGCGCCGTCGGACCGCGAGCGCACCCAGTGGTACTTCCAGCGCTACGTCTCCCATCTGCCGGCCGCGGGCGAGATCGTGATCCTCGACCGCTCCTGGTACAACCGCGGCGGCGTCGAGCGCGTCATGGGCTTCGCCACCGACGAGGAGTACCGCGACTGGCTGCGCTCGACCCCCGAGTTCGAGCGCATGCTCGTGCGCTCGGGCATCATCCTCCTGAAGTACTGGTTCTCGGTCTCCGACGCCGAGCAGGAGGCCCGCTTCCAGGCGCGCGCGGCCGATCCGCTCAAGCGCTGGAAGCTCAGCCCGATGGACTTCAAGTCACGCGAGAAGTGGGTCGACTTCTCCCGCGCCAAGGACGAGATGTTCTCCTACACGGACATCCCCGAGGCGCCCTGGTACACGGTCGAGGCCGACGACAAGAAGACCGCCCGGCTGAACTGCATCTCCCACGTGCTCGAGCGGATCCCCTACGAGGACGCGTTGCCGGGTCCGATCGAGCTGCCAGACCGCCCGGAGAACACGGAGAACTACCAGCGCCCGCCCAAGGACCAGCACGTCGTGATCTCCAACCGCTTCTGGGAGCGCGCGGAGATCGGCACCACCTGAGCCGCCCGCCGGCCGGCCGTCGTGCTCGTGCGGCGGTCGCCTCGCTACGCCTACTGGCGATAGTCGCGCATGCTGCCCGTGCGCGGGATCAGCAGCCGCGAGAGCTTCCAGCCGCCCAGGAAGAGGCCCGCGTAGGCAAGGCCCACGCCGGCGAGCCCCTGCGCGATCGTCCCGGCGACGAACAGGGCGACCACGCCGACGGTCCAGTACACCGCGGGCCACGGGATCTCGGGCCACTCGCGGCGCTGCGGCTCCTCCTGGGGCGGAGGGTCCGGTGGCAGGTCGCGCGTGTCGATCAGGAGCGGCACGGACCCGCTCCACGATACGCCTCGCCGGGACGCGCGTCACCCGACTGGGCGCGTCCGCGCGGGGGCGCCGACCCGCCGGCGCCTCAGAGCAGGGCGGCGACGATCACGGCCAGCGCCGCCAGCCACGTCACGGCGATGACGCCCGCCACGATCGCGACGCCGGCGAGGATCCGGCGGACCGGGCCGACCCGGCGCACCGCGAGGATCGCCACGGACCGGCGCGACGGCAGCAGATCGGCCACGGCGGCCAGCACCCATTGCAGGGGCCCGGGCAGGGCGGCCAGACGGGCGCGGCGGACGCGGGCCTCCCAGTTGGCGACCATGGTCCGCGCCTCGCGGCGCTGAGCACGGCGGCGGAGCGGCAGCGTGGCCAGGCGCCCGCGCCAGTAGGCCAGCGCCTCGCGGGCGTCCTCGAGCGGCGTGGCGAGCAGGGCGTCCTCCTCGGACGCGGATCGGCGCATGGTCGGCATGCCGAGAAGGCTAGCGGCGTCGCCAACGCGCGGTCGCCGGCTCGCGTCCGGCGTGCAAGCGCCCGCCCAGCGCGCCACCGCCCCGGTGCTAGCTTCGCCGCCCGCCTATGCGACCCCACCGGATTTCCGCGCTCGCGGCTCTCGTGCTCGTGGCGTCGGCCGGGCTGGGGCTGTGGCTCACCCTGCCGGTCCCGAGCGGCGCGCAGCCCGGGCTCTCAGAGCTGCGCTCCCAGGCCGACCGCCAGCGCGGCCGCGAGCGCTCGCTCGAGTCGGGCGTCGCCCGCCTGTCCGCGCTGGTCCGCCGGGTCGAGTCCCAGCTCGCGATCGTCGAGCGCCGGCGCGCGCAGGTGCAGGCCGAGCTCGACTCAGACCAGGCCAAGCTCGACCGCCTCCAGAGTGAGCTGCGCGAGCAGCGCATCCGCCTCACCCGCCTGCGCGCCCGTCTCGCCGAGGCGCGAATGATCCTCTCCGGCCGGCTCGTCGCGCTCTACAAGGCCCCGCAGCCCGATCTCGTCTCGATCGTGCTCGAATCGCAGGGCTGGGGCGACCTCGTCGAGCGCACCGCCTTCCAGAAGCGCATCCGCCGCCAGGACAACCGCATCATCCTCACCGTTCGCCGCGCGCGGCGCGAGGCCGGGTCCGCCGTCAAGCGGCTCACGCGCGACGAGGCCCGTCAGCAGCGCGTGACCGAGGCGGTCCAGGCCCGTCGCGACGCCGTCGCGAGCATCTCGCAGGCGATCGCCGGCCGGCGCGCCGTGCTGGTCGAGGCGCGGGCGGCGCGCTCGGCGGCGCTGAGCTCCGCCCGCGCCGATCGCCAGGACATCGAGCAGCGCATCACGAAGCTCGAGGACGAGCAGGTGCGCTTCACCAGCTCGCGCGGGCCCGGCGGGCCGTGGGCGATCCCGTGGCCGATCGTCCAGTGCGAGTCCGGCGGGCAGAACTTCCCGCCCAACTGGGCCGGCGCGTCGGGCTTCTACCAGATCATCCCGGCCACCTGGAAGGGCTTCGGCGGTAGCGGGCCGGCCGCCTACCTGGCCTCCAAGGCCGAGCAGGACCGCGTCGCCACGCGCATCTGGAACGGTGGGGCCGGCGCGCGCAACTGGGACTGCTTCGCGATCGTCAACGGGCGCTAGCGCCGGTCCGCCCGCAGACCGGGCAGGCGTCGCCGGGCGCGAGCACGCGGTCGACGCAGGACGGGCAGCTCTCGACGCTCTCGAGCACGCCGAGCACCTCGCCCACGCGGCAGACGAGCAGGCGCTCCTCCTCGACGTCGATCCACGCTCCCGCCTGCGCGGGGAAGACGACGTGGTCGCCAGGGCGCACCGGCATGTGCACGCCGGCCGACTCCCACCAGTCGATCCCGGGGCCGACCGCGAGCACGATTCCGTGCTGGGGCGGCGGCTCGTGCGAGCCCTGGGGCACGAGCAGGCCCGACTGGCGGATCCGGTCGGGCTCGAGCTCCTTGATCACGACGCGGTCGAAGAGCGGACGCAGGTGCTGGCGCATGGCGCGCTCCACGATACGACCCCGGCAACCCGTCCCGCGACGCCCGGCGCGGCGGTAGGGTGGCCGCCATGGACCCGGCCGAGGACGAGGACGTCATCTTCACCGGGCACCCGTCGTGGCGCGGCGTCCTGAGCTTCTACGTCGCGGCGGCCGGCGTCGCGCTCCTGCTGGGGGCGATCGCCGCCGGGATCACGGCGCTGCTGGGCACCCTGAGCTGGGTCATCGTCGTGCTGGTCGTGGCCGTGGTGCTGGGGCTCGCGATGCTGGCCGGCTTCGTCATGCGCCAGACCACGACCTACACCATCACCGACCAGCGCCTCTCGATCCGCCGCGGGCTGCTGGCCAAGAAGGTCCAGCAGACGCACGTCGAGCGCGTCCAGAACGTCAACACCGAGCAGGGCCCGCTCGACCGCGTGCTCAACGTCGGCAAGGTCGACTTCGACACCGCGGGCAACGACGACTCGGAGTTCGCCTTCGTGGGCATCGCCGACCCCGCGGCGATCGTCCAGGCCGTCGACGAGGCCCAGGGCGAGGCGCGCCGGCGCCGCTCGGCGCAGGACGCCGTCGGCGGGCTGTAGCCCTCAGCTGTCGCGGGCCTCACCGACGAGCGTGGCGATGGTGCGCACGACGTAGATCACCGCGAGCACGAAGAAGACCCCGCCGATCAGCGCCCGCACCTGGTCGTCGGAGAGCGGCGTCCTGGAGGACACCGGCTCGGCCGCGACGTCGCCGACCTTCGTCCGCCAGCCCTTCAGCCCCGCCTGCCCCATCTGATTGATGTCTGCCATGCCCGGACGCTTCCCGCGCGCGGCGGCGGCGAAACGAGGGTGATGCGGCCGGGCGGGCCGTTGAAGGCCCGCCCGGTCCCGCCCGGTCATGGATCACCGCTGTTACTACAGAGTCCCAGGACTTGTGTCGGTTGCCTGGGTGGCTCGACACTCCCGGCCACCGGGACTGGCCGCCGGTCCGAAGGCCGGCGCGGGGCCCGGCTCGGCGCCGCGAAGGGCGCCCTGGCCGAGTGGGCGATCCGCCGGACGAGGGAGGGTAGCGAGCGACCGGCGCCGTTCGCCTGCTACTCGGGCGGCAGGTCCTCGCCGCCCATCCGGTCGAGCAGCTCGAGCGCCGCGGCCTGCGCCGGGGTCGCGGCGACCTCATCCTCGCCGACCTCCTCGAGCTCGGGATGGAAGCTCACGTGCACGGTCACCTCCGACTCGCCCGCGTCCTCGAAGACGATCACCGCGCGACCGGGGCCGACGTGCCCCTCGGTCGCGGGCTCGCTGCCGACCGCGCCGCGGGCCGCCACCAGCACGGCGATGGCCAGCTCGCGCCAGGTGGCGATGGCGTCGGCCTGCTCCTCGGGCGTCATGGCCTCGAGGTGATGGCGGTTGCGATCCGCGAGCGCGGCGACGGCGGCGTCCAGCGGGCCTTCGCCGAGGAAGTCGTCCGGGGGGCTCGACACGGGGCGGGAGTCTAGGCTGACCCCGTGGGACAGCGCGACCTCGCCGTCGACCTCGGCACAGCCAACACCCTCGTCTACGAGCGCGGGAGCGGGATCGTCGTCTCAGAGCCGTCCGTCGTGGCGGTCGACGCCGACCGCGGCGACGTCTACGCGGTCGGCTCGGAGGCGCATCGGATGATCGGCCGCACGCCGGCGAACATCTCCGCCACCCGGCCGCTGCGCCACGGCGTCATCGCCGACTTCGAGGTCACCGAGCAGATGCTGCGCTACTTCCTGCGCAAGGCCCAGCGCAGCCGCTGGTCGCGCCCGCGGGTGGTCATGTGCGTGCCCTCGGGGGTCACGGACGTCGAGACGCGGGCGGTCGAGGAGGCCTGCCTGTCGGCCGGCGCACGGCAGGTGGCGCTGATCGAGGAGCCGATCGCGGCGGCGATCGGCGCCGGGCTGGACATCGCCGAGCCGACCGGGCACATGGTCGTCGACGTCGGCGGCGGCACGAGCGAGGTCGCGGTCCTCTCGCTCGGCGAGATCGTGGTGGAGACCTCGCTCCGGCTCGGGGGCTACGACCTCGACGAGGCGATCATGGCCCACGTGCGCCGGGAGTACGGCCTGGCGGTCGGCCAGCCGACGGCGGAGGAGATCAAGCTCGCGGTCGGCGCCGCCGCACAGCTCGTGCCCGAGCTCGAGTACGAGCTGCGCGGTCGCGAGGTCGTCAGCGGCCTGCCGCGCTCGCTGGTCCTCTCAAGCGAGGAGGTGCGCGCCGCGCTGGCCGAGCCGGTCCAGACGATCATCGGGGCGGTCCGCGACACGCTGGACCGCACGCCGCCCGAGCTCAGCTCGGACATCCTGACCTCGGGCATCCTGCTGGCGGGCGGCGGCGCGCTGCTGCACGGGCTGGCCGCGCGCCTGCACGAGGAGACGCGCATGCCCACCCAGGTCGCCGCCTCCGCGCTGACCTGCGTCGCCGAGGGCGCCGGCCAGGCGCTCGAGGAGTTCGACGTGATCGCCCGCCGCCACGCGCTGCGGCGCAACGGCGGCTCGCGCGCGCGGCGCTCGCCGCGCCTGCACCTGGGCTGAGGCTCAGCCGGCCGGCGCGTCCTCGCGCAGTCGCCGGCGGATCCGCACGTCGCCGAACAGCGAGCCGGGCGGCCCGGCCGTGACGACGACGATCGCCGGGAACCACCAGCCCCACAGGCCCTGGCCGACGCCGGTGACCACGAGCACGATCAGGAGCACGAAGCCGAAGCCGTGCAGCGGCCCGAGCACGTCGACCACGCTCTCCTGGTGGGTGAGGGCCGCGACGACGAGCGGGATCAGCAGCAGGGCGTCGATCAGCGCCACCCAGCGCACGCGGGTCAGGTGGCGCAGGACGCGATCGCGGTCGGGCGGCGAGGGGAGCGGGGGAGCGGACACGACGCCGTCAGGGTAGATCGAGCGCCGCGCGCGCCAGCGCCGGCCAGTCGGCCTCGACCCCGAGGCCCGCGAGCGTCAGCGCCAGCGTGCCGAGCATCCGCAGCGGCCACAGGTCGCCCGGCGCCACCCGCTGCGGATGCAGGCCGGCGGCGCCGCCGGCCAGCTCGCGCAGGAGCACCGCGTCGAGCGTGACCGGGCCGCCGAGCACGGGGGAGAGGCGATCGAGCGCGCGGACGGCGTCGATCTCCCAGCCGAGCTCCTCCGCGGCCTGCGAGAGCGCGGCCGCGTCGCCCGACTCGGCGGCCGCCAGCGCCCGGGCGCCGGCGCGGAAGCGCTCCCGGCCCACCCGGCGCGAGGCGCCGAAGTCGACGATCGCGAGGCGGCCGTCGGCGAGCAGCAGCGCGTTGTCGGGATGTGGGTCGGCGTGCACCGTCCCGACGGTCGCGGCGACCCCGAGGTGGAAGCGCAGCAGCGCGCCGGCGGCCGCGGCTCGCTCGCCCGGCTCGCTCAGCTCCCGCAGCCGCCGGCCCTCCACCCAGTCGGACACCAGCACCGCCTCGGCGCTCAGCTCGGTGTCGACCGCCGGCACGTGCAGCGCCGGCTCGCGGCGCACCGCGCGGGCGAAGCTGCGCTGCGTGTCCGCCTCGTAGGCGAGGTCGAGCTCGTCGAGCAGGCGCTCGCGCAGCTCGGCGGCGAAGGCGGTGGGGTCGAGCCCGGGCAGCGCCGGGGCGGCGAGCAGGGCCGCGGTGTCCAGCAGTCCCAGCTCGGAGCGCACCGCGTCGGCGAGCCCCGGGCGCAGCACCTTGACCGCCACGTCGGCTCCGTCGCGGGTGCGGCCGCGGTGGACCTGCGACGAAGGCGTGCTCGCGTGCGCGACGGGGTCGAGGTCGGCCAGGACCCGTGCGGGCGGCGTGCCCCACGCCTTGCTCAGCGCCCGCTCGAGCTCGGTGGCCGAGAGCGGCGAGCGCTCGCGCTGCCGCGCCCGCGCCTCCTGCAGCCACGGCTCGAGCTCGTCGCGAGCGCCGGCCGGCAGGACGACGGGGTCCAGCAACCCCGCGAGGTGCTCGAGCGCGAGCTGGGCCAGCGTGCCGCCTCGGAGCAGCTCCGCGGCGCGGCGGAGCGCGTCGGATGGCACGCCGCCGACCTTAGCGCCGGCCCGGCGCGGGCCATTCACATCTCCTTCACGTTCCGGTACCTTCGTTGGGTCCGGGTCGTACGGCGAGGGGGGACTCATGACGGTGATGGATCGGCGCGATTTCCTGCGGCGGGGGGCGACGGCGGCCGGAGGCGGGGTGCTGAGCGCGATCGCGCTCGAGCGGATGGGAGCGCGCGCGGCCCACGCCGCCGGCGGGCGCTCCGTGAAGGCGCGCGCCGCCGTGCCGGGCGAGGGCTACGGCCCGCTCGCCCCAGTCAAGGATCAGCGTGGTCTCGAGATCCTTGCGCTGCCCGCCGGCTTCAGCTACGTGACCTTCGGCCACATCGGCTCGATCATGAGCGACGGCAACCCGACGCCGCTCGCGCTCGACGGCATGTCGGCCTTCGCCGGCCCGCGCGGCCGCGTCCGGCTCGTGCGTAACCACGAGGACCGCAATCCGCCCGGCGCGGGCAGCGTGCCCGGGGACTCCCGGCGGATGTACGACCGGACCGCCGGTGGCGGCACGACCACGCTCGACTTCGACCTGCGCTCGCGGACGCTCGTCCGCGACTACGTGAGCCTGTCGGGCACCATCGTCAACTGCGCCGGCGGGCGCGGGCTGCGCGAGCGGACGTGGATCACCGGGGAGGAGAGCGTCGGCGGCCCCAACCACACCGATCCGCTGCAGCGCTTCTCGCGCCGCCACGGCTACTGCTTCGAGGTGCCGCTCGACCGCGGCCCCGGTGAGTCGCACCGCTCCGATCCCATCCCCGAGATGGGCCGCTTCAGCCACGAGGCCGTCGCCGTCGACCAGCGCACCGGCATCGTCTACGAGACGGAGGACCCCGGGACCGGCCTCGGCGCCGGCTTCTATCGCTACCTGCCGGACAACCCGCGCCGGCTGCGCGACGGCGGGCGCCTGCAGATGCTCGGCATCCGCCGCCGGCCGCAGCTCGACCTGCGCAAGGGCCAGAGGGTGGGCGACACGCTGGCCGTCACCTGGGTCGACATCCCGAACCCCGACCCGGACTACACCGCCATCAACTACGCGGGCAGCGTCTTCGCCCAGGGCTACGGGGCGGGCGGGGCCAAGTTCAACCGGCTGGAGGGCTGCTGGTACGACGAGGGCTCGGTGTTCTTCGTGTCCACCAGCGGCGGTGACGCCGAGAACGGCGACGTCAACGCCGACGGCTACCGCGAGGGCTTCGGGCAGGTGTGGGAGTACCGGCCGAGCAGCCGCAACGACGGGCTGCTGACGCTGTGGTTCGAGTCGCCGAGCGGCGCCGTCCTGGATTCCCCCGACAACCTGACGGTGACGCCGCGTGGCGGGTTGGTGCTGTGCGAGGACGACGCGAGCGATGCCCCTGACCCACCCAACCCGCTCGCACCCGGGATCGCCAACGTGAACCGCCTCATCGGTCTGACCCCGGACGGCGACGCGTTCGAGTTCGCGGTCAACCGCCTCAGCGACTCCGAGCTGGCGGGCGTCTGCTTCAGCCCGGACGGCACGACGATGTTCTTCAACGTCTTCGGCGTCGCGGAGGGGACGGTCGAGAGGAACAAGGACAAGGGGATGACCGTGGCGGTCACGGGTCCGTGGGCGGCAGGGCCGCTGTAGACGCACGGGGGTAAAGATGGCGCCGGCGGGGCGCGCCGGCGGTGGTCCTGGTCGGCGGCACGGTGTTCGGCGACGTGCGGGTGCGGGCCCGGCGGCTGCGCGAGCGGCTGGCCGAGCGCCCGCGGGCGAACCCGCGGGTGGACTAGGGCGCCGCGGACGCGCGCCGCCGGCGGTGGCGGCGCGCATCGGGCGAGGGGGTCGCATCACGGCTTGAAGAGCATTCCGGCCTCCTTCCGAGATTGCTCCGACAGGAAGCTCATGTGCGCGCCGCCAGCAGGACGACCTTCGGGTGCCGCGCCTCGTCGACGGGCGCCTCGAGCACGCCGCCGGTGCGCTGGCCACGCTCGGCCACGATCCGCAGGCCCGCCTCCTCGACCAGCGTGCGGATCGTCGCCAGCGGGTGATGGCGATGAAGCTGGCGGCTCTCCGACCGCCGCCAGACGTCGCCTTCCTCGTGGGCGAAGACGTCGATGATCACCTCGCCGCAACCGCCGGCCTCGTCGAGCCGTGCCGCCGCGCCGTGCCAGACGACCAGGTGGCGCCCGTCGTCGACGACCGCGTCGGGCACGTCGCGGTAGGCGATCAGCGAGTTGACGTCGAACACCAGGAGGCCGTCGGGCGCGAGCTGCTCGCGCATCGACTCCAGGGCGGCGAGCACGTCGGCGGGATCGACGAGGTGATTGAGGACATCCAGCAGGCACGTGACCAGGTCGAACTCACCGAGCTGCGGCAGCGCCCGCATGTCCGCCTCGACGACCGTTGCCGCGCCATCCGACCGCTCTCGGGCCCGCTCGACCATGCCTCGGGAGACGTCGCAGGCGGTGACGTCGTAACCGCGTCGAAGGAGGGGCATGAAGCTCTTGCCCGTCCCGCAGGCGACATCCAGCACCTTCGAACCCCGGAGGCCGTACTCGCGTGCCAACCCTTCGAGCGCACCGATCCACCGGTTGTGGGCGTAGCCGGACGTCAGGAGGTCGTACGCCGGCGCCAGCACGTCGTAGGCGCGAGCGCTGGCGCTGGGGGGAGCGAGCGTGGTCGACATGGAGGCTTGACCCCCGAACCGGTGAGCTTTGTTTCATCACTGCGACTCTTGGCGCGAAATGACCCACTGCCACGCACTCACTTCACCCGGCTGGGACTGGTCGGCGCTGCGCGCGATCTGCCTGCGCGAGGCCCAGCGCGTCCTCGGCGCCTCGGCCTCGGCGGAGGACGCCGCCCAGGAGGCGATGGTCCGCGCCTGGCGGCGCCAGACCACCTGCCACACCCCTGACAAGCCCCACGCCTGGATCACCACCATCGCCCGGCGGGAGGCGCTGCGCCACGTGCGCCGCCCGCGCGAGGCCTGCCTGGACGACCTGCCCGCCCGCTCACATCCGCGCAGCGAGCCGGAGGACGGGCTATTGCAGGGAGCGACCGTTCGCCAGGCGATCGCCGGCCTGGACTACGAGGATCGCTGGCTGGTCCACGCCCGCTACTGGCGCGACCTCTCCGACGCCGAGATGGCAGGAACGCTGGGACTAGCCGAACCGACGGTACGGGTACGCTTGCATCGGCTACGCTCCGGCCTCAAGGAGGCCCTGACCGAGACATGACCCCCACCAACACGCTCAACGACGCCCGCTACGTGAAGGCCATGAGCCACCCGTTGCGGGTGACCATCATGGCCATGCTCGAGGAGCGGGCGGCCAGCCCGGTCGAGCTCGCCCGCAACCTCGACGCGAGCCTGGGCACCGTCGCCTATCACGTGCGCACGCTGCACCGGTTGGGCCTGATCGACCTCGTCGACGAGACGCCGGTCCGCGGCTCGATCCAGCATCACTACCGGGTGCGCCAGAGCCCGGTGATCTCCGACGAGGCGTGGGCGGCAGCGCCGCCGATCGCCCGGCAGGTCGCGGTCCGCTCCGCGTTGCAACTCATCAACGAGTACGTGCGCCTGTCCGCCGATTCCGGTGGGTTCGACCGCGCGGAGGCCCACCTGGCCCGCACCCGCTTGAAGGTGGACCGGGAGGGCTGGGAGGCCGCGGCCCAGGCGTGTGCGAGGCTGCTCGAAGAGCTGGAGGCCATCGAGTCGGCGGCGGCAGAGCGCCTGGCGAAGGATCCCCACACCGAGGAGGTCCTCGACGCGGGCATCGTCACGATGCTCTTCGAGGCCGCCCGCCTCAGCCAGTCCAACGCAGCCGGCAGCTCCGCGGGCACCGGCGCGCCGGCGCACGCCGACGGCGCCAACGCGGCCCACCGCTGACCGGCGGCGCTAGGCGACCCGCTCGAGCATCCAGGCGGCCAGCTCCCGGGGCAGCTCGGGCGCGGCGGCGGCTTCCCCGAGCAGCGCCTCGTCGAGCAGGATCGCGCGCGAGACCAGCTCGATCGTGATGCCGTGGTCCGGACGGTCCACGACGATCACCTCGTCGCCGGCCTCGAGCTCGCCCTCGCGAGCGACGCGCAGGTAGGCGCCGGGGCGCGAGGCCTTGGCGAAGCGCTTGACCATCATCGGGTCGCCGAGCCGCTTGGCCAGCGTGGCGCACGGCAGCCGCGGTTGGGAGACCTCGAGCTCGACCGTCCCGACCCGCCAGCGCTCGCCGACGACCGCCCCGCTGACCTCGAGCCCCTCGACCGTGAGGTTCTCCCCGAACGTGCCCGGCCCCAGCGGGCGCCCGAGCTCGGCCTCCCACCACGCGGTGTCCTCCGCCGCGTAGGCGTAGACGGCCTTGTCGGGGCCGCCGTGCACGCGCCGGTCGGCCTGCTGGTCGCCGGCGACGCCCGTCGCGGCCACGCGCACGCGCCCCGCGACGGGGCGCTTGCCGATCGCGCTGATCATCGGCCGCCCCCGGCGGGTCCCGATCTGCTGCGGGGTGCCGACGTTGACGGAGCGCAGCTGCGCCATCGCGCCATGGTGGCAGGCCGCGTCACCCGCGCGCGGACGTCCAAGCGCTGGCATGCTGGCCCGCATGCCGAGCGCCGCACCGGACGAGGAGCTCCGCCTGACGCACCTGACCGAGATCTGCGCGGCGCTGCCCGAGACGGAGCGCCAGGTCCAGGGCCGCCACGCGGACTTCCGCGTCCGCACCCGGCTGTTCGCCTCCTTCCTCGACGACCACCACGGCGACGGCATCGTCGCAGTGCAGTTCAAGCTGCCCGGAGGAGAGAACGAGATGCTGCTCGCCGCCGAGCCGGGCCGCTTCTTCTTGCCCGCCTACATGGGCGCTCGCGGCTGGCTGGCGCTGCACCTCGACCAGGGCCCGGTCGACTGGGACGAGGTGGCCGAGCTGGTGACCGACAGCTACCTGCGCGCCGCTCCGAAGCGGCTCGCTGCGCGCGTCGAGCAGCGTCACGGCGGGGGCTGACCGCGGCTCACCTGCCCCACTCGTGGTAGGTCTCGACGTCGATCCAGGCGCTGACCCGTCCGCGGTCGCGGACGGAGTAGGGCTCGCCCGTGTAGTGGCGGGAGATGCGGTCGATCACCTCGAGGTCGGGGTCCGGCTCGATCGAGGCGGCGCGGCCACGCAGGCTGATCGCCGTGTACCAGCTCTCGGCGTCCAGGACGGTGATCGACACGCGCGGATCGGCTCGCATGTACTCCAGGCGGCGGCGGCTCTCGTCCATGTTGACCAGCACCCGGCCGTCCTCCCACAGGTACCAGGTGGCGGCGGTGTGCGGCGACCCGTCGGGCTTGAGGGTCCCGATCACGGACGGGTTGGGCTTGGCAAGGAGCGCGGAGATCTCCGGGGGAACGGGGGGCTTGGGCATGCCCGAGGTCTACCAGCCGTCGCGTGGGCGGCGGCGTGCAGGCGCAGGGGCCCCGGAGGTAGCACCGAAGCGGGTGCCAAGTCGGAAGCCGGGGATCGACGCCGGCGCCACCGCTCACCAACGTCGGACGCCGAGATCGACACGGCTCCCGAGCCCCGCCCAGCGGCGGGGCTCCGTTACGTCTGGGTGGGGCGCGGCCGCTCGCCCGGCCCCGCGGCCAGCGGGTCGGCTACGGGCAGCGCGGGCCACGGCGACTCGAGGAACGGATCGGGTCCGGTGGCTTCGAGGAGCCGGGGCGTCTCGGTGACGGTGGGGGTGGTCATCGCCCGGCCATTGACCCACGCGCGCGTTGGCGTGGGCTTGGGCCGAGCTTGGGGCTACCCCTAGGTCGCGGCCGCCTCGGGATCCGGGCGCACCACCACGGTGTCCACCACCGGGATGACCTCGTCGGCGGGCAGATCCGCGCGCTGGGCGTGCTCGCGGAGCGCGTCCGCGCTGGTCGCCTGGTAGATGCACACCGTCCCGACCGCGCCGCCGCCCTCCTCGAGCACGTAGCTGCGGATCCAGCGCACGTCGTCGGACATCTCCTCGTCGCCGACCTGCGTGGAGCGGCCGGCCGCCTCCTCGAGCTCCGGCCCGGACTTCCAACCCGAGCGGCGCAGGATCACATACGTGTCCATGATCTTCTCCTCCTTGGGTACCGACCTGTCTACCCGCGTCGCGGCACGGACAACCCGGCCGGCGGTCGCGCCTCTCAGCGGACGCTCATCTCCAGCCGGCAATCTGTCCGCGTGCGCGTGCTGCTCGTCGAGGACAACGTGAGGATGGCGGCGGCGCTGCACCGGGGGTTGAAGGCTGAGGGCATCGTCGCCGAGATCGTCGGCCTCGGCGAGGAGGCGGTCCGGCTGGCCCGCGCGACGCGCTTCGACGCGATCGTTCTCGACGTGATGCTCCCGGACGTCGACGGCTTCGAGACCTGCCGCCGGCTGCGCGGCGATCGCGTGTGGACGCCGGTCCTGATGCTGACTGCCCGCGACGCGGTCGGCGACCGGGTGCGCGGCCTCGACGCCGGCGCGGACGACTACCTGACCAAGCCGTTCTCGCTGGCCGAGCTGCTGGCCCGCCTGCGGGCCTTGACCCGCCGCTGCCTCGGTGAGCGCCCGGCCGTGCTCGAGGCGGGCGACCTGCAGCTGGACCCCGCTACCCGGCAGGTCCGCCGCGGCGAGACCGAGCTCGATCTCTCCGCCCGCGAGTTCGCCCTGCTGGAGACGTTCATGCGTCGCCCCGGACAGGTCTTCAGCCGCCTGCAGCTGCTCGAGGCCGCCTGGGACCTCGGCTACGAGCAGCGCTCGAACGTCGTCGAGGTCTATGTCCGCTACCTGCGTGAGAAGGTCGACCGGCCCTTCGGGGTCGAGTCGCTCGAGACGGTCCGGGGAGCCGGGTACCGGTTGCGTAAGGACGGCGGACGCTGAGTGGCCTGCCGATCAGGCTCCGGCTGACGGTCGCGTTCGCCGTGGCGATGGTGGCCGTGCTCACGCTGACCGGTCTGTTCGTCGGCCTGCGGCTCCGGGCCGATCTCGACGATGCGGTCGAGGCAAGCCTGCGCGCGAGGAGCGACGCGCTCGCGGCTGCCGGTCCGTCGCTGCCGGGCGGCCAGGGCGGCGGCGACGCCGAGGAGCGCTTCGCCCAGCTCATCGGTGTGGACGGTCGCGTCCGTGCCGTGACGGGCGAGGCGGAGGGCGCGGCGCTGAGCCGCTCAGAGGTGCGCGGCGTACTCGGCGGCGAGGAGGAACTCGTCGTCGAGCGAGAGATCCCGGGCGTCGACGGGACCCAACGGGTGCTCGCGCGGCCGCTCGGCGGCGCGGTGCTCGCGGTCGGGCAGTCGCTGGAGGATCGTGACGAGGCGGTCGGCGGCCTGTTGACGTCGCTCGCCGTCGGGGGAGCGCTGGCCGTGGTGCTGGCCTCGGTGCTCGGCTACGGGCTGGCGACGGCCGCGCTGGCGCCGATCGAGGCCATGCGTCGCCGGGCCGCCGCGGTCTCGCTCGGGCCCGGAGAGGAGCGTCTCCCACTGCCGCAGAGCCACGACGAGGTGCGCCGGCTGGGGGAGACGCTCAACGCAATGCTCGACCGCCTGGACGACGGCATCGAGCGCGAGCGGCGCTTCGTGGCCGACGCGAGCCATGAGCTGCGGACCCCGCTGGCTGTCATCAGGGCCGAACTCGACGCGACGCTGCGTTCCGGGGACGCCGGCCGCGAGGCGCGCGTGGCGCTCGCCGCGGCGCTCGACGAGTGCGACCGGCTCGCGCAGCTTGCCGACGATCTGCTCGTGCTCGCCCGGACTGCGGACGGGCGGCTGCCATTGCGCCGCGAGACGGTGGAGGCACGGGCGCTGCTGGAGGGCGTCCGCGCGCGCTACGCCGACCGCGCGGCCGAGCATGGCCGCCGGATCTCGCTCACGGTCCCGGACGGGCTGCGGCTCGACGCCGATCCGCAGCTCTTGCGCCAGGCGCTCGGCAATCTGGTGGACAACGCCCTGCGCCATGGCGCCGGCGAGGTGGTGCTCTCCGCGCGCCGCGACGGCGGCGGTGTGGCGCTCGAGATCGCTGACGACGGTCCCGGGTTCAGCGACACCATCGCCGGCCGGGCGTTCGAGCGCTTCGCGCGCGGCGACGAGGCGCGCAGCGCAGGCGGTGCCGGGCTGGGGCTCGCCATCGTCCGCGGAATCGCCGAGGCTCACGATGGGCACGCAGGGCTGACTCCCGGCCGGCTCGCGGCGGTGCGCATCTGGTTCCCCGCGAAGACTTAAGTCCGTCTCACGGCGGTCTCAGCCGCGCCGCGCATCCTCCCGCAGACTGCACAAACCGATCCAGGAGGACGAACATGCAGGACAAGCTGAAGGGCATGCTCATCGCTGTTGCCGCCATCGCGGCGCTGGTCGCGGGAGGCGTCGCCGTCGCCGGCGCCGCCGGGGGCGGCGAGGACGGCCCGGAGCGAGCGATCACCGGGACCGCCCTCGAGCGCGCGAGCGCCGCGGCGCTCGCCGAGACCAAGGGCGGGACGGTCACCGACACCGAGCTCGGGGACGAAGAGGGCGCCTATGAGGTCGAGGTCACCCTCGCCGGCGGCCGCGAGGTCGACGTCCACCTCGACAACGCCTTCAGCGTGCTGGGGACCGAGGCGGAGAAGGACGAGCGCAACGAGCTCAGCGAGGGCTGAGCCGGCAGGGCACCGGCTCGGCGGGGTGCAGGGTGATCCTGGGCGTGAGGCGGATGCGCGGCTTGAGGGCCTCCAGCTCGTAGCGCCGGACGACCATCGCCAGCACGATCACGGCCTCGAGCATGGAGAAGTACTGCCCGATGCACGCCCGCGGGCCGGTGCCGAAGGGGAAGTAGGCGTGCCGGTGCCGGGCGGCCTCGCGCTCGGGGGTGAAGCGCTCCGGGTCGAAGCGCTCGGGGTCCTCCCAGAAGTCCGGGTGACGATGCGTCACCCACGCGCTGACCGCGACGTCGGCCTCCGGCGGGATGTCGAAGCCGCCGACCCGGTCGCCCGTGGCCGTCCGGCGCGCGGTGCCCCAGGCGGGCGGAAAGAGCCGCATCGCCTCCTTGAGCACCATCGTCGTGTAAGAGAGCCGGTCGTAGTCCTCGGCGGTGGGGGCGCGGTCGCCGAGCACGGTCGCGACCTCGTCCCGGACCCGGCGCTGGGCGTCCGGATGGCGGCCGAGCAGCTGGAGCGCGAAGGTCAGCGCGATCGCGGTCGTGTCGTGGCCGGCGAGCAGGAAGATCAGCACCTGCTCACGCACCTCGGCGTCGTCGAGCGCCTCTTCGCCGTCGCGTGCCGCGAGCAGCAGGCTCATCAGGTCCTGGCCGTCGCCGGACCCGGCGCGTCGCGCCGCGATCAGCTCGTCGCACGCGCCGTGGATCGCCCTCCTGGCGGCGTCCGCGCGCCGGTTGGCCGGGGTGGGCCAGTGGCGCGGGGCCTTCACGGGGGCGATCGTGCGCGCGAGCGCGTGGCCGCCGAGGACGGGGAACGTGCGCGCGACCACGGGCGCTGCGCGCTCGACGTCGGCCCCGAAGAGCAGGCGGCCGACGATCCGCAGCGTGATCCGCGACATCTCGGTGTGCAGGTCGACCGCCGTCCCGTGCGCCGCGGGCTCGCGCCAACGCTCGATCAGACCCGCCGCCTCGCCGGCCATCGTGTCCGCGTAGCCGGCGATCCGCCGGCGGGTGAAGAGCGGCTGCACGAAGCGCCGCTGGCGCAGCCAGCGCTCGTCCTGGCTGTTGAGCAGGCCGTCGCCCAGCGACGCCCGCAGCTCGTCGTAGAAGACGTTGTCCTTGCGGTAGGCGTCGGCCTCGGTCGCGAGCACCCGGCGGACGTGGTCGGGGTGGAAGACGACGTAGTACTCCGTGCGCCACCGCGGCGGGCCGATCCCGATGCGCACGACGTCGCCGTGCTCGCGGCGCAGCCGCTCGTAGGTGCCCAGGAGGTCGCGCTTGAGCTCGAGCGCGGAGCCGAAGACCCGGTGGCCGGGCGGTCCCGGCGCGATCGCGACGGCGGGTGCCATTGCCACGTCAGACGCCATCGGGCTGGAGGTGATTCCCGGGCCACGCACCCGTCAAGGCTCCCAAATCGGGCAGGGTGCGGGCAACCGCCCCGGCCGGCGGCGCCGGGGTGATGTAATGCAGGGCATGGAACCCGCCGGACCATCGCTCCTGCGGCGCGTGCTGGCGGTGGTGATCATCGGCATCGTCGCCGTCATCGCCCTGCGGATCGCCTTCGGGGTGGTGGCGGGCATCGTCTCCGCCGCCCTCTGGGTGATCCTGCTCGTCGCGCTCGTCGCGACGGTGCTGTGGGCGCGCTCGACGCTGAAGGCGTCCAAGGCCGCCAAGGCCGCCAAGGCCTCGGAGTCCGGGCGCCAGGTCCAGCGGGGGTCGGACGAGACGCTGCCGACGCGTTCGACCGACGACGCGGTCGCGGCCGAGATGGCGAGGATCACCGAGCAGCTGCGCGAGCAGGGCCGGCGCTGAGGGCCGCTCAGCGGGGGAGGGCCGGGCTGAGCCCGAGCCCGAACGGCGTGCCCTCGGAGTCCTTGCAGATCGACCAGCTCCCGCCGGGGTGCACGACGCTGCCGCCGAGCTCGCGAACCCGTGCGAGCGCGGTCTCCATGTCGTCCACCGCGAAGTAGGGCAGCGACGCCGTGTCGCCCGGGCCGCGGCCGCGCTCGTGCACACCGACGAGCGGCTGCTCGCCGGACGTCTGGCGGCCGCTGCCCTGAGCGGGCTCGCGGTCGGCGAGCGGCGCCTCGAGCAACCCCTCCCAGAACTGTCGCGCCCGCTGTGGGTCGTCGGCGGGGAACTCGATCAACGCGGGGCGGGCGGCCATCGGCTGGGCAAGCCTACGGGTCAGCTCAGGTGCACGCGTCCGGCCGGCGCGGCAGTATGCCCCGCGTGAGGGCGAGGGCGATCCACGCCGGCGACCTGGTCCGCGTCAACAAGCGCGGCAGGCTCTTCCACGCGCAGGTGACGGGCGTGGCGGCGGGCGGCGGCTTCGTCGTGGCGCCGATCGAGCGCAACGTCTCCTACCGGCACGTGACGGCGCGCGAGATCGTCGACCACTGGGCGCACGCCCGGCCGGAGCCGGGGCCGGAGGCGGCTCCCGGCCAGCAGCGCTTCGACGTCGCCTGAGCGTCGACTAGAGGGCGTCGAGGCCGGAGCGGAAGATGCCCTCGATCGTCTCGACGGCCTCCGCCTCCGACGCGCCGGCGGGCGTGAAGTCCGCGTCCCACTCGACGACGCTTCCGTCGCCGGCCTCGATGACGCGGATCGTCGCGTGGTAGTCGGCGACCGGCAGCGGGCTCTCGTCGATCCGGTAGGTGTAGGAGCGCGGCTCGCCGGCCTCGAGCGTCTCGACGATGGTGCCGCCGCCCTCGAGGCTCAGCGTGCGCACCTGGCCCGCGTCGGACGTGGCGCACTCGGCCACGGCGGGATGCCAGGCGTCGAGCTTGCCGAAGTCGCCGATGCGCTCCCACATCGTGTCAGCCGGACTGTCGAACTCCTGCCGGATGCGCACACTCGCCATGACCCGTCTCACCTCTTTGCTCGGGGTGCCGGAGCCTAGCCGCGCGGCGGCCTTGATACGATCGTCACATGCCTCGCCGCATGCTCGCGCTCGCGGTGGTGACCGCCGCGCTGCTGGGCTTCGCCGCTCAGCCCGCCACGGCGACCGCGCCCGGCCTCAGCGCCGAAAAGCGCGCCGAGCTCGCCGCGGCCGGCGCCCACGGAGGCGCCGAGTGCAGGGCCGGCAAGGCCGCCGAGGCGTTCCGGCACTAGCCCCGCTCAGCCGCGCACGAGGTCGTGGCTGTCCTCGATCAGGTCGCGCACCTGTCCGTCGGGCACGTCGGCGCCGATCGTGACCGTGATCCAGTGGCGCTTGTTGAGGTGGTAGCCCGGCCGCACGCCGGCGAGCCCGTTGCGCAGGAGCTCCGCGAGCCCCGGGTCGCACTTGAGGCTGACCTCGAGCGGGGCCTCGCCGAGCGCGCTGATGGCGAAGATCTTGCCGCGGACCTTGAACACCGAGGTCCCGGGGGAGAACGGGAAGGTCTCCTCGGCGCCGGGCAGGGCGAGGCACCACTCGCGCAGCTCCTCGGGCTTCACGGCGCGGCCGCGAAGGCGACGTCGCCGAGCTGGAACGCCGGCTCGGCTGCGCCGGCCAGGACCACGCGCCGCAGCCCCGGCGGCCCGTCGGAGTGCAGGCCCAGCCGCACCGGCCCGGCGAGCGGGAGCCGCCCCCAGGCGGCCTCGTGGCCGGCGATCCCCAGCTCGACCGCGACGGCGTCGGGACCGCTGCCGGCGGTCGCGCGCCACGCCTGCACGTCGAACGCGTACTCGGTGACCACGACCATCGAGCGTCCCGCCCGGCGCGACGCGGCGCGGACGAGCGCCGGGACGCGGGCGACCAGGCCGGTGGCCGCCTCGGCGAGGCGGTCACGCCGGTCCGGCCGGCGGCTGCTCGCCGGCACCGGGAACGGGTCCGGCAGCAGGCCCTGGATTTGGATCGCCCGCCATACCCGCCGCGTCTCGCCCTCACCGGCCGTCGCCCGGATCGCCGGCGAGGTCGCCAGCCCCAGGCCGCGCAGCCGCGCCGCCACCTCGCTCAGCGGGACGTCAGCGACTAGCCCGAGGCCGTAGCCGGCCGGGCGCGGGGGAGGATCCTCGCCGATGCGCAGCACCTCGAGGTCGACACTCCCGGCCCGCAGGAGGCCGCTCGCCGTCGCCGGCCCGACGTCCTGCACCGGGGCCAGCACGGGCGCCCCCGCGCGTTGCGAGAGCTCGGCCAGCGTCGCCTCCGGGTCCGCGCTTCGCAGGATCAGGTGGTCGAGCCGCAGCTCCACGATCGCGACGCTACCGGACGGGGCGGAGACCGACCGCGGCCGCAGCGGCGGCCGATCCGGCGACGGGGTCATGGCCCCGGCCGCGCAGCGCCGTATGGTTTCCGCGAGCGCCGCCGGTGACCCGCGGGCGGCGGCGGCCCCCGACCACCCGATCGAGAGGACGCGGCGATGTCCCTGCCGAGGCTGCGGCAGCTCATGTCCCGGCTGGCCGCGCTCGCCCTGGTGGTGGGGACGATCGGGCTCGGGCCGGCCGACCCGGCCGCAGCGGCGTGCCCACGGCTCGGCGACGACGCCTGGAGCTGCCAGCAGGTTGCCGTCCCGCTCGACCCCGCCCGCCCGGCCGCCGGCACGATCTCGCTGCGGCTGGACACGCTCGCCGCCACGGGCGCCGGCAGCCGCGGGACGATGCTGATGGTCGCCGGCGGTCCGGGACAGGGCTCGGCGCGGTCCTTCACCCTCGACGCGCCCGGCGCGCGCGAGTTCTACGGCGAGCAGCTCTTCCCGGGTTATCGGCTGGCCGCGTTCGACAACCGCGGGACCGGCGACTCGGGCGTGCTGAACTGCCCGAGCGTGCAGGGCGCGAGCACCGGCGGCGACGAGGAGCAGGCCGTCGCGCGCTGCGCCCGGCGCGTGGGCGACCGGCGGGTCTTCTACTCGACCCGCGATCACGTCGCCGATCTCGAGGCCGTCCGGCGCGCGCTCGGGGTCGAGAAGCTCGCGCTGTTCGGCGTCTCCTACGGCAGCCAGCTGGTGCTCGCCTACGCCGTCGCCCATCCCGATCGCGTGGAGCGGGTGCTCGTGGACTCCGTCGTCCCGCCCGAGGGCGTCGACCCGTTCTTCGCCAACGTCCTGCGCGCCGTCCCGGAGAAGCTCGGCCGCTTCTGCGCCGGCGGGCGCTGCCGGGCGGCGACGCCCGGCTACGCGCGCGACGTGACGGCGCTCGCCGCCGCGCTCGAGCGGCGGCCGGCGCGCGTCCGCTTCCGCGTCCCCGGCGGCCGGCCCGTCAACGCACGGCTCGGCGGCCTCGACGTGGTCTCGCTCGCCGTCGCGAGCGACCTCAGCCCGGGGCTCGCCGCCGCGCTGCCGGCGGCGGTGCGGGCCGCTCGCGCGGGTCGCTACCGGCCGTTCGTGCGGCTCGCCGAGCTGTCGGCCGCGACCAGCGTGGCGCCGCTGAGGGACTTCAGCACGGGGCTCTACCTCGCCACCACCTGCCAGGACGGGCCGTTCCCGTGGGCACCGGCGACGCCGGTCGCCCAGCGCGGGGCGGCGATCAGCGCCGCCGTCGCCGCCCAGCCGCCGGGCGCCTTCGGCCCCTTCGGGCCGTGGGCCGCCGCGTTCGGGCCGGCGTCCAGCTGCTCGGCCTGGCCCGCGCCCACCGGCGCCTCGCCGTCGGCGCCGGGCCCGCTGCCCGACGTCCCGATGCTCGCCCTCAGCGGCGGTATCGACATGCGCACGCCGACCGCCGACGCCGTTGCCGTGGCCGGGCGCTTCCGCCAGGGCCGGGTGCTGGTCGATCCCGGCTACGGCCACAGCGTGCTGCTCGGCGATCCCGGCAGTTGCCTCGCGCCCGCCGTGCGGCGCTGGCTGGCCGGGGGAGGGGTGCCCGCCCGCTGCCGGCGGCGCCCGGCGCCGGTCGCCACGCTCGCCGCTGTGCCGCGGCCGCTCAGCCGCCGCGCCGGGGCGCGGGCGACGCGGGCGCTCGTGCGGCGCACCGTGGCCGACGCGCAGGCGGCCTACGCCCAGCTCGTCTTCTCTGCGCGCCCGCCCGCGATCCCGGGCCTGGCCGGCGGGCGGCTCGTGCCCGGCCGCGACGGCGCGACTCTGCGGCTCGAGCGCTACGCGCTGGTGGCGGGCGTCGGGATCACCGGCCGGCTGGCGCTGACGAACTCGGGGTCGGCGCCGTGGCGCTTCGAGGGCACCGTGCGCGCCTCGGGCTCCCGGGCGACGCCGGTTCGCTTCACGCTGCCGCGCAGCCGGCGCGACGCCGCGCCGACGCTCGCCCGCGCCGCCCGCGTGCTGCCGCCGCCGCAGCGCTTCTGGCCGCTTCGGCCCGCGGCCACCGCTCGGGCCGGCGGCAGCGCGCGGCCGTGACCTCGCCCCCCAGCAGCGGGCGGGAGCTCGGGCGGCGCGTCAGGGTGCGTCCCGCCGTGCTCGCCGACGGCGAGGCGGTCGGGGCGCTGACCGAGCGCGTCTACGGCGACGGAGGATGGGCCGACGCGGCGTACGCGCGGCTGCTGCGCGACGGCCGCGCGCGCATCGAGCAGGCGACCGTCCTCGTCGCGCAGGACGGGGAGATCGCCGGGACGGTGACGATCGCCCGACCCGGCACGCCCTTCGCGGGGATCTGCGAGCCGGCGAGCTCGAGGTCCGCATGCTTCGCCGTCGACCCCTCGGTTCGCCGGCAGGGCGTCGCCGGGCGGCTCATGGACGCCTGTGAGCAGGTCGCGGGGCGCGAGCGCGCGAGATCAGCGACCCCCGGCTCGCGACCGGCACGCGAGCCGGGAGCAACGGGCGCGTGCGCGTGCTCGTGCGCAACACGGGCGAGCGGGCCGGCACCGAGGTCGTGCAGGTCTACGGCGGCGAGCTGCCGACCGCGGTCGACACCGCGGCCCCGCCCGAGCAGCTGCTCGGCGGGCGCGCGTGCGGCTCGCGCCCCGCGAGCAGCGCTGGGTCTCGGTGCCGATCCGGCTCGGGGCTCCCGAGCACCTGCTCAGCTACTGGCGCTCGGCAAACGACCCGCCCCGGAACGGGGACTGGGTCACGCCGCGCGGCGCGGTGCCGATCTACGTCGGCAGCTCGTCGCAGGACATCCGCCGCGAGGGCACGCTCACCGTGCGCTGACGGGCTCAGGCGCTGCGCACGAATTCCAGCAGGGCAGCGTTGAACTCGTCGGCGTGGGAGGCGTTGAGGCCGTGCGGGCCTTGCTCGACGACCACGAGCTGCGCGTCGGCCACGGTCTCTGCCGTGCGCCGGCCGCTGACCTCGAGCGGGACGATCGCGTCGGAGTCGCCGTGGATGACGAGCGTCGGCACGTCGATCTTCTCGAGGTCTGAGCGGAAGTCGGTGCGCCCGAAGGCGGTGATGCAGTCCAGCGTGCCCTTCGGCGAGGCCAGCTCGCCGATGTCGCGGGCGTAGAGGCGCTGGGGCTCTGAGACCTTCAGCTCGTCGCCGGCGGAGAAGAACATGGTCAGGAAGCCGTCCAGGAACGCGAGGCGGTCGCTCGTCACGCCGCCCTGGAACTGCTCGATCGTCGCGTCGTCCAGGCCGCCGTCGGGGTTGTCCTCGCTCTTGTAGAGGTAGGGCGGGACGGCCGCGGCGAACACCGCCTGGGCGATCCGGTCGCTGCCGTGCGTCCCGAGGTAACGCGCCACCTCGCCGCCGCCCATCGAGAAGCCGACCAGGGTGACGTCGCGCAGGTCGAGGTGCTCGAGCAGGGCGGCGAGGTCGGCGGTGAAGGTGTCGTAGTCGTAGCCGTCCCACGGCTGCGAGGACCAGCCGAACCCGCGCCGGTCGTAGGTCACGACCCGGAAGCCCGCCTCGACCAGCGGCCCGACCTGCGCCTCCCAGGTGCGGCCGCTCAGCGGCCAGCCGTGGATCAGGACGACCGGCCGCCCGGAGCCGTGGTCCTCGTAGTAGAGCTCGATGTCGCCGATGGGGAGCTTGGGCATGGGTGAGACCTCCGGTGGCGCGGGGACGGTGACGCTCGCCCCGATCCTGCCCATTCGCCGCCCCGGCCCAACGGCTTTCCTCGCGCGGCCCGGCGCCCGTTTTCATGGCTAGCACCGTGGTGCACCGGCTGCGGTAGACCCCGCCGGGGCGAGGGTCGCTCGGCGACCCCTCGTCCCTGGCCCTCCGGTCGAGTCCGCCGGCCGGGATGTCCGCCCGCCGGTCCACACCCGCCCGCGGGCCGGGCCGACAAGCTCCCGCCCGCCCACGGCCACCGCTCGAGAGTAGGGAGCAGCATGGCGCCGACGACGCCCCCGACCGACGAAGAGCTCGACACGCTGATCTCCGCCCGGCTGCGGCTGATCGGCGTCGACCTCGGCCAACTGCCCGTCTCGGACCCGGCCGCGCCGGCGGACCAGACGCGCATCCTCGCCTCGCTGCGCGGCTTCCTGCGGACGAGCGTGCCGGTGGTCTCCGGCTACGCGCTCGACGTGCAGCGCTATCCCCCGGTGATCTACCCGTCGCCGTTCAGCGCCTGGACGGAGGAGGACGCGTGAGCGCGATCGAGCACCCGCCCGCCGCCGACGAGGCGCCGCTGGACCGCCGGCTGGACCGCCGCGCCTTCCTCTCCCGTGTCGCCGCCGCCTCGGCCGGCGTCGCCGCCGTCGGCGCGGCGGCGAGCGAGGTCGCGGCCGCAGCGCCGTCCGTCGGGCTCGTCGACGTCCCGGTCCGCCCGGCCGACGTCGACGATCTCACCGAGCTGACGCTGGCCCAGGCGGCGACACTGATCCGCCGCGGGCGCCTGGAGCCGATCGACTTGGTCGACGCCTACCTCGAGCGCATTGAGGCCTACGACGGGACCTACAAGGCGTTCAACACCGTGCTGGCCGAGGACGCCCGGGCGACGGCGCGCCGGCTCGGCCGGCAGCGGCCCAGGGGCGCCCTCTTCGGCGTCCCGATGGCGATCAAGGACAACTACTACACCGCGGGCGTCCGCACGACCGCCAATTCGTACATCTACGCCGACTTCGTGCCGAGCTTCGACGCGACCGTCGTCGAGCGGCTGGTGGCGCAGGGCGCGATCGTGCTCGGCAAGACGCAGATGGGGCCGCTGGCCACCACCCGGGCGACGACGCCGGACGGGGTGATCACGACCGTCAACGCCTGGACGCCGAACACGCCGGCGGTCAACCCGGGCGGCTCGTCCACCGGCTCGGCCACCTCGGTGGCCGGGCGGCTTGCGGCCTCCAGCGTGGGCACCCAGACGGGCGGCTCGATCACCGGGCCGTCCAACGCCCAGGGGCTGACCGGGCTGAAGCCGACGATGGGGCGCGTCTCGCTGTACGGGATCGTGCCGCTCTCCTACACCCGCGACCACCCGGGCCCGCTGGCCCGCGACGCCCTTGACGCGGCGCTGATGACCGCGGCGATCGCCGGTGCCGATCCCGACGACGGCCGCACCCAGGGCCTGCCGCCGGTGCCCGATCTCGTCCGGGCGGCCACGCCGGTCCGCCGCGGCGGGCGCGTCCGGGTGCGCTACCGGACCCGGCTCGGCGTGCTGCCCGGCTACACGGACGGCGGCACGCCCGACGCCGCCGGCCGCACCGCCATGCTCTCGGCGCTCGCCGGCGCCGGCGTCGACGTCGTCGAGGTGCCGCTGCCCGAGGAGTGGGACCTGCTCACCGGCACGGCGTTCAACAACGTGCGCCTGCCGGAGCGCACCGAGCCGTTCCTGGAGTACCTCAAGCAAGACCTCAAGCTCTTCGGCGTGTCGCTGAACGGCTGGATGCAGGGGCTCTTCATGAGCGGCGACGAGTGGATCAAGGGCCAGCGGGCGAAGCTGCTGCTGCTCGAGCGCGTGCTCGACGACCTCTTCTCGCGCTGCGACGTCGTCGTGCAGACCAGCCCGGTCCCGTTCGACATCATCGGCCTGCCCGAGATCGCCTTCCCGATCGGCTTCACGCCCGAGCCGCAGAGCGGACGGGACATCCCGCTGGGCGCGATCCTCGGCGGCCAGCCCTACGCCGAGGACCGGCTGCTGGCGGTCGCCGCCGCCTACCAGGCCGTGACCGACTGGCACACCCGCCGCCCGGCCGACCCGGCACCTGCCGCCGCCGCGGCGCGGGCCCGGTCGGCGCGGGCCGCGGGCGCGCTGCGGCTCACCGCCGAGGAGGTCGAGGAGCAGATGCAGTAGCGCCGCCAGGCGTCGCCGTCCGTCGGTGACCAGCCGCAAGACCTCGGCCTCGCGGGCGCTCAGCTCGGCGACGCGCCCGGCCAGGGCGCGGTCGCGCCCGGCGGTCGGCGAGCGCCGGGCGAGCTCGCGCACGGTGGCGGGGAAGAGGAGCACGTCCCCGGCGGCGACTTCCCCGCACGGGGGAGCCTTCAGACCAGCAGGGCCACGCCGGTCGCCATCAGCCACAGCGACCAGGCGACGTAGGCGATCGGGGTGAGGCGCCCGGCGAGCGCCCAGCCAGCCCGCTCGTGGCCGCCGACGAACTCCAGCGCGCAGAGGGCGAGGACCGGCCCGACGACGAGGCCGGCGACCCCGGCCCAGGCGGGGACGGCGCTGCTCTGCAGGATCGCGACGCCGGCGAGCGTGGTCCACGCGCCCGTGAGCCCGTAGCCGAGATGTTCGCCGACCGCGACCCCGAGATAGCGGTTGAAGGCCTGAAAGACCACGTCGACCGCCTCCGTGCGCGCGTCGCTCACACCGGCCTCGGCGGAGGCGCGGGCGAGGTAGGGGACCAGGAACGGCCAGCGCACGAGGCCGAGGAACTGCACGAGGGCCGCCAGCACGCCGGTGGTCGTGGTGACCGACAGCAGGGTCGGGTCAGCGTCCGCGAGCGCCCCGGAGAGCACGACGACGAGCGGGGCCAGCAGCACGGCGGTGAGCGCGAAGGCCCACCAGAGCAGGATGAGCGAGGTGCCGCCCGCCGCGAAGCGGGCGAGCACCTCGCCGGTGGGGCGGCGCAGGATGTCGGGGTAATCGAAGCGGGCGGCGAGCAGCGCGAAGGCGGCGTTGAAGGCCAGCGGGAGCGCGATCAACAGCAGGCCGGCGAAGGAGGTCGTGCTCATGGCGATCAGGCCGTCGCGGCGCGCGCCGCCGGCGCCGGCTCGCTCTGCCGTCCGAGCAGCCGCCGGAGTGCCAGACCCGTGATGAGCGTGACCACGAGGGCGCCGCTCGAGCCGAAGATCGTGAAGCCCTGATCGACGTTGACGCCCACGACGACCCACGTGACGAGCCAGCCGAGCGGCCAGCTGCCGGCGGTCAGCGCGACCCAGGCGAGGGCGGCCCGCGCGCCCCGGGCGAGCAGCGGGCCCTGCGCGGCCCCGACCGCCGCGCCGGCGACGAGCCCGGTGAGCATCAGGTCGGCGAGCGTGGTCCCGGCGCCGGTCAGCACCGTGGCGAGTGCGGTGCCAGCGGCCATCGCCACCGCGGTGAACACGGCCCAGCGCGGGCCGATGCCGTGCGAGCGCAGCGCGAGCCACTGGCCGGCCCCGATCACGGCGCCGGCGAGCAGCCCGCCGGCCGCGCCGGCTGCCGGGCCGTCGAGGCCGCCGATCGATTCGACGGCGAGCAGGCCGCCGAGCGGGAAGGCGAGGAAGGTGGGAATCCAGCGGGCAAGGGTCGGCATGGGGGCCTCCCGGTCGTTATGTACAATGTACGTCATGGGAAGTAACGTACGCCGTACACACACCGACGTCAAGGGTGAGCGAGAAGACACCGGCCAGCCGCACCCCGCCGGTGCGGCCCACACCCGCCGCCCGCGGGGCTCGCTGACGCGGCCAGGCATCCTCGACGCCGCGGAGGCGGCCGCGGAGGAGGGCTTCGCCGGCCTGACCATGCGGGCGGTGGCGGCGCGCCTGGGGGCGGCGCCGATGGCGCTCTACAACCACTTCGCCACCAAGGAGGAGCTGGTCGACGCGCTCCTCGACCGCGTCCTCGGCCGCTTCGCGCCCCCGCCGCCGACCGGCGACTGGCGCGCGGACCTGCGCGGCTTCGCGCACGCCCACCGGCGCGTGCTCGTCCAGCACCCGTGGGCGGTCGCGCCGCTCTTCAGTCATCCCACCCCGGGGCCCGGGGCGGTCCGGATCGGGGAGATCGGGCTCGCCATCCTCGCGCGCGGCGGGACGAGCGACGGTGACGCCGTTGCCACCTTCAGCGGCATCGTGGCGCTCAACTACGGCTGGTCGTCGTTCACCGTCGTGCGCCGGCCGGAGCAGGTGCGGGGAGCCCTCGCGGCGCTCCCGGAGTCCGCCTACCCGCGGACCGTCGCGGCCGCCACCGAGCTCGCCGCCTACGGCAGCGACCGGCACTACGACACCGTCCTGGACGCCTTCCTGCGCGGGTTGGATCCCGGCGGGTCTCCCGGTGACGGCGAGCCCGCCATGAGCGGCTCGGACTGACGCTCAGCCGTAGCGCGCCAGCAGCTTGCGGTCGGTGCTGGGCGAGGCGGGCGACGCGGGCGAGCAGGCGGAACCCGCGCTCGAGCACGGCGTAGGCGCCCGGGAGGCGGCCGTCGCCCCACTCCAGAGGCTCGTGTCACGACCGCGCGGGGCGAAGCGCCCGTGCCGGCGGGCGTTCAGGCGCGAGCGCGGGTCAGCGCGCCGACGCCGGTCTCCAGCGCGCGCCCCGCCGCAGGCGCGCCGAGCTGGAGCACGAGCCAGATCCGGTCGCGGTCGCGCAGCAGCTCGGGTTCCTCCAGCGGGTTGCCGTCGAGGACGAGCAGGTCGGCGAGCTTGCCCGGCTCGACGGTGCCGACGTGCTCTGAAAGGCCGAGCGCCGCCGCGGCGGTCGCCGTGGCGGCGACGAGCGCCTCGCGGGTGCTCAGGCCGTGGTGGATCATCCGCAGCAGCTCGAGCGCTGCGTCGTAGATCGGCTTCCAGTCATGGCCGCAGGCGATGGTGACCCCGGCCGAGCGGGCGGCCTGCAGCGTGCGCCCGGCCTGCTCGAGGTTGTACTCGGCGAGCTCGACGAGGAGCGGCGACCAGGTCGGCGCCGGCGACCGATCGGGCCGGCCGTTGCCGGCCGCCGGCGGCTGGGCCGGGTCTACCCGGTCGCCGATCCCGGCGACGCCGTAGAAGCACGAGAGCGTCGGGACGAGCACCTGCCCGGTCGTGGCCATCCGCTCGAGCAGGTCGGGCCGCTGATGCAGGTACATCCCGTGCTCGATCGTGTCGATGCCCGCGTCGATGGCGATCTCGGTGCCGGCGAGGCCCTCGGCGTGCGCCGCCACGCGGTAGCCGTTGCGATGGGCCTCGTCGACCAGCGCGCCGACCTCGGCGCGGGTGAGCTGCGCGGGGTCGGGGTCTTCGAGCTCGACCGACCGCGCGCCGGTGGTCATCACCTTCACGAAGTCCGCGCCGCGGCGCAGCTGCTCGCGGACGGCCTTGCGGATCTCGTCGGCGCCGTCGGCCTCGCGGTACATGCCCTCGAAGAAGCGCCCGCCCGGGGCGGTCGCCGAGACGATGCGCCCGCAGGTCAGCAGGCGCGGGCCGCGGAAGGCGCCGTAGCGCATCGCCTGGCGCGCCTCGACCACCGCGTCGCCGTACGAGCCGACGTCGCGGATCGTGGTGAAGCCCATGCGCAGCGTCGAGCGCAGGTCGGCGGCGAGCAGGTGGGCCAGCGTCCCCGGCCACACCGCCTCGGCGCCCTCGTCCGGGGCCGGCGGCTTGCTGAACGCGTGCGCGTGCGCGTCGATCAGGCCCGGCATCAGGGTGCGCCCGCCGAGGTCCACCGTGGTCGCGCCGTCCGGGGCGCCGTCGCCGGCCGCGCCGACGCGAGCGATCAGGCCGTCGCGCACCAGCACGCCGGCGGTCTCGCGCACCGGCCCGGCCGTCCCGTCGAACAGGCGGGCGTTGGTGAGCCACAGCGCGTCGGCGGCCGGGGGAGGGGCGGCGAGGAGGCAGGGCAGGCGGGCCGGCATCGCTACTCCGCCCCCGCAGCGAACGCGAGCAGGTCGCCGAGGCCGAAGCGGGAGCCCGGCTCGCCGAGTGTGGGGCGCCAGCCCGGGTCGACGGCGCGGTAGGAGGTGGGGTCGAGGTCGATGATGCCGCACAGCACCTCGGCGACGATAGTCCCGCCGACCGCTCCGAGGCGCTCGCCGCCCTCGCGGACCTCGGCCTCCTTGAGGACGTAGTACCAGAGCGGCGTCTCCCAGGTCCACCCGAGGTCCGTGACGTCGATGTCCTCCGCCGTGAGGGGCTCGACGCCGAGCATCCCCGCCACCGCCTCTCCGGAGGGCAGCCCGGTCGCGAGCCCGCGCTGGAGGTCGCGGATGGCGAGCGACTGGAACTCGTCGTCGGTGACCTCGCCGGTGATCTCGACCGGCAGGCGGACCAGCGACGGCACGAGGCGGCCGTCGATCGCCTTCGAGCGCTGCGGCGCGGGCGGGTGGGCGGGCAGGTCGAAGAGCTGGGTCCAGTCGACGACGTGCGTGGCCGGCACCGGGCGGAAGCCCATCAGGTCCGGGAACAGCGAGAGCAGCTCGCCGCCGGCATTGAGCCGGTAGGCGTTGCGCACCTGGCTGTGCCCGTAGCGGAAGGCGCCGTCGGCGAACTCGACCGGCACCGACGGCGAACCGTCGGGCCGGTAGAAGCGGCGCTCGCCGTCGCGCACAGCGGCCGCGAGCTGCTCGCCCACGAGCAGCGGAAGGTAGTCGTGTAGGACGATCCACTGCAGGTGCCAGCGCAGCGAGCGCCGGGCGTCCTCGAAGACGACGGCCTCGGCGTCGCCGTCGGCCCGCAGGCGGTCGACCAGCCGGTTGTGGGCGCGCAGGAAGGCGACGTGCAGCTGGGAGATCGGCAGGTGGACGTCGTTGCGCGGGTCGCCGATCAGGGCGAGGCCCTCGGGGTTGCGCGGCAGGTCGGCCGCGTCGCCCGCGTCGTTGACGCCGAGCAGCATCCGCGCCGGGTCGTCGCGTTCGACGAGGTAGGGCTGGCCGGCCGGGCCGAGCCCGTAGACGCACTCGAGGTCCAGCCGGGCGAGGCGGGCGTTGCGCAGCCCGCCGACGTCGGCGCGCGAGGCGAGGGCGGAGCGGTCCGCGGTCAGGTCGTGGGCCAGGAACTGGGCGAACACGGGCCAGCCGGCGGCCGCGCGGGCGTCCGACGTCGCGCCCGACGGGTCGGTGTCGACGAACGGCGACGCTTCGCCCGCGACGGCGACGCGCCCGTGGGAGCGGAAGACCGCCTCGCCCTCGCGCAGCGGCGGCAGGCCGGGGAACATCCGCGTGTACGCGCTGCCGGCGGGCGTGGCCTCCGCGTCGCGGCCGGGCGCGAGGCAGTAGTCGCGGACGGGGTGGGAGGCCATGTCCCGCCGGACGCTACCTGGCGGACGACCTCGCCGAGGCCGGAGAACGGCTGCGCCAGCGTTAGGCGGCCCTTAAGCGGCCTCCGGTAGTCTTTCGAGCCCAAGGGAAGTAGCCCTGCGAGACGCGGGCGTCGTCACCACGGTTCCACAGATGGGACCCGGCGCTCCGGCCCAGTGCGGGCGGGCCAAACCTTCGACCACCGAATCGAAGGAGCACCCTTGCTTCCCTGGCTTGCTCTCGGCGTCTTCGTCCTCGTCGCCTTGTTCGTCGACTTCCGGCTGCAGCCGGACCGCCCGTCCATGCGCACCGCGCTCGTGTGGTCGGTCGCCTGGACCGCGATCGGCGTGGCGTTCGCCGGCGTGCTCGTCCTCACCGGGGACGGCGCCTCCTCGGGCGAGTACCTCGCCGGCTTCCTGATCGAGAAGTCGCTCTCGCTGGACAACCTCTTCGTCTTCGCGGTGCTGATGTCGTTCTTCGCCGTGCCCGTCGAGCAGCGCCACCGCGTGCTCGTCTTCGGCGTCGCGACGGCGATCGTGCTGCGCGCGATCTTCATCTTCGCCGGCGCCGCCGCGTTGGACGCCTTCTCGTTCGTGACCTACGGCCTCGGCGCGCTGTTGCTCTACACGGCGGTGAAGATCGCCCGGCACAAGCCCGATGATGTCGACCCGGACAAGACGCTGGTGATGCGCACGATGCGCAGGGTCCTGCCGATGTCGAACGACTACGAGGGCCGCAAGCTCACGACGCGGGCGAACGGCACGCGCGTCACGACGCCGCTGTTCGCCGCCTTCGTGATGGTCGCGGCGTTCGACGTGATGTTCGCCGTCGACTCGATCCCGGCGATCTTCGCGGTCACGACGGACACCTACGTCGTCTTCGCGGCCAACGCGTTCAGCCTGCTGGGCATGATCAGTCTGTTCTTCCTGCTCGACGGGATGCTCGATCGCTTCCGCTACCTGAACCTGGGGCTGGCGGCGATCCTCGGCTACGTGTCGGTCAAGCTGTTGCTCGCCGACGTCTGGCACCCGCCGATCCTGCTGACACTGTCGGTGATCGTCGCGTCGCTCGGCACCGCGATGCTGGGGTCCTGGATCGTCGACAAGCGCGAGCGAGAGCGCGAGGCGCGCGTGGCGCCTGTCTAGCGGAGCTCGAGCGCGACCCGCAGGCCGAGCGCGACGAGTACTGCGCCGGTCACGCGCTCCAGCCAGGCCGCGAGGCGCCCGCCGATCACCGACCGGCGGGCGCGCGCGACCGCGGCAGCGAGCGCGCCGTACCAGGCGACGTCGAGCACGACGATGGTGATCGCCATCAACAGCGTGGTGGTCAGGACGTCGGCGCCCGCGGGCACGAACTGGGGGAACAGCGCGACGAAGAAGACGGCGAGCTTGGGGTTGGTGATCCCGGTCAGCAGCGCGTCGCGGAAGGCGGCCCGCGGCGCGAGCCCGGCTCCGCCGGCGAGGCCGATCGGCTCGTCAGGTCCCGCCTTGCGCAGCGCCTGGACCCCCAGCCACAGGAGCACGAGCACGCCGCCGGCCTTGAGCACCGTGAACCCGATCTCGCTCGCGGCGACGAGCGCGCTGATGCCGAGCACGCTGAGCAGGCCCCAGGCGAGCACGCACAGGCTGTTGGCTGCGATCGTCGCCGCCGCGGCCCGCACGCCGCCGCGCAGGGCGCTGCGCACCACCAGCGCCGTCGCCGGCCCGGGCGTGATCGTCACGACGATGGCGATGGGGAGGAACGCCCAGAGCACGTCCGTCGATCCTAAGTCACCGCGCAGCGGTCGCCCGGCCGCCGGCGCATACCTGGGCTTGGGCCAGATCTCACTCCGAAGGCGGTCGCCGGGCCAAGACCTTGGCCTCGTACTCCTCGGTCGGGGTGCCGCCCACAGCGTCGCGCACCGACTTCTTCAGCCGCTCGGTTCGGCGGTCGGAACGGAAGCGCCGCTCGGCCTTGGCCTGCTTGTCCGGTCGGCGCGTCCCGTAGTAGCGACGCGCCCAGAACGACCCCGGCTTGGCCAGTCGCGCGGCTCCGTAGATCGCGAAGAAGACTATGACCACCCCGGCCAGGCCATGGAAGAAGCGCTGCTTGGCCATGCAGACCAGGACCAGCACGCCCCAGACCGTGAACACCGCCACGGCGACGACCACCGCGAGGGCGCTGTCGGCGGTGACCTCGTATGGAGCGGCCCCTAACAGGATCAGCCCCATGACGGCCAACACGATCAGCGTCGCATCAATGGAACTGCGGCCCTGCTCGGACCAGTAGACGTCGTCGAGATGCAGCCAGAGCGCGAACTCGTCGATGGTCAGTCCAATGCCGATCCCGAACGCCAGCGCGCACATCTCGTACCAGAAGCCCACGTCCGAGAGGGCAAAGCTGACCACCCCGGCCACCATCATCGTGACGATTCCGAACACGTGGTGATGCACGTGCAGACCGCCCTCGCTGACGATGCTTCCCGGCCACCACGGCACCCGGGGACTGCGCATCAAGCGCGTGGACAGCCGGATGAAGACGAACGAGCCGACGAACCCGACCACGACGAGGAAGTGGTACTGACGGCCATGCTCGACGAGCTGATCGTCCCAGAGCTCCGAGATGAACGAGGCCATGGTGAGTCCCACCGAATCCTCCTAGCGATCGAGCGCGCGAAAGGTGAGGGTCAGGTACGAGCCGCGAGGGATCGTCTGATCGGCGTCAAGCGTGAACCGGTACCCCGAGCCGCCCCTCGTGAGCTGCTGATCGGAGAGCCCGTAGGCGCCGCGCAGGGAGCGCCGGCCGGGGCGCACCGAGACGAGCCGCAGGTCGCTGTCCGTGAGCCTGATCGTCACGCGCTTGTCGCTGGCCCCGCCGCCGAGGCTCACCCGCGCGCGACAGGCGCTCGCGCCGCCCCGGCATCGCTCGGCCACCGGACGCAGCTGATCGACGACCCGCCGGATGGCGCGGACCACGAGGTCGGGCTGGTTCACCTGGACGTAGTGCCCGCTCCGCGTGGCGATCCGGTGCAGGGCGTGGGGCAGGAGGGTGGCCAGGTCGTCCTGGGCCGCCTGCCAGACGCGCTCGAACGCGTCGATCGGGTAGCCCGGCGGCCAGCCGAACGGGTTGGGGACGCGTTGGCGGTCGCGCGAGTGCTCGAGCACGATCATCGGCATCGGCTGCAGCGGCCGCTCGACCCGGGCCCGCCGCAGCTCGGCGGCGAACGGGGCGACGCGGAACTCGGCGCCCGGCGGGTTGCTCGCCTCCGGAGGAAACAGCTCCAGATACCCCCGTTCGTAGGCGATCTCCGTCGCGGCGTCGACGGAGACGAGTCCGACGACCCGGCGCGGGTAGGCGCCGGCGTACAGGCGAGTCAGGGCGCCGCCGAACGAATGGCCGACCAGCACGTACGGACCAGGCACGCGCGCCGCGGCCAGCAGGTCGCGCAGCTCGGCGACCATGTCCGCGCCGGTACGCGGCAACGGCACGGGATCACTGCGGCTCGGCCGCCCGGACGCGAGCGTGGTGCCGGGGCGGTCATAGACGCACACGCGCGTGAAACGAGCAACGGCCGGCAGCACCGGCGTCAGCCGCGAGCCCGGTTCCACGACCTCCCAGACGTCGCCGCCGTCGCCGCCACCTGACTCGAGCACCACCGTCGGGCTGCCCTCGCCGCGGCACTCGAGGTAGATCCGCCGGCCGCTCGGAAGCCGGACCAACCCCTCGAAGACCCGCGGCGCCCCCGCGACGCGGGCCTCCACGCCGCCCACCCCTGACGCCTCCCCCGCCGGGGGCATCGCCATGGAGACAGCAGCGACCGCGGCGACGGCGGCGAGCGCGGTCACCCAAGCGCCTGGCACACGACGAAGAGGAGCAGGCACGGCGCGGTGATCCTACGCGACCCGGGCCTCGAGTCGGGTGGTATTGAACCGGAACCTGGAGCCAGGTACGCTCGCCCCGTCCACGGGGAGGCGATGATGGGTCAGACGGTCGGTGGGGGGTTGTACCGGCGAGGGCTGCTTCTCGGCCTGGCCGCCACGGTCGCGCTGGTTGTCCTTGCGGCGCCGGCTCGCGCGGCGGATCCGGCGCGGGCGACGGCCTTCCAGCCGTCTCCGGCACAGGGCGGGAGCTTCGCCGGGCGAGTCGAGATCCCGGGTGGCCGGCACCTGTACCTCAGGTGCCGGGGCCGGGGCGAGCCGACGGTGGTGCTGGTGTCGGGCTATCCCAACACGGGCGACATCTGGAGCATGCTGGAGCCCGGCGTGGCCGGCCCCCCGGTGCTGGCCGGCGTGGCCCGCTACAGCCGCGTCTGCGTCTACGACCGCCCGAACACCCTGACGTCCGACGGGGTCTCGGTCCAGCGGAGCCGCAGCGATCCGGTGCCGCAGCCACGATCGGCGGCGGCGATGGTGGCCGAGCTGCACGCGCTGTTGCGCGCTGCGCGCCTGCCTGGTCCCTACGTGTTGGTCGGACATTCCCTCGGCGGCCTGATCGTGCGCCTCTACGCCAACACGTACCCGCGGCAGGTGGCGGGGCTGGTCTCGGTCGACGCCACGCATGAACGGCTGCGGGAGCTGTTCACGCCCGAGGAATGGTCGGTGATCGGAGGCAGCTCCCTCGAGCCGGTCCCCGGGCTCGATCCTCCCTTGGAGCTGGCAGACCTTGACGCGAGCCTCGACGAGATGCTGCGGGCGAAGGCGGCCCGGTCGCTGCGGCCGACGTTGCCGCTGGTCGTCCTCTCCGCCGGTCTCTTCCCCACCGGCGATCTGGTGCCGGGTGTGCTGGATGCGGCCACGCTCGCCCGGGTGGCCCGAGCGTCGCAGAGCGAGCTGAGCAGGACCCTGCCCTACGCGCAGCAGGTGATCGCCACCAAGAGCGAGCACTACATCCAGAACTCGCAGCCCGAGCTGGTGATCGACGCGGTGCGGCGCGTGCTCGGGATGGTGCGGCCGGTCACGGTGCGTTGCCGTGGCGGCGCCGGTTCGTGCCGGGCGAGGGTCAGCCTGGCCGGCGGGGCGAGCGAGAAGCGGGTGGTCATCCGGTTGAGCGACAGCGACCTGCGGCTGGTCTCGGTGCGCCCCAACCGCCGCTCGTTGCGCGGTGCCTACGGGCTCTTCGGCCAGCAGCTGCGCGCCGGTGGCACGGAGTACACGTTCGGGCTCAACGCCGTCCAGTCGATCCCCCGCGGCGCCCATCTCACCTTGACCTTCTCGCGACCCGGAGGAAGACGATGAAGCCGATCGTGGCGACCCTGGTGGTCCTGTGCGCGGTCCTGTCAGCGCCCGCGACGGCCGTCGCGGCCGACGTTCCCGACCGCAGGGACGTGCAGCGGGCCCTCGACGAGATGGTGGCGGGCGGCGCGCCCGGCACCGTCGCGGTGATCCAGGGTCCTAAGGGCCGGGAGGTCTACCGGGCCGGCCTGGCGGACGTCAGAACCGAGCGGCAGCTGACGGCCGGCGATCACTTCCGGGCCGGCAGCGTGAACAAGACGTTCACCGCGACGGTCGTCCTCCAGCTGGTGGCGGAGCGCAAGCTTCGGCTCGAGGACACGGTGCAGCAGTGGCTGCCGGGACTGCTCCCCGACGGCGACCAGATCCTCGTCCGGCAACTGCTCAGTCACAGCAGCGGGCTGGCGGACTACTGCGAGGTGCAGAACGAGGTGTGTGTGCCGCCCGTGGCGCTGATGGGTCGTCGCTGGGATCCGCGAGAGCTCGTGGCGATCGGAGCCGAAGCCCCGCGGACGTTCGCTCCGGGCCAAGGGTGGAACTACAGCAACACCGGGTTCGTGCTGCTCGGCCTGATCGTCGAACGGGTCACCGGGAAGACGTTCGAGGCCGAGCTCGAGCGACGGATCATCAGGCCGCTCCGACTCCGGGATACGTCGATGCCGAGTGAGACGAGCCTCCCGAGGCCGTTCGGCCACGGCTACGACGTGATGGCGGCGGGCAGCTGGCCGGCGGACGTGACCGCCACCAGCCCGTCGATCGCCTGGAGCGCCGGGGGCATCGTCTCCACGCCGGACGACCTCATGCGGTTCATGCGGGCCCTGCAGGCCGGACGCCTGCTTGCCCGCGCCGCTCCTGACCGAGATGCGCCGGCCGACTCCGTACTCGATCGACGGCCCCACCGCGCTGGGCTTCGGGCCCTACGGGCTCGGCCTGTTCCACTTCACCTGGTCCAAGGGGTGCGGGATGTGGGGCCATGGCGGTGACATCCCCGGCTTCCACACGTTCGTCGGATCCACCGCCAACGGCCGGCGCGGGGCGGCGATGTACGTCACCGCCGACGGGCTGAGCGCCCCGGGCGCGATCGCGAACCTGAAGGCAGAGCGGCTGCTGGCGTGCCGGGCGCGCTTCGGGCGGATCGGCTCCGGGCGATGACCTCGCCGGCTCGCTCTGACCGGAGGCGAACCTAGTCGGCGAGCGCGGCGCAGGACGCCCGCGCGAAGGCCCGGCGCAGCGCGCTGAACGCCGGGCCGGCGAACGACTCCTGGTTGAGCTGGGTGTTGGCCGACACCGTCGCGGAGCGGCGGCCGTCCGAGCTGGCCGCGGCGAACTGCGTGTAGCCGGGGAAGTTGCCGGTGTGGCCGTAGACCGTCCCGCAGTTCAGGCGGTAGCGGAAGAGGGCCAGGCCGGCGGAGTTCGCTCCGGGCCCGATCGGCTCAGAGCCGCCGGGCACCCAGTCGCGCTGCGCTGTGCGCAACCGGCTTCCGAACAGCCGCCCGCTGACGTAGCCACGCACGAAGCGCGCGAGCTCGGTCGGCGTCGACTGCATGCCTCCCGAGGCCCAGACGCCCGACATCGAGATCGCCTCGCTCACGTCCTCGGGCGGATCCGTCGGGTCGAGCGCGTAGCCGTGGGCGAACGGCCGCGGCAGCTCTGCGCCGCCGGGCAGGCTGGTCTGCGTGAGACCCAGCGGCGAGTACACCTGCGTGCCCAGCAGGCGCTCGTAGGACTGCCCGGTGGCGGCCTCTGCCATCAGCGCGACCACCACGTTGTCGGTGTTCGAGTACGCGTAGTCCGAGTCCGGCGCGAACACCAAGGGCTCGTCGGCGACGAACGCGATCAACTCCGGCCGCGTGAAGGTGCGAAGCAGGTCGGCGCCCAAGGCGGCTTGGAACCCCGGGCTCGCCGTGTAGTCGGGCAGGCCGCTCGTGTGATGGAGGGCCTGGCGCAGCGTGACCGCAGACCAGGCGGCCGGCAAGGCCGGCAGGCGCTCGCCGATCGTATCGTCGAGCTCGAGCCGCCCGCGACGCACGAGCGAGAGCGCGACGGCGCCGCTGAAGGCCTTCGAGGTGCTGGCCAGGCGCATGTGCAGCGACGGGCTCCACGGCCGATCCGTCCGCACGTTCGCCACGCCGGCCCGATGCACGACCGACCGACCGTCGCGCCGCACGATCGAGATCACGCCCGGAGGCCCACCCGGCGCCCGCACCACCCGGTCGAGCGCCCGCTCCAACGCCCGGTCGGCTTGCCGCGCCGGCGCTGCTCCGACGGGCGGGACGAGGAGCACGAACAGCCCGCCCACGACAAGGGCGGTCCCGATGAGCCTTGGCATGACGGCGACCCTACCGCCTGCGTGCCGCTGGGGGGATTCCGTCGCTCGGCGCGTCGCCCCGCGTGGTGGGCCACGCCTTCACGCGCCGGCGAGCTTGCCACGGTGGCGCCACAGTGGTAGACACGCTGGTCGTGGGGGGTCGATGACCGGCACTGCGATGCTCGCGCGGCGGAACGCCTGGATGGACCCACGGCGAGCCGCACTGCTGCTCGGCGTCGCCCTGGTGTGCGTGGGACTCTCCGCGCCGGCGGACGCGCGCGCGAGCGCCGCCAAACCGACGGTGCTCGCGGTGTACGGACTGGCCGACGACGACACGCCGATCGCCGAAGCGACGGTGAGGGTGTTCGCGGGCGGGCCGGCGGCTCGCGGCCGTGCGGGTGCTGCCCGGTCGCGTCGGGCGCTGGCCCAGGCGAACGGGCGGCGCGCCGATCGCACGTACGGCTCGGGCGCGACGCTGCTGGCGTTCCGGCGGCTCCCGCGCGAGTTCGTCGTCGAGGTGACTGGCGGCCGAGCCGACGGGCTCAGCGTGCCGGGCACGCTGAGGGCAGACGTGCGCAACTACCGGTCCGGCAAGGTCGTCTACGTCACTCCGGTGACCACGATGATGGCGGCCTACCGGGCCGGCGTCGGGCGGGGATCGCGCACGATGAGCCAAGCGGGTGCCCGCCGCCGGACCTACCGCGAGTTGCGCATCCCGCGCTGGATGGGCCACGCCGACCTGTCCTACAGCGACCGCCAGTTCAACGGCGACACCTTCCTCGCCGCAGCGCGCCGCGCCGGCGGTATCGACGCGCTCATCCGCCGGCTCCTCGACGACGACCGTGCCGGCCGCCGGTTCGGCACAGCCCGGCCCACGGGTCGCGCGGCGCAGGGGATAGGCGACACGGTGGCCCAAGGCGCGGCCGGGCTGGCCCTCAACCTGCTGTTCACCCAGGCGGCCCTCATCGCCGGGGAGGTGGCGCAGCGCAACGATCTGCAGGTACCGGGCTGGCTGCTCGGGCTCTTCGGCCTCGGCGGCGGGCTCGGAGACGAGCAGATCGCGGAGACCAGGCGGCTCGTCGAAGCCTTGGGCAAGCAGGTCACCCAGCTCCAGGGCGACGTGGCGCAGGCCGGGTTCAGCAACCTCGTGCACCAGACCGATCGCACGATCGGACAGATCGACTACGCCTACAGCCAGCTGGCGCTGCTGGCCAACATGCCCGCGAACGACCCCACCAAGCCCGCGTTCGCCCGGACCATCGTCAACTACATCGGGACGAACCTGCAAGACGCGCCCGACATCCTCAACCGCAACCTCGGCGCGCAGATCCCGCTGGCCGACAACCTGATCAAGTCAGCCTCCCGCACGGTCGGACAACGCAAGTTCTACAACCGCAAGAGCGCCGCTGAGGTCAGAGGCATCTTCGACTACTTCGCCGCCTACCAGGTGCAGCTGGCGATGCTCCTGCAGGAGTTCTTCCACGCCAAGCCGGACGTCTACAGCCCCACCAACGTCAGCGCCAACGTCGCCCGGATCCGCGCGAACCTGCTCTCCCAGGCCGACTCTCTGAAGCCGGACCCACCCGAGAACACCGTGATCGACACCAAGTCGCGCGAGATGTGGGTCACCGACCTGAGCAATCCTCAGCGGCGGCTGTCCGAGATCGCCGACATCTCGAACACCGGGAAGTTCGCCTGGCGTGTCGCCTTCAGCGAAGGCCGGTTCCGGCCTGTCGTCGGACCGACCGGCGTGGCCGGCGTGCCCTACGCCGACTGGGAGATGCCGACCGAGGACGCCTATGGGCGACTGATCGACGGCTGGAGCGGCAGGTCACCCTCGCTGTGGCTGCAGAAGGAGGCCGGGTTCAGCGGACGGATCATCTCGGCCTTCGGCTACGAGAAGTGGATCAACTACCCCTACGCCGTCACGTCCCAAGGCCTCTCGACCCTCCTCACCGTCAGGGCCTACGACCTCTACTACAACAAGCTGCAGTTGAAGTTCCTCGTCTGGGGGCCAGGCGTGAGCTGGCAGTCCCGGTTCGAGAGCGTGCAGGCGGGTCGGATGTTCAAGCGATCCCTCACGCCCGGCGAGAGCTACTGGTGGTCGAGCTGAACCCGCTCGAACATGGCGATCATCGGAGACGCTCTCCGGCGGCGGCGAGCGCGGTTCGAGCGTCCTCGGCGAGCCGCGCGACGAGCTCAGCGGCGGAAACGGGTTCGGTGAGGTCGTGGGTCTGGCCGGCCCAGAGGTGGAAGCCGTTGGCGTCGCCGCGCTCCCGCGCCGCAGCGCGCAGGGGCGCAGTGAGGTGGTGGACCTCGGGGTAAGCGCTCGGGGCGCCTTCTGAGTGCTCGCGCTGGAAGCGGTTGATGATCCCGCGCGCGGTGCGGCCGGTGAAGGCCCGCGTCAACGCAGTCTGCGCTCCCCTGGTGGCGATCGCGTCGCGATGCGCGGGAGCCGTCGCCGCTTCGTGGCACAGCATGAACGCTGTGCCGAGCTGCGCAGCCGTGGCGCCGCCCGCGAGGACTCCGGCGACCGCACGACCGGTCGCCAGACCACCGGTCGCCACGAGCGGCAGCGCGTCTCCGACGCGCGCGCGCACGAGTTGCAGGAGCGCGAGCAGACCGAACTCCCCGGGTGCCGCATCGTCGAAGCCACCACGGTGCCCGCCGGCTTCGACGCCCTGCACGATCACCGCGTCGGCGCCGGCTGCGTGGGCGGCTTGCGCCTCGTCTGGCGTTGTGGCTGTCACCCAGGCCGCTGCTCCCGCGTCGTGAAGGCGCTCTATGTCCGCGCGCGGGGGACACCCGAAGGTGAACGAGACCACCGGTACGCGCTCCGCGCAGAGCAGCGCCAGCTTGTCGCCGTAGTGGTCGTCGTCCCAGTTCGGCTCGCCGAGCGTCGTGTCGCTCCGTTCTGCCTCGCCTCTCAGCGACTCGGCGTAGGCGACGATCTCCGCGGCGCCGGCGCCGTGCCCCGGCGGCGCGAAGACGTTGATCCCGAACGGAACGTCATCCGGCAGCAGCGACCGCAGCTTCCCGAGGTCCGCCCGTACTACGTCGAGAGGTCGGTATCCGGCGGCGAGGAAGCCCAGACCGCCGGCACTGGAAACCGCCGCCGCGAGCTCCGGCGTTGAAGCACCCCCGGCCAGCGGAGCCTGAACGATCGGATGCGCGAGCTCATCGAGGGTGAACGGGGCCATCGCCTCAGTCTCCCGTATCGCGCGAGACGACCGACCTCCCCGAACTCCCGGGAGATCACCCGGTCGCGCCGCGCCGTGGACCCAGGCCGGTCCGCCGACCGGCTCGCCGTCGGAGAAACCCTCGTTCACCAGACGTCCCCGTCGCGCCAGTCGCAGGTCAGCTCGCGGCGGATGTCCAGGTCGACCGAGACGCGTAGCACGTACACGCCGCCGTCGTCGTCCTCGGTGCGGACGACGCCGCCGGGCGTGAGCGCGAACGTCGGGCCTTCCCAGCGCAGCCAGCCGCGCGCCGCGTAGAGCGGTATGGCCGCGTCGGTCGCGCCCAGCGCGCCGAGATCGTAGGCGCCGCGGATGATCCGCTCGGCCGCCGCCATCAGGGCGCCGGCCACGCCCCGGCGGCGCCGGTCGGCGCGCACGGCCATCGCTTCCACGTAGCCGGTGCGCAACGCCCGCCCGCCGTGCAGCAGCCGCCGCTGGACCACTGCCGCGTGGCCGATCAGCTCGTCGCCCTCCCAGGCGAGCGCGTGGATCCCGCCGAGCGCGTGCTCCCAGTCGTCGGCGGAGAAGTCGTCGCGGTCGAAGGCGCCGGCGACCAGCGCGTGGGCAATTGCGAGCTCGGCCGGATCGAGGTCGGCGGTGTGCGCGGTCCGCAACTCGGTCACCGGGAGGATGATGGCGGTCATCGGGCTCGCGGCTCCGCGACGCCCTCCACCGGACTGCGGCGTCGCTTGAGTCGCTCCTGTTGCCGATCCCACGCGCCGTACACAGCTGTACGGTCACCGTACACTACGGCCGATGGCACGCCACGCACCCAGGCAGCGCCTCACGCGCGAGGACTGGACCCGCGCCGCGCTGGACGCCCTCGCCGCCGGCGGCATCGCCGCCGTCACGATGGAGCGGCTGGCCACGTCGCTGGGCGCCACGCGCGGCAGCTTCTACTGGCACTTCAAGGACCGCGACGAACTGCTCCGGGTTGCCCTCGAGCAGTGGGAGCGCGAGTACACGACCGAGCTGATCCCCGAGGCGGAGGCGATCGGCGACCCCCGAGAGCGCCTGAGCCTCGTGTTCCGCGAGGTCTACGAGCGCCCGGCGGACCCGATCGAGCTCGCGCTCGCCTGGAACGCCGACGATCCGCTCGTCGCGGCCACCGTCGCGCGCGTCACGAAGGCGCGGCTCGGCCTGCTGGAGCGGATCTTCACCGAGCTCGGCCTGTCGGCTGACGAGGCCGCCGACCGCGCCTGGCTCGCCTACGCGTTCTACGCCGGCCACCACCAGCTCGGCCGCATCGCCGACCTGCGCGATCGCCAGCCCGTCGCGCTCGATCGCCTCGCGCGGCTGCTCATCGCTCCCGCCACGGAGCCGAGCGCCTGACGACGCCCTTGCCCGGCGCCTCGCGACCCGAATAGTCTTGAGCGGTCAGAGAGCACAGAGCGACGAGAGGGGGCTTCCTCATGGCCGTAGGGGTGATCATCGACCTTCCGGGCGTCTCGCTGGAGCAGTACGACGAGATGATCCGGCGGATGGGCTACGAGCCGTGGGGGAGATGCGCGCCCGGCGGCTTGTTCCACTGGGTCGCGGAGACCGAGGACGGCATCCGCGGCGTCGAGGCGTGGGAGAGCCGCGAGGCCTTCGACCGCTTCGCCGCCGAGCAGATCGTGCCGGCCACCGAGGCCGTCGGCATGCAGGCGCCGCCGCAGATGACCTACTACGAGATCCACAACACGCTGGCGGCGCCGCGGTCCTACTGAGGACCGCGGGCGGGCGCTGCTCGGCGGCCCGCCGGCCGCCGAGCAGTCGCTCGCGTCAGTCGCCCCAGCAGTTGCGCACGCCGAACTCGACGTTGCGCGAGCCGACGCCGTCCACCGGGCTGCCGGTGATCAGCTCGACGCCGGTGTTGAGGTAGCCGCTGGGCTGCTCGCCGCCGCGCGCGGCGTCCGCCAACGCCTCGACGCCCTCGCGGGCCATGTTCTCCGGGTACTGCTGGGAGGTGGCGTCGATGTCGCCGGGCCGGACGCCCTTCTTGATCGCGTCGCAGCCGCCGTCGACGGAGACCACGATCACGTCGTCCTTGGACTTGCCCGCCGCCTCGAGCGCGGCGATCGCGCCGAAGGCGGCCGGCTCGTTGACGGTGTAGACGACGTTGATGTCCGGGTTGTCCTGCAGCAAGCCCTCCATGCCGGCCCGCGCCTTGTCCTCGTTGCCCTCGGTGTCGACCGAGCCGACGATCTGCGGGTCGTTGTCGCGGACCCCGAAGCCCTGCAGGAAGCCGTCGTGGCGCAGCTCGCCGGAGGTGATGCCCGGCGCGAGGTCGAGCATGGCGATCTGCGGGTCGATCCCGTCGTCTTCGGCCTTCGCCCGCGCGTAGCGGCCGATCAGCTCACCCGCCTGGGCGTTGTTGGTCGCGAACAGGGCGTTGGTGGCCGACTCCGGCCGGGTCGGCGTGTCGACGGCGATCACGGTCACGCCCGCCGCCCGGGCCTTCACGATCGCCGGGACGATCGCCGTCGAGTCCGCGGGCGCGATCAGGATCCCCTTCGCCCCGCGCTCGGTCATGCTCTCGATCGCCGCAACCTGGCTGGCGTTGTCGACGTCGCTCTTGCCCGTGGCGGTCAGCAGCTCGACGTTGTCGTCGCTCGCCGTGTCTTCGGCGACGTCGCGCATGGTGACCCAGAACGAGTTGGTCTCCTGCTTGGTGATCAGCCCGGCGGTGACCCGCTCCTCGTCGTCACCGCCGCAGCCGGCGACCCCGGCGACGAGTACGGCGGCGCCTGCCAGGGCGAGCAGCGGCAGTGACAGGGACCGGCGGCGACCGGTCATGGATCCCGCACCTCGGCGAGGCATCAGTGCGCCCCCTCGGCGACGAGCTCGCCCCCGTCGCGGTTGGTGCGCAGGTCGAACACCGCGTAGGCTGTCACCAGCGCCAGGCAGACGCCCGGCACGACGAAGGCCAGGGCGGCGCCGAACTCATCCATGAGCCTGCCGTGCACCAGGGGCGCGATCGCGCCGCCGAGGATGGCCATCACCAGGCCGGCGGCGCCGAACTTCGCGTCCTCGCCAAGTCCCTGCAGGGCGACCCCGTAGATCGTCGGGAACATCAGCGACAGCGACATCGAGATCGCGACCACCGCGATCAGGCCGACCATGTTCAGCGAGAACATGGCGATCAGGCAGAAGAGCACCCCCAGCGCCCCCATGATGAAGAGCAGCAGCGTCGGCCTGAAGATGCCCAGCAGGTAGGTCATGACGAAGCGCGAGACCAGGAACAGCAGCAGGCTCGCCTGCAGGTACCAGCCCGAGCTCTCGGTCGGGACGCCGACCACGTCCTGGGCGTACTGGATCGTGAACGTCCAGGCGCACACCTGGGCGGCGACGTTGAAGAACTGGGCGGCGACGCCGTAGCGGTAGTGGCGGTTGCGCCACAGCCGGCCGAACGCGCCGGTCCGGACCTCGTCGGAGTCCTCGCCCTCCTCCACCGGCGTCTCCATCTTGCGGAACGCGATCAACAGCCAGATGATCACCAGCACGACGGCGATGCCGAGGTAGGGCCCGAGCACCAGCGACAGGTCGTCCTCCTGACTCTGGCGCAGCTCGGCGGGGGACATGATCGTCTTCGCCGCCTCGGAGGTGATCGCCGGCAGGATCAGCACGGCGCCCATCAGCACGCCGATGTTCGCGCCGACCGGGTTGAAGGCCTGGGCGAGGTTGAGCCGCTGGGTCGCGCTGTCCTCGGGGCCCATCGCGATCACGAACGGGTTGGCGGAGGTCTCGAGGATCGACAGCCCGGCCGCCAGCACGAAGAGCGCCAGCAGGAAGGCCTCGTAGACCAGCAGCTCGCTCGCCGGGATGAACAGCAGCCCGCCGATCGAGGCCAGGCCCAGACCGGTCAGCACGCCCGTCTTGTAGCCGAACTTCCGGTTGATCAGGGCCGCCGGGATCGCGAGCGAGAAGTAGGCGCCGTAGTAGGCGAACTGCACCAGCGCCGACTGGAAGTTCGTCATGTCGAAGATGCTGCGGAAGACGCCGACGAGGACGTCCGTGAGGTTGGCCGCGGCCCCCCACGCCGCGAAGCACATGATCAGCAGGATGAACGGGATCGTCAGGCCCGGGAAGACGAGCCTGGCCTTGCGGGCCTTGGTCTCCGTCCCGATCGCCGACGGCTCTGCGGCTGACGCCATGCGCTTCACGCTCCCCCTGGATATGGGCGCCCGTCCCCGACTGGCCGCCCTGGGTGTAACCGTATCGTGAATTCGCGCCGTTCGACCGGGCGCGATTACTTCTCGTCCATCATCCGCAGCTCGGAGGGCTCGCGCAGGAGGTCCTCGAGGATCTTGTTGCCCTCCACGATGTAGGGCTGCGTCATGTGCTCGTCCTCCCAGACGGCGCGCGAGCGGAACATCTCGAGCATCACCCAGTTGTCCGGGTCGTCCTGGGGCTGCACGAGGTGCATGAACACGCAGCCGGGCTCCTTGAGGGTGTTCTCGCGCATCGACTGCAGCTGCGCCTCGGCCTCGGCCGCGCGGTCCGGGCGGGGCTTGATGGTGACCACCAGGAAGAGTGCACCGTCTTGATCGCTCATGGCCAGGTCATACCCCGCTGCGCGCGAACCGGTCAAAGATCCGCGAACGGGGTATGTTCAGCCCACGGTCATCGGGGTCGCTGGTCGACGGGGAAAGGGCGCGAGAGCCATGGGGAAGATCGTCACGCTGGGCGAGGTCGTCGCGGACGTCTATCGCGAGGACGCGCCGTCGGACGTCGAGCTGCCGTTCACCGCCCGCCCGGGCGGCGCGCCGGCGAACGTCGCCGTCGCGGCCGCGCGCCTCGGCGCGGAGGCCGGCTTCATCGGCAGGCTGGGCGACGACCTGTTCGGCGACTTCATCCTCGAGGCGCTCGAGTCGGTCGGCGTGGACACCTCCGCGGTCCTGCGCCAGGAGCCGCCCACGCGCACGACGCTCGCGTTCGTCGAGGTGGCCGACGACGGCGACCGGACCTTCACCTTCTACCGCTCGGTTCCGGCGGCCGACGAGCTGCTCGCCCCGGACGACATCAAGCCGGAGTCGCTCGCGGGCGCGTCGTTCGTGAACTTCGGCAGCATCCCGCTGATCAAGGAGCCGGTGCGCTCGGCGACCTACCGGCTCGCCGAGCTGGCCAACGAGATGGACGTCGGCGTCGCCTTCGACGTCAACCTGCGCGAGAACCTGTGGGACTCGCTGGACACGTTCACGGACACCGTGCAGCCGATGCTCGACCTCTCGACCATCGTCAAGCTCTCCGAGGACGAGCTCGGGCCGGTCATGGGCACCGAGGACCCCGACGAGGCCGCCGATCTGCTCCACGCCCGCGGCGTCACACTCGTCCTTGTGAGCAAGGGCGGCGATGGGGCCTACTACGCGACCTCCGGATTCCGCGGCGACGTGCCGCCGTTCTCGATCGAGGAGGTCGTCGACGCGACCGGCGCGGGTGACGCGTTCTTCGCCTCCACGTTGACCCACCTCTCCGAGCACCCCGAGTGGCCCGAGGACGAGTCGGCGGTCTCCGAGGCGGTCCGACGGGGGACGGCGGGCGGCGCGCTGGCCTGCACCGCGTTCGGCGCCATGCAGGCGCTGCCCACGCGCGAGGAGCTCGAGGAGTTCATGGCAGTCCGCAGCTGACGGGCGGCCGGGCGAGGGCCCGGGCGCGTCCGCCGGCGCGCTAGCCCTGTGCCGCGGGCTTGTGCTGCGGCGCGTAGCGCCGTGACCCGCCGAAGAACGTCTTCCACGGCATGTCGAGTGGCTTCTGCTCGCCGATGACCTCGTAGAGGTGGCGCAGGAGCGGGAACTCGGAGGCTTCGATCAGCCCGCGCTCGGTGAGCTTTGGGAGCGCGCCGCCGATCTGCTTGATCGCCTCGGCGCCCTCGAGCGTGATGTGGTCGAGCTCCTCCCAGGCCTCCTCGAAGCCCATGCCCTTGCCGAGCAGCCGCCCGACCTTGACGTTGCGCCCGCCCTTGGCGGTGACGTAGGTGTCGCCGGTGGTGGCCAGGCCCTCGGCCGTCTCGGCGTCGCCGCCGAGCAGCTCGACCAGCCGCCGGCTCTCGACCACGCCCTGCCCGATCAGCGCGGCCTCGTAGTTGAAGTTGCGCCAGCGGTAGTCCTCGGCGACGCCGTCGGCCTCGAGCAGGCCATCGGCGAAGCCGCTGCCCAGCGCGTAGCAGTTCTTCAGCGCCGCGCAGACCTCTGAGCCGATCAGGTCCGTCGTGGTCCAGACGTGGTAGTAGGGGCCCTCGAAGGTGTCGGCGAGGCGGTCCAGGGCCGCCTGGTCGCGGCCCGCGAACATCACGCAGGTGTTGCGGCGGGCGGCGAGCTCGCCCGCGATCGAGGGGCCGACGATGGCCGCCACGTCGAGCTGGGAGGACAGCTCCTCGGGCAGGTCGGCGCGAGCACGTCGGGCAGGATGCGCAGGTCGCCCTCCTCGTCGGCCTCCATGCCCTTGGCGACCATGATCAGCAGCTGGCCCGGCTTGAGCAGCTTGCCGAGCTGCTCGGCCGCCCAGTGCGTCGCGTAGGAGGTCACGCCGCTGAGCACGATCTCGGCGCCGTCGAAGGCGGCCTCGGCGTCCTCGAGCTGGAACGCCCGCACCGACTCGGGCATGTCGACCTCGAGGCGCGGGTGGTAGCCGTTGGCCTGCACGCTGTCGATGCTCTCGCGGTCGAGGTGGGTGCCGACGAGGCGGACGTCGTGGCCGTTGTCGGCGAGGGGCATGGCGAGCGCGGAGCCCATCATGCCGGCGCCGATGATGGCGATCGTGGTCATGGTGTGCGCTTCCTGTCGTGGACGCGGCACAAGCTAGACGAGCGACCCCCTGGTTGGTACCGTCGTGCGCGACGCCTCTGCTGCTCCACGCGCACAGCTCCAGCACCGCCGCCGGCTAGGACCCGGCCGCGCCCCTCGCTTCAGGGGGCACGGCCCGCCCCGTCCTTGTCCTGGCGTGCTCGTTCGCGCGCCTGATCCGGAGGTTCCAAGTGTTGGTTTCAGACAACGACCCGCGGCTGCTCGACGAGTGGTTCGTGGGGTTTCACCGCGGGCTGGCGGCGCGCTTCTGGCGCGCGGCCGGCGCGACCATGGCCGACGACGACGCGCGGCTCGTGCTCGAGCTGCTCGCGCTGCCGGTGGGCAGCACGGTGCTCGACGTGCCGTGCGCCGACGGGCGCATCGCGCTCCGCCTCGCGGCGGCCGGTCACACCGTCGTGGGCGTCGACCTCGCCGCCGGCGAGCTCGAGCTGGCGCGCGCCGCGGCCGAGCAGGCGGGCGCGCAGGCGAGCTTCGTCGCGGGCGACCTGCGGGCGCTGCCCGACGTCGGGCCCGTGGACGGGCTCGTGAGCTGGGGCAACAGCTTCGGCTACCTCGTGCCGGCGGACACCGCGCGCTCGCTGGCCGGCTTCCATCGCGCGCTGCGGCCCGGCGGTCGCCTCGTGCTCGAGTCGATGACGGTGGCGGAGTCGCTGCTCGTCGCGGGCGTCGAGGCGGAGGACAGCCTGGAGTTCGGCGGCGTGCGGATGACGGCGGCCAACCGCTACCGGGCGCAGGAGAGCCGGCTGGAGTCCGACTACGTCTTCGAGGACGAGGCCGGGCTGGTCGAGCGCGCGCACGCGGTGCACCACGTGCACACGAGCGGCGAGGTGGTGCGGCTGCTCACGGCCGCGGGGTTCTCCGGCGTGCAACTGCTCGGCCCGGACGGCCGCAGCCCGTACGAGCTCGGCGCGCCGCGGTTGATCGCGGTCGCGACCGCCTGACCCCGGGAGAACCTCCCGGCCCGGCCGGAACTCGCGCCCTTGCCGGTGGGACGGCGAGGTCGCGATCCTGGCCGGGACGTGCGTCTCGGCCTGCTGATCCTCGCCGTCCTGGCCGTCGGCGCCGTCGTCCCCGCGACGGCCGCCGCGGCCGGTGACGGCGGGGGGCTGGCGGACGCTCGCCCGCGCGGCCGCCGTGGGCGCGGCCCGGTCGTGCCGGCTCGCTCGACCAGCTCGGCGCCAGGGCGCGGCGCCCGCGCGGCCACGGGCGGTGCGTCCGGCACGGCACCCGCTGGGGCGCCTGGCAGCCGCTGCACCCGGGCGAGCTGCACCCGCGCGCGCGGCCTCCGAGCTGATCGCCGGCGCGGCGCGACGGCCTACCAGGTGCGCGCCGCGCGGCCGCGCGTGCGCGCGGTGGCGATCAACACGCCGACGGCCCGCGCCGGCGGTCGCGGCGGGGCGCGGAGCGCGGCGGACCGGGGCCGCCGCGCCGCTCGGCCTCGGCCGGCCGTGCCTGCGGTGCGGCCGGCTGGGGCGCCGACGAGCGGCTGCGCTTCGACGCCGCCGGCAGCGAGGTGTGGCCGCCCGCCTTCTTCGCCGTCAGCGCCTGACGGTCCACCACACCGCGACCGACACCGGCGTCGGCGGCGGCGCGGGCGACGACCCCGCCGCCCTGGTGCGCGCGATCTACCGCTACCACGCCGTCGACCTCGGCTGGGGCGACATCGCCTACCACCTGCTCATCGACCAGCGCGGCTGCATCTACGAAGGTCGCCACTCGGGCGCGACGGCACGCCGTCTACGCGCGCGCCCCGGGTCACGGCGGCCCGGCGGACGCGGTCAACGCGGGCCACACCGGCGGCTTCAACGCCGGCAACCTCGGCGTCGCCCTGATCGGCGACTACAACGACGAGGACCCCTCGCCCGCGGCCGTGCGCGCGCTCACCCGCACGCTGGCGGCGCTGGCGGGCGTGAGGGGCTCGATCCGCGCGGCTCGGGCGTCTACGGAACCCGATCTCCGGCGCCCCGCGAGACGGCGGTGATCAGCGGCCACCGCGACTGGCTGGCGACCGAGTGCCCCGGCGAGCGGCTCTACTCCCAGCTGCCGGCGCTGCGCGAGGCCGTCGCCGAGCAGCTCGCTTTCGACGAGGCGGGCTGACCCGCCGCGGGGCTTGCTCCTGCCCCGCAGCGGGGACCATGACCGTGTGCACGACGCGCTGGAGCGCCTGCTCGAACCGTTGCGCCCGCTGTCGCTCGAGGAGCTCGACGAGCGGGCGGCGCTGCGCCGCCGCGTCGACAACAAGTACCTCGTGCCCCGCGACACCTTCACGGTGCTCGTCGAGCGCCTCGGCGACGACCACGACGTGCTCGAGATCGACGGAGGAGCGCTCCTTCGCCTACGAGAGCGTCTACTTCGACTCGGAGGACCTGCGCTGCTTCGACGACCACGTCCACGACCGCCGGCCGCGCTTCAAGGCCCGGACGCGCTCCTACCTCGACGCGGGCGCGTGCAGCTTCGAGGTCAAGCTCAAGAACGAGGCGGGGGAGACCGACAAGCGCCAGGCCGATCACGACCCCGAGGCCGCGGGCCGGCTCGACCCGGCCGCGTGCCGGCTGCTGGAGGAGACGCTGCGCGAGGCCGGGGTGGCGCCGATGGAGGACCCGCGGGCGGTGCTGATCACCCGCTTCGAGCGCATCACGCTGGCCGCGCGCGACGGCGGTGGGCGGATGACCAGCGACCTGCGGTTGAGCCTCGCGTCCACCGCCGGAGAGGAGACCGCGCTGCGCGAGGACCTGGTGCTGGTCGAGGCCAAGAGCGAGGACGGCTCGAGCCGGCCCGACACCGTGCTGGCCGAGCTCGGGGTGCAGCCGCGGTCGCTGTCGAAGTACCGGACCGGCGTCGACCTCTTGCTCAGGCGCGACCCGACGGGCGCCGAGCAGGATCTCCGCGCGGTGTTCGGCTGAGCGCCTCGGCGCCGCGGCGACGCCCGCGCGCCGCCCGAAGACGGCGCCGGCGGTCAGCCCGCTGCCGCCGGGGTAGTTGTGGAAGAAGAGCCCGCCGACCAGCTCGCCGGCCGCGTACAGGCCGGGCATCGGGCGCCCGCCGTGGTCGAGCACCTGTGCGTGCTCGTCCACCCGCACGCCGCCGAACGTGAAGGTGATGCCGCAGGTGACGCGGAAGGCGGTGAACGGCGGCGCCTCGATCGGCAGCGCCCAGTTGGACTTCGGCGGGTCGATGCCCTCGGTGCGCTTGCCGTCCTTGACCGACGGGGTCGAACGGCCCCGGGCCGGACGGCGGCGTTGAACTCGCGCGACGGTGCGCTCGAGGCGCTCGGGGTCGATGCCGAGGCCCTCGGCGAGCTCGGCCGAGCGTGTCGGCGTCGACGCGCGCGGCGCCGGGCGCCTCGTAATCGATCGCCCGAGATCTGCCCGATCGTGCTCGCGTCGAAGACCTGCGCGGCGACCCCGCCGGGCTGGCGCAGCACCTCGGCGCCGTACCTGGCGTAGGTGTAGTTGCGGAAGTCGGCGCCCTCGTCGAGGAAGCGCTCGCCGCGCGCGTTGACGACGATCCCGAGCGGATAGGACTGGCGCGAGTAGCGGTTGGTCAGCTCGAGGTCGCCGGTCGGCGGCGCGCCCGCGTCCCACTGGATCGCGTGGCAGCCGCTCCAGTGGCCGTAGGGCTGCGCGCCGTGCGCCAGCGCCGCGTCGCAGCACCTCGCCGGTGTTGTGCGGCGTGCCGCGGACCTTGGCCACGTCCCAGTTCGGGCCCGAGATAGGCGGCGCGCAGCTGCGGGTTGGCCTCGAAGCCGCCCGCCGCGAGCACGACGGCGCCCGCGCGCGAGCGTCGCACCTCGCCGTCCCGGCGCGGACGACCACCCCGCCGATCGCGCCCGCCTCGTCGCGCAGGAGGTCCTCGACCGCCGCGTCGTGGCGCAGCTCGATCCCGGTCGCGCTCGGCCGCGGCGCGGTGCTGGGCCATCAGCCCCTCGCCGCCGTCGACGGTGCCGAGCGCGAGCCCGCCCCAGAAGCGGTGGCGACCGTCCGACGTCGTAGGCCTGGCGCTCGTACATGAGCCGGAAGCGCAGGCCGCGCTCGCGCAGCCAGCGCGACCGCCGCGCCGCGAGTCCTCGACGAGGATCCGCGCCATCTCCGGGTCGCCGCGGCCGAGCGTCACCCGGCGCAGGTCGGCGAGGAACGTCCTCCGCGGGGTAGGGCGTCGAGGTCGGTCGCGGCCGGCCAGCTCGTCGTCGACGTCCTCGACGAGCGTCGCGCAGGTCCTCCAGCCCGCCGTGGGCGAGGCGGATCGCGCCCGCGGTGAACGCGGAGTTGCCGCCCGACCACTCGCGCGGTCGGCCTTCTCGAGCACCAGCACGCGCGCGCCGCGCTCGCGCGCGGCATGCGCCGCGCACAGGCCGGCGTTGCCCGGCTCCCGACGACGATGACGTCCCAGGCTCGCGCGTCCACGCTCGTGGTGATACCAGGCGCCTCGCGGGCGTATACTCCGACCGAGGACGACGGAGGAGGACTGGCGTTGGGCTCACGCGCCGTCATCGGAGGGCTGCTCGGCGGTCGCCGCGGTCGTGGCGATCGTGCTGCCCGGCGGCGCCGGCGGGCGACGACGAGTCGCGCGAGGCCTACCCGACCGCGCAGGTCTGCGATCATGGCGCCCGGCCGCGCCGGGCGGCGGCTGGGACACGCACCGCGCGGGCGTTCCAGGCCGCCTCGCGCGACGCGAAGCTCGACGACGGCATCGAGGTCTTCAACGTCGAGGGCGCGGGCGGGACGCTCGGGCTCTCCCAGCTCGTCTCCAAGGACGCGGGCGACCCCTACGAGCTGATGATGACCGGCCTGGTGATGCTCGGGGCGATCGAGACCAACGGCTCCGACGTCGCGCTCGACGCGCACCACGCCGATCGCCACGATGATCACCGAGGCCGAGGCGATCGTCGTGCCCGGCCAAGTCGCAGCTACCGCACGCTGGGGGACCTCGATGGACGCGCTCGAGCGCGACCCCGGCTCGGTGCCGCTGGGCGGGCGGCTCGGCGGGCAGCACCGACCAGCTGCTGCGTCGGCGAGCTGGCGCGCGTGCTGGGCGCCGACCCGGCCAAGACGCAAGTACGTCGCGCACTCGGGCGGCGGCGAGGCCAACGCCGCGATCCTCTCCGGGCTCGGTCGACGCCGGCATCGACCGGCCTGTCGGAGGTCGTCGACCAGGTCGAGGCCGGCAAGATGCGCCTGCTCGCCGTCTCCTCGCCGGTCGACGCCGAGGTCGACGGCAAGCTGCCGCGCGACGCTCAAGGAGCAGGGCATCGACCTCGAGATGACCAACTGGCGGGCGATCACGGCGCCGCCGGGCTCTCGGACGCCGAGCGCGAGCGGATCGCCGACGTGGGTGACGCGCGGTGCATGCGACACGCCGGCGTGGGCGGAGAGCTCAAGCGCTACGACTGGACCGCCGTTCGTCAAGACCGGCGCCGAGCTCGACCGACTTCGTCGCCACCGAGCAGGAGCGCGTGCAGCGGCATCGGTCGACGGACCTCGGGCTCGGCCAGTGACGGACGCCGCGCCGGGCGCGAGCGCCGCGCGCCGCCGCGAGCCGCCGTCGCTGGACCGGCCCGCGGATCGTCGGGCTCGTCCTGCTCGCGCTCGGCGTCGCTGACCTCGTGGCCGCGCTCGACGTCTCCGGCGGCTGGTGCGATCAGCGGCCCGCGGTTCGCGCCGCTGGTCGCCTCCGGTCGCGCTGATCGTGCTCGTCGCTCGCCTTCCTGGTCCGCACCGTGGTCGCGCCCGGACGTCGAGCTGGCGCGCTACGCGGCGGGCGAGATGGCGGCGCACGCACTGGCCGACGCCGGCCGCGCTGCTCGGCCCTGCTGGTCGGCTACGTGCTGCTGCTCGCCGCCGCTCGGCTACGCGCTGGCCACGACGATCTTCGTGTGGCTGACCGCGTGGCTGCTCGGCTCGCGAGCGCCCGGTGCGCGACGTCGTCGTCGGGCGTCGTGCTCGGCGTGGTGGCCGGCTACGCGTTCAGCGCAGTTCCTCAACGTGCAGCTGCCGACCGGGCCGTGGGGCGTCTGAGCGGTGCGGCTGCTCGTCTTCGCGGCGAACCTGCTCGACGGCTTCGGCGCCGTCCTCACGCCGACAGAACCTGCTGCTGGCCGCCGTCGGCGTCACGCTCGGCACGCTCGTCGGCGTGCTGCCGGGGATCGGCCCGGCGCTGACGATCGCGCTGCTGCTGCCGATCACCTTCAACTTCGAGGACCCGGTCGGCGCCTTCATCCTCTTCGCCGGCATCTACGCGGGCGGCATGTACGGCGGCTCGACGACCTCGATCCTGCTCAACACGCCGGGCGAGTCGGCCTCGGTGGCGACCGCCATGGAGGGCTTCCAGATGGCCCGCCGCGGGCCGGGCGCGGGCGGCGCTGGCCACCGCGGCGGTCGGCTCGTTCGTGGCGGGGACGATCGGCATCGTCCTGCTCACGCTGCATCGCCGAGCCGGTCGCCGACCTCGCCGTGCGCTTCCGCGCCGAGGACTACTTCGCGCTGACGCTGCTGGCCTTCGCCTCGGTGACCGCGCTGACCTCGCGGTCGCTGATCCGCGGCTTCATCGTCGCTGTCGGTCGGGCTGCTGATCGGCTTGGTGGGCATCGACCAGCTGACCGGCCAGTCGCGGCTGACCTTCGGCGTCGACCAGCTCGGCAACGGGATCGACATCGTGATCGTGGCGGTCGGCCTGTTCGCGGTCGGCGAGGCGCTGCACATGGCCTCGCGGCTGCGCGGCGGCGGCGACGACGAGATCGTCGACCCCGAGGAGGAGATCGAGGGCAAGGGCCGCTGGCTGAGCCGCGACGGACTGTGCGGCGCTCGTGGAAGCCGTGGCTGCGCGGCGCCGGCATCGGCTTCCCGTTCGGCGCGCTGCCGGCCGGCGGCGCCGAGGTGCCGACGTTCCTCTCCTACGCCGACCGAGAAGCGGCTCACCAAGCACCCCGAGGAGTTCGGCGAGGGCGCGATCGAGGGCGTGGCCGGGCCGGAGGCGGCGAACAACGCGTCGTTCTCCGGCACGCTCGTGCCGCTGCTCACGCTCGGCATCCCGACCTCGGCGACGGCGGCGATCATGCTCGCCGCCTTCCAGATCTTCAACCTGCAGCCGGGGCCGGAGCTGTTCACCAACAACAGCGAGCTGGTGTGGACGCTGATCGCCTCGCTCTACGTCGGCAACGTGATGCTGCTGGCTGCTCAACCTGCCGCTGATCCGCGTGTGGGTGAAGGTGCTCGAGGTCCCGCGGCCGCTGCTCTACGCGGGGATCCTCGTGTTCGCGACGCTCGGCGTCTACTCGCTGTCGGCGCAGCGTGACCGAGGTGATGGTGATGTACGCGATCGGCGTCATGGGGTTCTTCATGCGCCGCTACGACTTCCCGATCGCGCCGGTGATCCTCGGCGTGATCCTCGGGCCGCTGATGGAGACCCAGGCGCGCCGCGCGCTGGTCGGCTCCGGCGAGGACCTCGGCGTGTTCGTCGGGCGCCCGCTGACCGTCGTGCTGCTGCTGATCGCGCTCGCCGCCTTCGTGCTGCCCCAGTGCCGGCGATCATGTCCTGGCGGCGCGGGCACGCCGGCTCGGGCGGCGACGACTAGCGGCGGCGCGGAAGACCCAGCGGCCCGCGGGCGGCCCGATCAGCCCGGGTCAGGGGATGCGCGGGCGCCCCGCACCGGCGAGCAGGCGGCGGCGTGCGCCTCGCGCGCACCCGGCGCCGTGGCGACGACCTCGACGCAGAACCGGCGCCGGCCCGTGCGCGGCACCGTGCGGCTGAAGGTGATGTCGCGGGTGCGGCCGGCGCGCAGCTCGCGGATCCGGGTCTGCTCGCCGCGGCTGAGCACGGTGAGGTCCCACAGCGACCGGAGCACGCGGCCGGTGCCGCGGCGGCGGTTGCGCACCCGCGCGGTGTAGCGGACCGTCTGTCCCTCCAGCACGCTGCTCGGGCCGCGGACCTTCAAGTCGAGACCCGGCCGGAGCTTGGAGCGAGGGCTGCTCTTGCGCTCGAGGTGGCTCATGTGGCCGTGCGGATGGCGGCGACAGCCCAGGCGGTGAGGAACGAGAATGCGGTGACGGGTGCGGCCGTCGCTGACCAGCAGCCTGGTCTCGGCCTCGAACGGCGGCGTCCTCACGGCCGTCGTCTCCGGCAGCGCGTGGCAGGCGCGCGGCGTCTGGAAGTGCACGCCCCCGATCTGCAGCGTGACCGCGACGCGGCCACGCGGGCCGGTGCGGCGCAGCTCCACGCGGACGCGCGGACGGCCGGCCGCGGTCGCGGTGAACCGGCCGGCGCCGGCGGGCTCGAGCGCGAGCGGCCGCGCCGCCCGCTTGCGGCTCAGGCGCGTGAGCTCGCCCAGACCCCCGTGCTCGTAGAGCAGGCGGTCGAGCCTGACGGTCGCGTCCCGGAGTCGGAGGCGGGGCGGGATCACCGCGGTGGCGCGCAGGTTCGCCCGGCTGCGGACCGCCCGGCGCTTGCCGTGGCCCCGCCGGCCGAGCGCCACCGGCGGCTCGGACCTCACCTGGGCGGCAGTCGCCCTCGCGTCGTCGCCGGCGCACTGGGTGGCGGTGCCGGGCGGGCAGTCTTGCTGGTAGTAGACCGTGAAGTTCCCGGAATGGGTGCCGAAGCCCCACGTGTTGTTGGTGATGCTGGACTTCGGGTCCACGCCCGCCGAGCACTTGCCGAAGGTCCACGCCGTCGAGGACTTGCCCGGGACGTAGTTGCACTCCTCCGACAGCGGACCCCAGATCTTCTTCACGAAGTCGTCCGGGAGCTTGCTGTAGCTGCAGACGTTGGGGTTCCAGAAGTCGTCCCAGCACGGGTAGGAGTCGTTGACGTAGTTCGGCCCGAGCGCCGTGAAGTTCTGGCCGCCGCCGACCACGCCGAGCCCCGCCGTCACGCCTGAGGAGCACTTGCCCTCGTAGCCGTAGCCGTCGTAGCAGTTGGTGACCTTGTAGCGGTCGTAGAGCAGCGGGACCAGCGTCTTGTAGATCCAGGTGGCGAAGCCCTGGTTGGCCGCGCTCTGGATGCCGACCTTGTCGAAGTCCAGGCTCCCGTTCGTCCGGAGCTGGCTCACGAGCTGGAGCAGGCCGGGGTCCTCTCGCACCAGCTGGCTCTGCACGATCAGCGACTTGTCGATCTCCGTCACCATCTGGGCGAACTGGGTCTGCAACCCACCGTAGGTCGTCGTGAAAGAGCTCGAGGCGGTGCTCGAGGCCGAGGGCAACGCCGAGAGGACGTAGGACTCCGTCGCCAGGGCCGCCCCCACCAGCGGGTTCGCGAAGGAGGTGAACGTGCCGAGGATCCCGAAGATCGCGCTCCACAGCGCCGTGACGTTGTACGTCGCCGGCGTCCCGGCCGCCGCCTGCAGGCCGAGGTCCTGCCCGATCGCCGGCAGGATCGCGCCCTGGGCGATGAAGATCTCCTGCCGCAGGTCCGTGAGGGCGGTGAAGAACGCCACCACCTGCGTGGCGGCGTAGATCTCGGCGAGCGTCTGGTTGATCACCGTCTTCCAGTCCGCCGCGGTGAAGCCGCTGGTGCCGTCCGGCGGCGTGCAGGTCGTGAAGCTGGGCGGGTTCCCGGGCACCGCGCCGGTGCAGTTGGCGATGGAGGTGATTCCGGCGTTGAGCGTGGTCAGGTCAGACGCCTGGGGCGCGTTCTCCTGCGCCCACGAGTCGCGCACGCTGCTCGCGGTGCGCGCGATGACGCTCTTGGACTTGGCGAGCGTGGTGAGCGCCGCGAACGCGGCGTTCTGGCCGGCGGTCGGGAAGTCCGGATAGCCGTCCGGCAGATAGCGCTCCCACCCGCCCGTCTTGCGGCGATCGTAGAAGAAGGTGCGAATCCCGTACGGCCCTCGCGCCACCACGTCCTCACGGCCGTCCCCGTCGACGTCGCCGGTCCGAATCGTGCCCCAGTAGGAGGGGTTCGTGGTCCACGGATCCTGCGCGAGCGCGAGCGGCGTCGCGGACGGCATCTTGCTCCAGGCCTTGCTCGCCGGGTCATACGTCCACGCCGACAGCGCCTTGCCGTCGAGCGCGAGCAGCTCGTCGCGGCCGTTGCCGTCGATGTCGGCCGGCTGCAGCGACAGCCACTGCCCCGGGCGTCTTCCAGTTGCCGCGGGTGAGGAGCGACGGCGCGACCGACGCGCCCAGCGTGGGGAGCCGCGTGAAGCCGCCCGCCGGGGTCCACTTGTAGACCCGGGCGCCGTCGGACGTGTGCGCGACCAGCTCCTGATCTCCCCCGCCGTCGATGTCGGCGGCCCGGAGCGTCGCGAAGTACAGGGCGCTCGTGCCGAGGCAGTCGGCGCTGCCCGAGCCCTTCGCGCCGGAGGCGGAGAACGGGCAGTCCGGGCCGCCGGCCACGTCGGCGAAGGGCCCCGACTTCAAGGCGCCGTTGGAGCTGCCCTTGAGCCGCGTCCAGCCCGAGAGGGGGTTCAGCTCGAAGGCCGAGATCCCGTACTTGTTGCGGCCGATGATGTCGTTGAGGCGGCCGGGCAGCCCTGCCGTGTCCTTGACGCTGAGGGCGGCGGCCTTGAGGCCGTAGAGGCAGGCCGGCGTCCCGCACTCCTGCGTCGAGAAGCCGGTGATGACCCCCTCGATCGCGTTCGGGTCCGGAACGCGCGACCAGGCGCCGTTCCGCCACACGTAGATCGCCATGGACGGCTGACCCGGGTTGCTGAGCTGGCGCGCGAAGAGGGCCGAGACCGCGGTCCCCTCCGGCGGAAAGCGTCCGACCCGGAACGGCGCGACCCCGATCGTCGGATACAGCGTGGGACTCCCGTAGTCCTCGGCGTCGGTGAACGGGCCCTGCGTGGCGATCCGCTTCCAGGTGCCGTCGTCGATGTTCTGGCCCGTGGACGGCTGGTACTGGAAGACCCGCATCCCGTCGCAGAAGCGCGCCAGGATCTCCTCCCCCGGCCGGCCGTCGATGTCCGCCGCCCGGAGCGTCGAGAAGTACCACGGGTTGCGCATGCTGCAGGGGTCGCCCTCGTTCGTGGGGGGAGGCGAGGCGAAGTCCGTCAGCACCTGGCGGTAGCCGTTGCCGTCGACCTGCGGCCGCCACTGGCCGAGCGTCGTGTCGAACCAGAAGATCTCCAGCCCGGCGTCGTTGCGCCCGATCAGCTCGTCGCGCCCGTCGCCGTTGACGTCGGCCAGCTGGATCGTCCCGTACTTCGAAGGGTCCGTCCACCCGCCGGCGTCCGTCCAGTTCGGGGACGTGAAGGTCGGGCCGCAATTGGAGAGGTCGCTGACGTCGGCGCTCGGGCAGCCGGCGACAGAAGCCGACGGCCAGACCGCGAGCGCGACGGCGACGAGCAACGACGCCAAAGCCAGCCGGGCGGCTCCCGGACCGAGCGCGAAGGTTGAAGTCGGGTCGGTGGCCTGCATAGGAAGAGGAACCGCGGGTCAAGCCTGCTACACCGGTAAGTGGCTGTCAACCAACGGCACTCGAGAGCCGCCCCGCGCCGCCGCTGAGCTGGGGACTGTCAGCCGGCGGCGGCGGCGGAGGCGGCGGCGCGGGCGCCTACCACTGCGGCATCATCGCGGCGGGGTAGCGGCTGCCGTAGGCGCCGTGGGGCAGGATCTCCTGCACGCGCTCGAGGTCGGCCTCGTCGAGCGTGACCTCGGCGGCGGCGACGTTCTCCGCCAGGCGCTCGGGGCTGCGCGTGCCCGGGATCGGCACGATGTCCTCGCCCTGGGCCAGCAGCCACGCCAGCGCGAGCTGGGTGACGCTGACGTCCTTGGCCTCGGCGAGCTCGCGCAGCTGCCCGATCGCCTTGACGTTGGCCTCGTAGTTCTCGCCCTGCCAGCGCTCGTCCCAGCTGCGCATGTCGTCCTCGGGGTACTCGCTCGCCGGCTTGACCACGCCGGTCAGGAACCCGCGGCCGAGCGGCGAGTAGGGCACGAAGCCGATGCCCAGCTCGCGCAGCACCGGCAGGACGGCGTCCTCGACCGCGCGCTCGAAGATCGAGTACTCGGTCTGCAGCACCGACACCGGCTGGACGGCGTGGGCGCGGCGGATCAGGTCGGGGCCGGCCTCGGACATCCCGAAGAACCGGACCTTGCCGGCGTCGATGAGCTCCTTGACGGCCCCGGCGACGTCCTCGATCGGCACGTCGGGGTCGGGGCGGTGCTGGTAGAGGACGTCGACGTAGTCGGTGCCCAGGTAGCGCAGGCTGTTCTCGGCGACCTCGCGGATGTGCTCGGGCCGGCTGTCCATGTCGACCCCGATCTCGCCGGAGAGGTCGAAGCCGAACTTGGTGGCGAGCACCACCTCGTCGCGGAAGCCCGCGACCGCGCGGCCGAGCAGCTGCTCGTTGGACCCGGTGCCCATGCCGTAGAGCTCGGCGGTGTCGAACATCGTCACGCCGAGCTCGAACGCGCGGCGGATCGTCGCGACGCTCTGCTCGTCGTCCTCGGTGGGCCCGTAGGCCATGGTCATGCCCATCGTGCCCAGGCCGATGGCCGAGGTCTCGAGGCCCTGGCGGCCGAGTGTGCGCTTCTGCATCAGGGTGCGGCTCCTCAACTAAGTAACTGGTTGGTTGCACCCTAGCGCAGCCGCGACGCGCGGCTCGTGAGCAGGTGGTTAGCTGCCCGTCGCGATGTCATTGCCGGGGTTCGTCGAGGAGCGCCGCGAGGTGGGAGAGGCGAGCTACCTCGTGGCCCAGGGCGGGGCCGGCGCCCCGGTGCTGCTGCTCCACGGCTTCCCGGAGACGCACGCCTGCTGGCGGGACGTCGCACCGCGGCTGGCGCGCGCCCATCGCGTCGTCGCCCCCGACCTGCGCGGCTACGGCGCCTCGCGGGCGCCGGCGGGCGGCCCGCACGGCGAGGGCTACAGCAAGCGCGAGCAGGCGGCCGAGCTCGCCGCGCTGATGTCGGGGCTCGGCCACGAGCGCTTCGCGGTCGCCGGCCACGACCGCGGCGCGCGCGTGGCCTACCGCCTCGCGCTCGACCACCCCGGCCGGGTGACGCGCGCAGCGCTGGTCAACGTGGTGCCGACGCTCGAGCAGTTCGAGCGCATGGGCGCCGGGCCGTCGCTCGGCTACTGGCCGTGGTTCCTGCTGGCCCAGCCCGCGCCGTTCCCGGAGCGGATGATCGCGGCCGACCCCGCGGGCCTGCTCGAGCACGTCTTCGCCACGTGGGCGAGCCGGCCCGCGGCCATCGACGAGGCGAGCCGCGGCGCCTACCTGCAGGCGATGACCCCGGACACGATCGCGGCGATGTGCGCCGACTACCGCGCGAGCTTCCACCTCGACCGCGTCCACGACGCCAGCGACCGCGACGCCGGGCGCCGGATCGGCGCTCCCGTGCTGCTCGTCACCGGCGAGGACGAGACCCAGCTCGCCGACGCTCCCGCCGTCTGGCGCGCCTGGACCGAGGACCTGCGCGCGGTGACGGTGCCCGGTGGTCACTTCGTCCCGGAAGAGGCGCCCGAGGCGCTGGCCGAGGCGCTCGAGACCTTCCTCGCCGGGTAGCACCCCGCCATGGCCACCACCGCTCCGCCCACCGCCCTGGTCGAGCGCCTCGAGTCCGCCGCGGCGCTCGACGCTCCTGCCCGCGCCGTCGCCGGCAAGATCCGCAAGCTCATCCCCGAGGGCGCGCCCAAGGACGCCCTCAGCGGTCGCTGGCTGGGCCACGCCGTGCATCCGGTGCTCACCGACGTCCCCATCGGCGCCTGGACCAGCTCGCTGATGCTCGACTGGGTCGGCGGCACCGACAGCCGGACGGCGGCGGACCGGCTGCTGCTGATCGGCGTGCTGGCGGCGGGCGGCACCGTCGCCACAGGTTGGTCGGACTGGGCCGACGCCGAGGAGCGCAGCGCGGCCGTGCGTCGTGCCGGCCTGGTGCACGCCGCGACGAACGCGGCCGCGACCTGGCTGATGCTCGGTTCCTACGTCGCGCGCAAGCGCGGCGCCCGCGGCCGCGGCAAGCTGCTCTCGCTCGCGGGCTCGGGTCTGCTGGGCGCGGGCGGCTGGCTCGGCGGGCACCTCAGCTACACGCTCGGGGTCGGCGTCGCCGCCGACGCGCCGGCGGCCGGCCTGCAGGCGTCGACGAAGGCCCCGGCGGGCTAGGCGAGGCGGTCGAGCACGACGGCCAGCCTGCCCGGCATCTCGATCATCGGGAAGTGGCCGGACGGCAGCTCGATCGGCTCGACGCCGAGGAGCTCACCGGCCATGAAGCGCGTCCAGGCCGGCTCGAACAGCTCGTCCTCGGCCGCGAGGACGACGGCGGTCGCAACGTCCGGGTGGCGCTCGAGCGGGAACGCCTCGGGCGCCGGGGCCATCGGCCGCAGGCGCGCTGCGAGCGCGTGGGCCAGGTCCGGGTCGAGCCGTCCGTACATCGCCGTCACGGCGGCATCCGGCTCCCACGTCGACACGCCCCGCTCGTCCTGGCTGGGCCAGGGGAACCCTGGCCGCGTCCGGCGGGGCGCGCCGGGCGGCGGCGGCAGACCGCCCAGGCGCGGGCACAGGTGCACGACCGTGGCGGTATCCACCTCGGCTGCCAGGACGGTGGCGTAGTCCGAGCCGAGCGAGTGCCCGGCGATCACGACCGGGCCGCCGGCGGCCGACACCAGCTCGACCGCGGGGGCGAGGCGGGCGGCGTAGCCGGCGTCGGGGTCGTGCAGCGGCAGGTCAGGCGCGATCGCCACGTGGCCGCGAGCGCGCAGCTCGTTCGACAGCTCGTGCCAGCACGAGCTGTCGTGCCACGCGCCGTGGAGCAGGCAGAAGGTGCTCATCACCCGCAACGCTAGGTCAGCGATGCCGGGGGCGCATCGGTAGAACCGCCGTGATCTCGCGGCCGGATCGCCGGGTTCCTCCGGTCACACGCACCACGACGACGGGGGTCTCCTTCCGTGGAGACCCCCGTCGTCCCGACGGTACGCCCGGCCCCTCCGCTCGCCGCTCAGGCCGCCGGCGGCTGGTCAAGGAACGCGACCAGCCGGCGGTCAGGGTGCCGGCCGTGCCGGCTGAGCACGACGCGCAGCGTCCCGCCGTAGTCGACGACCTCGGCGACGTACTTGCGGATCGCGTCCGGCCGGCCCTTCCTCGCCCAGCGATCGGCGAGGCGCCGGGCCGCGCCGCAGCCCATCCCGTTCGCGCGGACGTCGCGGACGCCGGGGTCGGCGTCGCCGAGGTCGCCGCAGCGGCGCTTCGTGTCCGGGGCGGGGATGGCCTGCCAGTCCGGCGACTGGTCGAGCGACTCGTGCTGGGTGAGGTTGCGGAGCCAGACGCCGTCGGTGGTCATCACGTTGACGTCCGTGTGGTCCTCGTCGACGCCGCTGGAGTAGGCGAACATCGTGCCGTCCGGCGACCAGGCGGCGCCCTCGTCGTGGACCGCGTTTCGGGTGATCTGCACGGGGTCGCTGCCGTCGGCGTCCATGACCCAGAGCTCCCGGTCGCCCTCCGGGTTCTCGCCGCGGTCGGCGGTGCTCTCGAAGGCGATGCGCGTCCCGTCCGGCGACCACGCCGGGCCGGTGTCCTGCTTGCCGGGGGCGTCGAAGAGCGTCGTCAGCCCGGTCCCGTCCGCGTTCATCACCTGAATCGCGCGGTCGGTGTCTCCGACCGGCGAGACGACCGTCGTGAACAGGATGCGGCCCAGGTCCGGCGAGAAGCTGGGATAGAGCTGCGCGCCGGGCGGGTCGTGCAGCAGCGCGGGGTCCTCGCCGCCGACCCCCATCCGCCAGAAGCTCGAGACGAGGCCGGGCCCGCTGCGACGGAACATGATCGCGCTGCGGTCGGGGAACCAGGAGGGCTGGCTGGAGGCCTGGCCTTCCGGGGTGAAGGTGAGCCGCTGCCCGTCCGGGCCGGACGCCGGCATGCGTGCGACCTCGTAGTTGATGCGCGAGCCGGGCCTGCGGATCCGGTAGGCGATCTCCAGCCCGTCGGGCGACCAGTCGGACTGCGCGTCGTCGGCGGGGTTGCTGGTCAGCTGCCTGAGGTCGGTCCCGTCGTGACCGACGGTGAAGATGTCGCCGATCCGGTCCGCCGGAGGGTTGTTGCGGAAGCTCGAGAAGGCGATCCGGCCGTTGAAGACGTCGGCCGAGGCCGTGTCCGCGATCGATCCCGCGATGCCCACCGCCGCGGCGACAGCGGCAACTCGGCGCACGTTCATGGTGAAACCCCCTTCGGATGGCTCACACGCTCGGCCGGCATCCTTGCGCCGGCCGGCGGACGACGGGAGCGCCCAAAGGTGGCGATCGGGCTCCACCTGACCGGACCGACGATGATTCTGAGGGCGGCAGCGGGTCTGAGCTTGCGGCCGGAGCTGAACGAGAGAAGGAGCGAGCCGTGCTCATCGTCGCTGGACATCTGTTGGTCGACCCGGCGCAGCGCGAGGCCTACCTCGCCGGCTGCGCGCTGGTGGTCGAGCAGGCCCGCGCGGCCACCGGCTGCCTCGACTTCGCCATCACTGCCGACCTGCTCGACCCGGGCCGGATCGACGTCTACGAGCGCTGGGAGTCCCAGGCCGCCGTCCAGGCGTTCCGCGGCGGCGGGCCCAGCGACGACCAGGCCGCCGCGATGCTCTCGGCCTCGGTCGCCGAGTACGACGTCGCCGGCGTGCGCTCGCTGACCGACGTTACTAGCCGGGCGCGGAGACGACCGGCCCGTCCAGCTCCTCGCCGGCGCCGACCGGCAGCCAGCGCACCCGCTCGCGCAGGTCCGGCGCGGCGGCGAACGCCCGCTCGATCTCGGCCCGGCCTTCCCTGAAGTGCTTCCAGCCCTCGTAGTGGACCGGGACGATCGTGCGGGGGCGCACGAGCCGGCACAGCTCGACGGCGTCGCGCGCCGTCATCGTGTAACGCAGCGGCCCGCTCACCGGGAAGCGAACGCCGCCGAGATGGAGCAGGGCGGCGTCCACCTCGAGCCGGCCGGCGACCTCCCGGACACCGTCGTAGAGCACGGTATCGCCGGAGATCCACAGGACGCCGTGCTCCTGGCCGTCCCAGCGCAGCGCGAAGCCGATCACGTCGCCGACGACGAAGTGGGCGTACGGCGGCCCGTGCCGACACGGCGTCGCCGTGACCTCGAGGTCTGCCCGCCCCGGGTGCGTCAGCCGCGTCGTCTCCCAGTCCGACAGCCCGCGGGCCGATCCGCCGAGGCGCCGGGCGCCGGAGCTCGTCGTCACCACGGCACCGGCCGACGGCAGCAGCGCGCGGCCGCCGTCGTCGAGGTTGTCGGCGTGGTGGTCGTGGCTGAGCAGCACCGCGTCGATGCGCCCGAGGCCGGCCGCGGGCAGCGCCGGGCCGGTGAGCTTGCGCGACGCGGCGCCCCAGCCGAAGTGGTACCTCCGGCCGGGGGCGTCGAACGTCGGGTCGGTCAGCAGGCGCCAGCCGGCTGCCTCGACGAGGACGGTCGGACCGCCGACGTGGGTGAGGCGGACGCCCTTCACGCCCTGCTGGGTGCGGCGGTGTGCTCGAGCGCCCACGCGACGGCGTAGTCGGCGATCTCCTCCCACCCAGGCTCGGCGCACGTCCAGTGCGAGCGGCCCGGGAACTCTTCGAGCTCGGTGACGGCGCTGGACCGGTAGTGCTTCGCGTTCGAGCGGTTGACGGCCGGCGGCATGATGTGGTCTTCCCCGCCGGCGATGAAGAGCAGCGGTGCGCGCGTCTCGTTCTTGTAGTTGACCCAGGTCTCCTGGTGCCCGGGCTTGAAGTTGGCGATCAGGCCGTAGGCCCAGACCCAGCTGCCGGGTGCGGGGATGTGGTAGCGCTCATAGACGCGATCGGAGTCTTCGCGGGTCAGCGTGTTGGTGAAGGCGTAGTGGAACTCCTCCGGGGTGAAGCCGACCGGCTTGTGACGGTTCGCGGGGTTCTTGAGGACGGGGAAGAGCGACTTGATCTGGGAGGGCGGGTTGACGCGCACGCCCTCGGTCGGAGCCGAGTCGATCACGACCCCCGCGGCGCCGCAGCCGCGGTCGAGCAGGAGCTGCGTGAGCGTCCCGCCGAAGGAGTGGCCGATGATGATCGGCGGCTGCTCGAGCTCGGTGATCACCCCGGCCAGATGGGCGATCGTCTGGGGCACGGTCAGCGAGGCGATGAGCGAGGGATCCTCGCGCAGGGCCTCGACCTCGACCTCGAAGCCCGGGTAGCCGGGCGTGAGGACGCGGTAGCCCTTGCCCTCGAGATAGGGCACCCACTCCTCCCACGATCGCGGTGTCATCCAGAGCCCGTGGACGAGGACCACCGTGTCAGGGGCGTTCGCGATGCTGCTCATGTTCCTTCCTCTCCGGTTGGATTGACCGACACCAGCTCGAGCCCGAGCTCCTGCACGCGCTCGATCAGCCCGTGCAGCTGGGCCTGGTCGAGGACCGGGCCGGTGATGACGGTCGTGCCGCGGTCGCGCTCGAGGCGCATGCCCTCGAAGAGCAGGCCGAAGCGTTCGCCCAGCTCACCGCGGATCACGAGCTCGTACTGCGAGCCGCGAGCACTCATGCGCCCAGGCTCGCGCCCCAGCAGGTGACCTGTCATCCCCTGCGGCCGCGATTCACCTAGGTGATCTGCGGATCAGAGCAGCCGGAGGTCGCGCGCGCGGGCGAGCGCGTCGGCGCGCGAGGACACGCCGAGCTTGCGGTAGATCGACTTCACGTGGCTGTGCACGGTGTTGAAGGACACGAACAGCTCGTGGGAGATCTCGCGCTCCGTGCTGCCGCCGCCCAGCAGGCGCAGCACCGTGACCTCGCGATCGCTGAGGCCGGTGCCGTCGGGGAGCGCGCCGACCGCGGCGCCCTTGCGCGCCGCGGCGAGTCGGCCCGGGAGCACGCCGGGGTCGGGGCAGCCGGCGAGGATCGCCTGCGCCTCGTCGAAGAGACCCGCGGCGGCCGCCTTGTCGCCGGCGGCGGCGGTCACCGGCGCCAGCGCGATCAGGCCGTCGGCCAGGTCGAGCTGCTGGCCCCACAGGCGGCGCAAGAGCACGCCCTGCTCGAGCTCGGGCAGCGCCACCTCCACGCGGCCCCGGGCGGCCAGCGCGACGCCGCGCGCCGTGTGCACCTCTCCGACCTCGACCGAGTCCAGCAGCCCGTGCGCGCGGGCGAGCTCGACCGCCTCGTCGGCCAGCTCCAGCTGCTCCGCGCGGCGGCCGCGCATGCCCGCGATCAGGGACAGGTCGGCCACCGCCGCGGCCACGACGATCCACTGCTCCGCGCGCGGCCCCAGCGCCACCGTCTCGCGCAGGCGCTGCTCGGCGAGGTCCAGCTCGTCCCGGCAGTAGTGCGCCCAGCCGAGCGCCCAGGTCAGCACCGGATACCACGGCGACTGCGGGCCCTCGAGCGCCGCCGACCGCGTGCCGTGCTCGAGCACCGCGCCGACGTCGCCCCACGCGAAGGTCGCGCTCAGCACCGACAGGCTCGACTCGAGCGTCGCGGTGCCGTCGGGCAGCGGCCCGGCGTCGAGGCCACCGAGCGCGCGCAGCGCGGCCACCGCGACGCGCATCTCGTCCTCGCGGCCGCGCAGCGCGAGCGCCCACGCCTTGACCAGCAGCAGCCGCCGGTCGGCCTCGAGGACGTCGCGCGGGAAGCGCTGCAGCCACTCGAGCACCGAGGTCGTCCGCCCGGCGTTGGCGTAGTGCACCCACGTCTCGGCGATCAGCCCGGCGGCCTCGTCGAACAGGCGTGCCGCGAGCGCGTGCTGGATCGCCTCCTCCGTCGTGCCCGAGGCACGGTGCCAGCGGTAGGCCCGGCGGTGCAGCTCGCCCACGACGGCCGGCTCGCGCCGCTCCAGCTCGACGCGGAGGATCTGGGCGAACAGGTGATGGAAGCGAAACCACCGGTGCGAGGCATCGAGCGGCACGAGGAACAGGTTCGAACGCGCGAGCGAGTTCAGCGCGGCGCCCGAGTCCTCGCGACCGAGCACCGCGTCGCAGAGCTCCGCGCACAGGCGCTCGAGCACCGAGGTGCGCAGCATGAAGGTCTGCAGCTCGGGCTCGAAGCCGGCGAGCACCTCGCCGGCGAGGAAGTCGACGATGTGGGTGCTCGTGCCGTCGAACGCCCGCACCAGCTCGCGCTTGTCGGCCTTGCCCGCGAGCGACAGCGCCGCGAGGTAGAGCCCGGCGGGCCAGCCCTCGGTGCGGTCCACCAGCAGCGCGACGTCGGCCGGGTCGAGCTCCAGGCCGAGGCGCCCGTTGAGGAACTCGAGCGCCTCGTCGCCGGTGAACCGCAGCTCGTCGCCCCGCAGCTCGAGCAACTGGCCGTGCGCCCGCAAGGCGCCCAGCGGGAGCGGCGGGTCAGTCCGGCTGGAGAGGATCAGCTGCGCCGAGGCCGGCAGGTGGTCCGCGAACCAGGCGACGCTCGCCCGTGCCGCCTCGCCGGAGAGCCGGTGGAAGTCGTCGAGCACGAGCGCGAGCTCGCCCTGCTCGACGAGGTCGTTGACGAGCCGCGGGAGCACCACCTCGAGCACCGGCGCGGCCGGGACCAGCGCCAGCAGCTCCTCCTCTCGGAGGCCCGGGCATGCGCGCCCGAGCGCCGCGACGATGTGCGACCAGAGCACCACGAGGTCGTCGTCGCCCTCGTCCAGGGTCACCCACGCCACCGCCCGCTCGCCGGACTCGGCCTCCCGCCACGCCGCCAGCAGCGTCGACTTGCCGAAGCCGGCCGGGCAGGCGACCAGGCTGACGCGCCGGCCACGCCCGTCGCGCAGTCGCCGGAAGAGCCGCTCGCGGGCGACGGTCTCTTCCCGCACCACCGGCGGGTGCAGCTTGGTCAGCAGCAGGACGGGCGCGTCGAGCCGGCCCGGCGGGGCATCCGACTGCAGCGTCACGGTGTAGGAACGGCGAGGCCGGGAGAGTGCAGAGTGCCAATTCTTGCTGACGCCCCGACAATGGTCAAAGCCCGCCGGGGGGCGGACCGCCCGCGTCAGCCGGCGAGCCGCCGCGCGGCTTCAGCGCCCGTCAGCTCGACGGCGTAGACCGCGCTGCCCGGCTGCAGGCGCCGCCCACCGTCGGCCAGCCCGCCGGCGTCGACCGCGGCGAAGCCCAGCTCCTCGATCAGCCCGGCGACGGTGGCCTTGGCCTCGGCGTCGTCGCTCGCGACGTAGAGCGCCAGCCGCTCCGCCGCGGGTGCGTCGGGCCGCCCGCCGTCGCCGAGCGTGCGCGACTGCATCGTGTTGAACGCCTTGACCACGCGGGCGCCCGGCAGTCGCTCCGCGAGCAACTCGGTCGACGTCGTCTCGTCGCGGTCCAGTCGCTCGTCGTGGCCGTCGCGGCCGGGGTAGTAGTTGTTCGCATCCGCGACGACCTTGCCGGCGAAGGCGGGGGCGGGGAGGTCAGCGACCGCGTGCTGCGGGATCGCCACGAGCACCACCGTGCCGTGACTGGCGGCCTCCTCGATCGTGCCGCCGCGCACGTTGCCACCGATCTGCTCGACCAGCTCCGCGACGCCCGCGGCGCCGCGCCGGCTGCCGATGACCACGTTGTGGCCGGCCTGCGCGAACCCGCGCGCCGCCGTCCCGCCGATGTTGCCGCTGCCGACCACGCCGATGTCCATGCCCGGGACGATACGCGGGGCCGCGACGGGGGCGCCGGAGTCGGTTAGCGTTGGCGTCACATCGCCTGCCCTGCGAGCGCGAGGAGCGTCTCAGATGGCCGAGTTCGTCCAGGATTACGAGACCTTCGAGCTGGGAGACGTGGCGCTGCAGGGCGGCGCCACGCTGCGCGGCGCGCAGCTCGCCTACAAGACCTACGGGGAGCTCAACGCCGACAAGAGCAACGCGATCGTCTACCCGACCTGGTACTCGGGCTTCCACTGGGACAACGAGTGGCTGGTCGGGGAGGGCATGGGCCTCGACCCGGCCGAGTACTTCATCGTCGTGCCGAACATGCTCGGCAACGGGCTCTCGACCTCGCCCAGCAACACCGCGCCGCCGTACGACCGGGCGCGCTTTCCGAACGTCACCTTCTACGACCAGGTCGAGGCGCAGCACAAGCTGGTGACCGAGCAGTTCGGGATCGAGACGCTCGCCCTGGTCACCGGCTGGTCGATGGGCGCCGGGCAGACCTACCAGTGGTCGGTCAGCCACCCCGAGATGGTGCAGCGGGCGCTGCCGTTCTGCGGCTCCTCGAAGACCAGCGAGCACAACTTCGTCTTCCTCGAGGGGGTCAAGGCGGCGCTCACCGCCGACGAGGCGTTCAAGGGGGGCTGGTACGACGCCAAGCCGGTCAAGGGCCTGCGCGCGGCCGCCCGCGTGTACGCCGGCTGGGGCTTCTCGCAGGCGTTCTTCTGGGAGCGCGTCTACGCCGACATGGGGTACTCCCGCCGGCTCGACCTCGACCTGGCCTTCTCGTCGCTGGAGGACTTCCTGGTCGTCTTCTGGGAGGGCCACTTCCTCGACCGCCGCGACCCGAACGACCTGCTCTCGATGCTGTGGACGTGGCAGTACGGCGACGTCGGCAACACCCCGGGCTTCGACGGCGACACCGTCAAGGCTCTGCAGTCGATCAGGGCCAAGCTGATCTCACTTCCCGCCGAGAAGGACCTTTACTTCCCGCCCGAGGACGAGCAATGGGCCTCGCAGCACATCCCGGACGGCGAGGTGCGGGTCATCCCGGGGGTGTGGGGCCACTTCGCCGGCAGCGGCGACTGCGCCGTCGACCTCGACTACATCGACGCGGTCGTCAAGGAGCTGCTCGCGAGCTGAGCGACGGGGGTCAGGGCCGGGCCGGCACGGGCGCCCGTGCCCGCAGGTCCAGCCGCATGAAGACGGTCGCGCGCGCGTAGGGCATGTGCAGCGTCTCCGGCGGTACGTGGACGAACCCGAGCGCCTCGTAGAGATGGACCGCGGGCGCGAGCTTGGTCGAGCTGCCGAGGAAGAGCGAGCCGGCGCCGCGGTCGCGAGCGCAGTCGATCGCCGCCTGCAGCAGCCGGCGCCCGGCTCCACGCCCGCGCAGCTCGGGCGCGATCGTCATCTTTGAGAGCTCGTAGGCGCCGGTCCCGTCGGCGCACCAGCGCGACGCAGCCGACGGCGCGCCCGCCGAGGTCGGCGATCAGGATCTCGCCGCCCGGCTCGATGTACGCCGCGACCGGGTCGGCGAGCTGGCGCCGGTCCTGGTCCTCGAGCTCCCAGTGCTCCGCGATCCACTGCTCGTTGAGGGCGCGGAAGGCGGCGGCGTCCGCCTCGGTCGCCAGCGGCCGGATGACGATCTCCATCGCCACAGTTGAGCGCGTCCGGATCGAGAGTTCCAGTATCCCGTTCGTCACCATCAAGATGTCTGGCCTATGGACGTCGAGCTCCGTCACCTGCGCTACTTCGTCGCCGTCGCCGAGGAGCTGCACTTCGGCCGGGCCGCCGCCCGGCTGCACATGGCCCAGCCACCGCTCTCCCAGCAGATCCGCAAGCTCGAGGAGGCCGTCGGCTGTCCGTTGCTGCAGCGCACGAGCCGCTCGGTCCGCCTGACCCCCGCGCGAGCGCGAGTCGGCCGACGAGGCAGCACGGGGGAGACGGGGTTGCTGAACGTCGGCTTCGTCGGGTCGGCGATGCTCACGACGCTGCCCGGGATCCTCCGCCGCCACCTCGACGTCTTCCCCGGCGTGCAGCTGCAGCTGCACGAGTCCTACACGTCGCGGGTGCTCGCCGGGCTCGGCGACGGCGGTCTGGACGCGGGCATCGTCCGCGACGCGGAACCCGTCGACGGGCTGACGCTCGCCACGCCGGAGGTGGCGTGCTTGCCGCTCGACGAGGCCCGGGTGGTGAGCGACGTCGAGCTCGTGCGCCGCGAGGACGACGATCGGCCGATGCTCGCCGCCTTCGGCCGGATCGCGACCGGCGAGCGCCTTCTCAGCGCGTCGTGATCGCCGCCCGTGGCGTCGGGAAGCGCCGCACCACCACCCGGCCGCTCGCGTCCCGGTAGCGGACGTCGAGCCAGCTCTGCACGGTGACGCGCGTGCCGGGCGGGAAAGGACCAGGCGTCCCAGTACTTCGGCCGGCAGATGCCCTCGTTGACGCGGACCGAGTTCGCGATCAGCGTGTGGTTGCGCCAGACCTTCGTCTACCGCCGGGTTCTGCACACTCCCGATCCCGCCGCTGCTGGTCGAACTGCACGCGACTGTTCCGGCGTAGCGCCACTCCGCGCTCGCTATCGCTAGGTCCTGAAAGCAGGATCAGGCTTCGTATGCCGCTCGTGCTTTCAGGCGGAAGCAGCAGCGCGCCGTCGGCTGAGCACGACCGCTCCTAGACGCGGACACGGAACCTTCGTAAGGATTGACTCAGCGGTTGTCCGTGCCTGCCACGTCCACGAGAAGCTCGGCCCGCGGCTCGACGCGTCCTCGTTTCGCCGCCGCTGGGCCGAGCGTCTCGAGCCCGCGGGATCGACCCGCGACTTCCGCAAGGCCGGAAAGCACTTGGATCCATGCGCTGCTGTTGGCGCAGCTGTTGGGACTAGCTCGAAACGAAGGTCTCCGCCGGGTACATCTCCGGCGGATCCGTGATGCCGACGTCTTCGAGGATCGGTGCCAGGTGCTGGCCGAACGCGTCGCACGCCTCCTGGGACTCCCAGACGTCGACGACGCGGAATCCGCTTGGACTTTCGCCAGCTGCGTGGGAAAGGAGGCCCCCGACCGGCCAGTCCGACACTGCCTCCAGCTTGTCCTTGCCTGCGAGCTTCTGGACGGTGGCGCGGTAGTTCTCCGCGGTCACCGTCGGACCCTGGTGGATCAGCACTACCGGCATTGCGAGGCTCCTTCTTCGAGTTGGCCGACCCTACCTCGCCCGCGGACTCGTTGCCAGCGATCAGGTTCCGCACGCTCGCGATCCACTTGCAGCTCACAAGAGGATGGAGTGGTTCAGCCGTATCGATGGCGCGCCTTGGCGAGCGCAACAACATCCATCGGCACCGAGGAGCCGCAGACACGTGGACCGCGCTCATGGTTTGCACGACCTGCGGCAGCGGAGCTGGTCGGTTAGACCGCGGTCGAGCACTGCTGCTCGGAGGAATGCACGAGCGGGATTGAGAGGTGGGCGCTAGCGCTTCAGCCCACGCGGCACCGGTTGCTCGTCGTTACGCCGGGTTCTGCACACTCCCGATCCCGCCGCTGCTGGTCAGCTGCAAGCGACCGTTCGGGTGCAGCGCCACTCCGCGCCCGCTTCGCTAAGCCCCGGAAGCAAGATCAGGCCGGTTTGCCGCTCGGGCCTTCAAGGGCCGAAACCGCTAGCGCGGCCGCGGCTACGCCGCACCGCTCCTATCACGCGAAAGCGCTCGCCGGTTGAGGCGACGTCAACCAGGCGGTCTTCGGGCAGTCGGCCCTCCGCGAAAGTGATTTCGCAGTCGCGTTTCGAGCAACCCGTTGACGAGCTGGCATCGGACCATCCCGACGCCGGTTCCGCAACTCGAGCCGCTGGACCCGCCTGACCCGGATTCCGACGACCCGTGGGCCTGCTCACGCTCCCGACGCGGCTCCGCATGAGCCGGCGCGGCGGCGGCGGCGACCACGCCGAGCGCGAGGCAGACGCTCACAACGGCGCGGACGAAGGCGCTGCGACGCACTGCCAAGTGCCGGTCCGCCACGGGGTCCTCCTCGGTCGTTGACCTGGTTTGACGGACCGGCAGACGGTTCTGTGACGTGCGTCAGGTCGGCCGGGTCCCCGCGAGCCAGATCGGCCTCCGCCGGGGATGGCGAGCGCTAGGCGCCGGCCGACTCGGCCCAGCGGCGCATGGCGTAGCGGAACCAGTTCTCGCCGTAGGCGACGTAGATCCTGACCGGCACGTCACGGCGGGCGAGGGCCCTCGCGTCGGCCTCGCGCACGCCGAGCAGCATCTCGACGCCGACGCCGGGCAGCGCGGGCAACAACGCCTCGCGCAGGACCGGGTCGTGCGTGGCGAGGGTGATCTCGGCGCCGTTGGCGTGCAGCTCGCGGGCCAGCTCCAGGAACGCGAGGTCAGTCGGCTCGCCCCACGCTCGCGCGACCCGCGCGTGCTCCACGAAGGCGCCCTTGACCAACCTGATCGGCACACCGTGCTCGGCGAGGGCGTGCGCGTCTGCGCGGCAGCGCTCGAGGTTCGCCTGGACGGTCGCCGACACCGGGCCGCCGGCGCGCGCGACGGCCAGCACGGTTGCCAGGATCGGCTCGGCGCGGCGCTCCTCCTGCGCACCGACCTGGATACGGCAACCCGGTGGCAGCGCCGCAGCGATCCGCTCGAGTCGCCGCCGTACGCCGTCGCCGGGCTGATCGAGCCCGACGTGGGAGAGGTCGATCGACAGGAACGTGTTCTCGGGGGCGCGGCCGAGCGCGTGGGCCAGCTCGACATAACGATCCGCGATCCGGTCTGCCTCTGCCGGACCGGCGACGCTCTCCCCGAAGAGGTCGATCGAGCTGGTGAGCCCGTCGCCGGCGAGGCGATGAGCGCAAGCCAGGGCGTCCTGCTCTCGCGCCCCGGCGACGTAGCGGCCGGCGAGCCGGTATGCGCTCCGCTCGACGCGGGGGATGGCGCGCACCACGCTCTCCCACGTCGAGCTCGTCGCGAGCGCGAACCGCAGACGCCGTGGGATCGGAGTGGGCCCGCCGGGACTCATCCGAGCTGATGGTGACGGACCGACGCTCGCCTCGGGGACACTGCGGCCGTGGACAACGCCTGGATCGCCGACCGCCTGGAGGCGTTCGCGTCGCTGCTCGACCTGGGCGACGCGAACCCCTACACGCCGCGCGCCTATCGCCGCGCCGCCGACACGATCCGGAGCGCGGCGGTGCCGGTCGCCGGGCTGGTGCGGTCCGGGCGGGTGCGCGAGCTGCGCGGGATCGGCCCGGGGATCGAGGGCCGGCTGCGCGAGCTCGTGGAGACCGGCGAGATCGCCGAGCTCGCCGAGCTCGAGCGCGAGCTCTCGCCCGAGCTCGTCGGCCTCGGCCGCTACCTCGGGCTCTCGGCGCCCCGCTCGCTGGAGATCGCGCGGGCGCTCGGCGTGCGGACGGCCGGCGAGCTGCGGGAGGCGGCGGCGGCCGGGCGGCTGCGAAGCGTGCCGGGGATCGGGCCCAAGCGCGAGGCGCAGCTGCTCGAAGCGCTCGCCCGCGAGGGCGAGCCGCGGCCGCAGCGCGGCCTCCTCCTCCTCAACCAGGCCTGGGAGCTGGTCGGCGGCGTGGCGGCCGCGCTCGGCGGCGAGGCGGCCGGCGACGTGCGGCGCTGGCGCGACGCCTGCGAGCACCTCGCGGTCGTCTGCGCCGCGCCGGATCCCGCGCCCGCACTGGCGCACTTCGCCGCGCTGCCCCAGATCGTCGCGGTGGTGGAGCAGGCCGAGCGGCGCGCGCTCGGGGTGACGATCGAGGGCGTGCCGATCGAGCTCGTCGCCGCCGAGCCGGAGCGGCTCGGGACCGCGCTGCTGCGGGCGACGGGCTCGTCCGCGTACGTGGCGGCGCTCGAGCCGCTGCCGGACGCGGCCGACGAGGCGTCCGTCTACTCGGCGCTCGGCCTCCCGTGGTGCCCGCCGGAGCTGCGCGAGGACGGCCTTTCGCGGCGAGCCGCCCGCGCTCGTCTCGCCGGCGGACGTCCGCGGCGACCTCCACTGCCACACGACGTGGTCGGACGGACGCGCGAGCGTCGAGGAGATGGGCCGCGCCGCGCGCGAGCGCGGCTACGACTACGTCGCGATCTGCGACCACACGCCGGCCGTCGGCGCCGTCCAGGGACTGAGCGCCGACGACGTCCGCCGGCAGGCCGAGGAGATCGCGGCGGCGAACGAGGCGCTGGCGCCGTTCCGCGTCCTGCGCGGGATCGAGTGCGACATCCTGCCCGACGGGCGGCTCGACCTCCCCGACGACGTGCTGGCGGAGCTCGAATGGGTGCAGGCCAGCGTCCATGGCGGGCAGCGGATGCCGCGGCGGGAGATGACCGCGCGCGTCGAGGAGGCGCTGCGCAACCCGCACGTGCGCTGCCTGAGCCATCCGACGGGCCGGATCATCGGGCGGCGCCCGGAGAACGCGCTCGACCTCGAGCGGGTGTTCGCGGTCGCGATCGAGGAGGGCGTCGCGATCGAGGTCAACGGGCTCGCGCCGAGGCTCGACCTCAGCGGCGAGCACGTCCGCGACGCGATCCGCGCCGGCGTGCGGATCGTCTGCTCGACCGACGCGCACTCGGTCCGCGGCCTCGAGAGCATGGAGCTCGCGGTCCGGACCGCGCGCCGCGGCTGGGCGACGGCCGCCGACGTCGTCAACACCGGCCCGCTCTCGTCGATCCTCAGGACCTAGCTCCGGGCGGCCGCGGCCCGCTCAGCCAGCCTGATCGGCCGGCGATCTCGAGGCTGGGAGCGGGCCGGTTCAGGCGGGTCTGCCGGCGTGGGGCGTCCGTTGTGCGCCGGCCGGGGATTTCGTCGTCGTCAGCGTCGCGAGCAGGCCGGTCGCCGCGGTGTGGAATCGGTCGATGTCGCCGTAGGGGCGCGAGACGAGCATGGCGCCCTCGAGGGTGCTGACGATGAGCCTCGCGGTGTCGCGCGGCGGCGCGGCGAAGCGCAGGCTGCCGTCGGCGCGACCTTGCTCGAGCACGGACTCGAGCCACGCCTCGTTGGCGTCGAGGAACGCGATCACGCGCGTGCGGATCGGGTCCGGCAGCGTGTCGTACTCGGCGGCGAGCATGCCGCACAGGCACATGCCGTGCCCGCGCAGCACCTCGGCATACAGCGCAACATAGGCGTCGAGCTTGGCCGGCGCTCCGGGCACGCGCTCCTCGATCTGCACCAACGCTGAGGAGAACCGCTCCGTGTAGCGGGCTATGAGCGCCTGTCCCAGCTCCGTCTTGCCCGGGAAGTGGTAGTGCAGGCTGGCCTTGGTGACGCCGAGCTCAGCGGCCACGTCGGCATAGCTGAAGCCGTTGAACCCGCGGACCTGGACGAGCCGCTCGGCGCTGTCGAGGATGCGCGACGCCGTGTCGCCGCCCCGTCGGCGCGGGCGTGCTGCCGTCCTTGTGTCGTGTCTGTTCGTCGCCACCCCAGCTCCTTGACTTCTTATCTACCAGTAGGTAAGAGTAACGAGGGACGATGAGCGTCAAGATTGCTCACCGCGACGACTGCGAGGCCTCGGGCCACTGGCGGCTTGTGCGTCGCACGCTCGGGGTGGAGGCGTTCGGCATCAACCTCGTCGACATCCCGGCCGGGGAGCAGATCCCCGAGCACGACGAGACCGAGCGCGACCAGGAAGAGGTCTTCTACGTCGTCAGCGGCACCGCCACGCTGGTCGTCGACGGCGAGGAACGGCCGATGCGCGCCGGGACCTTCGCGCGCCTGGACCCCGAGCACAAGCGGACCGTGCGCAACGACGGCGACCAGCCCGCCGGCGTGCTCATCGCCTCGGCACCGCGGTCGAGCGGCTACACACCGATGGAGTGGGCGTGACGACCGCCACCGACCAGCTCCGCGACACGATCGCGGCCTACAACGACGCGTGGAACGCGCACGACGTCGAGCGCATCCGGGCACTGCATGCGCCGGACATGGTGTTCGAGAACCACACCGCTGGTGAGCAAGCCCAGGGCGAGGCCGCGATCCGCCACATCGCCGGCATCTTCGACGCCTGGCCCGACATCGCGTTCTCGACACGCCGGCTCTACGTGCGCGAGGACCTCGTCGTGCAGGAGTGGACCGCCCGCGCCACCCACGTCAAGCCGCTCAAGCGTGGCGATGTCGTCGCTGAACCCTCCGGGCGGCGCATCGAGTGGGACGGCATGGACGTGATCCCGTTCGAGAACGGCAAGATCAAGCGCAAGGACGTCTACTCGGACTCGGTCGCCATCCTGCGCCAAGTCGGGCTCCTGTAGCTCGACCTCAGGAGATGCTGCCTCGCGGCGCACCAGGCGCCCGCGTGGAGCGTGTCCTACGTGCAGGCGGCGAAAGTGCCGCCGGGCCGCGTGACGCGTGCCATCTCCTGCACGCCTACATCGCCTTCGCCTGGCCGAACGTGAGCGGCTTCAAGTTGATCGGCGTGACTCCCTGGTGCAAGGCACCCGTCACATCAACGGCGAAGTAGCCCTTGATCCTGGGAACCCCATGCTCGAAGAAGGTCTGTGAATCTCCCGTCTCGGGACCGTTCAGCCGCAGAGCCGTGCCCAGACAACCGTCCCCGGGTGTTGGGTTGGTTTGCTCAGGCGGGATGCCGGAGGCGCATTCCGTCATGAGCTGGAGCTCGGTCAAGACGTACTTCGTGCCACCCTTGAACGGCTCGGTCCGGGTGAAGACGTTGTCCCCGCCAGACGGACCTGTTGCGAGCTTCGGAAAGCCGACGTCCAGATAGATCGAACCGCGGTCGTTCTGCTCTAGGAAGTCGAGCAAGGCCCGACCCTCGGCGAAGTGGCCCGCGACACCGTCGTAGCGCAAGATCTTGCGTGGCTCAGGCTGAGCCGTAACCGTCGGACCCTCGCGGGCGTTGTCCGAGAAGAGCTGATCTCGCAACGTCAACAGGCCTGTTGCGATGCCCACGAGCGTCGCGAGCGTCGCAAGCGCTGCGCCGACTCGCAACCGACGCCTTCCGTCGCGGCCTTGTCCCGGGTCCTCGCCCATCGCGCGCTCGTGCCGTTTTCAACCGTAACGCCGCGAGACACACGCTGTACAGGTCCAGATCGTTGAGTCAAACCCGACGTGTCCACGAAAGCGCTGCCGAACGCCGCGCCCACCTCGGAGGATCGCGCGCATCCCGGTGCGGCTCCGGAATGGACGGCGGCTCTTGGGCGTCAAGCAGGACAGATGGGTCGCTGGAATCCCTTCACGCGGTCTGGGGCAGGGCGGGGCGCGGGCGACCGGCCGCCACCGGAGGTCGCTGCCGCTGCGGGCGAGCAGCTCTACCGGTCCGGACGGTACGAGCCGGCGCTGGCCGCCTTCCTGGACGCCGCCGAGCACTGGGCGGGGGTCCGCGAGGTCGTCCACGCCGTGCGTGCCGTCGCCGCCGGCGACGCGGTACTCGCCCCCGCAGTCACTCGGCAGCTCCTCGACCAGGTCGGCCGCCGCCTCCCCGCGGCCGTCTCGCGCACGCCGGACGAACTCGCCCAGCTCACCGAGCGTGAGCAACAAGTGCTGCGCCGCCGGGCTCGCCAACGCGGAGATCGCCGACGCGCTCGTCCTCTCCGAGGCCACCGTTAAGACCCACGTCTCGAATCTGCTCGCCAAGCTCGGCCTGCGCGACCGCGTCCAAGCCGTCATCTACGCATACGAGACCGGCCTTATCGTCCCCGGCGAGCACTGATCGCCTCGGGCGAGCCTATGCTGGGACGGTCTGGCGGTCCTTCCGGACCAGCCCTTCGAGTTCGGCCACGGCCTCGTCGCCCTGGGCCTCGGCCCGCAGCCGTGCGCTTGCTCCGAGCCGAGCCGGACATCGCTCGAGCACGTGGCCACTGCTGCTCAAGGGCCGATCAGCTAGTGAAGGTCACCGCTTACACAGCCACGGCGCCGTTCTTGCCGGCGGCTAACCGGAGCGCTCGAACTCCGGGAGCTGGTCGCGGGGCTTAGAGGATCTAGGAAACGTGCGGCGAAGCTGCGTGGGATTCGTAACTCGTCATGAAGGAGCGTTGTGTCCGAGACTTCTCATGGCCGCCGGGAGCCGTCAGGTTGGGCATTCGGTGGCATCGTCTTCGCGGGGTCAGTGCTGACGTTGATCGGCTGCTTTCAAGTGATCGCCGGCCTGGCCGCGATCTTCAACGACGAGTTCTTCCTCGTCACCCGCAATTACACGTTCGACCTGGACACGTCGGTCTGGGGATGGCTGCACCTGCTCATCGGGATCCTGCTCGTAGCCACCGGATTCGGCCTGTTCACCCGCCGGCCCTGGGCGGTGATGACCGCACTTGTGCTCGCGATGCTCAGCGCGGTGATCAACTTCTTCTTCATCCCGTATTACCCGTTCTGGTCGCTGCTGTTGATCGCGCTCGACGTATGGGTGATCTGGGCGCTCACGCGCCAGGAAGCGATCGAGACCTGAATCGTCGTCGCCGCGATTGGTTGGCCGGGAGCCGCCACCGTGCGAGCGACTCAGCCGCGCGCACTCACTCCGAGTCGCGTCTGCGTCGTCGCTCCTGGATCGGCGTCCGCAGCATCTCCCACCGCGCCGCGCCTGGGCGGTGACCTCATCCCACTGGCGCCGGACATCGTCCTCGGCGGGTCTTTCGCCCCGGCGGATGCGTTCTAGCTCCCGTGGACCTCGCGTCCGGCCGCTGCCGAGCCGACCAGGGTGACCATGACGCAGAAGAGCGTCGAGATCATCGCGAAGACCGCGCCGATCACGCCGTAGCGGGTGGTGTACGTGCTGAATAGGTGCGGGACGTAAACCGCCGCGCCAACCGAGTACGCCGCGAGCAGCACCGAGCCGGCGACGCCGGCGAAGTGCCGGCGTCCTGGGTCCGTCGCTTCGCCCTCCCCATGGCACCGGAACGAGTCGAGGGCTTCCTCGATCACGCTCGGTCAGTCGAAGGGGAGGGCGTCCAGGTCGGTGGCCCCCGGCGGAGGCCGAAGGCCGACTGGCCGATCGGACAGGAATTCGTCAATACACCGTTTGTCGGTCGTGGCAAACGGGGACGTGCCATCTCAACCCCGGGTCTGCGCCTTCGGAGGGCCCAGCCCCCGGGGTTGGTTTCAGTCGATATGCACGCTCGGAGACATCCGCGGGCGCTTATCGCGCTCGTCTCGACGACGTTCTTGCTCGCCTGCCTGGCTGGCGCGCCGTCCGCGCTGGCTCAGGGCGTGCCCGGTACCGAGGTCGTGTCGGAGGCCGTCGAGCAGGTCGAGCAGGCCGTTCCGGCCGCGCCTGCTGCCCCGGAGCCGGCCTCCGAGCCGGCTCCGCCGCCGGCGCCCGAGCCGGCCCCGCCGCCGGCGCCGGAGCCGGCTGTCGAGGCTCCGCCGGCACCTGCGCCGGAGCCTGTCGCGGCGCCCGTGCAGGAGGTGGTCCAGGCCGCGCCGAAGGTCGAGGATGTCGCCGCGCCGGTGGAGCAGGCCGTGGAGTCGGCGCCGACGAAGGTCGAGGAAGAGCCGGCACCCGCGCCGAAGGCCGAGGAAGCCGCCGCGCCGGCCGAGCAGGCCGTTGAAGCGGCGCCGGCGAAGGCCGAGGAGGCTGCTGCGCCGGTCAAGCAGGCGGTCGAGTCGGCGCCGGCGAAGGCCGACGAGGCTGCTGCGCCGGTCAAGCAGGCGGTCGAGTCGGCGCCGGCGAACACCGACGAGGCCGCTGCGCCGGTCAAGCAGGCCGTGGAGCTCCGCGCCGGCGAAGCCGTCCGAGGTCCTCGCCCCGGTCGAGCAGGCCGTCGACTCCGCGCCGGAGCCGTCCGAGGTCCTCGCCCCGGTCGAGCAGGTCGCCGACTCCGCGCCGACGCCGCCGGCCGACAAGCCCGCGACCGACCTGCTCGCACCGCTGGCGCCCGTCGCTCCGACCCCGGCCCTCGACGAGCTCGTCCCGGTCACCGACTCGGCGACTGGGCTGATCGATGTGGTCGCACCCGTCGCGGACCCGGTCCTCCCGGTCGCCGGCCTGATCCGGCCGGTCACTGGTCCGGTCACCGATGCCGCAGATGTCACGCCGCCGGTGGCTGATGTGCTCGCGCCGGTGGCGAATGTCGTGGCGCCGGTGGCTGACGTGGTCGGGCCGGTGCTCGCGCCGGTGGCGGATGTGGTGGCGCCGGTGGCGGATGTGGTCTCGCCGGTGGCGGATGTCGTGGCGCCGGTGGCTGATCTGGTCGCGCCGGTCGCGGACGTGGTCGCGCCGGTGCTTTCGCCGGTGGCGGATGTCGTGGCGCCGGTGGCGATGATGTCGGTGCTGCGCCGGTGGCGGATGTCGTGGCGCCGGTGGCTGATGTGGTCGCCCGGTGCTCGCGCCGGTGGGGGATGTCGTGGCGCCGGTGGCGGACGCGGTCCGGCCGGTGCTTTCGCCGGTGGCGGATGTCGTGGCGCCGGTGGCTGATGTTGTTGCTCCGGTGCTCGCGCCGGTGGGGGATGTCGTGGCGCCGGTGGCTGATGTGCTCGCGCCGGTGGGGGATGTCGTGGCGCCGGTGGCTGATGTGGTCGGGCCGGTGCTCGCGCCGGTTGCGGACGCAGCTCGGCCGGTGCTTTTGCCGGTGGGGGATGTGGTGGTGCCGGTGGCGGACCTGGTTCGGCCGGTGGTGGACGTGGCTCGCCCGGTAATGGCGCCGCTCACTGACCTCGTGCGGCCGGCAGTCTCGCCTGTGGCAGCCCATGTCACTCGGCCGGCCGCCGGCATTGTCTCGGAAGCTCGCCGCCCGGCGCTTCCGGTGGTCTTCGACATGGGTCGGCCTGCCGCCGTGTCGCCGTCCGTCCGCTCGGTGACGGGGCCCGCGATGCCGGTCTCCGACGACTTCACGGTTTCCATACCGAACGCCGGTATTGCCATTGATCTGGCGTCGGAGCGCGGATCCACGTCCTCGCCGGCCCGCGTGGCCGTTGACTTGCCGGCTGTCTTTCGGTCGCTGATGCCCTTCGCGGCCGAGCCGCTGGCGATCACTCTGCGATCGGATCTTGCGTCCAGGTCGCGGTCGGCGCCCGAGGGTTTTCCTGACGTTCCGGCGCCGTCGCCGGGCGGCTGGGCCGGCCTTTCTGCCGCGGTCGCTGCGGCCGCGACGTCGTCGTTCGCGGTGGCCGGCCTGCTGCTTATCGCCTTCGCGCTCGGTCTCGGGCGCTTCGCCAAGCTCGTTGTTCCGCCGCCGTACTGGCGGCCGATCGTCTTTCTCTCGCCGCTCGAGCGGCCTGGTTAGCCCCGCCGGGGGCTTCCAGACCGGGCCGGGCCCTCGTGGGTCCGTGCCATCCGCTCGACTCTTGAGGAGACATCGATGCTTCATCCACGATCTGCCCCGCGGGCAGGCACCCGACGCAGGCCCGCTCTTGCGGCCTTGGTCGCCCTGTGCCTGGCCGTGCTGGCCGCCGTCCCGCAGCCGGCGGCCGCGACCATCACACCCGATCCCAGCGCCGGCTGGCATGGCCGGGCCGTCGCGCGACCGCATGACCCGATCGCCATGTCCATCGTCGCTCGCGGTTGGGAGGCCGGTCCGGTCCGGCGTGGCACCGGCCTGATCAGCGCCGACGGTTCGCGGCGCGTGCGTGAGGTTCAGCGCGCGTTGCGTCGGCTCGGTTATCGGCCGGGCCGGGTGGACGGCCGTTTCGGGTCGCGTACGGAGTCCGCGGTCCGTTGGTTTCAGATCAAGCACGGGATCCCGGCCGTCGGCGTCGTCGGCGCCGGCACGCTGACGCATCTGCGTGAGCGGACCGCTCCGCGCGCGACGGCGGCCGAGCCGGGCAGCCGGATCGCCCGGCCGACACTCGCCGGCAACCCGGTCCAACCGCCCGCGCCCACGGCCGCGGCGGCGCCCGCGGCCGTGTCAGGCAGGTCTGACTCGGGGCCGCCCGGCTGGGCGTGGCCGGCCGGCCTCGTCGCTGTCGGGCTGCTTGTCGCCGGCTCCATGGCGGCCCGGCGCGGGCGACGGCGTCCGGTGATCGTGCCGGTGACTTGGCCGTTGTGGGCTGAGGGCCGTCGCCACGACGACACCGACCCGAGCCGGTTCAGCGGCGCCGTCCGGGCCGTCGCCGTGCCGCGCGAGGGCGGCGAGGAGGCGACGCACTACCTCGTCGCCACCGCGGACGCGGATCCGTTCTGGGTCGCCCAGGACGAGCTGGACGAGCTCAAGCCCTCGCCCGCCGAGCCCGGCCCGTCCGACGGGCCGACCGCGATCGGCTACGTCCAGGTGCCGCCCGGCGCCGGCAGCGAGCAGGCCTTCCGCGACCACGTCACCGCGATCGAGGCGGAGTGCCGCCGGCGGGGATGGCAGCTCGAGCAGGTCGTCCGCGAGACCGAGCCGTCGCCGGGCTCGCGTGGCGAGCGGCGCGGCCTGGTCCACGCCCTCGAGCGGATCGCGGACGCCGAGGCCGGGGCGTTCGTCGTCGCCGACCTGCGCCACCTCACGCGCTCAGCCTCAGAACTCTCCACCCTGATCGAGTGGTTCGCCGATAGCGAAGCCACGCTGGTGGCGCTCGACGTCGGGCTTGACACCGCCAACGCCGAGAGCGCGCTCACCCGCCGCGCGATCGCCTCGATCGGCGCCTGGGAGACCGCACGCGAACTCAGCCCCGAACAATCCGACCTGCTCGAACGGATCGTCCGGATGCGGGCCGACGGCCTCGCGATCGACGACATCGCCAGCGCACTCACCACCGACCCACCGCGAACCACCCGCAGGCGCGCCGCAGAGATCCACAACCTCGCCGACGCCCGCCGGGCACGCCATCACACCTCCGGCGGCCCGCGACACGGCCGCAGCGCATGACCTCACACCCAACCCGCCAGGGCGGCCAACGCCGCCCTGGCCACCGGGTGCACGCCGGCGGCCGGCCAAGGGCAGGCGACGGCGAAGGGTGGTCGCCGACCTCCCGGACTCAGGATCTAATGCTCGACGGATGAGTTCAAGAGGCGGCTAGGTCCCGGCGCTGTTCTGTCGCTGCGTCCGGGTCGGGCAGATAAGCTCGACGCCGCCAGCCAGGTCGCGGTGTCCACGATCACCTCGGCCCGCTCGCGGCCATACTGGGCATAGCCGACTCCGAGCGCGTGCATCATCTCATGAAGTAGCGGCTATTGCGTTGGATGCGAAGCCATGCGCTTCGCAACGTCCGCACTTGAGATGTCGACGGCGGACATCCGTCGACTGACGGTGTGGGGCGTCTACAGGGCGTTTGTGCGTCTTCCAGCCCCGTCGCGCCTGATGCAAGCTCGGTGCGTTGGATGCTCGTGGCCTGCGCGTGTTCCCACGGACACGCTCGCTGTTTCCGAAAGCAGGTCTAACGTCAGCACCGGCGCGGACCAATGCGTGTCGTCCGCAGCGGGCGTTTCGCGATCGCCGCCGGAAACGCTCGCATCCACGCGATTGCGATGGTGCGGCTTCGCACTCCTCGACACGATCCACTCGCCAACCGTCGGCGGTTCATCTGGCTAGTGCTCGCCCGCGGCCTGCACCAGCAGGGCGATCTGGACGCGGTTGTCGACGTCGAGCTTGTCGAGCAGGCGGGAGACGTGGGCTTTGACCGTCGGGACGGAGAGGTGCAGCGCTGCGGCGATCTCGGCGTTGGCGTGGCCGCGGCCGACAGCGAGGGCGACGTCGTGCTCGCGGGGGCTGAGCGTGGCCATGCGGTCGCGGGCGTGGTCGGTGCTGGCGGCCGCGTCGGAGTCGCCGGCCACCATGGAGATGAGCCGGCGTGTGACCGCGGGGGAGAGCATGCCGTCGCCGGCGTGGACGAGCTCGATCGCGCGGACGATCTCCGCCGGCGGGGTGTCCTTCAGGAGGAAGCCGGCTGCTCCGGCCTGCAGCGCGCGCAGGACGAGCTCGTCGGCGTCGAACGTCGTGAGGACGACGACGGTGGGCGGGTCGGGCTGCGCGACGAGCAGGCGGGTGGACGCGATGCCGTCGAGCTGCGGCATGCGGATGTCCATCAGGACGACGTCGGGCCGGTGGCGGTCGACCGCGCCGAGCACCTCGCGGCCGTCCGCGGCCTCGGCGACGACGTCGATGTTCGCGCGCCGGCGAGCATGATCCGCAGGCCGGAGCGCACGAGCGCGTCGTCGTCGACGAGCAGGACGCGGATCATCGTGGCAGGCTCGCACGCAGGACGAACGCGCCGTCGGGGTCGACGCCGTGCTCGAGCTCGCCGCCGGCGAGCGTGACGCGCTCGGCGAGCCCGATCAGGCCGGTCCCCGCCCCGGGCAGCGGCGCGGCTGCGGCGACGGCCACCGGCGCGAGGCTGGGACCTCGACCTGCAGGTCGCCGTCGGGAGCGTGGACGGTGAGCGTCACCGCTGCTGCCGGCGCGTGCTTGCGCGCGTTCGTCAGGCCCTCCTGCGCGATCCGGTAAGCGGTGCGCCCGACGGCGGCGGGCGGCGCCGCGTCGCCCAGCTCGATCCGGGCGGTGACCCGCATCCCGGCCGCGCGCGACTCCTCGACGAGGGCAGCGAGGTCGGCGAGCGTTGGCTGGGGCGGTTGCGTCAGGCTCTCGCTGCCGTCCTCGCGCAGGACGCCGATCACGCCGCGCAGCTCCTCGAGCGCCGTCTTCGCGCTCTCGCGGATCACGCCGGCCGCCTCGGCGACCTCCTCGGCCGGTGCGTCGGGGTGAAACTCGAGCGCGCCGGCGTGCACGGAGAGCAGCGAGAGGCGGTGCGCGAGCACGTCGTGCATCTCGCGCGCGATCCGCCGCCGCTCGGCCGCGCGGGCCTCGTCCGCGGCGCGATCGGCCTGCGCGCGCGGCGATCGCACGAGCTCTCGCCGCGCGCGTACGAAGAGTCCCCAGCCGAGCACGACGCCCGTCAGCAGCAGGCAGGCCCCCGCGTTGACCCAGTAGCTACCGGCGGGGGGGTAGCGCTCGCCTTCCTCGACGAGCGAGCGTCTCGGCTCGGTCGCCCGAGACGCAGATCGGCGTCAAGCGTTGGATGGAACTCGACAGCGACCGGTGGGGTATCGCGACCCGAGAAGGTCCTGCGGAGCCAGGAAAGGGGATACAGTGGTCCCCAGGGCCATTTCACCGCTCTGCAAAGCGACTTCGCGCATGGCACCGCCCGGGCAGGTGTCCGAGCGGTGACTTGACTGACAGTCTCTGCCCTCAGCGACGGAAGAGCCGTCCTTCAATTGAGTGGCGGACGCCGCGCGACCGGCGATCTGCTCTCGGGAACGAGCGCCTAGCCATGCGCGAACGACAATTCAGCGCTTGTGCCGCTCCTGCGAGGCACCGATGGCCCGCCAGGAAGACGCGTGTTGGTGGGTATTGCACCCGGTGGGCAACCGAAGCCTCGCGGCCACCGACGCTGCGCGTGGTCGCCGGCGGACGCCTTCCGCGTTCCGGGCTGGCAGGGGTCGCGGCGCGCCTGCTGCCCGGCCGCTCGACCGACGAGGGCGTCATCGTCAGCTCAGAGATGGGAGCCCCGCTCCGCGCCGTCGGTGCTAGCGGGTGACGAGATGCAGCTGGTGATTCCGAAGTCAGCCGTGTTGCGTCTCCGAAGCCATCCGAGCGCCCTGGTGCCGAGCACCTTGTGGCTTCTCATGTCCAAGCCGCTGGACTGGCCGCGGGCGACGCAGTGCCGGAACTGCAACGGCGAGTTGCGCTGAACGATGCCCGCCATAGAAGGTTCGCGAACTGAGGCGGAGCGGCAGCTCGCGGCCTCGGCCGAGCGTCACCGTGAGGTGGCCGCCTCAATACAGCAGCTGGGCCGCTCGGAGGCCGGCCAGTACGCGGCGGTCAAGTCGCTCGCCCGCGCCGTCAATCTGGTCTCGTTCGCGCTCAAGGGCGCGGCCGAGGCCGGTGTACCGTTCGAGCGACTCGTCGAGCTGACGGGCTGGGAGCCTGATCTTGTGCGCGAGGGCCTCGAGCTGAAGGCGCCCGAACCGCGGTTCGTCGCTCGGCTCGTGCCGCCTGCCGGGCCCGACGCCGACGCGGTCGCTCAGACCGCAGCGGCGTTTGACGCCGTCAGGCGCCTGCAGGATCTCGCCCAGCGTGTGCTCAGCGATGTCGACCGCGAGGCCGACGAATGGTCGCTGCCGGCGCTGGCTCACCTCGACGACCTTCACGACCGCTTGGAAACTGCTTGGCGGTCGTGGCGCCAGGAACTCGGGCACCACGAGGCGTAGACTTCGGCGCAGCCCACCACGCCCGTGTACGTCTACGCCGCCGCGACGACTCGTCGACGAGCTCGAGCAGCCGATCACGGCGGACGCCCTCGTCAGCTGCCCCACCACCGGCCAGAGCGTCGAGCGAGTGATGCAGCCCTTCAGCCCGCGCTCCAACGGCACCGGATTCTACTCGACCGCCCATCAGGGCCCACACCGGGCGCCGGTCGATCCGATCTCGGTGCTCATGCTGTGGCCCGGCGGTACCTGCGCGCACCCGCTCCACAGCCGTAAAGTGGCCTTGCAGGACCCGTCCTGCAATCGAGCCGACCGCCGGAACGGCCAGCGGTCAACGTATCGGGACGTCTGATTACCGAAGCGGCCTTGAGATTCCGGAGATTCCGAGTGGGGTCGGGAATGTCAGCGGGCGCAGGTGAAGTGGGCGATCATGCCGCCGACTGCGGGGTCCAGCGGCTTAGTTAGGGAAACGTCGACGCCGGTGGGCGGATAGTGGGGGCGGATCTGCTGCAGCCACGACGTGCCGCCGTCGATGAGCCCGCCTCCTCCGCCGGGGCCATGGATCTGGAAGCCGGTGGGGCAGGAGCCGCTCACCTCAGCGCCTTGCGAGATCGCGCCCTCGATGTGAATGTCGCCTTGCGGTGCTGCGCAGATGGCGTAGGAGCTGAGGTTCCATGGCTTGTCGAAGCCGAGCGTTTCGCGGCCCGCGGAGCGTGCTATGTCCATCGGCCCCGACGTCCGGGTCATCTGTAGGCCCACCTCGCCCGACGCGGGGCTCGCACCTCCCACGGTGCTTACGGCCGCGCCGGAGCCGTAGGCGACGGTGCCTGCCGGGCAGCGGGCGAACGCCGTCACGAACGGCGCAGAGGCGTTGTTAGTAACGAACTCGGCGATGATTTCGTGGCTCGCGAGCGAGCTCTTGGGCGCGCAAAGCGCATACGCCGAGACGCGCCAGTCGAAGCTGCGGGTCAGATGCGGCGATTCCGCATACGCGGTGAATCGGTCTGGGACGTTCGAGGAGCTGCCGGGCGAGAACGGGAACAGGCCGATCAGCTTGACCGATTTACGCCCACCATCGTTGACTTCGCCGCCACCGCCCACCACGTGCATCCCGTCAGGACACTTGGAGACGGCGACCTTGAAAGGCTCGTTGTTCATGAGCCCGTGATGTCCCTTGCGCGTGAGTCCGGGGATCGCGTCCGCCGGCTCTGCCGCAACTCCGCCAGCTCCGACGACCGCGATCACCGCGGCGAGAACAACCACGCCCAGCCTCGAAACGAAACGCGTCTGAACTCGATGCGACATGACGACACCTCTCGTTGAAGCCGGGATCGCGTGCACCCTCAAGGACGTCAATTGGCGCCGATGCTTCCCAACAAGTCCTCGTATCACGTCGCCGTAGATCGCGGCCCGGGTATGGTCGGCCGCTATCGGCGGAGGTTCGCCATGACCGTCACCCTCACGATTCGTCACCCCGGCGGGCATGTCGCCGCCGCACGGGGACTGGCGCAGGGACGCCTGGGCCTTTGCGCACCAGGTCCTCTTGGCCGGAGTCGAGCATCGTCTGCTCAGACGCCCGCACATCGCCGCGCATGACGATGAACAACAGGTCGTCGAGCATGGATGACTTCGCTCGATCCGGCCCGCGCCCGTAGACCTGCTTCTGCGGACGCACTGCACCATCTCAGTGGAGATCTGCGCAAGCATGCTCGCGCCCACGGGACTCCTCGCCGCGCGCTTGACCGCCGCCCTCACCGACCGCCGGAATCCTAAGACTCCCCACGGTTGGCCGCCAACCCCCAAGCATCCCTACATGCCACTGTGGGGTCTGGTCTGGGTAGGGCAGCACCGGCGGCGGGTTGCGGGTGGACGACGGACACGCGCAGCAAGCCGCCACCGGTTGAGGCCGTCCGACGAGCTACTTGTGCAACTCGCTTGGCGCATGGCTCGCCCGCAGGACGAGCTGGCCGCCGACAGCATCCTGGCTCTCGAAGTGGTGACCACCGATACCGATAGCCGGCTGGAGCGGGTCGATAGCGACCAAGCGCCGGACCTGTCCTGGGCCTTACGCGGCGGTGGCGGCAGCTTCGGCGCTACAGCGCGGGCTAAGCAACGGCGCGGCTGAGCCTGGACCGAGAGTCAAGTCCCTGGACGTGGTGTAAGTGATCGGCGCTCATCTCGTCGGTGGGGCGGTTGGCGGCTCAGGCCGGTTGGAGCTCGGGCACCTCCTCCTTGATCTCCTTGTCTGTGTGATCGTCTCGTCCCGCCAGGACGAGAGATATCGACTCGGCTGAGAGGTAGCCGCGGCCGACCAGCCACTCGTCGTTTTGCTCGATGCAGAGCATCCCAGCGAGGCGGACGAGGGCGCAGTCGTTGGGGAAGATGCCGACGACGTCGGTGCGCCGGCCGATCTCCTTGTTGAAACGCTCGAGCGGGTTCGTCGAGCGCAGCTTGCGCCAGTGCGCGGCCGGGAACGCGTAGAAGGCGAGGATGTCGGTCTCGGCGTCCTCGAGCATCGTGGCGATCTTGCCCATGCGGCCGTCGAGGTGCGCAACAGCATCGGAGAGCCGATCGCGTGCTTGTGCGTGCGAGTCGGCGTTGAAGATCGGGCGGATCAAGGCCGCCAGCAAGCCGTGCTGATCGCGACGGGCGTGGCCGAGGCAGTCTCTGAGGAAGTGCACGGTGCAGCGCTGCCAGGCGCACCCGAGGACCTTCGCGATCGCGGCCTTCAGGCCGGCATGGGCATCGCTGATCGCCAGCTGCACGCCGACCAGGCCGCGCTTGACGAGTCCTCTGAGAAAGTCGGTCCAGAACGCCTCGGTCTCGGCCTCGCCGACGTCGATCGAGAGGATTTCGCGCCGCCCGGTTTCATGCACGCCATGGGCGATCACCAGCGCTTTGTTGACCACCCGGCCACCGTCGCGGACCTTCTCGACCTTGGCATCGAGGAACAGGTAGGGGTAGGCGCCCTCCAGCGGCCGCGTCCGGAACGCCTCCACGTGCTCATCCAGCGCGCCGCAAACGCGGCTGACCTCGCTCTTGCTCACCCGCAGCCCGAGGCTCTCGACCAGCTGATCGACGCGGCGCGTCGAAACGCCACACACATAGGCCTGCTGGACGACGGCCAGCAGCGCCTGCTCAGAGCGCCGGCGCGGCTCCAGAAAGCTCGGGAAGTAGCTGCCCTGGCGAACCTTAGGGATCTGCAACTCGATCTCGCCCGCACGCGTGTCCCAGCGCCGCGGCCGATACCCGTTGCGATGCGTCGCGCGGTCCTGGGGCCGGCGCTCACCGCGCTCGGCGCCGACCAGCTCTGAGACCTCGAGCTCCATCATCTGCGCCGCGCACCGCCTTGACGGCCTCGCGGATCACGTCCGACGATCATGAGCGCCGGGGTGGCCGGAACTACGTCATCCGTCCGAAGCCGTCCTACACCAACCCTAGGGGCCAACACTGAGCTCGCGTCAATGCTCGATAATCGATCTTATGACGAGGAAACACTCGATCGGCGCTGGCGAAGTGCCCCACCGCTTTCCCTGACCGTGACCACCGGAAGAGCAGGAGATGAAGACGTCCGCATCGCCGCTAGCGAATAGGCGGTGCCGGCGCGTGGCACGTGTGCGTCTGCCGCCGGCCCCGAGGCTGGCCAGACCGCTGTGCCCGCGACCATGAACACCGACGGCGACGGCGAGCACCTGTGGCCACTGTCTGAATGGCGTGCAAGGCGGTCAGCCCTCGATCGTCGTGCCCCTCGCGGCGTCGCCAGCGGGAAGGTGTTGGAGGAGCACGCGGCGCGCATCGAGGCGATCGCAAGAAACTGCGAGATGATGATCCCGACGCGTCGACAGCTGGGTGACCCTCGGCTCGCCGCGAGCCCCGTCGTTCAGCGACGCGGTCCTTGAACTCTGCAAGGTCTAAACGTCGTTGGCTCGCTGTCAAAAGCCGTGAAGAGGGCGGAATAGCGAGCGCAGTGATCGCCCCACGCCGACTTGCTGTGTCTGTAGATCTTCTCTGTTCGTGATTGTCTCGAACTGCGCGGGCGAGAGAAAGCCGAGCGTGGAGTGCCGGCGGCGACGGTTGAAGAACACCTCGATGTACTCGAACACCTCAGTCCTGAGTTCGGCCTTGCTGGGCCAGCTGCGGCCGTGGATCAGCTCCTTCTTGAGGGTCGCGAAGAAGCTCTCGGCAACGGCGTTGTCGTAGCAGTTGCCGCGGCTGCCCATCGATTGCGCGATCCCTGCGGCGCGCGCCTGCTGGCCGAAGGCGAGGCTGACGAACTGGCTGCCCTGATCTGAGTGCCAGATCAAGCCGGGCGCCGGCCGGCGCTGCGCGAGCGCCATCTCGAGCGCGTCGCTGACGAGCTCAGTGCGCATGTGATCAGCCATCGACCAGCCGACGATCCGGCGGCTGAAGACGTCCTGCACCGCGACGAGATACAGCCAGCCCTCCCAGGTGCGCAGATACGTGATGTCGGCGACCCACAGCTGGTTCGGCGAGGCGGCGAGAAAGGCGCGGTCGACGAGGTCTTCGCAGACCCGGACGCCCGGGACCCGGATGGTGGTGCGGCCGCGCTTGCGCGCGATCAGGCCGGTCAGGCCGGCCTGGCGCATCAGCCGCTCGATGCGCTTGCGTCCGACCCGCTCGCCGTCGGCCATGCGCAGTTCGGCGTGGATCCGCGGCGACCCATAGACCTTGCGGTTCTCCGCATGGATCTCGCGGATTCGCTCGGTCAGCCGCGCATCCTCGCGCGTGCGAGCTGACGGTTCGCGCTTACACCAGGCGTGAAACCCGGATCGGCTGACCTGCAGCACGCGGCACATGGTCTTGACGGTGTGCTCGGCCCGCTTCGCCGCGATGAACTCGAACACCGTCACCGAGTCCTGGCGTCGTTGGCGAAGAAGGCCGCGGCTTTTTTCAGGATCTCGCGCTCCTCGGTGAGCGTGCGCACCTCGCGACGCAGCCGGCTGCAGCTCCTCGCGCTCATCCGAGCTCAGCCCGTCACGGCGGCCCTCATCGACATCGATCTGCCGCGCCCAATTGCGCAGCGACTGCGGCGAGATCCCGAGCTCGCGGGCGAGCACGGGCACTGACTTGCCACTGCGTTTAAGCAGCTCGACCGCCTCGCGACGGAATGCTTCTGGATACGGCGCAGGCATGAACACTGATCCTCCATGCCGGGCCAGACGGCCCAGCGATTGTGAGGCCTTGGTGATCGATGGCGAGGTAGATCAGCTTGGTCGCGGCTTGTTCGTCGGGGAACGCGCCGCGGGTCTTGATCGCCTTGCGGATCTGGCGGTGCATCGCTTCGATGGTGTTGGTTGTGTAGACCACGCGACGGAGGTCTGTGGGTAGCGAGAGAAACGGCGTGATGTGTTCCCAGTCGCGTCGCCAGGCGTGGGTGATCATCGGGTAGCGGGTGCCCCATTGCCCGTCGAAGCGCTCGAGCTCTTCGAGGCCTGGTCGGCGTTGGCGGCTGTTATGAGGCGTCGCGCGGATGGGCGGATAACGCAGCGGATTACGGCGTGGAACCGCGGAGCGCCCTCGGCCTCTTGACCCGGCCGGCCCAGCCGTCAGCCCGTGCGCTCTCCCGCGCGGATTGCGAACGGTAGTCGGTTGCCGGGCGGAGCCAGCGGGCAGACCCAGCGCGGGTCGTACGCGCACGACGGGTAGTAGGCGAAGTTGAAGTCGAGCACGAGCCGGTCACCCTCGAGACCCAGGTCGGCCCCCTTGACGGTGTCGAGCAGGTAGCGGCCGGCGCCATACGTCTCGTCGCCGCTGGTGGCGTCGGCGAAGGGCAGGTACAGGCCGCCGCCGTATCCCTCGAGCCAGTAGAGCTCGAGCGCCTGGGGCTCACCCCCGAACTCGAACGCGGCCGATCCGAAGCGCGTGAAGCGGTAGGCCGCCTCGCCGCTCGTCGCGATCTCCATCGTCACTGGCTCGAGCGGAGCAACCGTCGCGAGCACCCGCGCGGACGGGTCGTAGCCGAAGCAGGCAAGGCCACGAAAGTCGGCGCGCTCACCGGCCGGCAACGGCGATTGCGGATGGCGGGCGAACAGCTCGTCCCGGCCGGCGCGCCAGCCGCGCCACGCGGCGGTCGGCTCCCGAGCCTCGCGGACGGCTTGATACAGCTCGAAGACGCGCCGTCTCCAGTCAGCCAGTGCGAGGGCGTCGTTGGCGAGCGCGGCGGAAGTCGGCGCCGAGCCCGCCTGCGCGGCCGTCGCGGATGATGCCTCCGCATCGGGCCTGGCGGACATGCGGCGAGTGTACCCCGAGGCAATAGCGCCCGATGCCTTGACGGCAGGGCGAGGATCGAGCCTTGGCGCGATCGCCATGAAGGAGGGTGGAAAGCCGGCGCGCGCGACGCGATCGCGCTCCAGGGCAGCGACGGCTTGACAACAGCGGGCTGCGCCCGTTCAACGACGACGTCCGCGTCGAGGGCCTCGCGTCCAGGGTGACGATCGAGAACGCCGTCGCGAGCGACGACCGCCTCACCGTGTTCGGGCGCAGCGGCGTCGACTTCATCGATGCCGACCCGGGGACGGGCGCGAAGCTTCCCCTCACGCTCGACGGTACTAGCACGAGGCGCCGCACCTGACGGGCTGCGGGCGTGCCGCGAGTAAGTACGATGCGTGCGGTGGCCGTTGTCGCGCACCCCCGTTTGGAACGTCCCGAGTATCTCGCCTTGCAGGCGGCGGCGGGATGGCAAGCGCCGTTCGAGCTGTTGGGCGGCGAAGCGGTCGTGACGCCTCCTTCGGGTGGGCACGCGGCGTCCGTGCAAGGAGACCTCTACTACGCGTTGCGGCGCTGGCAGGACACGTTCGGTGATGGTGGACTGCTGCTCCAAGACGTCTTCGTTCGGATCGATCGCGACAACTACTTGGCCCCGGACATCGCCTGGTGGCACGCCGAGCGCCGACCAGCGCTTGTGCGTGGCGCGGTTGAAGTGGTTCCCGACCTGGTGGTTGAGGTGCTCTCGCCGGCGACCCGTAGTAACGATCTCGGCGCTAAGCGCGAGGCTTACCTGATCGCCGGTGTGCGGGAGCTCTGGCTCACCGACCCCGTGGCGCGCACCCTCACGGTTGTCGTAGGCGACGGGAGCCACCGAGACTTCGCAGCCGACGACATCCTCAGCTCAAGCATGCTGCCCGAGCTGGCACTCGACCTCGGTGGCCTCTTTCCCACGTAGGGCTGCAGCCGTTGCTTTCGAGCCGGCGCGCCGGGCGGCCGGGGCAAGCCCTGACCCCGCCGCGCCCGTCAGGACGTTGTCGCCGGCGCCACCCTCGCCGCGGCGGCCATGCGGGCCGGGCTGATCGACGAGTACGCGATCGTCACGCACCCGGTCGTGGTGGGCGGCGGCACGCCGTTCTTCACGGCCCTGGACAACTGGGTGAACCTGAACCTGGTGGAGACCCGGACGTTTCCGAGGGCGTGCTCCTGACCATGTTGCGAGACTCGTTGCTAGAACGTACCCGACGCTCGACTGGAAGAGGCCGCCGAGGTTGACGGCGCACGCGCCTGGGGGCGATCCGCCGGCGATCGCGCGGCCTGCCGCATCGCCGTGCACCCGCGTACCGCGCCAGCGTCCGCTGTTCGTGTTCATGATCGCCTGGAACGAGTTCCTCTTCGCGCTGCTCTTCCTCGTCGAGGAGCGCAACAACTGGACGATCTCCCTCGGCGTCTCCCAGCTGAAGAACATCGAGACGCCGGCGACGACGCTGATGGCGGGCTCGGTGATCCTGACCTTGCCGATCATCCTGATCTTCCTGTTCGCCGAGCGGCTCATGACCGAGGGACTGACCCGCGGCGCCGAGAAAGGCTGACGCGCGACGAAGTTCTGCACGGTCAGCCCCTTCAGTGCGTCGGTCCACCGCGGCAGCAGGACCGGTTCCTCGGAAACCTCGAGCGCGCGGTCGGCGAGGGCGACCGCGTCCGGCGCTCCGCGGTCGCCTACCTCGCGGCGCACAAACCCCCACCGACAGCGGACCGCCACACTCGCGGAATTCGTAGGAGCATACTTCGACGCCGGCGAGCCGGCGGCAGACGGCCGCTCGCTCGGCCTTGACGCTCAGCCGCGTGGGCCCACGAGGCGTGACTCGAGCGGGCGCTGAAGACGACAGGATGGGTGTCGCTGTCGTGCAACCCGATCCGCGGGCGAGGTTGAGTTCCTGACGTATGCTGAGGCCGCGGTCTTTCGATCGGCGCGGCGGAGCCGGATGCAATGAGGGGCGGCGCTTGGCCACACTCCCCCTCCCATCCCGACTACCGCCTGCCCGAGCCACATGACTGCGGTGGCCGTCGCTTGCCCGGTGGGCACCGCGACCTCATGGAGACGCTCGTGGCCGGGGCAAAGCACCGCATAGACGCAGTTCTCTCCGACGCGTTGGCCGTAGAGTCTTGCCATGACCCCGCGATCAGCGACGCTTCACATCTACCAGGATCTCGGGCCCGGGGATTCCCAGCCGCAGAATATGCCCGGCACGGAGTGGAAGACGCGCAACCTCAACAGCTTCTTCTGGGGCCTGGTCCGCCAGGACCTGCCGATCATCAACTGCCGCCTCGCAGACGGGCAGCGGCTGGGCATCGAGGAGCTTCGGGTCAGGCGCACCCGCTCGCAGGTGATCGCCAGCGTGCTCACCCTCGGCCTCTGGGCGCCGACTGAGATCAGCTGGCGGTGCTGCCGTCCGCCGTCGCAGTCGGGCAAGCTGGATTGACGCGATGATCCACGCCGACGATCGTGGTCCGCAGGCGTGGAACGGCGTCCACGTCACGCACAAGACGACGGTCGCCGAGCTCGTCGACATCGACAACGTCGGCCCGGACGGGACGCTTCTCACCGGCTTTGACATGTTCCGCCGGGCCGGCGAGAGCCTCGACCAGCTCATCCGCCACGCGAGCGACGGAGGGCAGCGGGTCCTCGCGATCGGGGCGGGCTGGGCCCTGTCGAAGATCAACATCACCGACGGCCTGCTGGTCAACACCAAGCTCCTCAACGGCTGCTACGACATCGGCGAGCGTCACTTCGACAGCCGCTACCCGGCAGGCGACCGACGGTCCGTCGTACTCGCGCAAGCCGGGATGCAAATCGCCGAGCTCAACGCCTTCCTGGAGCTGCGCCCGCAAGACGCCAGCGACAAGCGGTCGCTGAAGGCGGCAGGGATCGGTAATGGGCAAACAATCGCGGGCGCCGTGTCCGGCAACACGCACGGCTCGCAGCTGGACTTCGGCGCAATGCCGGACTTCGTCGTCGGGCTGCACGTCGCCACCGGCAACGGCCGCACCCTGTGGATCGAGAAGGCCTCCAAACCCGTACTGAACGAGGACTTCGTCAACGCGATCGGAGCTAAGCTCATCCGCGACGACGACGTCTTCAACGCCGCCCTCGTGAGCTTCGGGACGTTCGGAATCATCGCCGCGCTGGCGGTGGAGACCGCGCCGATCTACCAGCTCGAGTTCCCGCCGATCGCCGACGTTCGGCACGACGCCCTCAAAGTGCAGCTCCAGGCGTTCGCCGGTCCTGAGTCGGCTCAGGTCTACCACTATGAGTTCATCTTCGACCCGCACGGCCATAGACAGGTGGCGATGGTGGCCAGCGCGCCGAAGGTGCCCTTCGAACCCGGGCATCCGACGCCGCGGCCGCGCTGGATCATCCGCGACAAGCTCGGCTACGCGCCCGGCGACAGCATCCTGCGGCTCGCCGGGCTGCTGCGCCTCTTACCGCCACGCTTCGTCACCCGAATGCAGTTCAAGCAGTACCGACGGCTCGCGCTACTCGACGCGGTCCGCGGAACCCCGGGTCAGCTGTACACGTCGTCGACCTACTATCTCGAGGGCTACACCGAGAGTGCCTTCGCGGTCGCGGTAACTGACGCGCCCGCGACGATCGACATCGTCTCGCAGGTCGCGCGCGACATCCGGCTGCCGTCGATCAGTCAGGTGCGGCTCGTACGCGCCACCGAAGCGACGCTCGGCTTCACACAGCACCCGCCGCGGACCGCGGTGTTCGAGGTCGGCATGATCAACGACGACAGGTTCCCGAAGTTCGAGCGCCGCCTCGACCAAGCGTTCCGGGCCGCCGGTATCCGGTACACGATGCACTGGTCGAAGAACTCCGGGATCGACCCGCGCAAGCTCGAGTACATGTACGGCGCCGAGCGGATCGCAAGCTGGAAAGCCGCCCGCAGAACCGTCTTCGGCGACGACGACGTGCTGATGCGGACCTTCGAGTCGGACGCCATAGTCCAGGCCGGGCTGACGTGATCAGCCTGCCCAGACATCCTGGTCAATCCCCTATGCCTGGCGTTTGCCGGAGTGGTCGGGTTCGCTGCCGAGCGCGTGGCTGTTCAAGATCGCTTCAGACCGGCTGCAGGCGGCGGCCGTCCCTCCGCACGAGGCCGTCGCTTTCAAGGCGGCGCACGAACCGGTAGAGGCCAGTCGAATTGACACCGAGTTCTTCGCCGGCCTGAGTCGCCGTCCTCTCCTGAGCACCGAGGACGGCAGGAAGGCGAGGCCGACCTGCAGCGGGCTGTACCCCAGCACGCGCTGCAGGTACAGCGCACCGAGGAAGAACATCGAGAACATCCCGACGACCAGCAGCGCCATGACCAGGTTGGCGCCAGTGACCGTGCGCACCCGGAACAACCGCAGCGGCATCAGCGGATTCGCGATGCGCGCCTGGCGCACGACGAAGGCGCTGACGAGCACGACGGAAGCGGACAGCAGCCCGAGGGTCCGCAAGGCTATCCAGCCGGCCTCGGTGACGCCGATGATGGCGTAGACGCCGATCATCAGGCCGACCGTGCACAGGGCGGCGCCCGGGACATCGGCGCCCGCGGAGAGGCCGATGCCCGGCCGCGCGTCCACGAGCCGCAGCGCCAGCAGTGCCGTCGCGAGCCCGATCGGGACGTTGACGAAGAAGATCCAGGGCCAGGAGATCGCTTCCGTCAGCACGCCGCCGGCCAGCAACCCGATCGACCCGCCCGCGGCCGCCACGAACCCGTACACGCCGATCGCCTTTGCCTGCTCGCCAGGCTCGCGGCCAAACTCGCGGCCGCCGCCCGTGTGCGAGAAGGCGACGCCTGAGTCGCCGCCGCGCTGTGTTCGCGCCGTCTGGCGCGGGCGCGCGGATCAGTCCGGCTTGAGTCCTCGCGTCTCCCACCACTCCTCGCCATAGTCGATCGTCAGCTCGTCGCCCGGCCGCACTTCACGAAGCGCATGGAACGTGATCATGCTCGGCTCGTCTTGGAAGTACTCGACGTTCGGATTTGGCGAGTGGTTGTAGAGCATGCCGTGGCCGAGCACGAGCAAGACATCGCCGCCTGTCAGGGACGTGAAGACGTAGTCGCGCAGGCGCCCCGTGACCTCGTCGTCCGCAATCTCCACGGTTGGGCAGGATTCGACGGATTCGCCCTCGCGGAAGCGGCGCGTCGCGAACACGCCGCGGCCATGAAGCCCGAGCTTGACCGTCAAGCCCAAGCCCCTCGCCACCCCGTTTGCGGATCGTCCTCGTGTCACTCGCTCTGGAGATACCCGCACTGCTGAGCGTCGCACATGGTCACACCGCGCTCGCGCGCCCGAAGTGGCGTGTATGACCTCCTTTCTCGTCGTGGCAAACCGCACCGCCGGCACGCCGGCGCTGCTCGAAGAGATCAGGCGCCGGCGAGAGGCCGCACCGTGTCGCCTCGCCCTGCTCATCCCGGACCCGCGTGACCGCAACGCGGCGGACTGGACGTTCGAGTCCGCCCTGCCGCTCCTGCGCAAGGCCGCGCGCGGACCCGTCGAGGGGCTGGTGGGAACGGGACCGGACCCCTACGCGTCGGTCCGCGATGCCGTTGCCGAGGGCGACTTCGACGAGATCATCGTCTCCACGTTGCCGAGGCGCAGCTCGGCCTGGCTGCGGCGCGACCTGCCACGCCGGCTCGAGCGTCTCGGCCTGCCGGTGACGGTGATCACGCCGGAGCGTGACGCCACACCCAGCGGAGCGACAGCGGGCTTCGGCGCGATGGCCGGCTGAGCCCCCTCCTGGTCCTGGTCGGCGCCGGCCGTCGGCCGCGCAATAGCGTTCCCGCAAGATGTCCGACCCGCTCGTTCCGATCGAGCTCCGCGCCGACCCCCCGCCCGCACCGTCCGCGATCGTCACGATCGGCGTCTATGGGTTCACGGGCGCGGCGTTCCTCGAGCGCCTACGCGGTGCCGGCGTCCGCCTCGTCCTGGACGTCCGCCAGCGCCGCGGCGTCCGCGGATCGCAGTACGCGTGGGCCAACTCCGTGCGCCTCCAGGACGCTCTCGCCACCGCCTCGCTCGCCTACCGCCACCACCCCGAGCTCGCCCCGACGACCGAGCTGCGCCAGCTCCAGTACGCCGAAGACGCCCGCCTCGGCGTCGGTAAGCGCTCCCGCGTAGCGCTCGCGCCCGAGTACGTCCTCCGCTACACGACCGAGATCCTCGACCGTGCCGATCTCACCTCCCTCATCACGACCCTGCCGTCCCACGGCGTCGCTGCGCTTCTCTGCGTCGAGCGTGACCCCGAGGCCTGCCACCGCTCCCTGATCGCCGCCCGCCTTGCCGACCGCCACGGTTGCACGATCGGGCACCTTCGCCCCTGACCACGGCCGGCGGATCAGTCCCAGAAGCCTTCGACGGGCACTCCGTCCCCACCTCGGTTCTGAAGCCACGTCAGGTGGTCGGCTGACCGCCTCGACAGCTGATCGCGCGAGCTCGCGTTCGGCCTTGGCGCTCCGCGCGACCTCGACTCGTCTCCGGCTCGGTGCGGAGCTGGCAACGGCTCGTGCTCACGAAGGGCCGCCGCCGAATCCGGGTCCGCCGTCGGCGTGTGGAAGAGGTGCGGTTGGCGACGACCAGCACACGCCGCGGGTCGAGGACATCACCACCTTCCTTCGTCGGTAGGCGAGACGTGTTGCACGGCAGCCATCAAGAACCTCCTTCGTGGTTCTTGTCACCGCAACGCTACGCCGAGCGGCGACCAGCGGCAAGCGGAGGAAGGCGGCCCCGGCCTCCAGGTCGTCGAGGCCGGGGCAGTCCAAGACTTTTGGACCTGGTGGATCAGGCGCCTTGTCCTGGTCGTCCTTGTCAGCGGTCGCGGCGGCCGCGGTAGCCTGATCAAGCGATGCTCTTCCTGCTCGTCGATCCGCCCGGTCCCAGGCGGGAGCCTGACGGCCTGGATCCCGACGACGAGCGCGCCCGGCGCTGGGAGCCGATCAGCCGCCAGCTGTTCGTGCCGGCTGCCGGCTCGTTGAGCTGCTTCGCGCTTTCGCCGTTCGCCGGCAGCCCGGTCGCCGGTTGGGTGCTGACAGCGGCCGGTGTCGCGCTCTGCGCGCAGTTCGTGCGCGTGTCCCTGCGAGACGTCCCGCCGCGTGGCCGCACGGTCCCCGACGGCGACGACCGCGACTAGCTGCTCAGGACCTCGAGGTCGCTAGCCGACCTCGCGCAGCGAACCGTCGTCGACGTCGTAGACGAAGCCGCGCACGCTGCCCTTGTTCGGGATGAACGGGCTCGCCTGGATGCGGGCGATCGACTGGCGGACGTCGTTGTCGAGGTCCGAGAAGGTCTCGACGGACCAGTTCGGACGGATGCCGGTGTCGTCCTGGATCGCCTGCTTGAAGCTCTCGTCCGTGAAGGTGAGCATGCCGCAGTCGGTGTGGTGGATGAGGATGATCTCCTCTGTCCCGAGGAGCCGCTGGGAGATCGCCAGCGAGCGGATCTCGTCGTCCGTGATCACCCCGCCCGCGTTGCGGATGACGTGGGCGTCGCCTTCATGGATGCCGAGCAGCCGCGACGGGACGATGCGGGCGTCCATGCAGGCCACGACGGCGACCTTCTTGGCCGGTGGCAGCGGGAGCTTGCCGCGGTCGAACGACGCAGCGTACTCCTCGGCGTTGCGCAGCAGCTCGTCGGTGTTGGTCATGGTGCCTCCCGGTTTCGGCTCTAATACTTCACAAAGCCTACCGGGAAGGAGGCTTAGCCTTCCGCCATGCCGCTCGAGGGTCCGCCGCTCGCCCCACCCGCCTTCCTTCCGGCCGACCTGCTCGGCGCGGGCGTGGCCGCGGACCCCGACGGCACCGCCGTCGCGGGGGCCGAGGACCGGTTGTCGTGGCGTGATCTCGACCGGCACAGCACCTGCCTTGCCTCCGGCTATCGCGCCCTCGGCCTTGCGCCCGGCGACCGGCTCGCGTCGCTGATGCCGAACCGCCTCGAGCTGCTCGTCCACTACCTCGCGTGCGCGAAGGCCGCGCTCGTCGCCGTGCCGCTGAACTACCGCTATACGTCGCGGGAGATCGACCACGCGCTCGAGGTCAGCGGCGCGGACGCACTCCTGGTCCACGCCGAGCGGACGTCCGAGCTCGGCGCGGCCCGCGCCGTGTCCGCACTCCGGCTCGGGACGATCGGCTACGACGACGACGCGGCGGGCGCCAACGGTCGCGCGGGCGTGGTCCTCGACGACCTCATGCGAGCCGACGGCGCTGACCTGACGCTCCCAGCGCCCGCCGACCCGGCGGTCATCTTCTTCACCTCGGGGAGCACCGGGCCGGCGAAGGGGGTCACCCACACCCACGAGTCGCTCGCGTGGATGTTCGCGGGCGCAGTGGCCGCCCTCGGGCTGACGCCCGAGGACGCGTTCCTCCCCGGCTCGTCGATGTCCCACGTCGGGTCGTTCTTGTGGGCGTTCGCGGCACTCTCCGCGGGCGCGCGCGTGATCGTGGCGCGCAGCTTCGACGCCCACGAGATCCTGCCGCTTCTGCGCGAGCACCGCCCGACCGTGCTCGCGATGATCCCGGCCGCGCTGCTCGCGCTCGTCCGCGAGCACGATGCCACCCACGAGGACTTCGCCTCGTTGCGGGTCTGCCGGTCGGGCTCGGACAAGGTCTCCACCGAGCTGCTGACGGAGTTCGCCGCCCTCGCCGGGTTCCCCATCGACGAGGGCTACGGGATGACCGAGGTCGGGCTGGCGACGCTGAACCCGTCGGCCGGCGTCATCAAGCAGGGATCGATCGGCGTGCCCGTCGACGGATTCGGCATCTCCCTGCGTGGCGAGGACGGCGCGGAGGTCGAGGCCGAGCGCGTCGGACGGGTGTGGATCCGCTCGCCCAGCCGCATGCTGGGCTACTGGGAGGCTCCCGACGCCACCGCACAGGTCCTCAGCGGTGACTGGCTGGACTCGGGGGACCTCGCCCGCGCCGACGAGGACGGGTACCTGTGGTTCTTCGGGCGCAAGAAGCAGATCATCGTCCACGACGGCACGAACATCAGCCCGCTCGAGGTCGAAGGGGCGCTTGCCGAACACCCGGCCATCGCCCTCTGCGGCGTGGTGGGCATCCGCGACGCGGTGCACGGCGAGCACGTGCGCGCGTACGTCAGCCTTCGCCCCGGCGTGCCGCGCCCGCCGTCGGCCGACGTCATCGCCTTCTGCCGCGAACGCATCGGCTACAAGGCGCCCGAGGAGATCGTCGTGCTGGACGACCTGCCGCTCAACCCGACGGGCAAGATCGACCGCCCCGCCCTCAAGCGCCTCGCCGAGGACCACCTGCATCCGCACGCCACGGACTGAAGGACGGCCGGCAGGTCAGCCGGCGGCCCGGCGCAGAAGGCGCCCGACGGAGGCCATCAGCTCGTCGGTCATCTCGGCCCGCTCACCGTCGGCGGCACCCATGACGCAATGGCGCGCATGGTCGTCGAGCAGGCCGAGGGCGACCTTGTCCAGGGCGGCCTGCACCGCGGTGATCTGGGTCAGCACGTCGATGCAGTAGCGGTCGTCCTCGACCATGCCCTCGATGCCGCGCACCTGCCCTTCGATCCGCTTGATGCGGGTGAGCAGCTGGGGCTTGGTCGCGCTGTAGCCGCGCGTCGCGTTCGTCGAGGAGGCCATGCCCCCACTATACCCCCGGGGTGTATGGTGCCTGCGATGCTCGCGGCATGACGCAGGCGATCCGGGCCGCCGACGAGGACGCCTTCGCCGAGCTGGTCGGGCCGCACCGCCGCGAGCTGCACGCCCACTGCTACCGGATGCTGGGCTCGGTCCACGACGCCGACGATGCGTTGCAGGAAGCGCTGCTGGGGGCGTGGAAGGGACTGTCGCGGTTCGAGGGGCGCAGCTCGCTGCGCTCGTGGCTCTACACGATCGCCACCCACGCCTCCCTGCGCATCCTCGAAGGGCGCAGGCGGCGCGCGCTGCCGGGTGGCGACGGCCGCGGGGACGACCCGCGCGCGCCGCTCGGTGAGCCACTGGCCGAGTCGGTCTGGATCGAGCCCTATCCGGACGAGCTGCTGCGCTACGAGGACCGGGAGGGTGTCGAGCTCGCCTACGTCGCCGCCCTCCAGCTGCTGGCGCCCAACCAGCGCGCGGCGCTGCTGCTGCGCGAGGTGCTCGGCTTCAGCGCCCGCGAGACCGCGCAGATGCTCGACACGTCGGTCGCCTCGGTCAACAGCGCGCTGCAGCGGGCCCGTGCGAAGCTCGAGCGCGAGCTCCCGGCCCGTTCACAGCAGGCGACGCTGCGGGCACTGGGCGACGAGCGCTCGCGGGAGCTGGTCGCCCGCTTCGTCGACGCCTGGAGCCGCGCCGACGTCGCGGCGATCGTCGCGATGCTCACCGAGGACGCGAGCTTCTCGATGCCGCCGCTGCCGACCTGGTTCCGGGGCCGACCCGACATCGCGGCGTTCCTCACCGGGCAGGTCTTCCGCTCGGCCTGGCGCTTCGAGGTGACCAGCGCGGGCGGACAGCCGGCGATGGCCGGTCGCCGGCTGGGTCCCGACGGCGGGCGCGACGTGCTCACCGTGCTCACGTTCGAGGGAGAGCTGATCGCGGCGATGACCGCCTTCCTCGGCCGGCGATGACTTCGCGCCCCGGCGCCGCTCTCCATCGGTAGGAACAGTCCCCTACCGGAGGAGGTCGAGATGATGCTGGACGACAAGACCGCGGTGATCTACGGCGGCGGCGGGGCGATCGGCGGCGCCGTCGCGCGGAGGTTCGCGGGGGCCGGCGCCCACGTGCACCTCGCCGGGCGCACGCGCGCTCGGCTCGAGGCGGTGGCGCAGGACATCGGCGCGGCCGGGGTGGCGGAGGTCGACGTCCTCGACGAGCGCGCCGTGCTCGAGCACGCCGGCGCCGTCGCGGCAGCGGCGGGCGGAATCGACATCGCGCTGAACGCCGCGTCCTTCCCCTACATGGCGGGCACGCCCTTCGCCGAGCTGGCGGTCGAGGAGGTCATGCACCCCATCAACTCCTTCCTGCGGGCCAACCTGATCACGGCGAAGGCCACGGCGCGGCACATGACCCCGCACCGGCCGGGAACGATCCTGACGCTGTCGACGGCCGGGTCACGGTTCGCGCGGCCCGGGAACCTCGGCTTCGGCACGACCTGCGCGGCGATCGAGCAGATGACCCAGCGGCTGGCGGTCGAGCTCGCGCCGAGTGGCGTCCGCGTCGTCTGCCTGCGACCGCACGCGATCCCGGACGCCGCCTCCCACGGCTCCTACACGGCTGCGGTGTTCGCGCCCCTGGCCGACAAGGCGGGCGTCAGCGTCGAGCAGCTGCTCGCGCAGTGGGGTGAGGACCAGACCCTGCTGGGACGGCTGCCGACGCTGGCCCACGTCGCCGACGCCGCGGTCTTCCTGGCTTCCGACCGGGCAGGCGCGATCACCGGAGCGGTGATCGACCTGAGCTCTGGCAGCGCGATCCGCGCGCAGCAGTTCGGTCAGGCGCTGATCGGCGTGCTCGACTAGGTCACGGCGTAGGCGCCGGACTCGACGGCGGCCACCGGCTCGGCACGCTGCGCGTGTGCCTCGCCGTGCTCGCGGAGCAGGAGGGAGAGCCGGTCGAGATCGGGGCCGAGCGTCCGCCGGGCGATCACCGGCGGGCAGACGTCGAGCGTGCCCTCTAACAGCGGCCGCAGCGATGGCGGGATCTCCGTCTGGGGGCGGGTGGCCAGCGACTGCGCCGCCAGCACCGCCAGGCAGGTCATCGAGCCGACGAACGCCTCGCCGCAGCGGTCGAACCGGTCCCACGCGTGGAAGGCGGGCGACGGGACGTCGGTCTGGCCGAAGCCGGAGAGCGGCAACAACGACGGAACCGCCCCCGCGCGGGCGTCCTCGGCAAAGCCGCTGGCCACCATGCCCATGGTGCCGAGGGCCAGCGAGCTCAGGGCCGGGAAGGCGCCGCGGTCCTGGACGAGGCGCTGGATCTGGTGCTGGGCCAGCTGGCAGAGATCGGCGAGCGCGAAGGTGAGGCCGTCGATGCACGGCGCCGCCTTGCCATTGTGGAAGCCGCCGTTGGAGACGACGTCGCTGAGCTCGCCGCCTCCCTCGCAGAACAACAGCACCGGGTTGTCGCTGACCGCCGAGAGCGAGACGTCCGCCGCGTCCCGCGCCACCGCCAGGGCGCGACGGGCGTTGCCGAGCACGCGCGGGAGGATCCGGAAGCTGACCGGCGGCTGCACGGGCCGGCGCTCGGGCGCGCCACCGTGCAGGTGGGCGCGCAGCGCGCGCAGCGCCTCGGCCTCGTGGGCATCGCCCCACAGCGACTCCAGCCCGCCGTCGTAGATCGAGGGGTCCACGCGGAGCGTCTCCGCGGCGAGCGCGAACACCTGCTCGGCGAGCGTGACGCGCCCCGAGGCCGCGATGACCGCGTCCGCCAGCAGGGCCGAGGCACACGGCGAGCCGTTCACGAGCGCCATGCCCTCCTTGACGCCCAGCGCAACGCGGTCGGGAAGGTCGGCGAACAGCCGCCCGAGCGCCTGGATCTCGCCGGCGCCCCCGTTGCCCTGTCGTGGCACGCTGGGCAGGGCGGGATCGTCGAGCATCGCGGCGACGGCGTCGGCCAGGGCCGGGCTGACCCCGGCGTGTCCCTCCACGTAGTTGGTCAGCCGCGAGAAGACGAAGCCGCGGACCACACGGTCCGGCAGGGGCGCGCCGAAGGAGGTCCCGCTGTGCAGGCCGCGGGCGTAGTCGAGCTGCTCCTCGGGCGTCATCCGCCGGCTGGCGCCGTCGCCCGCGTGGACGTTGACGCCGTAGATCAGCCGGTCGGGGTGGTCGTCGACGAAGCGCAGCAGCGCGTCGCGGCGGGACTGCATCCGCCGGCGGGCCTCGGGATCGAGCTCGACCGACTCGCCTTGCCAGGCCACACGTCGGTAGCTGTCGAGATCCACGTCGCGACGGTGGCTGAGCACGATGGTCATTGCACAAGATCCTCCGGCTAGTTGTGGATATCGCAGCCTAGCGCTCTACCAAGCCGGATATAAGAACAACTGTCGGGATTCAGACCGGATTCCTCAGAATCACCAGTAGTCGTCGGGGAGCCGCCATTCGAACGAGTACTTGAAGACCTTGAGCATCAGCTGGGTGCTCACGCGCGTGACGCCTGGAAGCGGCGCAACTTGGTCGCGGACGAAGCGCACCACGTCCTGGCGGTCGCCGAACGCGCACTCGGTCATGACGTCGAACTCGTCGGACAGCGCGACGTAGCGGATGACGTCGAACGCGGCCAGGCGCTCGGCAACCTCGGTCGCGTGCGCCGGCTGCACGGTGACGCGCATGTAGACGAACAGCTCCCGGCCGACGCTCTGGGGGCCGGGCACCGCCACGACCCTCATCCGCCCGTCGTCGAGCAGGCGGGCGATGCGGTTGCGGACCGTCGACTCGTTGGACCCGAGGCGGCGCGCCAGCTCCGTGTGGCTCATGCGCCCGTCCTCCTGCAGGAGGTTGACGATGCCGTGGTCGAGCTCATCCAGCGATCGGTCACCCATGGCGTCGACGCGCACCCTAGTGGCAACCGCACCGTCGACACGAGGTGTCCCCCCGATCGCCCGGCGGGAGCCCCCATCGCGCATCCGCCGGGCGCCGCCTAGCGTCGCAGCATGCCCTCTCCCCGCCTGCTCGCCATCACCGGCTTCGCGCCCGTCGCGGCCGTCGCCCTGGCCGTCGCCGGCTGCGGTCTCACCGACGACGGCCCGCGCCGCAGCGAGGCGCGCGACGTCGCCGGCTTCACCCGCATCGAAAACCGCGACTCCGTCGACGTGCGACTGCGCGTGGGCGAGCCGCAGCGCGTGCGCGTCCGCGCCGGCGAGCAGGTGATCGACGACGTCCGCACCGAGGTGCGCAACGGCACGCTGCGGGTGGACTTCGACCACGACGGCGTCGGCGGCAGCGACGTCGTCGTCGAGGCCTCCGTGCCCGATTTGCGTGCTGTCGACGTGGACGGTTCGGGCGACGTCGACGTCGAGGGCATCGACGCCCGCGCCCTCGACGTCCGCGCGGACGGGTCGGCCGACGTCGCGCTGGCGGGCTCGGTCGCGCGGCTCACGCTCGACAAGGACGGCTCGGGCGACGTGGACCTCGCCGACCTCGCCGCGCGCACCGCGCGCGTGGCGGCCGGCGGCTCCGGCGACACGAGCGTGCGCGCCGATGACCGCCTGGCGGTGACGGTCGACGGCTCGGGCGACGTCAGCTACCACGGCGACCCGGCGCTCACGCAGCAGGTCGACGGGTCCGGCGACCTCCGCCGCGCGGACTAGCGGCCCTCCCCCACTCTCGCCGGGTCAGTCGCGGGCGAAGAACGTCCGGCGGGCGCTCGCGGTGAGGCGCGCGTCGGGCGTGCTCGCGTAGGAGAGCACGGCGTTGATGCGATCGGTCCCGCCCTCGATCGGCGTGACCCGGTGCGGGCTGTGGTGACCGCGGAACAGCGCCAGCGTTCCCGGCTCGGGGGTCAGCGTGCGCACCCCGTCGCGGTCGCCCGCGAGCAGCGCTGCGACCCCACGCGGGTTGTCGTCGCTCGGCGCGCGGAGCATCGGCACGTACTCGAAGGCCCCGCCGGCCGAGGACTCCTGCAGCATCAGGGTGACCACGAAGTCGGCGTTGTCGAAGTGCCAGCCGAGCTCGTCCCCCCGCTCGTAGAGCATGACGTTGAGCGCGCCGATCTCGTCCGCCTGCCGGTAGATGGGGTCGACGCTCAGCGCGGCGCCGACGAAGGCGGTCAGCTCGTCCGTCTCGTACAACGCGCGCAGCGGCGAGGCGCCCGGGATCTGGTCGTAGGCGATCAGCGACTTCGCTGACCGGACGCGGATCCGGAGCGGGTCGTCGCCGGCGAGCTCGTCCTCGCGTCCGGAGAACTCGACGTTGTGCGTGTTCTCGGTGCGGACGGTCTCGGCGCCCCAGTCCGGGATCTCCTGCACGATGCGCCGCACGACCTCGGAGCGCAGGAACCCGGGGAGATCGCAGGCGCCGAGCCGCGCCAGGTCGGCGCGGCAGCGGGCGACTAGCGCGCGGCCGGCGTCGCCGTCGAGGTCGTGGATCGGATAGCGCCCGAGGTCGACGGCATCGAGGTGGTACGTCGTCATTCCGGCTCCTAGGTCGATCAGCCCATCCTGAGGGCTCGATGCCGCTCTGACAAGCCGGATAAAGTCAGCAGAATGATCGAGGACGTCGATCTTTCCTGGCAGCGGATCGAGCTCCGTCATCTGGTGGCGCTCGGCGCCGTGGCCGAGACCGGCTCCTTTCGCGCGGCGGCGAGGCGGCTCGGCTACAGCCTGTCGGCGCTCAGCGGGCAGATCGCCGGGCTGGAGCGGCTGGTCGGTCAACGGCTCGTCGACCGGCCTGGGGGCCGGCGCGCGATCGCGATCACCCCGGCCGGCGGGCGGCTACTGGAGCACGCTGAGGAGATCGCCGCGCGGATGGCCGCGGCCCGAGCCGACCTCGAGGCGATCCGGCTGCAGCGGCCGCGGCTGCGGCTCGGCATCTTCCAGAGCGCGGCCGTCCGGCTGCTGCCCGCCATCCTCCGGCGGCTGGCGACCGTCCGCCCGGATCTCGGGCTCGAGCTGATCGAGCGGGCCGACGACGGCCAGTTGCTCGAGCTGGTCGCCCGCGGCGACATCGACGCGACCTTCGCCGCCCTCCCCGTCGCCGGGCCCTTCGCCATCGCCCACGTGCTCGACGATCCCTACATGGTGCTCGTGCCTGCGGAGAGCCCGCTCGCAGCGCGCGAACGCGTCGCGCTCGAAGAGCTGGCCGGCCATCCGTGGATTGACTTCCGCGACGTCCGGCCGGTGCACCACGGCTGGCAGCGGCTGCCGCGCTCGGCGCGTCCCGAGGTCGTGGCGCGCAGCGACGACAGCGCAACGATCCATGCGCTGGTGGCCGGCGGCATCGGCGTCGCGATCCTTCCGCAGCTGTGCGTCTCTCCCCGCGATCCCGGCGTTCGCGCGATCCCGCTCGATCCCCCGGCCGAGCCGCGCCGGATCGCCGTCGCCTGGCACGCCGATCGCCGGCCCGATGGCCTCGACGATCTCCTGGCCGGGGTGCGCCCCGAGCAGACGGGCGCGCCCGCCGGGGCGGATCACTCCAGCGGTGCCCCGCCGTAGCCGACCTCGTTGCCGTCGGCGTCGCGGTAGGTGACCTTGCGGACGCCGTTGGCGTAGGTCTCGCGCTCGGCGGGCTCGAGGCCGCGCGCGGCGATGCCCGCCACGACGTCGTCCAGGTCGTCAACGAAGATCGTGAGATGGCCGTTGCCGGCCCGCTCGGGGTCCTGGACGATGAACACGAAGCGGTGCCCGGCCAGCTCCCAGACCGCCTCGGTCGCGTGCGCAAGGAAGCTGGGCTCCGCGCCCAGGAGGCGCACGTACCAGTCCCGCGCGGCGTCGAAGTCACGGACGCTGATGCCGGCGAAGAGGTCGGGGCTCACCTTGGCCCCAACCTAACCGGTTCAGCGCGGCACGCGCGTGTCATACGGTGCACCCGAACGTCGACGAGGGAGAAGCGAGTGCCGGATTACAAGATCGTCAACCTGCTCGAGATCGAGGACGCGGTCGCGGGCCGAGTCGACGGCCTGGAAGGCCGCTTCAGCCGGAAGCTCCTCGACTCGACCGACCTCGGCGTGAGCCACTGGCGGTATGCCGCCGGCACGCGCGGCGGAGCCCACACCCATCGCGAGCAGGAAGAGGCCTACGTGGTCGTCACCGGGTCGGGGCGCGTGCGGCTCGACGACGAAGTGCAGGAGATCCGCCAGTGGGACGTGATCCGCGTCGCCCCCGCGGTCATCCGCGCCTTCGAGGCCGGACCCGACGGCCTCGAGCTGATCGCGGTCGGCGGGCCGAAGCCGGAAGGCGGCGACGGCGTGCAGTCCGACTCGCCCTGGCCCGACGCGACCTGATCGAGACTATCTCCGTCGCGCCGCCGGCTCCAGCGCCGGGTTGGCCGACGAGTTGTCGACCGGGTTGATGGTCGTGCCGGGCGCGACGATCGCGTCGATGCGGTCCAGAACCGCCTCCTCGAGGGTGATGTCGGCGGCGGCGAGCTGACCTTCGAGCTGCTCCATGGTGCGCGGCCCGATGAGCGCCGCGGTGATCGACGGGTGCTCGAGCACGAACGCGATCGCAAGCTGGATGAGCGTGATCCCGGTCTCGTCGGCGAGCTGCGCGAGCTGCTCTACGGCGTCGAGCTTGCGCTGGTTGGCGGGCTCTGAGAGGTCGAAGCGCTCGGGCAGCCGGCCGGCGCGCGAGGAGGACTGCTGCCCGGTGTCCTTGCGCCAGCGGCCAGACAGCCAGCCGCCGGCCAACGGGCTGTAGGACATGACGGCCATGTTGTGGCGCGAGCACGTGGGCAGCACGTCGGCCTCGACCGCCCGGACGAGGATCGAGTACGGCGGCTGCTCGGTCACGAAGCGCTGCAGATGCCGGTCACGCGCGATCCACTGTGCCTCGACGATCTGGCTGGGCGGGAACGTCGAGGAGCCGATGGAGCGGACCTTGCCCTGGTGCACGAGGTCGCTGAGCGCCGCCAGCGTCTCCTCGATGTCCGTCCGTGGATCGGGGCGGTGGACCTGGTAGAGATCGATCCAGTCGGTGCCCAGCCGCCGCAGCGAGTCCTCCACGGCGCGCATGATCCAGCGGCGCGAGTTGCCCCGCCGGTTGGGGTCCTCCCCCATCGGGTTGTGGAACTTGGTCGCGAGGATGATGTCGTCGCGGCGGCCACCCGCGAGCGCCTTGCCGACGATCTCCTCGGACTCGCCCTGCGCGTAGACGTCGGCGGTGTCGACGAAGTTGATGCCCGCGTCGAGCGCCGCGTGGATGATCCGGATCGACTCGTCGTGGTCGGGGTTGCCCCAGGCCCCGAACATCATCGCGCCCAGGCAGAACCGGCTGACCGTGACGCCCGTGCCTGCGAGTTGTGTCTGCTCCATGGGTCCTCCTGTCCGGGGGCGGAGTCAGGCCGGGCGCGGCGCCACGGCGTACTCCTCCTCGGTGACGTGCTCGCCCCAGCTGACCGGGCTGCCGGACTCGTCGGCCTCCTGGATCGCGAGGTGGGTCATGAAGCGGGTCGGGGCCGCGCCGTGCCAGTGGAGCTCGCCCGGCTCGAAGTAGACGCGATCGCCGGGCCGGATGACCTCGACGGGGCCGCCGCGGCGTTGGCAGCGCCCGACGCCCTCGGTTACGAAGATCGTCTGCCCGAGCGGGTGCGTGTGCCAGGCCGTCCGCGCGCTCGGGGCGAAGTGGACGCTCAGGGCGGCGACGCGGGAGGGCCCGCTCGGCGTAGCGACGGTGTCCAAGAACACGGTGCCGGTGAACCACTCGGCGGGGCCGGGCGTGCTGTCGAGGCTGTTGCGGGTGATCTCCATGACGTCGCAGTGTGTCGCGCTCAGGGCGTGACCATCACCTTGAGCGCCTCGCGGTCGTCCATTGCCCGGTAGCCGTCGGGCACGCCGTCGAGGCCGACCGTGCGGTCGAACACGCGGCCGGGCTCGATCCGGCCCTCCAGCACGTCGGGCAGCAACTGCTCGACGTAGGCCCGCACGGGAGCGGGACCGCCGCCGACCTTCACGTTGGCGAAGAACGCCGGCTGGGAGGCGGGCATCCCCGCCTCCTGGGGGACGCCGACGCGGCCGACCGTGCCGCCCGGCCGCGCGATCAGGATCGCGGTCTCGGTCGAGGCGCCGTGCCCGACGCACTCCAGCACGGCGTGGGCGCCGGCGCCGCCGGTCAGCTCCTTGACCCGCTCGACCGCGGCCTCGCCGCGCTCGGCCACCACGTCGGTGGCGCCGAACTCGCGCGCGAGGTCCGTCCGGTCGGTGTGGCGGCCGAGGATGATCACCTGCTCGGCGCCGAGGCGTCTCGCGGCGATCACCGCGCACAACCCGACGGCGCCGTCGCCGACGACCGCCGCGGTCATGCCGGGCGCCACGCCGGCGACCACCGCGGCGTGGTGGCCGGTGCCCATCACGTCGGACAACGTCAGCAGCGACGGCATCAGCGCGTCGTCCTCCCCCACCCCCAGCGCGAACAGCGTCCCGTCCGCGAAGGGGATCCGCAGCGCCTCGGCCTGCGCGCCGTCCATGCCGTTGTTGCCGAAGAAGCCGCCGTGCAGACAGGCCGTGTTGAGCCCCTCGTGGCAGAACGCGCACGTCCCGTCGGAGTAGGCGAACGGCACCACGACGACGTCGCCCGGCTTGACGGTGCGGACCTCCGCCCCGACCTCCTCGACCACGCCGATCGCCTCGTGACCCATCGCCTGGCCGGTCTCCGACGGCTCCATCGACCCGTACGGCCACAGGTCGCTGCCGCAGATGCAGGCGCGGGTGACGCGGATGACGGCGTCGGTCGGCTCGGCGACGCGGGCGTCCGGGACGTCCTCGACCCGCACGTCCCCGGCCGCGTACATGACGGTTGCTCTCATGCCCCTAGCCAAGCAGCTATCGGTGCGCTGACGCGTCGAGACCCGGGTGCCGGCTTCGACAGCCAGGGTGAGACCATGTCCGCCCGCCAGGCAACGACGGAGGAGACCGGCATGACCGCGCATCGCGATCCGCGCGTCGACGACTACATCGACCCCCTGCCCGGCTGGCAGCAGGACATCTGCCGCCAGGTCCGCGGGCTCGTGCACGCCGCCGACCCGGAGATGCAGGAGACGATCAAGCGGCGCGTGCAGCCCTACTTCGTGCTCGACGGCAACGTCTGCGCGCTGCTGGCCGCCAAACGGCACGTGTGCATCTTCCTCTACGACGGCGCGATCGTCCCCGACCCGGAGAACATCATCACCAGCGGCCACGGCAACAGCACCGGCCGGCAGATCTCCATCCACGAGGGCGAGACGATCAACGCCCCCGCGTTGCAGGCGATGTTCGAGCAGATCGTCGCCAACAACCGCGCCGGCGGCTGGCGCAAGCTCAAGGCCGCCGCCGGCGGGTAGTGCCAAGCGCGACTCGCCCTGTCACCGCCGTGACTGACAGGTACGTCTCTGGCCTTCAGACTGCATGCGCGTCAACGGCGGCGTGGAGGGCGCGACGATCCCCGCCGGCGGCTCCGCCACGATCTTCGCCGACGTCGCCTACTCGGCCAGGCGCCGCGCCCCCGTTCGTGTTCTCGCGGATGAGGGCGAGGGGCGGATCACCGACCCGGCGACGTTGCCGACCGGCAGGCCCGTGGCGATCAACGCCGCCGCCTTCGCCGGTACGCGCCGCGACGAGATGCCCTTGAACGACCAGGTGGTCGGCTTCCCCGAGTAGGGCTCGGACGGACGGGCGACCGACTCGCTGACGAGCCCGGAGCGCGACGTGTGGGCTCGTCCATACCTTGGTGGCTGCCCCGCGACATCGCCTCCGCCTAGCGTCACACAGACATTCCCCTTCTCCTACGGAGGTCCACCATGCGTCGCTTGCGCAGCGCTTGCGTAGTCACTGTGGCGGTCGCGTCGTTGGCGCTCCCGGCTGTTGCCGCGGGCGCACCGACGGTGTCGGTCTCGCCCACGGGCCAGCTCGGCCCCGAGGGGGCAAGCGCGGTGGTGTCGGTCACGGCGAGCTGCGACCCCGGCACCTTCAGCTCGGCCGTTTCGGTGACGGTCGTCCAAGCGCAGGGCAAGCGTCTCGTCCAGGGCAGCGGAAGCAGCGGAGGCACCATGGGCGGAGCCCCGTTGGTCTGCGACGGCACTCCCCAGCTCGTGCCGGTCACCGTCAGGGTTTTCAACGCGCCGCTCAAGTCCGGAAGGGTCGCCGTCACCGCGTCGGTGAGCCAGTCGGGTCCGACGGGATTCATCACCACGACGGTCGGTCCCCTCGAGGCCGTCCTGAAGAAGTGACGGCGTGTCGCGTCGCCGGGCACCGCGGACCCGGCGACGCGACGTTCGCCAGCGCTCAGAACGTCGCCAGCGCGTTCTCGATGTCCGACTGCGCCTGCTTCATCGCATCCTCCGGCGAGGTCTGGCCCGAGAGCGCGGCGTTGACGTTCTTGTAGATCGCCTGGGAGATCTGCGGATAGACCGGCGACACCGGGCGCGCCTTGGCGTTCTTGACGCCCTCGCGCAGCTCGGCGTAGAACGGCACCCGCTTCTGGACGACCGGGTCCTCGTAGGTGGACTTCAACGGCGACGAGACGGTGTACTCGGCGAGGAGGCGCGACTGCCACTCCTCCGAGGAGAGGTAGTCGACCAGCGTCAGCGCCCCGCCCGGGTTCTTGGAGTAGGCCGAGATCACGCTGTTGGCGCCGCCGAGGATGCCGGCGGTGGTGCCGCCTTCGTACTCGGGCAGCGGCGAGACCTTGAACTTGCCCTTGAGCTTCTCCGTGTCCTCGCTGAGCGCGTAGGCGTAGGGCCAGTTGCGCATGAACGTGTACTTGCCCGTCTGCCAGGCGGCGAGCGACTCCGGCTCCATGTAGGTCGTGACCGCCTTGGGCGCCGCGCCGCTCTTGACGGCGTCGGCCATCAGCTTCGTCGCCGCGACGTTCTCGGGCGAGTTGATCGTCGCCTTCGAGCCATCCGCGGAGAGCACGGTGCCGCCGGCCGCGTAGGCCAGCTCGAGCCAGTCACAGGTCAAGCCCTCGTACGGCGCGCCCTGGAAGACGATGCCGCCGGTATCGCCAGCCTGCTGGTAGACCTGCTGCCAGGTCGGCGGGGCCGCGTCGACCCTGTCGGTGCGGTAGTAGATGAACGCCACGTTGGTGTACTGCGGCGAGCCCCAGAACTTGCCCTCGTAGGTGGCGGTCTCCAGCGGCGCCGGGATGAAGCGGTCCTTGGTCGACTCGACGTAGGGCGTCAGGTCGTACAGCCAGCCCTGCGAGGCGAACTCGGCGGTCCAGATCACGTCTGAGCGGAAGACGTCGCAGTCGGGGGACTTGGCCTCCTGGCGCTGGACGAACTGGTTGCGCTGCTCGTCGGCCGAGGCCGGGAACTCGACGACCTTCGCCGTCAGGCCCTGGGCGGCGTACTTCGCGTTGAAGCGCCTGCGCCACTCCTTGGTCTCACCGGTCGTGTCCTTGCCGGTGCAGTAGGTGACCTCGCCCTTGGCCCCCTCCATCGCCTTGACGTCGATGACCTTCGCGTCCTTGGTGACTTCAGCGGCGTCCCCGCCACTGCCGCCTTCAGATCCGCCGCTCATCGCGCCCCCGCAACCGGAGATGGCCAGCAGGATGATCGCCGCACCGGCGGCGAGGCCCGTCGTTCGCATGAGCGCCTCCCTCTCTCTCGAGCGAACGCTACCGCGCGAGCGGCGGACGTGTGCCGGACGACCCGTTCAGGCCGGGACGGCCCCCGGCCGGCCGTTCTCGACCACCCAGCTGGTGAGCGTCTCGGCCGGGCTCGCGGTGTCGGCGGCCGAGGCGACGACGCGGTAGTCGGAGGTCCAGGTGTCGGGCGTGATGGTGGCGCGGACATAGCCGCGGCGGTCGCCGTCGAAGTACTTGACGTGCGGGTTCACCGGGACGGCCGCGGCGACGGCCGGCGCCCACGGGCAGCCGGAGGAGATCGAGGTGCCGACGAACTCGGTGGCGAGCGTCTCTGAGGCGGGGTCGGTGAAGTCGGCCTTGAGGTCGTTGACCCAGCTCGAGTGCCAGTCGCCGGTGAGCACGACCGGGTTGGACGGCCGCCGCGCGGCGAGGTAGGCGAACAGCCGGTCGCGAGCGCCCTCGTAGCCGTCCCACTGGTCGTGGTTGAAGCTCACGCCCTCGCCGGTGTCGTAGTCGAAGCGGGCGACGATCGTCTGCTGGGCGAGCACGTTCCAGCGCGCCCGCGAGGCGTCGAGTCGGCCGAACAGCCAGCGCTCCTGCTCGGGGCCGGTCATCGTGCGCCCGGGGTCACTGGTGCGCGGGTCGCGCGGGCCGGCCGGGAACGCGTCATCGAGCTGGTCGCCGCGGTACTGGCGGGTGTCCAGGACGCTGAAGTCGACCAGCTCGCCGTAGCCGAGGCCGCGGTAGAGCAGCATGTCAGGGCCCTGCGGCCGTTGCGGACGGCGTGCTCGTAGTAGGCCTGGAAGGCGGCGGCGCGCAGCGCGAGGAAGCGCCCGGGCTCGTTGGACGGCTCGCCGTCGGGCTGCGAGCCCCCCGCCGCCCAGTTGTTCTCGATCTCGTGGTCGTCCCAGGTCACCGCGAACGGGAAGCGCTCGTGCACGGCCTGCACGTCGGGCGAGGTCTTCTGACGGGCGTGGATGAGCCGGAAGTCCGCGAGCGTCTCGGTGTCACGGGCCTCGTAGACGTAGTCGCCGACGTGCAGGGCGAGGTCGAGCTCCTCCTCGGCCATCGTGCGGTAGGCGGCGAAGCGCCCGCCCGTCCAGCTCGAGCACGAGGCCAGGCCGAGGCGCAGCTGCGCGACCGCCCCGGCCGGCGCGGTCCGGGTGCGGCCGGCGGCGCTGACCTCGCCGCCGGCGATGAAGCGGTAGTAGTAGTAGTCACGGCCGGGCTCGAGGCCGTCGACCTCGACGTGGACGCTGTGCCCGAGCTCCGGGACCGCGGGGGTCCGGCCGCGCCGGACCGGCCGGCGGAAGGCCTCGTCCTCGGCGATCTCGTAGGCGACCGACACCCGGCGGGCGGGCATCCCGCCGCGGCCGTCGCCGGCGAGCGGATCGGGCGCCAGCCGCGTCCACAGGACGAAGCCGTCCGGCGTCGGGTCGCCCGAGGCCACCCCGAGCGAGAACGGGTCGCCGTCGAAGCGCAGCCGCGCCGCGGCCGGCGCCGAGGACACCCCCGCCGGCGCCAGCCACAACGCTCCTGCTCCCAGCGCTGCCTCGCCCAGTGCCTGACGCCGTGTGAGTGTCATCCCGCCTCGCCTCCCGAGGGTCGCAGTGCACGGCCACGCTGCCAGCACGCCGCGCCGCGAGGGTGAAAGCTCGGTGACCGTGCGTCGCCGGAAGGTGCCACCCTGTCGGCATGCGGTGGCGCCGCGGCGGCCAGGACTCAGGAGAGCCCGTCGACGAGGGACACCGGCTCGACGACCGGTCGTGGTCGGCGTACGCGCGTCCCGCCGGCAGCGGGCAGGAGCTCGTCGCCAGGTCCGGGCTGCCGGCGGAGACCGGGCCGACCTGGGCGCCCGACGAGCTCTCGATCTGGCCGGTCGAGGGCGGGCGCTATGGGCTGGACGCGCACTACCAGGGGCGCACGGGCGCCCAGCGGGCCGCGCACCAGCGCGAGCGCCTGGCCCGCGCCAACCTGGAGGCCACGGTGCGCCGCAACCCGCGCGGAGGCGCCACCCTGCGCGTCGGCCCCCTCCCCCACCAGGCGGTCTGGATCGCGCTCGAGGCCTTCCTCGGCCGTCCGCTGGACGTACCGACCGGCGCCGAAGTCGAGCGGGCCGAGCGGCCCGCTCAATGAGCGAGCGTCCGGAGTGGCTCGGCAACGAGTCGCGACGAGCGTGGCAGCGTGACGGCTCAACCCGGCAGTCTGTGGCGGACGCCGGTGAAGCGCGCGAAGTCGCTGTCGTAGCTGACGATCTCCGCCCCGTGCTCGACCGCCAGGGCGGCGAGGTGCGCGTCGGTCGTGAGGTTGCCGGCGGTTCCGGCTTCGCGCAGGAGCCCGCGGAGGATCCCCGCGTGGCGCGTCGGGTGCACGACGATGGTCGCGGGCGCCGCCAGCCAAGCTTCGATCTGGGCCATCGCCTCGTCGGCCGGCATCGGGGGTGGGAAAGATCGCGCGGCTCGTACTCAGGCGGACGAACGCCAGCAGCGCCGCCCAGGCCAAGCCGACGGCCTCCCCGCCCGACAGCGACGCATCGAGCCATCGCGAGCCTCGGCGTGGTGGTGGCTCGCTTCGTCGATCGCGTAGAGCAGGACGTTGGCGTCGACGACGACCCGCTCGTCACTGGCCCTCGGTGAGGCGGCGCGCGAGCGCCTCGTCCTCCAGGTCAGCCGCGATCCGCAGCGCTCTGGTCAGGTCGAGCTCCGGCGGGCCGAGCCTGCGCGGCGTCGTGTAGCTGCGCGGCCGTGAGCCCCCGGCGAGTCCCGAGCGGATCGCCTCGTTGATCGCCTGCTTGAACGACAGGCCCCTGTCCCGCATCAAGCGCTCGACGAGGCGCCGCGTGTCGGGGTCGAGGGTGACCGTCGTGCGCACCGTGCAATCGTAACTTCACAAGTTGTGATGTCTTGATGCACCGTGAGCCGGGCGGACGGCTCTCAATCGCTGGGTGCGCGGGCGCTGACGGCGGTGAAGGCGATCGTCTGCGTCCACCACGCCGGATCGGCGCAGTGCTCGAGGAACGCGTCGATCGACCGCTCGTCGAGGTCGCCGGAGGCGACGAGCCGGCCGCGCAGCTCGAGCCGTCTCCGTCCCGTACACGGCCCACGGCGACCTACCGTTGTACAGCGCGGGTAGTCGATTCCCGCCCGGCGCGACCATGCAAGCCAGCCGTCCCAGAACGCTCGGATGCTCGCCGGCTCTGCCACGCTCACCGGCAGGAAATCCGGCTCGATCAGCAGGATCGCTCCGCCCGGCCGCCCGCTCGCGACGAGGTTCGCGACGGCCGCCTCTGGGCGCGCGACGTGGTGGAGCACGGCCCGCGCCGTCACCAGATCGAAGCTCCTCGGTCTGACCGGCCCGGCGAGGATGTCCGCCTTGCGCAGCTCGAGGTTCGGCAGCTCCGCATCGACGAGCGACAGGTCGAGATCCACCGCCACGGCTCGTCCGCCGGGGGCCACGCACTCCGCGAGCCAGGCCGAGACGAGCCGTTGCCGCATCCGGCTTCGAGCGTCCGCGCCCCGGGTCCGATAGCCAGCGCGTCGATGTGGCGGCGATGCATCGGGTCGAGCAGCCGCGACATCAGCTCGAGTCGCTCGCGCTCTCCTCTGTTGGGATGACCGAGGACGTACTCAGGCATAAGGGCCGGGCCGGACAACTCTAGTTGCCGCCCGCTCCCTGAACGGCGGGAGGCCCGCAGACGACGAAGGCCCGCACGGCCCACGTCGGGTCAGGGCCCGCGTTGGTCTGGATCGCTCGCACCTGCCAGCCACCGGCGAGCGGCTGGTTCTCGTACAGGGCGACGCCCTGGCCAGCAAGCTGCCCGCTCGTCGAGCCACCGCCGCTGAGCACCGCTCGACCGTCCGGGCAGCTTGCGCCGGCCGTCGCGGTAGCGCCATTGCCGGCCGACGGCGGACTCACGGGCTCACCCTCGACCACCAGCGGGGTGCCGACCGATCCCGGAGGCCCGCTCGGGCCCACGGGTCCTTGTGGCCCTTGCGGTCCGGCGGGCCCTGTCGCACCGGTCTCTCCTTGCGGCCCGGCGGGGCCGGTCGCTCCGGTTTCTCCCTGCGGCCCGGCGGACCCCTCGGGGCCGGCGGGCCCTTGCGGCCCGGCGGGGCCGGTCGCTCCGGTTTCTCCCTGCGGCCCGGCGGGGCCGGTCGCTCCGGTTTCTCCCTGCGGCCCGGCGGGGCCGGTCGCTCCGGTTTCTCCCTGCGGCCCGGCGGGGCCGGTCGCTCCGGTTTCTCCCTGCGGCCCGGCGGGCCCCTCGGGGCCGGCGGGCCCTTGCGGACCGGCGGGCCCAGCCGGCGCCGACGGGCCCGGCGGGCCTTCGGGACCGGCCGGCCCGGCCGGCCCTGGAGTGCCCGCCAGGCCCTGTGGACCCACGGCTCCCGTCGCGCCGGCCCGGCCGGACGGTCCGCGGGCGCCGCGCTTGCCGGGCCGCCCCTGGCGCCTCGGCGGCCGCGGCGACCGCGCTCGCCGCGGTCACCGCGCAGCGGCTCGTGGCTCCCGCCGTTGCGGCTGTGCTGCACGATGCCCCTGGTCGTGTGCTCCGCCGGCTGCCCGGCAGCGCCCTCGGCGCTCGGCTCCGCCGGCTGCCCCGCGGCAGGGAGCAACAGCATGAGGGCGCATGCGGCGGCCAGGATGCAGATCGGCGAGGTCCTGCGGGCAAGACTCGTCATGCCACTCCGGTCACGTGTAACAGTTGACGTAAGGGTAGGGCGCCTTGAATCGCTCCCAGACGAAGTCGGGGAAGGACACGCCGTAGCCCCGCTGGCTCATCGGGCCAAAGGTCCTGTTGGTCAGGTCCTTGGGCGGGAACGCATCCTGGCGGGCGCTCCACGAGCGCTTGCTCAGCGCCAGCAGGCTGCCGCCGCGGTTGGTGTTCTGGCCGTCGAACGGCATGTCCCACAGGACCCAGGAGCTGGTGTCCGCGTCCCTCCACGAACGCCCGTAGCCGAAGAGGTAGCAGCTGTTGGGCTTGATGTCGCTCCAGGAGAACGTCGGGTTCAGGTACCAGATCCGGTAGCCGACGGGGAAGATCTCGTTGCTGAACCAGGCGTTGGCACTGACCGTGAGCGAGCTCGCCAGCTGGTCGACGTTGATGGCCCACTCAGGCGATTCGGCGGCCGTTCCCAGCGCCTTCAGGCGCCCGTAGTCCGAGGCGACCACCTCGTGGACGCTGTCGAGCGAGGTGACCGCGGCGTCGAGCCTGTCGGCGGCCTGTTGAGAGAGCTCGCCCACCTTCGTGTCGACCTCCCGGCCGAGCGGTGCTCCGCTGCGCTCGTCGGCCGAGAGCGACATCCCGAGCTCGTAGGCCGCCGCGAGACCCTCGACGATGACCTTCACGGCCGACTCTGCCCCTTCCGTGGCGATGTCGATCCCGATCTCCGCGAGCTCGAGCAGGAAGTTCCCGATGTCGGCCGTGAGGTCGTCGTTCGGCGGATCGACGTCGTTGTGGATCGCGGCACCGAGCGTGTTGAGATCTGCAGAGCCCTTCGCGTTGCTCCGGGTGACCGCCTTCTCGTAGGCGTCGAAGAGCTTCTTGACGCCGTTGAGCCACTCGAACTCGGTCTGCAGCTCGGCGCTCAGGCGCTCGAACTGCGCCCGGGAGAAGTCCGGCGTCCCGCCGGACCACTTGCTCCCGCTCGGGCAGAGACCGTCACCCGGATAGAGAACGCGTCCGAGGTCGGTCTTGGCCGTGGCCCAGTCGCGGTTGAGATCGCCGGCGTAGGCCTGCCGCAGATCCCGGCCCCAGTCCTTGGTCTGCACCAGGCATGAGGTGATGTAGGCGAGTGCGCTCTGGTAGGCGGCGGCCTCCGGCCCGCTGGCCTGGGGCCAGGGCTCCGGCGCCGTGAAGGTCATGTCGTACAGCGAGTCCAGCGTGGTAACCGGCGCGGACGGCGTCGGGACGTAGTAGCCGTCCGAGCGGATAGACAGCCGGCCGCTCAGCGTGCCCGGTTCTGTCTCCGGAGGTGAGGTGGTGGGGTCGGTGACGATGGCCGAGCTGGACTCGGCGACCTCGGTCCGCTCGAGCCAGGATCCCCCGACGAAGGCGTAGGAGCCGTTGATGCCGATGACGGTGTGGGGGTTGGCGCCGGACACCGAAAGCGCCTGGCCCAGCCTGGTCCATGCCTGCTTGCCGCGGTCCTGCTGGTACGGATCCGACGGCGGAGGAGGCAGTGCGACGCGGCCGATGCTCTGCACGACCACGTGCGGTCCGTTGTTGTTCCTGGACACGAAAGCCGTCATCGCGTCGATCCCCGCCACCGGATTCGCGACGCCGTTGGTGGCGAAGACCGCGTGAGAGGAGACCGTGAAGTCGATCGGGTCGAGCGTGGTGACCTGGAAGCCGCCCGTGGCGCCGGCCGGGAGGGCATCGCTGACCTGCTGCCCGGCGAGGCTCATCGTGTTGTTGGTGGCGGTGGAGCCGGGCGCCGACGTGGCGAACGTGGTCTGGGCGGGCTGGAAGCGGAAGCCGTCGATCCGGTCGGGCATCAGCCAGCCGGTGAGCCCGTCGACGTTGCCGCCGCCGTGGGTGTACCAGCCGCTGCCGTCGCCGCCGCCGGGCGTGCCGACGATCGCGAGCTTGTTGCGGTCCTGCAGGATGCCCGCGTCGATGGGCCCGACCCCGATTGTCTTCACCGCCGCGTTGAAGGCATTGTTCTGGCCCTGCTGGACCGGCGGCGCCGACCCCCCGTAGGGGTAGGACAGGATCACCAGCTGATTGAGGCCCTGTCCCTTCAGCGCCGCGGCGAGCGCCGGGATCCCGTTCGGGCCGCCCGTGCCGTCGAGCCAGGTGTTGTCCGCGGCCTTGCCCAGGCTGAGCGTCTTGCGGTCGAGCGTGAGCCACTGCATCGCGGCCCCGCTCGGGCTCGGGTTGGGATAGAACGTGGATCCCACCTGGATCCCGTGCTTCCCGTTCTGGGTGGTGATGCCCTTGAAGGGTTGGAGTGGCGCAGGCGCGGCGACGACCTCCACCTGGTCCGTGCTCACCGGCGCCGCCTGCGATGCGCCGGCTAGCGCGCTGCGCTCTGCAAGCTCGAGGCTGACGACGTAGCGGCCCGGGCGGTCCGGGGTGATCAGTGGGCGCGCCGAGCCGGCGCCGCGCAACCTCGCGCTCGATCCGCGCGGCTTGCCGACGATCGTCCAGCGATGATGCGGCCGTCCACCGTTCGTCGTCCGGGAGCGGCGCCCGTCGAGCCGCTGGACCCTGCCGGCGCGCGTGTGGACGTCCCATCCCGCCGCCGCGAGATGGCGCGTCCGCTTCACGACGAAGCGCCGGCGCACGACCTGGTAGCGACCCTGGTCCGGCTCGGCCACCAGCAGCCGCAGGCGGTTGACGCCGTAGCGGAGCCCGTGGGCGGCGGACAACTTCGCCGTGAAGCGCGTCAGACCCGACCGGTCCAGCGCGCGCGTGACGGCCTGGCCGTTCACCCACAGCCGGACGGTGCGGCTCCGGCGGATCGTGGCAAGTGCCGTGGGCGCCGCGACGCGCGCATCCAGCGACGTGACCGAGCCTTGCCGGATACGCAGGCTGACGAGGTCGTCGCGGCGCCGCACGAGGACGAGCGACCGCGCGTGGATCGCGGGCCGGCTGCCCCGGCGCTCGGCGCGGACGACGAGCCGGTTCGAGCCGTAGCGCAGGCCGTCGCCGCGGGTGAGGTCGGCGACCCGGCGTGAACCGTCGACGGCCCGGAAGCGCGACGTGACGTCCCGCCGGCCCAGAAGGATGCGGAGCCGGGACGTCCGGGCCGGGACCCGGACGGCGACCCGCACGGGAAGCCGCTTGATCAGCCGGTCCTCGCCGGGACCGGCGATCAACTGCGCCGGAGTGGCGGCCGAGCTCTGCGACTGGGCCGCCGCCGGCACTGCGCAACAGGCGAGCAGCGCCGCGGTGAGGAGGGCGAAGACGGAGAAGGTTCGGGTCATCGGAAGCGCACCACGTTGTTGTCAAGGGGCATCTCGCGCCGGCGCACACCCGGCCGGAGGGCGGGCTTGAACGTCAGGGCGCCCGTCGATTGCAGGGCGAGCTCCTCGTCATCGAAGGGCTCGGAGATCTGGCCCAGGAAGCGGAAGCGCTCGAACGTGTAGGGCAAGCTGTCGGTCGGGAAGAACGTCGGCCGCGTCGAGACCTGGAAGTGCAGGTGCGGCGTGCTCGAGTTGCCGCTGTTGCCGAGCAGCCCGAGCAGCTGGCCGCGCCGCACGCGCTGCCCCGCGCGCACCCGCACCGATCCGCGCGTCATGTGCGCGTAGAGCAGGTGGACGCCGCCGACCCGCAGGATCACGTGGTTGCCGACGGTCTCGTCCATCGGCGGCAGCTTCTGGAGCGTGCCCTGCGGCCGGTTGTCACGAATCCCGTCCCGCGCCCGGACGACCCGGCCGGCGGCCGCCGCGATCAGCGGCTGGCGGTAGCTGGGATAGCTGGTCAGCCGGGACGGGTCCCCGGTCCAGGCGTTCATGCGACGGTCGAGCCGGAACCAGTCGATCGCGTGGCGCTGGGCGACCTGGAGGATCCCGTCCACGCCCACCAGCCCGCGGCGATGATGCGTGGGGTTCGTGCAGCAGCCCTCGTTGGCGACCCAGATGCCGGGACGGACCGGCGGGCCGAGCGCGATCCGCGAGCGCGCCAGGGGGATGCGGCCGGCCAGGCCCCGGTAGGTGAACTGGGGCCCGGGCGGCGGGCGGCTGGACGCCACCAGGCGATGCTCGAGCACGCGCGGGAGCTGTGACGCCCGGCGCACGGCCACGTCCATCCACACGACCGAGGTCTCCGAGGCCGCCATCGTCGTCGGGTCTTCAGAGCCCGGGTCGGCTGCCGGGTTCATGTTGCGGTCGAGCTGTGCGCCCGAGATGCTGCTCAGGACCCGTCGCGTGCGCGGGTCGCGGACCTCGAGGCGCTCCACCGCCATCGTCAGCGGCGCCGTGTTGGTCAGGATCAGCTCGTAGGCGATGTGGAAGCGACCGTCGGTGGCCTTGACTGCCGTCGGACTGGTCGTCACCTCCGAGACGATCGGGGAGAACTTCGTGCCCGGGTCGAGGCCTCCCGAGGCAGGACCTGCGGCACTCGCCGCCGCGGCCGTTCCCCACGAGAGGAGGACGAGCAAGAGCACGATGGAGGACTTGAGCAACCTCATCAGTCCTCCGTCTGGGACGTGTAGAACAGCGACGTGATCCCCTCGTGGTTGCCGAATGCGGTGAACGCGGCGGTGAGGTCCGCGGGCGCTTGGCTGGGCTTGCCGTCGGGCCCGTAGATGGGAATGTTGTTGGCGACCACGCTGAAGGCGATGCGGCGCTCGCCCGCGATCGCGTAGCCCGCGAGCGCCATCGCCTGCACCTCGATCCGGTCGTTGGCGTCGAGCGCCCCGGTCAGCCCGTTCTTGGCGAAGACGTTCCCGGTCGCGGGGTCCTGGGCGGCGTCCGGGCCCGGGATCCCGTCGATGCCCTTGATCGGCAGCGCGTCGAGGAACACGCGTCCGTAGGGGCGCGTCTGGACGTAGCGCAGCAGCTGGACCGCCGCGGCCGGCGTGATCCGGTTCGGCGCGCCGCCCTGGCCGTCGACGAGCTCGGCCTGTCCGGCCCGCACGCCGGCCTTGGTGGCGTACGCGCGGATCAACTGCATCCCCGCCTCGAACGTGGGCCGGCCGGCGTCGACCCCGAGCCAGAACGGGACCGTGTTCGCGCCGAGGTTGTGGCTGACCTTCTGGATCAGCTTCGCGAACTGCCCCACCGGCGGGGACGTCAGCCGCGCGATGCGCGGCAGCCGCCCCACGGCGCGTCGGGTCGGCAGCGACCGGACGCGGTTGGGCCCGAGCGTCCGCTCGGCGACCGCCACTCCGGCGCGCTCGAGCGCCTCGACCATCAGCACGCGCGCGAAGGCGGCCGGGTCGGGAACGCGGAAGATCTGGACGAACGGCGTCCGCACGCCGGCCGCGATCGTCCCGGTGACGGTCACCTTGCGCCCCTTGGCCTTGCCGACGACCACGTTCGTCGTGCCGTCGCGCGGGACCGTCCGGACGCGCACGTCGATGTCATAGGCGGCGGTCGCCGGGCGCGTCCGCGCCCGCACGCGCTGTCCCGGCCGGGTCGGGTACAGCATCACGTCGATCGCGTTGTCGTTGACGATCATCGGCGACACGACCTCGGCGCCGATCTCCTGCGCACGCCATAGCCGGTCGTCGATCACCACGTCGCGCACGCGGCGGATGCCGCTGCGGCGCGCCTTGCGCGCCAGCGTCTTCAGGCCGGCCAGCGGGTCCTGGGGGGTCAGGATCGCCTCGCCGGGAACCTCGTTCGCATCCATGTGGTCGAAGCCGGTGTAGGCGACGCGCCCGTTCGGCAGCGCTCGGCCGCCCATCGTGAGATCGCCCGACGCGCGCAGGACCAGGTCCCGGCCGCGACGCAGCAGCGGCGTGCGGAAGCGCCGGCCCGGCCCGAGCCCGTCCAGCGCCGCCGCCACCGTGAAGTTCTTCGTGGTCGAGGCGGTGTGGAAGAGCTGATCGGGGTTGCGGCTGTAGAGAGCCCGACCGGTCTCGAGATCGGTGGCGAGGATCCCCCACCGGCCTTCGTTGAACGGGAAGACGGACGTGAAGGCGTCGATCCGCGCGACGTCTGTCGCCGAGAGCGGGCGGGCGGGCGTCGCGGCGGCGGGAGGCGCGAACGCTCCCAGGCTGCAGACCAGGACGAGGACGGCGCGCTTCACGTCGACGCCCCCGGTTCGCGTGAGCCCCGCGCGACCGCGTCCGCGGAGACCGGTGGGCCGCCGGGGACGAGCGCATCGATGGCCCCGAGGAGACCCAGCCAACCGGTGAACTGGCGGGCTGTGCCCGAGCTGTCGGTTGCCCGGCCGCTCATCGCGTCATCGGTCAAGTGCAGCTCGAGGCGGATGACGACCGACTGGCGATCCATGGGCTCATCCTCGACCGGCCGGACGCGCGGCGCATCGGGGTCACCCCCCTACGGGCACCCGACTCTTTGGGGGTGGGTCAGGCGATCGAGGTCAGCGCGGCGCCGAGCCGTTGCCGGCCCCTGATCCCGAGCTTGCGGTAGGCGTGGCCCAGGTGCCGCTCGACCGTCTTGGGCGTGACGAAGAGCTCCTGGGCGATGTCGCGATTGGTTCGACCCGCGGCCGCGAGGCCGGCGATCCGGCGCTCGCTGGGCGTGAGCGACTCGACGCCCGTGAGCGCCGTCGTGCGAGGTCGCCCGCCGGCGGCGTGCAGCTCGGCGCGCGCCTGCGCGGCCAGCACGGGCGACCCGCACACCTCGGCGAGCTCGAGCGCGCGCCGGAGCGGGTCGCGGGCGTCGTTCGGGCGCCGGAGGTGGCGCAGCGCGATCCCGAGCGCCAGCTCCGCCTTGGCGTGCTCGAGCCGGGCAGGCGAGCCGGCCACGGCCTCGACCGCCGACTCGAGATGCTCGAGCCCGTCGTCGCGCTCGAGCGCCCCGAGTACGCGCAGGCTGCGGGCCACGGTCCCCGGGGCGCCCCAGGCGCGCGCGCGTTCCAGCTCGTCCTCGACCAGCCCGATCCCTTCCTCGGGCCGTCCGAGGCCGGCGAGCGCGAGCGCCTTGTGGGAGCGCCACGGAGCGTCCATCGGATTGGGGACAGTGGCATCGAACCGGCTGGCGTACTCGTCGGCGGCGGCGAGTGCCTCGTCGAAGCGGCGTTCGGCGATCAGCAGCTCGATCCGGCTGTTGAGCCAGTAGCGAGCTCCGTCGTCCCCGCCGCCGGGATCGGCGCTACGCTGCAGCGCGGTCCGCGCACCGCCGAGATCCCCGCGCTCGCGCAGCACGGAGGCCAGGAACGCGTCGCAGTAGATCTGCGCCTGCAGCTCGCCGTGCCCCCACGACTCGAACTCGCTCAGCGCCGCGCGCAGCGACTCTTCTGCGTCCCCGAGCTCCCCGCGCCAGTACTGCGACTGGCCCCACCACAGGCTCAGCGACGAGATCGCGAACAGCGAGCCCCGCCGGTAGGCGTCCGTGCGGGCAACTTCCCACCACACGAGCGCCTCCTCACGATCGGCGAACACCAGGGTGGTGATCGCACACGTCGGCAGCAGTCCGTTGTCGGCGGCGATCAGCTCGCCCCCGGCGAGCGCCGCGAGGCACAGCTCGGCGCACTGGTCGCTCGGGCCACCGGCGTACATCCAGTCCTGCGCGGCGATCGCCGCAAGCATCTTCGCGCCGACCCCCGCGTCGCCGGGAAGCGTCCGATGGCCTTCGAGCCGGCGCAGCGTCTCCGGATCGCCCGCTCCGAAGAGCACGGAGAGCAGCTCGAAGGCCTCCAGGGCGTTGCGCAGATCCTCGAGCTCGGGCGGAAGCTCGTCGGCAGCGCGACGCGCCACCCCGGCGCCCTCCTCCGGGAAGCCGGTGAACAGCAGCGCCCGGCCGAGCAGCTGCGCGGCCATACCGCGCGCCTCGGGATCCCGCAGCGCCTCGTAGGCCTCGCGCAGGTGCTCGGCGGCGGCCGGTCCGGACGTCAACGCCTCCGCGCGGCCGAGCTCGAGCAGCAGCTCCGGCCGGTGCTCGGCCGGCGGCGGCTCGGCGAGCGCGCGCGCCAGGTAGGCGACCGCGCCGTCGGCCGCGCCCTTGCGGCGCGCGGCGACCGCCGCGCGGTTGAGCGCGTCGACAACCCAGGCCTCTCCGCGCGCCGGGGTGGCGAGCAGGTGCGCCGCCACCTGCTCGACCGGGGCGCCCGCCTCGGCCAGCAGCCCCGCCGCCCGCCCGTGCTGCAACTCGCGCTCTCCGGGCGGCACGTCGTGGCGGATCGCTGCGCCGACGACCGGATGCACGAAGGCGAGCGGCGACTCGGACTGCAGGATCTCCGCGCGCGCGAGCGCCGCCACCGCGCTCGCGGCCCGCTGCTCGTCGAGATCCGCCAGCGCGGCCACGGCCGAGAGGCCGGCGCCGGCTCCGAGCACCGCGAGCGCCCGCGCGACCGTCGCGGCGTCCTCGGGCAGCCGGGCGAGCCGGAGCAGGACCGCGCGCGAGGCGGCGCGCGGGCCGACATCCGCCACCAGGTCGACGTGGGTCCGGTGCGGGCGCACGTCCTCGGCCTCGAGCGCCTTGAGGAGCTCGGTCAACAGCAGCGGGTTGCCGCCCGTCGCGGTGTGACAGGCGGCCGAGAAGGCATCGTCGGGCAGCTCCTGCAGCCGCTCGCGGACGAGGTCTGAGACGGCGGGGGCGCTGAGCGGCCGCGGACGCACCGCGACGGTCAGCGGGTCGCCCGCGATCTCGCCCAGGAGCGTCGGATGCCGCTCGAGCCGGGACGATCGCAGGCCACAGACCACCAGGATGGGCAATCCCTCCAGCCGGCGCCTGAGGTACGCGAGGAACCGCAGCGACGGCGGATCGCACCAGTGCAGGTCGTCGACGGCGAGCAGCAGCGGCCCGTGCTCGCTCAGGTTCAGCGTCAACCAGTAGAGACCGTGCAGGGACGCGAACGACGGATCGGCCGCCGGCTCGCCGGCCGGCAGCGCCCCGCCGGACTCGAAGACCGCGCGCGCTGGTGCCGCCGCCCCGGCCAGCGCAGGCGCGTCGCCTGCCGCCAGCTCCGGCTCGAAGAGCTGGCGGACGACACCGAACGGGAAGTCGTGCTCGAGCTCTCCGCCCCGCGCGGCCAGCACGCGGAAGCCCCGTGCGGCCGCCTGCCGTCGCACCTCGGCGATGAGCCGGGTCTTGCCGATCCCGGCCGGGCCCTCGATGATGACCAGACGGGCGGCTCCCCCTGCGGCCTCGCCGACGAGCGCCTCGAGCGACGCGAGCTCCCGGTCGCGCTCGAGCATCAGGCCGCCGTGCGCCGCCGCCGGAGATGCCGCGGCCTCGCTCACGCCCGACCTGCCGCGGTGGCCCAGCACGGCGGCAGCATAACCGGCCCCCGCACCGATGGACGGCCGGCGGTCGCCGGGCCGCAGGTCATCGAAGCGCCCGCCAGATCTGCGGCCACCAGGTTGCCCTCCGCATCCCATGCGACCTGGCCGGCGATGAAGACCTGCTTGGTCCCGGTCGCGACCGCGACGTGGTGATAGAGCGGGACCTCGACGTGTCCCTCCGGATTGGTGAGCGAAACAGCCATGTCACTCCTCTATTGCGATGCCTGACGGCAGCACAGCTTCCCAGGGGTGAAGGCCGATCCCGGTCGCACGTCATGAGAGCGCGCGGGCTGGCAGGCTGCTGGGTGCGATGCACGCCGCCGTCCTGCACGCCCCAGGAGACATCCGCTACGAGGAGGTCGCCGAGCCGCCGGCGGCCGAGGGCCGCGCGCTCGTCCGCGTCGGCGCCGTCGGCGTGTGCGGCTCGGACCTGCCGCGAATCCTGCACAAGGGCTCGCACCGGCTGCCGCTGATCCCGGGCCACGAGTTCGCCGGCACGGTCGTCGCCGCCGAGGGCGTCGACGTGGAGGTCGGGCAACGAGTGACCGTGCCGCCGATGATCCCGTGCTTCCGCTGCGAGGAGTGCCGGCGCGGGCTGCACTCGCTGTGCCGCGACTACTCCTACTTCGGCTCGCGGGAGGACGGTGCCTACACCCAGCTCGTCAGCGTCCCCGCGAGCAACCTGCTGGCGGTGCCCGACGCGGTCGACGACGTGGGGGCGGCCTCCGTCGACCCCGCCGCGATCGCGCTGCACGCGCTGTGGCGCTGCGGCGTGAGCGCCGGCGACCGCGTGGCGGTGGTCGGTGCCGGGCCGATCGGCCTCTTCGCGATCCAGTGGGCGGCGATCCTCGGGGCCACGGAGGTCGTCGCCGTCGACGTGATGGAGGAGAAGCTGGCGCTGGCGCGCGAGCTCGGCGCGACGCAGACCCGCGACGCGGGCGACGCCGAGGACCTCACCGGTGCGGCCGACGTGGTCGTGGACACCGCCGGCGCCCCGTCTGCCGAGCGCCAGGCCGTGTGGCTGGCCGGACCGCGCGGGCGCGTGGTGTTCGTCGGCATCCCGGTGCAGGACGTCACGCTCGACCCGGCGACGTTCGGGCGGCTGCTGCGCGAGGAGATCACCCTCTACGGCGCCTGGAACTCCTTCTCGGCGCCGTTCCCCGGGCGCGAGTGGACGGCGTCTCTGGAGATGATGGCCCGCGGCCGCCTGCGGACGGCCGAGATCGTCAGCCACCGCGAGCCGCTCGACCGCCTCCCCGAGCTGCTGGCGTGGATGGGCGAGCGCCGCGAGTTCTTCTCGAAGGTCATGTTCTTCCCGAACGGCGAGCCGCCGCCGGGCTGAGCTGCGGCGGGCGTCGCGGGCGGCGCAGTAGGGTCGCGGCCCATGTCATCCCGGTTGCTGGTCGCGGCCCTGGTGAGCGCCGGCTGCCTGCTGTCCACCGTCGCCACGGCCGCCGCCGCGCCCGCGCCGTTCGGTCATCCGTGCGCTCCCGAGCGCGGCGTGCGCTTCTGCCCGGCCGCCGAGCTGACCGACCGCGTGCCGAGCTTCGACGGCACACCGCTGGACGTCGACGTCACGTTGCCCGCGACCGGTGACGGCCCCTTCCCCACGCTCGTGATGGAGCACGGCTACCCCGGCACCAAAGCGTCCTTCCAGGCGCCGGACGCCAACGGCACGAGCGGCGCGACCTACCACTACAACGACGTCTTCTACGCCCAGCAGGGCTACGCCGTGGTCACGCTCAGCGCGCGCGGCTTCGGCCGCTCCTGTGGGGTGCCGGCCTCCCGGACCGCGGGCTGCGAGCGCGGCTGGACCCACATCGCCGACCACCGCTTCGAGAACCGCGACACCCAGACGCTGCTGGGACGGCTGGTCGACGAAGGCGTCGCCCGCGCCGATGCGCTCGCGGTCACCGGCATCTCGGGCGGCGGCGGGCGCTCCGTCGGGCTCGCCTTCCTGCGCGACCGCGTGCGGCTACCGAACGGCAGCCTCGTCCCGTGGCGCAGCCCGGCCGGCACGCCACTGCGGATCGCCGCCGCCTTCCCGCGCTGGGGCTGGGCGGACCTGACCAACGCGCTGATCCCCAATGGCCGGCTCGTCGCCGACGCCTGGCCGTCCGGCGCGCAGGCGCGCTCGCCGGTCGGCGTCCCGAAGGAGAACTGGATCGACCTGCTCTACCTCGGCGGGGCGGGCTCCGGATACCTGGCGCCGCCGGGCGCCGACCCGCAGGCCGATCTGACCGCGTGGCGGGCACGCATCGATCGCGGCGAGCCGTTCGGCGCCGACGTGCGGGCGATCACGGACACGTTGTCGACCTACATCGGCGGCGGCGCCGGGCTGCCGGCCGACAGCGTCGCGCCGCTGCTGCTCGAGCAGGGCTGGACAGACGACCTGTTCGGCGCCGACGAGGCGACGCGCATCTACGCGCGCCTACGGGCGGCCTCGCGCACCGCCCGGGTCGGGCTGCTGCTCGGCGACCTCGGCCACGCGCGCGCGGGCAACTCGACGCGCGTCGACCAAGACTTCAACGACCGCGGCGCGGCGTTCCTCGCCCGTTACCTGAAGGGCGGCCCCGAGACCGCGACCACGCGGCCGGGCGCGGTCCGCGCCTACGTCGCGGCCTGCCCGAAGGGCGCGACCGGCCGCGCGCTGGACGGGCGCTCGTGGCCGGCGCTCCAGCGCGGCGCCGTGTCGTGGCAGGGCGGCCGCGGCACCCAGCGCGTGACCTCGGCCGGCGGCAACCGCGCGCTGGCCAAAGAACTGGGCACGACCGACGACCCCTGCCTGCGCGTCCACGCGCGCCGCGCACCGGGCACCGCGGTCTACGAGACCGGCACCGGCCGCCGTGGTTTCACGCTGCTCGGCGCGCCCGAGGTCAGGGCGCGCACCTCGGTCAGCGGGCGCTCGCCGTACGTCGCCGCGCGGCTGTGGGACGTCGCGAACGGCCGCCAGCGGCTGGTCGCGCGCGGCGTGCTGCGGGTGAACGTTCGCGGCGACGACGTGCGGGTGCGCTTCCAGCTGCACCCGGCGGGTTACCGCTTCGCGCGCGGCCACCGCGTCCGGCTCGAGCTGCTCGGCCGCGACGCCCCTTACCTGCAGGCGTCCGACCGGCGCTTCAGCCTCCGGCTCCGCGACGTGCGGGTGCGGCTGCCGACGGCCGAGCGCTGAGTCCCGCGGCCGGCGGCGAAGGCCGCGCCTGCGGAGCCGGATCGATCGCCAGCGCCGGGATCGTGCGATGCGTGATCGGCCCCATGCCGACCGCGTAGAGGATCGTCCCGACGCCGACCGTCCCGCCGAGCAGGAAGCCCGCCACCAGGGTGGCGGCCTCCACGCCGGTCCGCACGACGCGCATCGAGTATCCCTTGGCGGCGATGCCGGTGCTGAGGCCGTCTCGCGCGCCCGGGCCCAGGCCGGCGCCGATGTAGAGGCCGGTGGCGACGCCGTTGCCGGCGACGCCGCCGAGGAGCAGGGCGATCTGCGCCCACAGCGCCTCCGGCGGCTCGGCGACCGCCAGCACGAGGTCGATCACCAGGCCGACGATCACGGCGTTGAGCACCGTCCCGAGCCCCATGCGCTGGCGCAGCGGCCACCACGCGAGCAACACGACGAAGCTGATGATGATCGACCACGTGCCGATGCCGAGCCCGAACGTGCGCGCGAGGCCCTGGTGGAAGACGTCCCACGGCGCGAGCCCGAGGTCGCTGAGCACCATCATCGCGATCGTCACGCCGAAGAGGATCAGGCCGACGGTCAGCTGGATGAGCCGGCGGGGGCGGCGATCGGGCGGGACGGGAAGCAGGGCGCGACGCATTCGCGGCCTACAGTGGCAGGCCGCTCGGGTGCGATCTCGGCCGGCCGGAGTTGCCGGGCCCGGCCCGGCTGCCATAGGCTCCGCGCGTCGTGACCGCGCCGATCGGCGTCGAGGCGACCGCCGCCGGCCGCCTCGACGGGATCCTGCTGGCCGGCGTGGTGCTGCTCGCGTTTGCCGCCTTCGAGGCGACACTGCCGCTCGGCGACGCGGCCCGGAGGATGGCGGCCTGCGCCGGCGCGGCACAGCGCATCGAGGAGGTTCTCGACGCGACCCCGGCCGTGGATCCAGGCGCTCAGCGCCGTCGCGGCAGCGCCGTCAGGCTGCCTTCTCGTCGTGTCCGCCGAACTCCTTGCGCATCGCCGAGAGCAGCTTGTCGGCGAAGTCGTCAAGACCGCGCGACGAGAAGCGCGAGTTGAGCGCCGTCGTCAGGACAGGGGCGGGCACGCCGACGTCGATGGCGGCGATCGATGTCCATCGGCCCTCACCGGAGTCCGAGACGCGGCCCGCGAAATCGTCGAGCGTGGGTGACCCGTGCAGCGCCTCCGCGGTCAGATCCAGGAGCCAGGAGCCGACGACGCTGCCGCGCCGCCAGACCTCGGCCACCTCGGTCGTGTCGATCTCGTACCGGTAGTACTCCGGGTTCTCCATCGGGGCGGTCTCGGCGTCCATCTGCTGCTGCCGCTTGCCCGCATCGGCGTTCTTGATGATGTTCAGACCCTCCGCGTAGGCGGCCATGAGCCCGTACTCGATCCCGTTGTGCACCATCTTCACGAAGTGGCCGGCGCCGTTCGGGCCGCAGTGGTAGTACCCGTGCTCCGACTGGGCAGGGTCGCCGGTTCGTCCGGGCGTTCGCGGCGCGTCGCCGACACCGGGCGCGACCGAGGCGAAGATCGGGCTGAGCCGGTCCACGACGTCCTTCTCGCCTCCGATCATGAGGCAGAAGCCGCGCTCGAAGCCCCAGACACCGCCGCTCGTCCCGACGTCGACGTGGTGGATGCCCTTCTCGCCGAGCTCGGCCGCATGTCGGATGTCGTCGTGGTAGTGCGTGTTGCCGCCGTCGATGATCGCGTCGCCCGGTTCCAGGACCTCGGCGAGGGAGGCGATGGTCGTGTCGGTGATCTCGCCTGCAGGCACCATCACCCAGACGGCCCGGGGCTTCTCGAGCTTCGAGGCGAAGTCCGCAAGCGAGGACGAGCCCGTCGCTCCGTCGGCCTCGAGCGCCTTCACCGCGTCGGGGAAGACGTCGTAACCGACGCAGTGATGCCCGTCGCGCATGAGGCGCCGGACGATGCCCGCTCCCATCCGGCCCAAGCCGACCATTCCGAGTTGCATCGGAGTGCTTGTAGCCACCCTCAGCTCCCTTCTGGTGCTTCCATCGACACATCAGCTCGGCAGCCAGGGGTCGTGCCAGCCCCCGACGTCGTCCACGAGGTTGTCAGCCGACTTGGGCCCCCACGAGCCTTGTTCGTACACCTCGACCGGCGGCGGGGCGTCGAGGAGCGGCTGCACCACCCGCCACGTCTCCTCGAGCGCGTCCTGGCGCGCAAAGTGGCTCGAGTCGCCGACCATCGCCGCGTGCAGGAGCACCTCGTAGGCGGTCGGGCCCTCGCCGCCCATGCTCGCGAACTCCATATCGAGCTCGACCGGGCGCACTCCTAACGCCTCCGCCGCCTTCGCCTGCAGCCTGAGCCTGGCTCCGGGCGCCGGGCCGATCCGGAGCACGAGCTGGTTCGGCTCGGGCCGGGGCGCGTGCCTCGGCACGAACCCGAGCCAGGGCGTCGTCGAGAAGACGACTCGAACCTCGGTCACCGTCGCCGGCAGCGACTTTCCGGCGCGGATGAAGAACGGCACGCCCGACCAGCGCCAGTTGTCGATCTCGAGCCGCATGGCGCAGTAGGTCTCCGTCTGCGAACCAGGAGCAACTCCGGCCACATCGAGGTAGCCGCGGTACTGGCCGCGCACGCAGTGGGCGGGGTCGGCTTCGGCCATCGCGAGGAAGAGGTCACGCTTGCGATCGTTGATCACGTCCTTGCCGTGTCCTGTAGGAGGCTCCATGGCGACCAGGCTCAACACCTGCAGGATGTGGTTCTGGACGACGTCGCGCATGGCCCCCACGGGGTCGTAGAAGTGGCCGCGATCCGCGATGCCGAAGTCCTCGGCCATCGTGATCTGGACCGAGGAGACGTAGCGGCGGTTCCAGACCGGCTCGAGGATGGAGTTCGCCCAGCGGAGGAACAAGATGTCCTCGACAGACATCTTCCCCAGGAAGTGGTCGATCCGGTAGAGCTGCGACTCGTCGATCAGCGCGTGGAGGTGCTCGTTCAACTCGCGCGCTGACGTGAGGTCGTGCCCGAACGGCTTCTCCACGACAACCCGCGCGCCGTCCGTGAGGCCCGCGTCGGCGAGGCCCGAGACCACCGTGGCGAAGAGCGAAGGCGGGATCTCGAGGTAGAAGACGGGCAGGCTCGCGCCGTTGATCTCCTCCGCGACCCGGCCGTAGGTCGCCGCATCAGCGAAGTCTCCGTGGACGTAGGAGAGCTTCTCGACAAAGCGCTTGAACACGGCCTCGTCGAGCACCTCGCCCGTTGCGACGATCGACTCGCGGGCACGCTCGACGAGCTGCTCGAGCGTCCAGTCGTCGAAGGCCACTCCGACGACGCGGCAGGAGAGCAGGCCGCGCTGCTCGAGCCGGTAGAGCGAGTGGAAGGTCATCACTCTCGCGAGGTCGCCCGTGATCCCGAAGACCACGAGCACGTCGGCCTGCCGCTTCTCGGCCTCGCCCTGGGTCCGGGCAAGCGGCACGACCGAGGTCGCTGCTCCTGTCGTCATGCCGCTCGCCCGCCTCCCCGGCCTCGTCCGTCTCGACGACGAAGCGGCCCGTGCGCGGTCTTCCCCTTCATCGTTTCGCCCGCCCAGATCGAGGACGCGTGGCGGCCCGGCTCGGCCGCGGGCCGTTGCTCCCTCGAGGACCGGCTCTTCGAAGCGCTCCGTCATCTTCTGGCCGCCAACCTACCGGCCGGGGAGAGGCCGAACATCACCCCGTTGGATGAGCTTGCGCGAGCTGGCAGGGGTGGCAAGACTCAGGCGGGCTCGCGGTGCAGCGACTGGCACATGCAGTGCACGCCGCCGCCGCCGAGCGTGAACATCGTCACGTCGGGGTCGTAGACGGTCAGGCCGTGGGCGCGCATGCGGTCGTTGAGCTCCGCCGACTCCGCGGTGGAGATCACGCGGTCGTCGCCCAGCGCGACGACGTTGCAGCCGAGCTTCATCGTGTCGCGGTAGGAGACCGGCACGATCTCGACGCCCTTCTCGCGCAGCCAGCGCAGCGTGCCGTCGTCGGTCGTGTCCTCGCACACCGCCGCGAGCTTCGGGGCGAGCATGCAGACCATCAGGTCGATGTGGACGTAGTGGGCGGCGATCGGCTGGACGCGCACCTCCCAGCCCTCGGCCTCCAGCCAGCCCGCGACCTGGCGCGAGGCCCGGTCCTGGGAGCGCTCGCCGCAGGTGCCGATCAGCGCCACGCCGGGCTCGATGACGTCGAAGTCGCCGCCCTCGAAGGCGCCGGCCGTGACCATGCCCCAGATCGGGACGCCGTGCTCCTCGTAGAAGCGGATCACCGGCGCGTACTCGCCGCGGCGCCACCACTGCGCCATCTGGGTCACGACGGCGCCGTAGGGCGTCATCACGCTCGAGTCGCGCGCGAAGACCTGGTAGGGCAGGTGCTCGTCGGCGTCGAGCCAGTGCACGGCGACGCCGGCGCCGGTGTAGGCGTCGACCATCTCGGCGTGCTGGCGCAGCATGAGGTCGCGGTCGAAGGCGGCACCGGAGGCGAGCGTGGCCTTCGAGATCGAGCTGGTCGGCAGCCAGTGGAAGTGGTCGGGGCGCGCGAGCAGGACGTCGGTCAGGAGGCCGTACTCGGAGTCGGCGCCCCAGCGGACGGCGGTGGTCGGCGTGGTGGTCGAAGCGGTCACGGGCGTGGCTCCTGCGTCGGGGTCAGCATGGCCGGCGCCGGCGAGCGGTCCGCGGCGACGGCGTCGAGGGTGGTCGCGGCGCTCGCCGTCTCCGGGACGGCGTGGACGGTGTCCAGCGTGAAGCGGACGCCGACGGCGTCGCCGGGCGCCGGGCGCTCGGCCTCGGCGCCGACGGGCGAGGAGACGATCACCGTCTCGCCGCTGTCGAGCGCGACCGTCATCCGCAGGCGGGTGCCCTGGAAGCTCGCGTCGCGCGACGGTCCCGGGGCGCCCGGAGGAAGCGTCGGCGGTCAGCTCGAGCTGTTCGGGGCGCACGACGGCGGTGCCGGTCCGCGCGCCGCTGGTCGCCGCGCCGAGCGCGGGCACGGCGCCGTCGCGGGCCGCGAGCAGGTTGGCCTCCCCCAGGAAGCCGGCGACGAACAGGTTGGCCGGGCGCTCGTAGACCTCCTCCGGCGTTCCCGCCTGCGAGATGCGACCGCCGTCGAGGATCACGACGCGGTCGGACATCGTCATCGCCTCGACCTGGTCGTGGGTGACGGCGATCGTGGTCATCCCGGTGCGCTCGTGGATCCGGCGCACCTCGAGCTGCATCGCGTCGCGCAGCTGCTTGTCCAGCGCCGCCAGCGGCTCGTCGAGCAGCAGCAGGCTCGGCTCGAACACGAGCGCGCGGGCGAGCGCGACGCGCTGCTGCTGGCCGCCCGAGAGCGAGCGGACGGCGCGCGGGCCGGCGTCGGGCAGCTGGACGAGCTCGAGCGCCTCGCGCACGCGCCGGTCGCGCTCGCCGCGGGCGAGCTTGCGCGCCGCGAGCGGGTACTCGACGTTGCGCGCCACCGTCATGTGCGGGAACAGCGCGTAGCTCTGGAAGACGAAGCCGATGTTGCGCTTGTGCGGCGGCAGCGCGTCGACGACCTGCTCGCCCAGCGTCACGCGGCCGCGCTGGTGCTCGACGAAGCCGGCGATGACGTTCAGCGTCGTCGTCTTGCCCGAGCCGCTCGGGCCGAGCAGGGTGACGAACTCGCCGGGCTCGGCCTCGAGCGAGACGCCGTCGAGCACGTCGGCGTCGCCGAGCCGGACCGAGAGGTCCTCGATGCGGACCGCGACGCTCACGCCGTCACCGTCCGGCGCGGGCGGCCGAGCCAGGCGACCAGGACCAGCAGCACCGTCACGAAGCCCATCACGATCGTGCTCACCGCCGCGATCGCCGGCGAGGCGTTCTCGGTCGAGGCCAGCCACAGCTGGGTCGGCAGCGTCGCCTGCCCGGGCGGGGCGAGGAAGTAGGCCAGCACCGCCTCGTCGAAGCACAGCGCGAACGCCAGAACGAAGCCGATGACGACGCTGCGCGCGATCAGCGGCAGCTCGATCCGGGCCACGGTGCTCGCCCACGGGTGCCCCAGGCTGGTCGAGGCGCGGCTGAGCGCCGGGTCCACGGCGGACAGCCCTGCGGAGCAGACGACCAGCACGACCGGGAAGGCGAGCACGGTCTGGCCGAGCACCAGCGTCCACAGGCTGGTGCCGAGCCCGAGCTCCTCGCGGCCCACGAAGATCCCGATCGCGAGCACGAGCTGGGGCATCACCAGCGGCGCGAGGAAGACCGTGCGCAGCACGCGCGCCCCGCGCGTGAGCCGGCGCAGGCCGAGCGCGGCCAGCGTGCCGCAGACGGTGGCGAGCGCCGCGCCGGCCAGCGCGGTGACCAGCGAGCGCGTGAACGCGCTGACCCACAGGTCGTCGGTGACCACGTCGGTGAACCACTCGGTCGAGTAGCCCGGCGGCGGGAACTTGAAGAACAGGCCGCTCGAGAACGCCTGCGGCAGGATCACCAGCAGCGGCGCAAGCAGGAAGAGCGCCAGCAGCACGCCGAGCGCCGCGAGCGCGATGCGGTAGCCGCCGAGGGCCTCGCGCAGTGCGGAGGTGAGCATCAGATGGTTGACTCCGCGGTCGCGCGATCGGCTGGTGGATGGACGCCGCCAGACGGTCGTGGGGTCGTGGGGTCAGCCATCTAGTAGCGCTCCCACTGCTCGCTGATGCGCAGCACGCGATCGGCCGCGAAGTACAGCGCCAGCACGGCGATCAGCATCAGCACGCCCATGGCCGAGGCGAGCGCGAGGTCGCGCTGGCGGCCGAAGACCTCGCCGATGACGATGGCGAGCACGCGGTCGTCCGGGGCGCCGAGGAACGCCGGGGTCACGTAGAAGCCGAGCGAGAGGACGAAGACGATGACCGTGCCGGCCAGCGCGCCGGAGCGCAGCGCGGGCAGCACGACGGTTCGCAGCACCAGCGTGCTCGACGCGCCGAGGCTGCGGGCGGCGCGCAGGTGGTTCGGGTCGATCGCCTGGATGCCGGCGTAGATCGGCAGCACCATGTAGGGCAGCAGGATGTGGACCATCGGCGCCACGAGCCCCGGCATGGTCTGAAACAGGCCGAGCCCGTCGCTCGTCAGCCCCGCTTCGGCGACGAGGTAGTCCAGCCCGCCGTTGGGCTGCAGCGCCAGCAGCCAGCCGTAGGTGCGCACCAGCAGCGAGATCCAGAAGGTCAGCAGCAGCACCGCGGAGAGCGTGCGCGCCAGCCCGGGCCGGGCGACCGCCATCGCCAGCGCGTAGACGACGCCGACCACGAGCGCCGCCAGCGTCGTGGCGGCGGCGAGCACGAGCGTGGTGAGGACGCCCTCCCGGAAGGCCGCGCTGGCCAGCGGCTCGGAGACGACGCCGCCCAGGCCGAGGTCGCCCGCGGCGCGCGCGAGCACCGCCACGAGCGGGATCGCCAGCGCGAGCACCAGCAGCACCGCGGGCGGGAGCAGCAGCGCGCTCGCACCGCTGCCGCCCGCCTGGCGGCGGCCACCGGCCCGCGTGGCGACCGCCGTGCTCACGCGGCGACCCAGTTCGCGTAGCGCTCGGCGTAGTCGGCGTCCTGCTTGGCGGCCCGCTCAGTCTCGATCGTGTACGCCTGCTCGCGGTTGGCGGGCGAGTTCGGCGTCTTGGTGAGCTCTTCCTCCGACAGGCTCTCGAACGCGGAGGACACGATCGGCCCGAGCAGCAGCTGCTTGGCGACCTCGGTCTGCATCTCCGGCGAGGACATCCAGTCGATCAGCGCGTTGGCCGCGTCCTTGTGCTGCAGGTTGGCGGGCATCGGGAACGCGCCCCAGGGATAGAGGATCGCGTCGCGGAAGGTGTACTCGAAGTCGCCCTGCTGCTTGAGCTGCTCGGCGCGGCTGTTGGCGGTGGCGATCAGCGCCGCCGATCCCTGGGTGATGAACTGCTGGCCCTGGGCGTAGGAGTCGTAGAAGAGGAGATCGGACTTGATCGTGTCGAGCTTCTTGAACGCCCGCTCGAAGTCGATCGGCTGGATCTCCTCCTTGGGCACCCCGTCGGCCAGCAGCGCCAGCTCTAGCGTGCCGGCGTAGATCGACTTCGGAAACGCCCGTTTGCCGGGGAACTTCGCCGTGTCGAAGAAGTCGGCCCAGGTGGCGGGCGCGCCGGCCTTGGTGCTCCAGCCCATGACGACGCTGTAGGCGTAGGAGCCGCCGGCGTAGTCGCGGTAGGCCGCGTCGACCATGTCGCAGCGCCGCACCCACGGCTCGAGCTTGGCGAGCTTGGAGCCCGAGTCCAGCAGGCCGATCATCGAGAAGCCGTCGAAGTCGATCATGTCCCACTCGGGCCGCGGGCTCTCGAGCATCGCGACGAACTTGCCGTAGTCCCACGGCGCGTCGATCACCTTCGCCCCCGACGCCTCGGTGAAGGGGTCGAACTCGACCTTGCGGCGGACGTCGTAGGTGAGCCCGCCGAAGCCGGCCAGCACGACCTCCTTGGAGGTGATCTCCGGCCACTTGCTGGTGTCGGGCTCGCCGCCGGAGGCTGCGCTGCCGCCTCCTCCCCCCTCGTCGTCGCTGCCGCACGCGGCCAACAGGCCGGGCGTGATGGCCACTCCCGTCAGTGCGGCGGCGCGCTGCAGGAACGCACGCCGGGTCACGTCGGATTCTCGGTACAGCATCGCTGTTGGTCCCCCCTCCGCGGGCAGTAACGCGGGTGACGGTACGTGCTACGAAACGAGCCGTCAACCCCCGATTCGTCTATATCCGCGATGCAGAAGAACGTAACGCTTGATCTAGGCCCACCAGTCCATAGACAATCGACAGGCGGTCGTGGCATCATCCCGCCCGTGCGAAGCGAGCTCGACGCCGTCGACGCGACCCTGGTGCGAGAGCTCCAGCTCAACGGGCGCGCCAGCGTCCAGGCGCTGGCCGACACGGTCGGCCTGTCGCGCACGGCCACCCGCTCCCGCGTCCAGCAGCTGCTCGGCAGCGGCGTCGTGCGCGTCGTGGGCATCGTGCACGCCGCGGTCGCGGGGATCCCGGCGCTCGCGCACGTCTCGGTGGCCGTGGAGGGCCCGACCGGGACGCTGGCGCGCGACGTCGCCGCCCGCCCGGCGTCGACGTACGTCTCGCGCGTGGCGGGGCAGTTCGCGCTGATCGTCGAGCTGCGTGCCCGCGACGACGCCGCCCTGACGGCGGAGATCGACTGGCTGCGGGCGCGCGAGGAGGTCCGGCGCGTGGAAGTCTTCCGCGCCGAGACGACGGTCCGCGACGCCTACGCCCTCGTCCGCGAGCTCGACCCGGTGGCGCTCGACGCGGTCGACTGGCGGCTGCTGCAGGAGCTCCAGCGCGACGGTCGCGCGCCCTACGCCCTGCTCGCCGGCCGCGTCGGCCTCTCCCAGGCCGCGACCCGCGCCCGCGTCGTGCGGCTGATCGGCTCCGGCACGGTGCACGTCAGCGGGTTGATCGACTCCGACGCTCTGGGGGTGCGCGAGGGCGTCGGGCTGGGCGTGCGGGCGCGGGGTACGGCGCGGGCGGCGGCGCTGGCCATCGCGGCGTTGCCGGGCCTCAACTACGTGGTCACCGGCTTCGGCCGCTTCGACGTCGTCTGCGGCGCCGACGCGCCGGTGCGCGCGCAGCTGATCGACGTCGTCGACGCGGTGCGCGGCCTGCCCGCCGTGCGCGAGGCCGAGTCCTGGTACCACCTCGAGCTGGTCAAGGAGTCCTACGCCGTGGACCTCGCGGCGGCCGCGGCCGCCAACGGCGGCTAGGCCGCAACCCGGATCAGCGTCGGGCGGTCGGCGCCGAGTGCGGTGGCGATCGCGGCCGTCAGCTCCTCCGGCGTGCTCGGCGACGCGGTCGCGCAGCCGAACCCGGCGGCGATCGCCGGCAGGTCGCGGGCGGTCGTCTCCGTCCCGATCGCGGGCGCCCCCGCGTGCTCGAAGGAGTCGCGGATCTCGCCGTAGCCGCGGTTGTCCCAGACGACGAGCGGGAGCGCCAGGCCGAGGTCGACGGCGGTCGCCAGCTCGGCGATCGTGAACAGCAGGCCGCCGTCGCCGGCGAGCGCGAGCACCGGGCGCTCGGGCGCCGCCAGCTTCGCCCCGATCGCCATCGGCAGCGCCGGCCCGAGCGTGCCCAGGCCGTAGGGAGCCAGCCACGACCGCGGCCGCTCGGCGCCGAGGTAGTGGTGGGCCGTGTAGGCGGGCTGGGTGGAGTCCAGGGCGACGATGCGGTCGGTCGGCAGCGCGGCGTCGATGGCGTCGAGCCACGGGAGGTGCGAGCGGCTCTGATCGGTCCACTCCAGGTCGGCCAGCGCCGCGCGGACGCGCGCCTCGGCGTCCGGCCGGGCGGTCATTGCGTCCGGCAGCGCGGACCCGAGCCGGCCGAGCGTCCGTGCCGCGTCACCTTCCAGCGCCACCGCAGCCTCGGTGCCGCGCCGCAGCTGGCCGGGGTCGATGTCGATGCGGATGACCTTCCCGGTGAAGCGGGGCGCCGCGCCGCTGTAGAGCCAGTCGACCTCGGAGATCTCGGTGCCGGCCAGCACGGCGACGTCGGCGCCGCACACGAGCTCCTGGACCGGCGCGAAGGGCAGCGTCGCGCCGAGGCAGAGCGGGTGCGAGGAGGGCAGCACGCCCTTCGCGTTGCCGGTGAGCGCGACCGGCGCGCCGAGCCGCTCAGCGAGGGCGGTCGCCTGCGGGCCGGCGTCGACCGCGCCGCCGCCCAGCAGCAGCGCCGGGCGCTCGGCCGCGGCGAGCAGCGCCGCCGCGCGCTCCAGCTCGCCGGCCGGCGGCGCGGGCGCCTGGCCGGCCTCGCCCGGGGCGGGCGCCGCGGACGCGCCGGCCTCCAGGCCGAGCACGTCGACCGGCACGGCGAGGTGCGCCGGCCGGGGCCGCCCGACGTGCAACGAGGCCCACGCCCGCCGCAGCGCGCCGACGGCCTCCGCCGGTTCGGGCGAGATCTCGGAGAAACCGGTGATCGAGGCGACCAGCAGCGCCTGGTCGGGAACGTCGTGCAGTGGGCCCCTCCCGGCCCCGAGCAGCGCGCGCTCGGTCGTGCTGGCGAGGATCAGCAGCGGCACGGAGTCGTGGAAGGCCTCGGCGATCGGGGTCATCGCGTTGGTCACCCCCGGCCCGGTGATCAGCACGCAGACACCCGGCCGCCCGCTGACGCGTGCGTAGCCGTCGGCCATGAAGCCGGCGCCCTGCTCGTGGCGGGGCGTGATCGCCCGGATCCCGGCGCGCTCGATCCCGCGGTAGAGCTCGATCGTGTGCACGCCGGGGATGCCGAAGACGAGCTCGACGCCCAGCGCGCGCAGCTCCTCCCCCAGCGCCTCGCCGACCCGCACCGCTAGAGCTCCCGCACGGGGGTCAGCGGACGACCCGTGCGCTGCCAGGCCAGCACGTTGGCGGCCTGGTGGCGCGGGTAGCCGACGGCGGTCTGCGGCGAGAAGTAGGCGGCGTGAGGGCTCATCAGCACCCGCGGATGGTGCACGAGCGGGTGGCCGGCCGGCGGCGGCTCGGGATCGACCACGTCCAGCGCCGCGCCGCCGAGGCGGCCGGAGTCCAGCGCGGCGAGCAGCGCGTCCTGGTCGATCAGCTCGCCGCGGCTCACGTTCACCACGCACGCGCCGCGCGGCAGCCTGGCCAGCAACGCGGCGTCGACGACGGGGGGCGCGCCGCGCGCATGCGGCAGGTGCAGCGAGAGCACGTCGGCGCAGTCCGCCAGCGCCTCACGGTCGAGCCGCTGCACCCCCGCCGGCCAGTCCGCGGCCGCCACGCCGGGGTCGTGCGCGGCGACGCGGCCGAAGAGCCCGGTCGCCAGCCCGGCGGCGTGGCGGCCGATGCGGCCGAGCCCGAGCAGACCGAGGGTCAGCGCCGAGGGCCGCCGCGGCGGCTCGGCGACGTCCACCCGCCAGTGCCCCGCGCGCACGTCGCGGTCGAAGCGGGGCAGCTGGCGCACGAGCGCCAGGGCCATCGCGATCGCGTGCACGGCGACGTCCTCCGTCGCCACCGCCGGCACGTTGGAGACCCAGATGCCGCGCTGCGCCGCGGCGTCGACGTCGATCATGTCGACGCCGACCGACAGGGTGGCCAGCAGCCGCAGGCGCGGCAGCCGGTCGAGCAGCGCCGCGTCGACGTCCAGGTAGCCGACCAGCAGCGCGGTGGCGCCGGCCGCGGCTTCGGCGATCCGCTCGGGGTCGGTCGAGCCGAGCCGGTGGACGTCCCAGCCGGCGTCACGCAGCGTACGCTCGCCGGCGTCGATGACGAGGCCCTCCCAGTCGGTGTAGACGGCCACCGGGGGCGGCGGGTCTGCCATCGCGCGAACCATACGTCAGCCCCGGGCACGCGATCCGCGCAGCGGTGATCTAGGGTCGCCGGCGCGATGACGTCCGCTCCGACGCAGTCCGCCCACCGCTGGGTCGAGGCCCACGGCGACGAGCTGTCGGCGTGGACGCGGGCGATCTGGGATCTCGCCGAGCCCGCCTGGCGCGAGTACCGCTCCGCCGCCTGGTTCGTCGAGCGCCTGCGCGCGGAGGGCTTCGAGGTCGAGGCTCCGAGCGGCGGCATGCCGACGGCGTTCAGCGCGCGCTGGACGAACGGCGACGGGCCGACCGTGCTGACCTACGCGGAGTACGACGCGGTGCCCGGCAACAGCCAGGCAGCGGCGACCACACCCGGGCCGCGGCCCGGGACCACGCGCTTCGCGGCCGGCCATACCGACCCGCACTCCGCGCTCGGGATCGGCGCGCTCGGGGCGCTGCTGGCCGCCAAGGACGCGATGGAGGCCCACGGCGTGGAGGGGACGCTGCGGTTCACCGGCGAGCCGGCCGAGAAGATGCAGGGCTCGAAGGTCGTGCACGGCCTGCGCGGCTACTACGACGGGGTCGACGCGATCGTCTCCTGCCACCCCTTCTACATGCTGCCGCTGTGCAACACCGTCCGCTGGGACACCCACTGCGGTGCCTACTACAGCCGCGTCTACTCGTTCGTGGCCGCCGAGCCGTCCGACTGGTCGCCCGCGCCGGGCGGCGGACCGATCGCGGCGGCGCACTCCGCCGCCCGGGCGCCGGGGGCGAACGTCGCCCTCACGACGATGTACGCCCTCACGAAGGCCACCCAGGAGTCGATGCTGCCGCACACGGGCGGCTGGTCGCTGAACGAGGCGATCCTGTCGGCCGGCAGCTTCACCGCGGACAACCTGCCGGCGCCGCTCGCCCAGCTGCAATACAGCTGGCGGACGCCCGACGTGGCGATGGCCGAGGCGGTGCTCGGCGTGCTCGACGCCAACGCGCGCCAGGCGGCCGCGGCCGCGCACTGCGAGCTGCAGACCCGCTGGGTCGCGCGCAACCGGCCCGGGGTCGCCAACCACGCGCTCGCGTCGGTCGCCTTCGCCAACCTCGAGGCTGTCGGTCCGCCCCGTCTCGGCCCCGACGCGGTGGCCGTCGGGCGCGCCATCCAGGCCGAGCTCGGGCTCGAGCCGGCGGAGCAGCCGTTCCTCGACGCCTGCGAGCAGCTCGTCGAGCCGCTCGAGGCCGAGCGGCGCCTGCGCGAGTCGCTGCCGGCCTGGCAGCGCCACTGGACCTCCGACGACTACGTGGAGATGTCGTGGTACGCGCCGACCGCGCGCATGTACGTCGCCCGGCCGGCGCTCGCCCCGCCGCCCGGCGGCGTCGGGCACCCGGCCTGGGTGGCCAACGCGCTCGGCGGCATCCCGGCGACGATCGACCCGACGGTGCACTGCACGGCCAAGGCGGTGGCCGGCACGCTGCTCGACGTGCTGAGCGACGCGGACCTCGCCGCCGCCGCCCGCGCGGAGTTCGAGGCGCGGACGAGCGGGCCGCAGCGGATCGAGCCGCTGCTGCCCGCGGACTTCGAGCCGCCGCTCGAGCTGCCGTGGCCGGAGTACGTGACGACCGAGCGAGGGCGCGGCTGGGTGAACCCCTGGCCGGGGTGACCGCGCTCAGCGCCACATGGTCCCGAGCAGGGCCCGTCCCGGGCGCTCCGGGGCCGGGAAGAGGTCCAACCGGTCGCGCAACAGCCGGGCGCGGGCCTTGTCGCGGCGGCCCGGGAAGCGCTCCGCCAGGCCGCAGAGGACCGCGAACGCCAGCTCGTGGCCGCAGTGGCGGCGCACGGCGTCCGGGGCGGGCACGCCGGCCCGGGTCCTGGTCGTCTCGACCAGCCACAGGCGGTCACCGTCCAGCAGTCCGGCGTACCAGCTCGTGGGGCTCGAGCTCAGCGCCGGCGTCCAGCCGGCGCGGCGGCCGAGCTCGACGGCCACGGCGGCGAGCAGCACCGGATGCCCGCGCCCGGCGGCGAGGACGTGGTCGAGCCACAAGCCGTCGACCGCGACGTCATCGAGCTCGAATTCCTCGGCGATCAGCTCGGCCAGCGCCGTCGCCCGCGCCGCGGGCCGGGGCTCGACGGCGAACAGCGGGCGCGCACGCTGGTCGAGCTCGGCGTCGAGCTCGGCCGGGTCGACCGGCCGCCACAGCGCGGCCAGCGCGATCAGCGTCTCCGCGAGCCCCGGGCACGCGCGGCGACCGAGCGCCGCGAGCGCCGCCTCGGCCGCCGGCATCGTCGGGTCGTGCTCGCCGCTCGCCATCCCACCACCTCGCTCGAGTTAGGGTGCCCTAAACGCTCGGGCGGAGTCATATCAGACCGAGACGGTTGGTGTTAGGGCTGCCTAACCGTGGCTCAGCGGTGGCGAGGCAGCTCGATCGCCGGGCAGCGGTCCATGACGACGCGCAGCCCGGCGCCGGCGGCCCGCTCGGCGGCGGCATGGTCGATCACCCCGAGCTGGAGCCACACGCCCGTCGCCCCGAGCGCGATCGCCTCGTCGACGTGGGCGCCGGCCTCCGATCGCCGGCGGAAGACGTCCACGACGTCGATGCGATCCGGGACGTCGGCGAGGCGGGGATAGCAGCGTTCGCCGAGCAGCTCGCCCGAGACGTGCGGGTTCACGGGAATCACCCGGAAGCCGCTGCGCTGGAGCAGCGCGGCGACGCGGTGGGAGTCGCGCCCCGGATCGGGCGAGCAACCCACGACGGCCCAGGTCCGGGTCTCGGTCAGAAGGGCGCGGACGTCGTCGTCCATGGCGGGCCGGTGTGGAGCGGCCGCCGGTTGGCGGCCGCTCGCACCGAGGTCGTTACCGGACGTACGGCTTGACGCGGAAGCCGTAGTGGCTGGAGCCACGCACGAACTCGCCGGCGTCCGCCAGCACCACCCAGCCGCCCGGGAGACGGCCGGAGGGGTAGTTGAGGAACTGCCGGAAGTAGTTCGAGGCCTGGCCGCAGGTGATCCGCGAGCCCATCCGGGTGATGCGGTAGCGGCCGGCCCGAAGCGCCAGCTCGCCGATGCTGTCGTTGTTCAGGACGCGGAAGGAGCCGGGGCAGACGAGCGTGCCGTGGTGGCCGCCGCCCTCATTGGGATCGCCGCTCTGCGGGTTCTGCAAAGCGCTCGCCGCGTTGCCGACCCGGACGGCCTGGAAGCGCTGGCGCGTGCTGCCCCGCACGAAGGTGCCGATACCGGTGCCCTGGACCGTGACCCGCCACGGGCGCGGGAGCACGCCGTTGAAGTCCGACAGGAACTCGCGGAACAGGAACGATGCCTTGGTGCACGTCAGCTCGTTGGTGCGCAGCTGGTAGAAGCCCGCGGGCAACGAGAGGCGCCCGACCCTGTCGTTGTGGACGACCGTGAACGTCGCCACGCAGCGCGTTCCACTCTGCGCCGACGCGGTGCCGGCCAAGGCCCCCCACAGTGCCCCGGTCACGAGCGCCAGGACCAGCACGAAACGACCTGCCTTCATCGGAGAACCCCCCACTAGCGGTTAAACATCGGTCGACAGCGGCGCAAGCCTGCCAGGACCGGAGCAGAAAGTCACCTATGGGGAGGATCGCTGACACTGAGCGCCCAGGCTCAGTGGCTGCAGGCGCCGCCGCAGCAGCCGCCGGTGCTGCGCGCGTGGTGGCCCATCCGCGAGTAGTCGGGCAGGCCGGACGACCGCGCGCTCGGCGCGAACACCGACAGCCGGCGCTCGACGTGCTCGCCGCCGCAGTCCGGGCAGGCGACCCGCGTCTCTGGCGAGCGGACCAGCTCCTCGAACTCCGAGGCGCAGCCGGCACAGGCGTACTCGTAGATCGGCACGGGCACAGTATGGCGGTGCGCCACGCGCGACGCGCGCCGAGCAGGTAGGTTGCGGCGCGCATGGCGGAGGCCGGGGGGGCACGCGAGCAGGCGGACGACGAACGCACTTCGCTGCGCCGTGCCGTCACGCCCGCGATGCTCGTCATCTTCGTCGTCGGCGACATGGTCGGCGGCGGCATCTACGCGCTCGTCGGCGAGGTCGGCGGCGAGGTCGGCGGCGCGATCTGGTCCGGCTTCGTGCTGGCGCTGGCGCTGGCGCTGTTCACGGCCGGCTCCTACGCCGAGCTGGTGACCAAGTACCCGCGCGCGGGCGGCGCGGCGCTCTACATCCAGAAGGCGTTCGGCCGGCCGTTCGTGACCTTCATGCTCGGCTTCGCGGTGATGATGAGCTCGATCACCTCGGCGGCCGCGCTCTCGCGCGCCTTCGGCGGCGACTACTTGAGCGAGTTCGTCTCGCTGCCCTCGGTGCTCGTCGGGATCGGGATCATCAGCCTGATCACGCTGGTCAACCTGCGCGGGATCGGCGAGTCGGCGCGACTGAACGTCGTGCTGACCTTCATCGAGCTCGGCGGCCTGCTGCTCGTGGTGATCATCGGCATCGCCTTCCTGTCCGGCGGCGAGGGCGATCCGGGACGGGCGTTCGAGTTCAAGTCGGGCGACACCGGCCCGCCGTTCCTCGTGCTGGCGGGCGCGGCGCTCGCCTTCTACGCGCTGATCGGCTTCGAGGACTCGGTCAACATCGCCGAGGAGGTCCAGGAGCCGCGGCGCTCCTACCCGCGCGCGCTGTTCGGCGGCCTCGCGATCGGCGGGATCATCTACTTCGCGGTCAGCGTCGTGGCCTCGATGTCGGTCCCCACCGACCGGCTGGCGGAGTCCGACGGCCCGCTGCTGGAGGTGGTCGACCTCGGCCCGCTCGCGGTGCCACCGAAGCTGTTCGCCGCGATCGCCCTGTTCGCGCTCGCGAACACGATCCTCATCAACCTGATCACCGCCTCGCGGCTGCTGTACGGCATGAGCTCCGAGCGCGTCATCCCTGGCGTGTTCCGTACGCTGCTGCCGGGCCGGCGGACGCCGGTCGTGGCGATCGCCTTCACCACGCTGGTCGCGATGGGGCTGATCGCCAGCGGCGACCTCGAGGCACTGGCCGACACGACGGTCGTGCTGCTGCTGCTCGCCTTCATCGGGGTCAACGTCGCGGTCCTGGTCGCGCGCCGCGACGTCGTCGAGCACGACCACTTCGTCGTGCCCTCCTTCATCCCGGTGATCGGCGTGCTGGTGTGCGCCGGGCTGCTCACCCAGCAGGAGGGCGAGGTCTTCCTGCGCGCCGGCGGCCTGTTGCTGATCGGCCTGATCCTGTGGGGCGTGAACCTGCTCTTCACCCGTCGCGAGGAGCGCGGCGACGCGGCCCGCACGGCCGGGTGAGCGGGAGCTCCGCCCTCAGCCACCTCGAGGGCTCGGCCTCCGGGGCGCGCTATCCCGCCGACCGGCTGATCGGGCTCGACCCGGCCGACGGCCGCCCACTGCTGGCCCGCTACGACCTCGAGCGGGTGGCCCACACGCTCACGCCGGAGAGCCTGTCGGCCCGGCGCGGTGGCGGCCTGTGGCGCTGGGCCGAGCTGCTGCCCGTCGCCGATCCCGCCTGGCGCGTGACGCTCGGGGAGGGCGGCACGCCGCTGCTGGCGGTCCCGCGGCTCGGCGACGCGCTCGGCGTCCCGGGGCTCATCCTCAAGGCCGAGGGCCTGAACCCGACTGGCTCGTTCAAGGCGCGCGGGATGGCGGTCGCGGTCAGCCGCGCCGGCGAGCTCGGCGCCCGCTCGCTGGTCGCCCCCTCGGCCGGCAACGCCGGCGGCGCGCTGGCCGCCTACGCCGCCGCGGCGGGGCTCGAGGCGACCGTCGTCTACCCGGCCGACGTCCCCGAGCCGAACGTGTCCGAGGCGCTGGCGTGCGGGGCGCGCGTGCTGGTGGTCGACGGGCTCATCGACGCGTGCGGGCGGGTCGCAGCGCAGGTGGCGGAGGAGGAGGGCGCCTTCGACCTCGCGACGCTCAAGGAGCCCTACCGCGTCGAGGGCAAGAAGACGATGGGGCTCGAGCTGGCCGAGGACCTCGGCTGGCGGCTACCCGACGCGATCGTCTACCCGACCGGCGGCGGCACCGGCCTGGTCGGGATGTGGAAGGCGTTCGCCGAGCTGGAGGCGCTCGGCTTCATCGGGCCCGCGCGGCCGCGCATGATCGCCGTCCAGGCCGCGGGCTGCGCGCCGTTCGTGCGGGCGTTCGAGCGCGGCGCGCAGACGGCCGAGCCGTGGCCGGACGCGCAGACCCGCGCCGCCGGGCTGCGGGTCCCCGCCGCGGTGGGCGACCGGCTCGTGCTCGCGGCGCTGCGGGAGTCCGGCGGGACGGCGGTCGCGGTCGGCGAGGACGAGCTGGGGGCCGCACAGCTGCTGGCCGGGCGGCTGGGCGCAGGCTACGTCGGGCCGGAGACCGGCGCGGCGCTCGCCGCGCTGCCCGTACTGCGCGAACGCGGCGACCTGCGGGCGGGCGACGAAGTGGTGCTCTTCGACTGCGGCAGCGGGCACAAGGCCGCGCCGCCCGGCGGGCTGGGACGCGTCGAGCGGGTCCCAGCGGGCTGAGTAGGCTGCGGTCGTGCCCTCCCCCGCCGCCCCGCTGCACGGCTCGTGCCTGTGTGGCACCGTCCGCTTCAGGGTGACCGGGCCGTTCTGGACGGCCGGCTACTGCCACTGCACCCGCTGCCAGCGCCGGAGCGGGACGAGCTCCACCGCCAACGCCATGCTCGCGGCCGAGGACTTCCGGCTCGAGGCCGGTGCGCAGGCGATCCGTACCTGGGAGCCGCCGGACGGCATGTCGAAGTCCTTCTGCTCCCACTGCGGCGGGCACCTCTACAGCGGCGACCCGGTCGGAACCGGCACGGTCGGCGTCCGGCTCGGCGCGCTGCACGGCGACCCGGGCATCCGGCCGCGCTGGCGCCAGTGGCTGGACTCCGCGGTGCCGTGGGAAGAGATCCCCGACGACGGCCTCCCGCGCTTCGGCGGGCGGCGGGAGATCGATCTCGGGTGACCACCCGCGGGCCGCGGGTATGGTGCTCGCAGCACGTATCACTCCGCTTTGAGCAAAGGACGCACCGATGGCCAGGACGGTTGAGCAGTTCATGACCCCGAGCCCCTACGTGGTCGACGCCGGGACTGCCGTCGCCGACTGCGCGAAGCTCATGGACCACCGCGAGATCGGAGCGCTCGGGGTCGTGATCGACGGGCGGCTCGTCGGCGTCTTGACCGACCGCGACATCGTGATCAGGGCGGTGGCCGGCAACCGCGATCCCGGCGCCACGACCGCCGCCGACATCGCCTCGCGCGATCCCATCACCGTCGAGCGCGGCGCCTCGCTGGAGGACGCCGAGCGCCAGATGGGGACGCAGGGGGTCCGCCGGCTGTTCGTCGTCGACGATGACGGGCGCCCGACCGGGATCCTGACCGCCGACGACCTCGCGGCCGTGCGCGATCCCCGCTCCGTGCAGGCGCGCGCGATCCGCGACTGGGGCTTCTCGGGCACCGACCGCGGCTACAGCGAGAGCTGAGTGGGGGTGGCGAGCGCCACCGCGACCGACTGGCGCGAGCGCGGCGCCGCCCTGCGCCCGCGCGCCGAGGCGTTCATCGACGGCGCCTTCGTCCCGGCCGCGGCCGGCGAGACCTTCGATGACGCGACGCCGCGCGACGGCTCGGTGATCGCGGCGGTCGCGCGCTGCCGGGCCGAGGACGTCGACCGCGCGGTCGCGGCGGCGCGCCGCGCCTTCGCCGCCGGCGCCTGGGCGACCGCGTCGCCGCGGCGGCGCCGGCGGGTCCTGCGGCGGCTGGCCGAGCTGATGGCCGAGCACCGCGAGGAGCTCGCCCTGATCGAGGCGCTCGACGTCGGCAAGCCGATCGGCGACGCGCTGCGCATCGACGTGCCCACCGCCACCGGCTGCATCGAGTGGTACGCCGACGCGATCGACAAGGTCTACGGAGAGGTCGCGCCCACCGGCGCCGACGTGGTGGCCACGATCACGCGCGAGCCGCTCGGAGTGGTCGGCGCGGTCATCCCGTGGAACTACCCGCTGATCCTGACCGCCTGGAAGCTCGGGCCGGCGCTGGCCACCGGCAACAGCGTCGTGCTCAAGCCCGCCGAGCAGTCCCCGCTGTCCGCCCTGCGGCTCGCGGAGCTGGCCGCCGAGGCCGGGATCCCCGACGGCGTGCTCAACGTCGTGCCGGGCTTCGGGGCCGAGGCCGGCGAGCCGCTCGGCCGCCATCCGGACGTCGACAAGATCGCCTTCACCGGCTCGGTGGCCACCGGCCGGCGCTTCCTCGGCTACGCGGCGGAGTCCAACGGCAAGGCGGTCAGCCTCGAGCTGGGCGGCAAGAGCCCGCAGGTCGTGCTCGCCGACGCGCCCGACCTCGAGGCCGTCGCGCAGGCCGTCGCCTGGGGCGTCTTCTTCAACGCCGGGCAGACCTGCCACGCCGGCACGCGGCTGGTGGTCGAGCGCTCCGTGCGCGAGCCGCTGGTCGAGCGGATCGCCCAGCTGGCCGGCGAGCTGCGCCTGGCCGACCCGCTCGACCCCGAGACCCAGATCGGCGCGATCGTCTCCGAGGAGCAGCTGGCGACGGTCGTCGGCCACCTCGACCGCGCCGTCGCCGACGGCGCCCGTGCGGTCACCGGCGGCGGCCGGGCGGAGGTCGTCGCTGGCGGCACCTACGTCGCCCCGACGGTGCTCGAGGACGTCGACCCCTCGATGGCGGTCGCGCGCGAGGAGGTCTTCGGGCCGGTGCTCGCCGTCCTGCCCGCCGGCGACGTCGAGGAGGCGGTGCGGGTGGCCAACGACACGCCGTACGGGCTGGCCGCCGGCGTCTGGACGCGGGACGTCTCCACGGCGCACCGGGTGTCGCGTGCGCTGCGGGCAGGGACGGTGTGGGTGAACACCTACGACCAGTCCGAGATGACCACCCCGTTCGGCGGCTTCGGGGCCTCCGGCGGGGGCCGCGACCGCTCGCTGCATGCGCTCGAGCAGTACACGAACCTCAAGACCACCTGGATCGCGCTCTAACGTCCGCGCGGCCCCCGTCCCTCGCCAGGAGGCTCCATGCCGTACATCGAAGGCTTCGTCGCGGCCGTGCCGACCGCCAACCGTGAGGCGTACATCGATAGCGCCAAGCAGGGCGCCGAGTACTTCAAGAAGCTGGGCGCCACCCGCGTGACCGAATGCTGGGGAGACGACGTGCCGCGGGGCGAGGTGACCGACTTCTTCCGTGCCACCCAGGCCAAGGACGACGAGACCGTCATCTTCAGCTGGATCGAGTATCCGGACAAGGCGACCCGCGACGCGGCGAACGAGAAGATGCGCGCCGACCCCGAGATGACGAACATGGAGATGCCCTTCGACGGCCGGCGGATGTTCTGGGGTGGCTTCGAACAGGTGCTGGACGACTGACGACCCCTGACGTTGCCGGGCGTGAGCCCGGCCGCGATAGCTTGGGTGCCGTGGTGGCGCCCGCTGGGAGCTGTGGATGGACGCCGGGCAGGCGCGCGCGGTCGCTCAGGCCGCGCTGCCCAGCCCCAGCCGGTCTGGATGGCCGGCGATCTCGCGCTCGTCGACGTCCGGGAACGCGGCCGCGAGCGCCTCGTCGAGCAGCCGCTGCTCGAGCTCGACGCGCGCACGGGCCGCTCCGTCGGTGATCCCGCCGAGGCGCTCGTAGACCGCCCGCAGGCGCCGCGCCACCTGGATCGAGCCGCCTCCGTAGTGGCGGATCTCCATCAGCCCGAGGTCGAGGTACTGCTCCCAGGCCGGCGCCCGGAACAGGCCCCGCGGCGTCCCGTCGTCGCCGGCGACGATCGTCGACGCCGGCCGCCTGCGGTAGAGCTCGATCAGCAGCGTCTCGATGCAGTCCAGCGCCTGTACGGCGGTGGTGGGGTCGTTGACGGCCGGGGAGAGCGCGCGGATCCCGATGTCCACCAGCATGCGCAGGCCGAAGGCCGGATCCTGGTCGATGGTCCGCTGGCGGGCGAGGATCAAGACGCGGCGGGTCAGCTCGTCCGGCGGCGCCTGCCCGGGCCCTGGCAGCCGCAGGCGCAGCACGACGGTGCCGGCGGAGATGTAGTGACCGACCATCGGCACGACCTCGACGAACGCGCCGCCGGCGCGCGCCAGGCGCAGGAGCGCGCCGCGGTCGATCGACGCGAGCACCCCGGGCGGACCGGAGTGGGTGATCTCGAGCTCGGTCTCGCCGGCGATCCGCGGCGGCACCGACGCCGCACCCTCGGCGACCGGGTGCACGTCGGCGATCACGCGGTCCGTCCGCCGCACGATCGCGCGGAAGATGCCGCCGATCTGCGTGCTGTCGAACGCTCGCTGGACGAGGGCGATGAAGACGCCGAAGGTCACGAACGCGAGCAGCAGGGCGGCCCCGACCGTGAGCGCCGAGGCGATGTCGTCGCCGGAGCGGTCGGCCTCGCGGCCGATCGCCCCCAGCGCGAACATCGCGTAGCTGGCCGTCGCGGTCGGCAGCGTCAGCGCGGCGACGACCACGGGGTCGCGCCGCAGCCTGGCCGCCAGCCGCGGCGAATAGGAGGTCGTCTGCAGCTGGGCCGCCACGAGCACCGCCGAGAACACGACACCCGTGAAGGTGATCATGCCTGCAGCGAGCGCCCCGAGGATCTGCTCGACCGACGACAGGGCGATCGGCAGCAGCGGCTGGTCGCCCAGGATCTCGTCGACGAACGGCAGCGTGATCCCGAGCGCGATCGCGACCAGGTTCGCGACGAGCACCGGCAACCACACCGCGCCCGCGAGCCAGATCCGCACCCGCAATCCGCGGCCGCCGCCGCGTTCGGGGCGGACCAGCTGGAGCTGCGTCGGACCGCCCACGCGCGCATCGTCCCCGATGGCCCGGCGGATGGCCGGCCTCAGCTGAGCTGGGCGGTCGTCCGCCGCACCACGCGCCGCTCCTGCGGCACGTAGACGACGACGGTGCGCGCGAGCCGGTCGTGCAGGCCGCGGCGGCGGTCGTCGACGAGCACGAGCAGGAAGCCGGCGAAGCACGGCAGGGCGGCCAGCGCCATGCCGAAGAGGCGCACGACGGCCCGGCGCGGGCGGATCGCCGGCTCGCCCTCGGCGCCCATCACGCGGATGCCCATCAGCCGCGCGCCCGGCGTCTGGCCGGCCGTCGACCAGAAGGTCACGAAGTAGCCGGCCGACCACAGCAGGAACGTCAACCCACCGAGACCGAGCGTCGCGTTGACGATCGACTGCGACACGCCCAGCGCCGAGGCGGCCAGGCCGACGACGAGCGCGACCGCCGCGGCCACGACGTTGATGATCACCAGGTCGACGCCGAAGGCGATGAAGCGCGTGACGAACCCGGCGTAGTCGCCGCCATCCGTCACGGCTTCTCGGGGTGGATCAGCGGGCCGGCGGGCGGCCCGGTCAGCGGACCGGCGGGCGGATCGGGGCGCGGCCGGCGGCGCAGCAGGCGCCGCGTCGTGCGCTCGAGGAGCTCGTCGCCGCTGCGCGAGCGGTTGCGCACGTCGACCGCGACCTGGTCGGCGAAGCCGGCGGTCTGCTGGGTGACCGCGTCGGTCACGGCCGGGCTGCGCGCGACCTCGTCGACCAGCCGCCACAGCTCCTCGCTCGCCAGGAGCCGTTCGACCACCTCGTCGAGCAGGCGGCTCTCGAACACGCTGGCGACCACCCGCTCCATGCCGGGGCTCTGGACGGCGCCCGTGACGATCCGCTGCATGCCCGGGCTCTCGACCGCACGCGCGATGATCCGCTCCATTCCCGGGCTGTCGACCATCTGGGCGACGAGGCGCTCCATCCCGTCGCTCTCGAGCGTCCGCATCACCGCGCGCTCGACCGCCGGGCTGTCCACCGTGAGCGCCACCACGCGCTCGAGCTCGGGTCCGCCCAGCACGCGGTCGGCGAGTCGTTGCACGGCGCCGGCCGCCTCCGCCCGGTCGAGCACCTGCTCGATCGCGTCGGTGTCGAGCACCTCGACCACGGGGCCGGTGAGCGCCTTGGCGATGGTGCGCTCGGTCCACGGGCTGGCCAGCACCCGGTCGGCCGCGATCTCGGCGAGCGCGGAGCCGAGCAGCGCGTCGAGCCCGTCGAGCACGAGCTGGGCGCTGACCCGGCGACCGGTGGTGACGGCGTAGGCCATCGGCCGCAGCGCCTCGCGCCCGGCCCCGACGCCGAGGCGCACGCTCCCCTCGACCAGCGTCTGCAGGCCGATCATGACGGCGGGGGCCTGTGATCTCCGTTGGGCATGGGCGGCCGACTCTAACCCCTGGCCAGGAGCCCGGCAACGGCCTGCACGCGTCCGCCCTATCCGTTACCCGCACTCCGTAGCGCCAACTCGTAGCGCTACGGGGGCGACAGTCAGTCCAGCCGCTCGGGCAGGCCGAAGCGCCCGAACGCCGCGAGCAGCGGCGCGGGCTCGAGCGGCTGGTCGATCCAGCGGGCGTAGACCTCGCGCTCCGGCGACGGCGTCGCGCGGACCACGAAGGCGGTGATCTCGGCGATCCGGTCGCCGCGCAGGCCGAGGACCTCGAGCGCGAAGGGCAGGTAGCAGCCGATCGCCTCGTCGAACGCGTAGCAGCCGATGGCCGGCTGGGCGTTCGCGGTGATCCCGGCGACGTGCCGCCAGCGCCAGGCGCCCGAGAGCGGCCAGCCGGACAGGAAGGTCCGCAGCGCATCGTGGCCGCGAAACCAGCTGGCCAGCGGCGGCATCGTGAGCGTCGCGTCCTCGGTCAGCCGGGCGACGACCGCGTCGACGTCGCCGCGCTCCCACGCCTCGACGTAGGCGTCGACGATCGCGCGCAGCTCGTCGTCGCCGAGCGCCCGCAGCGTCGCCTGCTGGCTCTGCGCCGGGGTGCGCTCCTCCACGGCCTTGCGGGCCCGCTGGAGGCCGCTGTTGACCGCCGCGACGGTCGTGTCGAGCGTCTCGGCCACCTCCTTGGCCGAGAAGCCGAGCACCTCGCGCATGATCAGCACGGCGCGCTGGCTAGGGGGCAGGTGCTGAAGCGCAGCGACGAACGCGAGCTCGACGCCCTCGCGCTGCTCGTAGAGCGCGCCGGGGCCGGCGGGGCCCTCCCCCACGGACAGGCCGGCGTCCGGGTAGGGCTCGAGCCACACCGACTCGACGACCGGCTCGCCCGGGCCGCCGTGCGGGTCGGCCGCCCCGGTGTAGTCCACCGGCAGCACGCGCTTGGGCCGCCGGGCGATCAGGTTCAGGCACGTATTCGTCGCGATCGTGTACAGCCACGTGCGCACCGCGCTGCGCCCCTCGAAGCGGGGCAGGCCCTTCCACGCCCGCAGCAGCGCGTCCTGGAGCGCGTCCTCGGCGTCGTGCACAGAGCCGAGCATCCGGTAGCAGTGCGCGTGCAGGAGCCCGCGGTGGGGCTCGACGAGCCGCGCGAAGGCCGCCTCGTCGCCGCCACGGGCCGCGTCGAGGAGCTCGGTCTCGGTGAGGGTGGCGACGCTCTCTCGGGGAGCCATCTCTGCCCCAGGATTAGACCAGACCGGCTTCCCGGCCGGGCGCCGATGAGTTCTCGCCGCGGGCCGGGTCTACGCCGGTGGGGAGCAGGCACATGACGAATCTCACCAGCCATCCGGTGGTCCACCTGGAGCTGCACACGGGCGACCTCGCGCGCGCCCGCGACCTCTACGCGGAGCTGTGCGGCTGGCCGGCCGAGTCGATCGGCATGCGCCAGGGCGCCTATCTCGCGCTCGGGCTGGGCGGCGGGCTCGGCGGCGGCATCGTCGAGTGCGCGACCCCGCGACCGGTGTGGCTGCCCTACGTCAAGGTCCAGGAGATCGCAGCGGCGACGGACCGGGCCCGGCAGCTCGGCGCCGCGGTGCTGCTTGAGCCGCGCGAGGGCCCGGCCGGCTGGCGCAGCGTCGTGGCGACCGCGACCGGTGGAGAGCTTGCGTTCTGGCAGGCGAAGTGATGAGGATGCGGGCATGACGCTGTGGCCGCGCCTCGCCGAGCTGCCGCTGGTGGTCGAGTCTTACGCGCTGGAGCGCATCGACGCGCCGCCGGGGTCGGGCTACGAGCGCGTCACCACGCACGTCCGCCTGCTCGGCGCCGGCACCGACGGGCTCGGCGAGGACATCTACGACGAGCAGGAGGCGCTGCTCGCCGCCGGCCCGTCGCTGCCGCTCGCCGGCGAGTGGACGCTGGCCGGCTTCTGCGATCACCTCGACACCCTCGCGCTGTGGCCGGCCGAGCCGGAGTGGCCGCTCGCGCACCACTTCCGCCGCTGGACGTACGAGTCGGCGGCGCTGGACCTGGCGCTGCGCCAGGCCGGGCGCTCGCTGCACGAGGTGCTCGGGCGCGAGCCGCAGCCGGTGGGCTTCGTCAACTCGCTCGGGCTCGGCGACCCGCCCGACATCGCCACGATCCACCGCCGCCTGGACCGCTACCCGGGGCTGCGCCTCAAGCTCGACGCCGTGGCGGACTGGACGCCCGCGCTGATGAACGAGCTCGCCGCCACCGGCGCGGTCGAGACGGTCGACTTCAAGGGCCGCTACGGCCTCGACTTACCCGAGCTCGACGCGCTGCTCGCCCTCTACGACCACGCGCTCACCGCCTTCCCCGACGCGGTGCTCGAGGACCCGCACGACCTGCCCGAGGTCGCCGAGCGGCTCGCGGATCACCAGCACCGCGTCGCCTACGACGCGCCGATCCTCACCTTCGACGACCTCGCCCGCCAGCCGCTCGCGGCCCGCATCGTCAACGTCAAGCCGTCGCGCATCGGCGGCCTGCGGGCGCTGCTGGACCTCTACGACCGCTGCGCGGCCGAGGGCGTGCGCCTGTACGGCGGCGGCATGGGCGAGCAGGGCGTCGGCCGCGGCCAGGTCCAGCTGCTCGCCTCGCTCTTCCACCCGGACGCGCACAACGACGTCGCGCCGGGCGGCTTCAACCTCGCCGACCCGCCCGGCGGCCTGCCGGCGAGCCCGCTGCCGGCGGATCCTGCACCCACCGGCTTCCGCCGCGGCTGAGGATGAACACGCTTGCTGAGACTTTGCTAATTTGCTAATGGTCGTCGCTCGCGAGCGGCGATTCTCTCCTCCCTCCCTCGAGCGGCCGGGCCTTCGCCCGGCCGCTCGTCCCTGCGGGTCAGCCGCGGTAGGTCGCGTGGCGCAGCGCCTCGGGCGTGAAGCCGAGGGCGGCCATCAGCGCCTCGCGCGGGGCGTCGAGGTCGACCTCGGCGCGGACCACCCACAGGTCGTGCTCCCACAACCAGGCGATGGCCGCCTCGCACACGGCCTGCTCGAGCGCCGCGTCGCCGCGGGCGAAGTGCTCCTGCAGCTCGCCGTAGCGCGCGGGGAGCAGGCCGTCGTCGAGCAGCTCGGCCATCGCGAAGGCCTGCACCTCGCCGTCGTCGCCGACGGCGACGAAGCACGCCGCGCGCGGGCTGCCCGCGGCCAGGACGAGCATGGCGGCGAGGTTGCGCCGGCCCCGCGGCGCCAGGGCGCCGCCGTCGGGCACGCTACGGCCGAGCTCGTCCCACAGCTCGGTGACCGCCTCGGCCTCGGCCGGGTCGATGCGTCGGATCTCGGGCACGTCGGAATCTCCTCTCGGGTGCAGGGCAGGCTGATGCACCCGCGAGGCGGCGGCCGGGGGAAAAGCGCGTAGGTCTAGGGTCTTCGCTGCACCACGGCGATCATCTCAGACGCCGGGCCGGAGGCGGCCGGCGGGCTTACACTTTGTGCGACACTTTGCGGATGGCTGACACGATCACCTTTCGCCCGGACGAAGACGCTGCTCGAGCGCTCGCGGTCCTGACCCGGGACGGCACGCCGGTGTCCACCGCAGTCCGCGCGGCCTTGATCGACGCGGCGCGCGAACGTGCCAGTGCGACGCTCCGCGCCGAAGCCGAGGCACTTGCGGCCGACGAGCAGGATCGGGCCGAGGCGGCGCAAGTGCTGCGGGACATGGAGACGCTGCGTGCGTGGTGAGGTCTTCCGGCTTCGAGCGCCGCGGGATGCGAGAGGCCACGAGCAGCAGAGCCTTCGCTATGCGGTCGTCGTCCAATCGGATCAGCTTCCGTTGTCGACGTGGCTCGTGGCGCCGACGTCCAGCTCGGCACGTCCGGCGAGCTTCCGGCCCGAGGTCGTCATCTCCGAGCGCACGACACGCGTGCTCGCCGAGCAGACGGCTGCGATCGACCCGAGCCGCCTGGGCGAGACGGTCGGCCGGCTCAGCTTCGACGAGCTCCGGCAGGTCGAGTCAGCCCTGCGACTCGTGCTCGACCTGTAGTCCGGAGGGCAGCCGCGCGGCTGGCCACCCGGGCCGGTGGCTGCCCGGTCAGGACGACCCGGCCGTCACCGACTCCGGCTGCCCGGCGATCATCGGCCCCGTGCCCGAGGGGTCGATGATCCCCTCCTCGAGCCACGTGTAGCGGCCCTTGAGCGTCTGCTGGGCGAGCCCGTAGGCCTGGTCGTCGTCGTTGGCCCACAGGCTCGCGAACAGCGCGTCGATCCGCCGGCGCGACTGCCGGCAGAACAGGTCGGCCAGCTCGGCGGCCGACTCTGCCCGCTCGGGCTGCTCGCGCGCGACCGTGGTCGCGTAGACCACCGTGGCCGAGATCGCGAACAGCTCGGCGCCGACGTCGACCAGCCGGCCCAGCACCGCCTGCTTGCGCTCGAGCTTGGCCTGCCAGCGGCTCATCGCCATGAAGATCGAGCGCGCGAGCTTGCGCGAGGTGCGCTCGGCGAAGCGCACGTGCTCGGCCAGGGCGCCGAACTCGTCCTCGTAGGCGTGGCGCTTGCGCCCCTCCCCCACGACCAGGCTCGGCAGCCAGCGGGCGTAGAAGTTGCCGGCGCCGGCCGCGCTGCGGGCCTTGGCGGCGAGGTCGGTGTCGGCGTCGAGCAGGTCGCCGGCGACCTGCAGGTGCTGGTCGAGCGCCTCGCGCGCGATCAGCAGGTGCATGATCTCCGTCGAGCCCTCGAAGATGCGGTTGATGCGCATGTCGCGCAGGTGCATCTCGACGGGGACGGGCTTCTCGCCGCGCGCCTTCAGCGACTCGGCCGTCTCGTAGCCGCGCCCGCCGCGGACCTGCATGAGCTCGTCGATCACCTTCCAGCCGAGCTCTGAGCCGTAGAGCTTCGCGATCGCGGCCTCGATGCGGATGTCGGCCTTCTTGTCGTCGGCCAGGCGGCTGGCGACGTCGAGCATGGCCTCCAGGCCGAAGGCGCTGGCGGCGATGAAGGCCACCTTCTGGGCGACCGCGTCGTGCTTGCCGACCGGCTGACCCCACTGCACCCGTTCCGCGGACCACTCGCGCGCGATCTTCGTCGCCCACTTGCTCACGCCGACGCAGATCGCGGGGAGGGCGAGGCGGCCGGTGTTGAGCGTCGTCAGCGCGACCTTGAGGCCCTGGCCCTCGCGCGCGATGACGTTCTCGGTGGGCACGAAGACGTCGTCGAAGCGCGTCACGGAGTTCTCGATCCCGCGCAGCCCCATGAAGGAGTTGCGGTGCTCGACGGTCACCCCGTCGTCGTCGCACGGGACCACGAAGGCGGTGATGCCGCCGCGACGGCCGGCTGCCTCGTCCTTGGGCACCTGTGCCATCACGACCACCACGTCGGCGATCGCCCCGTTGGTCGCCCACAGCTTGCGCCCGTTGAGCGTGTAGCCCGTGCCGTCCTCGGTCGGCGTCGCGGTCGCGGCGAGCCGTGCCGGGTCTGAGCCGACGTCGGGCTCGGTGAGCAGGAACGCCGAGATGTGGGTGCTCGAGACCAGCGGCAGCCACTTGCGCTTCTGCTCCTCTGAGCCGAACAGCTGCAGCGGCTCGGCGACGCCGATCGACTGATGGGCCGAGAGCAGCGTCGAGAGCGAGGAGTGCGCCGAGCCGACCAGCATCAGCGCGCGGTTGTAGTAGACCTGCGAGAGCCCGAGGCCGCCGTACTCCTCGGGCACCTTCATCCCGAGCGCGCCGAGGTCCTTGAGGCCGTCGACGACGCTGTCGGGGATGTGGTCCTCGCGCTCGATCGCCAGCGCGTCGACGTGCTCTTCCAGGAACGTGCGCAACCGGTCGAGGAACGCCTCGCCCTTCTCCACGGCAGCCGGGTCGAGCTTCGGCTGCGGGTGGATGAGGTCGAGCTTCAAGCGTCCGAGGAAGAGCTCCTTGCCGAAGCTGGGGAGCTTCCAGTCGTCCTCGCGCGCCGCCTCTGCGACCTCTCGCGCCTCGCGTTCGTTGACCTCGGTCGCCATGGCCTGTCTCCTCGATTCCGGGTGGTCTCGAGACAGTGTCGCGCAGGCGACGCGGGCGACGCGCCGAGTCAGCCGATGGTCGGTGCCGGGCGATCGGTCATCGGCGCACCCGATAGCGCACGTGGAGCACCCGGTTGCCTCGGATCACCACGTCGGGATCCTCCAGCAGGTGCTGTGCGTCGACCGACCCGAAGTAGCGCTTGCCCGACCCGAGCACCACGGGCGCGACGTCCATGGCGACCTCGTCGACGAGCCCTGCGGCCAGCACCTGGCCGCCGACGTCGCCGGCGGCGACCTCGACCGTGCGGTCGCCCGCGAGCTCCTGTGCCTTGGCCACGGCCGCCTCGACGCCGTCGACGAAGTGGAACGGCGCCTCGGGGCGCCAGCCCTCGGGCGCCGGCCGGTGCGACACGACGACCACGTGGTCGATCCCGCCCGGTGGCGTGCCGTCCCAGCCGTCCGTGAGGTCGAAGACGTGGCGGCCGGCGATCGTCACTGCGATCTGGTCCCAGTACGCCCGGGTGTGGTCGTAGGACGCCTGCGTCACGGTCAACTGCCCGGTCTCGTCGAGCGGGACGTCACCGCTGGACAGCCAGTCGAACAGTGGGCCGGGCTGGTCGTGTTCGTCCGCGATGAAACCGTCCACCGACACCGTGCTGTAAAGGACCACCTTGCCCATGGGCTCTTTCCTCTGCTCGGGAAGTGCCCATGCTGACGTCTCGGGAGCGCCAAGTCTGGTCTGGGGCCCCCGGCGATCGCTGAGGCCGGCCGGTCGCACAGCTCGGCGGCAGGCATCGGCAGGAACAGCCCCCACGGCTTGAAGTGCACGCCGACCGACCGGGGCCCTGGCGGGTAGCCGAACTCAAAGGCGCGGGTTGGCGTGGTGACCACCGACGCCGTCGGCGTACTCGGCCGCCTCGACGTCGATGCGGCGCGGATGCGGAACGGCGCCCCGAGGTTCAGGATGAGCGCCGCCGCCGGCGCCGGGGGCAGCGTCAGCCGGGGGTACGGCGGCGCGCCCTCTCGGCCGGCTTGGCCTCGACCATCCGCCACTCGGTGACCTGACCGCCAGCCGCCGCGCGACCGCGGCCGGGGCCTCGGCCACGCGCTACTCCCCCAGTCGTTGCTTGACGACCTTGCCCATCGCGTTGCGCGGCAGCTCGTCGAGGAAGCGGATGTCGCGCGGGCGCTTGTGGGGCGCGAGCTCGGCGGCGACGTGGTCGGCCAGCGCGCGCTCGTCCGGGCGCTCGGCGCGGTCGTCGGCGACGACCCAGGCGACGATCTTCTCGCCCAGGTCGGGGTCCTGCTCGCCGGTCACCGCCGCCTCGGCGACGCCGGGATGGTCGAGCAGCGCCACCTCGACCTCGCCGGCGCCGACCTTGTAGCCGCCGGTCTTGATCAGGTCCGTCGAGCGACGCCCGACGATGCGCCAGTAGCCGTCGGGCGCCCGCGTGGCGATGTCGCCGGTGAAGAACCAGCCGTCGCGCACGGCCTCGGCGGTCGCCTCCGGGCGGTTGAGGTACTCGCTGAACAGGTTCGGGCCGCGGACGGCCACCTCGCCGATCGTCTCGTCGTCGGAGGCCTCGACGTCTGAGCCGTCGTCGGCGACGAGGCGCACCTCGACGCCCGGCACCGGCGGGCCGACGTAGCCGGGGCGGCGCTCGCCGTCCGCGCGCACCGCGGTGTTCATCAGCGTCTCGGTGAGGCCGTAGCGCTCGACGATCTCCTGCCCGCACAGCTCGCGCACGCGCTCGAACTCCGGCGCGGGCAGCGGCGCCGACCCCGAGACCAGCAGGCGCGCGTGCTTGAGCCCCTCGCCGATCGCGTCATCCGCCTCGGCCTCGCGCCCGAGGCGGTGGTACATCGTCGGCACGCCGAAGAGCAGCGTCGCGCCGTCGCGCAGCGCGCCGGCGGCGGCCTGAGGCTCGAAGCGCACGAGGTGGCGCAGCTCGCCGCCGAGGCGCAGCGGGCCGAGCAGCCCGAGCACCAGCCCGTGGACGTGAAAGAGCGGCAGCCCGTGGGCCAGCACGTCATCCGCGGTCCAGTCCCACGCGTCCGCGAGCCCGTCGAGGTTCGAGGCCACCGCCCGGCGCGAGAGCACGGCGCCCTTCGGCGCGCCCGTGGTGCCCGAGGTGTAGATGATCAGCGCCGGCTGCTCGGGGTCCAGCGCCTCGCCGCCCAACTCGCCGCCGCGCTCGGAGAGGTCGACCTCCAGTGCTCGCGGGGCGTCCTCGACGTCGTCGAGCGTCCCAGCCGGCGCGCCCGCGATGACCTCGGGCGCGCTGTCGGAGAGCACGTGGCGCAGCTCGGAGGCCCCGAGCTTCGGGTTGACCGGCACGAGCGGGATCCCGGCGCACAGCGCCGCCACGACGGTGACGCAGGTCTCGAGCGTCGGCTCGGCCCACACCGCCGCCCGCTGCACCCCGTCCAGGCGCGCCGCCACGGCGGCGGCGGCCTCGCGCAGCTCACCGTAGGAGAGTGCACGGTCGCCGACCCGCAGCGCCGGGCGGTCGCCGCCCAGCTCCAGCACCGGCGCCAGCAGCGGCTCGGCCATCACAACCACCCGGGCACGACGAAGATCAGCCAGGCGATCGGCGGGGCGATGAAGATCAGGCTGATCCCCCACTGCATGAGCCGTTTGAACACGAAGTCGCGGCGGTCCTCCGGGCTGTTGGCGACCACCAGCGCGCCGCTGGTCGAGAACGGGCTGGAGTCGACCACGGACGAGGAGATCGCCAGCGCGATGATCATGCCGACCGCGCCGACCGCGCCCGTCTCAAGGAACGGGACCGCCAGCGGGATCAGCGCGCCGAGGATGCCGGTGGTCGAGGCGAACGCCGACACCGCTGCGCCGATGAAGCAGATCAGCAGCGCCGAGATCAGCGGCGTGCCGAAGTTCGCGACCTCCTCGCCGAGGTAGTCGATCGTCCCGATCGTCTCCATCAGCGAGACGTAGGTCACCACGCCGCAGATCAGCAGCACGGTGGGCCACGCGACCTGGCCGACGGCGCCCTTGGTCGCCGTCGGGTTGATCAGCGAGAGCACGAGCGCGACGGAGAGGGCGACGAAGCCGACGTCGACGTCGAAGGCCAGCGCGACGACGACGAGGACGCCGATGCCGACGAGGGTCAGGATGCGGTCGCGGTCGAGCGTCGTGACGGGCTCGTCGTCGTCCTCGTCGGCGGCCGGCGCGTCACCCGCGCCGCCGGCGATGCCCGGGCGCGCGGACGGCGACGGCGCCTGCCGCTCGCCCGGCTCGTCGGCCGACTCGCGCCGGCCGAACAGCTCGCGCCCGCCGAAGAGCACGAACGCGACGACGCTCAGCGCGAGGTTGAAGCAGAACGAGCCGGCCCACAGCAGGAACGGGTTCTCGGCGAGGTTGGCCTCCGAGGTCACGCCGTCGACGATCACGCCCCAGACGCTGATCGGCGAGAAGCCGCCGGCGCCCGCGCCGTTGATGACCAGCAGGCCCATCAGGACCGGGTTGATGTTGTACTTGACCGCGAAGCGCAGGCCGACCGGCGCGATGATCGCCACCGCCGCGGGGACCACGGAGCCGACCGAGGTCAGGATGGCGGCGACCACGAACATCACCCACGGGATCAGCACCACGCGCCCGCCCACCGCCCGGACCGCCGCTCCCACCAGCCAATCGACCGTGCCGTTGTTCTTGGCGATCGCGAACAGGTAGGTGACGCCGACCAGCACGACGAACAGATCGCCGGGGAAGCCGCCCACCAGGTCGTCCTCGGAGACGCCGATCGCGAGGCTCAGCAGGAACGCCGCGACGAGCCCGAGCACTCCCATGTTGATCGGCAGCACCGTCGCGATCACGAAGATCGCGACGAGGACGATGATGGAGATGACTTCGTTGGACATGAGGCCCTCCTCCTCAGCCGGTGGCGAGCGCGTCGCGGATCAGCTGCACCGGGTGTCGCGCCCTCCACCCTGTCCCGTGAGCGATCTGCTGTCGGCAGGAGACGCCCGTCGCGGCGATCAGCGTCTCCGGGCCCTCCGCCCGCACCGCCGGGAACAGCCGCATCTCCCCGATCCGCATCGACAGGTCGTAGTGCTCGGCCTCGAAGCCGAACGAGCCGGCCATGCCGCAGCAGCCCGCGTCGAGCTCGACCACCTCTGACCCCGGGATCCGCCGCAGCAACTCGACCGTGGCCGCCGTGCCCGCCAGCGCCTTCTGGTGGCAGTGGCCGTGGAAGAGGATGCGCCGGCCGCTGACCGGGGCGCCCGGGTCGAGGCGCAGCGCGCCGTCGTCGAGCGCCTCGAGCAGGAGCTCCTCGACGAGCTTCGCCTGGCCGGCGACGGCCTCGGCGCGCGGGTCGCCCGGCAGGAGGCTGAGGTGCTCCTCGCGCAGCGTCAGCAGGCACGAGGGCTCACAGCCGACGATCGCCACGCCGCGCTCGGCGTCGGGCGCCAGCCGCTCGACCATGTCGGCCGCCATCCCCTTGGCCTGGTCGAGCAGGCCCTTGGAGATGCTCGCCCGCCCGCAGCAGCCGGCGCTCTCCAGGCGCACGCGGTGCCCGGCGGCCTCGAGCAGCTCGATCGCCGCGCGGCCGACTCCCGGCTCGGTGAAGGTGGTGAAGGAGTCGGCGAGGAAGACGACCTCGCCGCGGCTGCTCGCACCAGCGCGCGCCCGCCGGCGGTCCCAGCGCACGAGCGACTCGCGCGCGAAGCGCGGCAGCGGGCGCTCGCGCGCGATCCCGCCGTGGCGCTCGAGCAGACCGCGCAGCGGCGCCAGGCGCCCCGGCAGGTTCGACAGCGGCGCCGTCGCCGCGCCGAGCCGGTTGAGCGCCCGGATGGCGCCGAACAGCCGCGACCGCAGCGGGACGCCGTGGATGTCCTGGTAGTGGGAGAGGAACTCGCTCTTCAGCGAGGCCATGTCGACGCTCAGCGGGCACTCGCTCTTGCACGCCTTGCACTCCAGGCAGAGGTCGAGGATGCCGTGCAGCCGCTCGTCGCCCAGCGCCGCCTTCGGGTCGGGCTGGGAGAGCGCGTGCACGAGCGCGTTGGCGCGCCCGCGGGTGGCGTGCTCCTCCTCGCGCGTGACCATGTAGGACGGGCACATCACGCCGATGCCGGTCTTGCGGCAGGCGCCGATCCGCTGGCAGCGGTCGGCGGCGCTGCGCATGCCGCCGTGGTCGCCGTGGTCGCCGAAGGAGAGCCGCGTCTGCAGCGGGACCGGCGCCGGCAGGGCGGGGTCGCGCAGGCGCTCGGTCATCGGGTCGGCGTCGACCATCACGCCCGGGTTCAGCCGGCCGTCGGGGTCGAAGAGGCGCTTGACCTCGCGCATCGCGTCGTAGAGCTCGTCGCCGAAGATGCGGCGGTTGAACTCGCTGCGCGCGCGCCCGTCGCCGTGCTCGGAGGAGTTGGTCCCCTCGAACTCGGCGACGAGCTCGACGACCTCCTCGGCCACCGAGCGCATGGTCTCCACGGCGCCGGGCTCGGTCAGGTCGACGAACGGCCGGATGTGCAGGCAGCCGACCGAGCAGTGGCCGTAGAAGCCGGCGTCGAGCCCGTGGCGCTCGAGGATCGCGCGCAGCCGGCGGACGTAGTCGCCCAGGCGCTCGGGGGCCACCGCGGTGTCCTCGATGAAGGCCAGCGGCCGCCTGGCGCCGCTGCTGGCCGCCATCAGCAGCCCGAGGCCGGACTTGCGCACCTTGGTCAGCGCGTCCTGCTCGGCCGGGGTCTCGGCGCGCAGGACGTGGTAGCCGTGACCGTGCTCGCGCCACGCCGCTTCCAGCCGGTCGAGCTGCTCGCCCGCGGCGGCCGGCGTGTCGGCGAAGAAGGTCACGAACAGCAGCGCCTCGGGCTCGCCCTCGAGCACGCTCGCCAGCCGCCGGAACTCGAGCTTGCGTCGCGAGAGCTCGAGGATCTTGCCGTCGATCAGCTCCACCGCGGCCGGGTGCAGCGCGAGCGCGTCGTCGGTCGCCGCGATGGCGGCGTCGACCGAGTCGAAGTGCCCGACCGCGAACTGGCGCGCCTTTGGCAGCTCGACGAGGCCGACGGTCGCCTCGGTGATCGCCACCAGCGTGCCCTCCGAGCCGACGACAAGGCGGGCGAGGTCGAACGGGTCGCGCGCGAGCCGGTCGAGCCGGTAGCCGCCGGCCTGGCGCCAGTGGCGCGGGTAGTCCTCGGCGATCGCTCGCCGGTGGTCGGCGAGCAGCTGCGGCAGCCGGCGGTACAGCGTGCCCTCGAGCGTCGCCGCCTCCGCGCGGCGGGCGCGCTCGGCCTCGGCCACCGGGCCGAGCGTGGCGCGGCTGCCGTCGGAGAGGACCACCTCGAGCTCGTGCACGTGCTCGATCGTCGAGCCGTAGACGATCGAGTGGCTGCCCGAGGAGTTGTTGCCGATCATCCCGCCGATCGTGGCCCGGTTCGCGGTCGAGGTGTCCGGGCCGAAGCCCAGCCCGTGCGCGTGGGCCGCGCGGTTGAGGTCCTCCTGGACGACCCCCGGGCCGACGCGGACGCGCAGGCTGCGGGGATCAAGCTCGCGGATCGCGTTCATGTGGCGCGAGGTGTCCATGACGACCCCGCCGGCGCCGATCGTCTGCCCCGACAGGCTCGTGCCGGCGCCGCGAATGACGACCGGCACGCCGTGGCGGCCGGCCAGCTCGACGGTGGCGGCGACGTCCGCGGCGTCGCGCGGGAAGACGACCAGCAGCGGCTCGGCGGCGAACATGCTCGCGTCGGTCGCGAACAGGTGGCGCGAGTAGGCGTCGGCGGCCACCTCGCCGCGCAGCTCACGCCGCAGCGCGGCTTCCAGCGCGGCCGCTGACGGGTCGTGCGCGCCGGTGAGCGAACGGGTGGTGTCGACCTCGAGACGTGCCGCCAAAGTGGGGCCCTCCTCCCTCGGCGCGCTTACCCGACCGGCCGCTGGGATACACGCTACGCTGGCCCGCCTCGCACCCCGGCAGAGGAGGCGCCATGAGCCCCGTGGCCCGCCGCAGCGGCCGCCACTTCCTGCAGATCCCTGGTCCCACGAACGTGCCGGATCGGGTCCTGCGGGCCATCGACGCGCCGACCATCGACCACCGCGGGCCGGACTTCGCCGCGCTCGGCCACGAAGTGCTCGAGGGGCTCGGGCGGATCTTCCAGACCAGCGGCCCCGTCGTCGTCTACCCGTCGTCGGGCACTGGCGCGTGGGAGGCGGCGCTGGTCAACACCCTCTCCCCCGGCGACCGCGTGCTCGCCTTCGAGACCGGCCACTTCGCGACGCTGTGGCGCGCGATGGCCGAGCGGCTCGGTTTGGAGGTCGACTGGGTCCAAGGCGACTGGCGCCACGGCGCCGACCCCGAGGTCGTCCACGAGCGCCTCGCCGCCGACCCGGGCCACGCGATCCGGGCCGTGACCGTCGTGCACAACGAGACCTCCACGGGCGTCACGAGCCGGGTCGCCGAGGTCCGCGACGCGATCGACGCGGCCGGCCACCCCGCGCTGCTGCTGGTCGACACCATCTCCTCGCTCGGGTCGATCGACTACCGGCACGAGGACTGGGGTGTCGACGTCACCGTCGGCTGCTCGCAGAAGGGCCTGATGCTGCCGGCCGGCCTCGGCTTCAACGCGGTCAGCGACAAGGCGCTGGCGGCGGCCGAAAGCGCGCGGCTGCCCCGTTCCTACTGGGACTGGGCGCCGATCACCGAGGCCAACCGGGCGGGCTTCTGGCCCTACACCTCGGCCACGAACCTGCTCTACGGGCTCGCCGAGGCGATCGCGATGCTGCTCGAGGAGGGCCTGCCCGCCGTCTTCGCGCGTCACCAGCGCCACGCCGAGGCCACGCGCCGGGCGGTGCGAGGCTGGGGCCTCGAGGTCCTCTGCCTGGACGAGCGCGAGCACTCCGCCGCGCTGACCGCCGTGCTGATGCCCGACGGCCACGACGCCGACGAGCTGCGGCGCGTGATCCTCGAGCGCTTCGACATGTCGCTCGGCGCCGGGCTCGGGCAGCTGCGCGGCCGCGTCTTTCGCATCGGCCACCTCGGCGACTTCAACGACCTGATGCTGGCCGGGACGCTCGGCGGCGTCGAGATGGGCCTGCGGGTCGCCGGCGTGCCGTTCACCCCCGGCGGGACCGAGGCGGCGCTGGCGTATCTGGCGTCCGGCGCGCCCGCGGCCGAGGTGGACCCCGAGCCGGTGCGCGAGGCGGCGGCCGAGCCGGCGGCGTGAGCGACGGCGCCGCGCCCGCGCCGGGCGCGCTCGCCGGCCTGCGCGTGCTCGAGCTCACGCAGGTGATGGCCGGCCCGTTCTGCGGGCAGGTGCTGGCCGACCTCGGCGCCGACGTGATCAAGGTCGAGCCGCCCGGCAGCGGCGACCAGGCGCGCCACGCGATGGGCTTCACGATGAAGGGGGAGGACACGGCGGCGTTCCTGGCGGTCAACCGCAACAAGCGCAGCGTCGCGCTCGACCTCAAGCAGGACGCCCACCGCGAGGCGCTCTACGCCCTGGTCGACGACGTCGACGTGCTGCTGGAGAACTACCGGCCGGGCGTCGCCGCCCGGCTCGGGGTCGATTACGAGACGCTGCGCGAGCGCAACCCGCGGCTGATCCACGCCAGCATCTCGGGCTTCGGGCAGACCGGCCCCTACGCCCAGCGGCCAGGCTTCGACCTGATCGCCCAGGGCCTGGCCGGCGTGATGAGCGTGACCGGCGAGCCGGGCGGCGAGCCCGTGAAGTCCGGCATCCCGATCGGCGATCTGTCGGCCGGGCTGTTCTGCGCCGTGGCGATCCTGGCGGCGGTGGTCGCGCGCGAGCGCACGGGGCGCGGGCAGCAGATCGACACGTCGCTGTTCGAGGGCGCGCTGGCGCTGTCGATCTGGGAGACCGCCGAGCTGTGGGCGACGGGGCGGATCCCGCAGGCGCTCGGCTCCGCGCATCGGCTGACCGCCCCCTACCAGGCGCTGCGCACCCGCGACGGGCACGTGACCGTCGGCGGCAACAACCAGCGGCTGTGGGAGAGGCTGTGCGCGACACTCGGCCGCGAGGACCTCGTCGCCGACGAGCGCTTCGCCACCAACGCGGCCCGGATGGAGCACCGTCCGGCGCTGGTCTCAGAGCTCGAGGCGGCGCTCGCCGCGCGCGACACGGACGAGTGGGTGCAGGCGCTGCTGGAGGCCGGAGTGCCATGCGGGGCGATCCACGACTACGGCCAGGTGGTCGCCGACCCGCACACGCTGGCGCGCGAGATGGTCGTCGAGGTCGAGCACCCGGTCGAGGGCGTGGTGCGGGCGCTCGGCGTGCCCGTGAAGCTCTCGGAGACCCCCGGCGCGGTGCGCCGCCCGGCGCCGCTGCTGGGCGAGCACACCGCCGAGGTGCTGCGCGAGGCCGGGGTCCCGGACGCCACGATCGCGGCGGTGAGCGGCGCGTGAGCCTGGGCTACGAGCGCCGCGGCACGGTCGCGTGGGTGACCTTCGACCGGCCCGAGGCACGCAACGCGATGACCTTCGACATGTACGAGGCGCTCTTCGAGCGCTGCGTGGCGGTCGACGCCGACGACGAGGTGCGCGTGCTGGCGCTGCGCGGAGCGGGCGGCAAGGCGTTCGTGGCCGGCACCGACATCGCCCAGTTCCGCGGCTTCAGCGGCGAGGACGGCCTGCGCTACGAGGCGACGATCGACCGCATCGTCGGCCAGCTGGAGCGGGTGGCCAAGCCGACCGTCGCGATGGTCGAGGGCTTCGCGGTGGGCGGCGGCCTGGCGCTGGCGGCCGCCTGCGACCTGCGCGTCTGCACGGAGGACGCGCGTTTCGGCATGCCCATCGCCCGCACGCTCGGCAACTGCCTCTCGATCGAGAACTACGCCCGGCTGGCCGCGCTGCTGGGCGAGTCGCGGCTCAAGCGGCTCGTGTTCACCGCGCGCCCGATGGACGCGCAGGAGGCGCTCGCGTGCGGCTTCGTCACCGAGGTCAGCGAGGCCGGCTCGATCGAGGCGCGCACGAGTGAGCTGTGCGAGACGCTCGCCGGCCACGCGCCGCTGACGCTGCGCGCGACCAAGGAGGCGCTGCGGCGGCTGCGCGCGGCCGAGCTGCCAGGCGACGAGGACCTGATCCGCGCGGCGTACGGCAGCGAGGACTTCGCGGGCGCGGTCGAGGCGTTCTTGGCCAAGCGCCCGCCGCAGTGGCACGGGCGCTAGTTCCTGACGACGGTGACCGGGCAGCGGACGCCCGCGGCCCCCGCGAGGCGGCGGTCTGCGGTGAGCAGCGCGCAGTCGAGCAGCTCGGCCAGGGCGACGTAGCCGGCGTCATATGCGGACAGGTTGTCGCGCAGCTCCCAGACCCGGTCGAGCATCGCGTGGACCGGGTAGCGGGTCAGGCCGAGCCGGCGCCAGACGTCGAGGGCGCGCCAGCCGGCCTCCGGGCTCAAGCGCTGCGTCCTGACCTGCCTGCGCAGCCCGTTCGCGACCTCGGAGTCGATCAGGTGGGGCGCATGGGCACGCTCGGTGGCGAGCGCCGCGCGCGCGGCGCCGTCGTTCAAGACCGCCGACAGCGCCGCGGACGCGTCGAGCACGATCATCGCGCGTCGCGGTCCGCCTCGAGGCCGGCGACGAGGTTCGCGCTGTCGATTCCGTGGTCGGGCAGCGCACCGAGCAGCTTCGGGTTGTCGGCCCGGCGCGTCACCTCGGCCAGCTCGCGGATCGCAGCCGCGCTCACCGAGGTCGCCTCGCGGTCCGCGATGGTCTCCAGGCGGCTGATCACCTCGTCGGGCACGTTGCGGAGGTAGAGCGTCTTCATGTTGCAGAATGCTAGCAATCTGTTCGCAAGGAGCGAGTAGGCCGCGATCGCCTACCGTGCGTCGAGATGGCCTCCCAGAGCGCCGGCATCCTGCTCTACCGCGGCGAAGGCGCCGGGCTCGAGGTGCTCCTCGTCCACCCCGGCGGGCCGTTCTGGGCGCGCAAGGACCTCGGCGCCTGGTCGATCCCCAAGGGCGAGCCCGACCCCGGCGAGGACCCGCTGGCCTGCGCCCGACGGGAGTTCGAGGAAGAGCTCGGGTCGGCGCTGCCGGCCGACGCGGAGCCGGCCGCGCTCGGCGAGGTCCGCCAGCGCGGCGGCAAGGTCGTGACCGCCTGGGCGGTCGCGGGCGACCTCGACGCCGCCGGCATCCGCAGCTCGACCTTCACGCTGGAGTGGCCGCCGCGGTCGGGGAAGATGCAGGAGTTCCCCGAGGTCGACCGGGCCGCCTGGTTCGACTTTGAGGAGGCGTCCCGGCGGATCAACCCGGCTCAGGCCGCGTTGCTCGAGCGACTGCGCGACCGGCTCCCCTAACCCGAAGGCGGTCTGGCCGGTCGGCCCGCCATCTCAACCTCGGTCGGGGCGAGTCGCCACCGCGCACAGCGCGACCCCGGGAAGCTCGAAGCCCTCCCCGCTCGCGAAGGGCAAGAGTGCGTTCTCGGCGTCCGCCCGCGTGGTGGCGAGGTCGGGCTCGGAGAGCCCCTGCACAGCGAGCCCCAGTGGCCCGGAGGTGTCGGCGACGATCGCGAGGTACTCGTCGGCGCCGGCCACCGCGAAGTGCACCGGCACCTCCTCGGTGCGTACGTGGTCGAAGCCGGCTTCGTCGAGCAGCGCGGAGGTGCGCAGGGCGCTCGCCAGGCTGAAGGCCCCGGGAGCCGGCGGGGGCTCGAGCGGCGGGATCAGGCCACGCCGGCCGAGGCTGGACCCGGCGATCAAGAAGAACGGGTTGCGCTCGGGCGCGCTCCACACCGCCAGCGCCACCCGCCCGGCGGGCCGCAGGACCCTGTGGGTCTCGCGCAGCGCCAAGAGGGGGTCGGGCATCAGCATGTACGCGAACCGGCACAGCACCCCGTCCACGGTGTCCGCGTCGAGCTCGATCTGCTCGGCGTCGAGCAGCTGGTACTCGACGTTGTCCACCCCGAGCGCGGCGCCGCGGCGGCGAGCCGCGTCCAGCATCGACGGTGAGAAGTCGCTCGTCACCAGCCGGCCGTGCTCGCCGATCATCGCGGCCGCGCCGAAGCCGGTGTCGCCGGTGCCGGCGGCGAGCTCGAGCACGGTGTCACCCGCCGCCGCCCCGAGCTCCGAGAGCATCCACTCCCGCACCCGCGGGACGCTGGCTTCCACGAACGCGCGGCGGCGCTCCCAGGTCGGCGCGATCGCCTCGGCGATCTCGTAGTGCTCTCTGCGCAGCTCGTCGAGCGCGTCGGCGGTCATCGTGTCCTCCTCCGCTTGTGCGGTTCGTGCCCGGCCTGGCGGGCTCGACGGACGCTACGAGTGCCACCGGGGCCGGGCAATGGGGAGTTCTCCCCAGGCCACCAGCCCGTGCTCCATGGCGAACATGGCGGCGCCCGCCCGCGTCGAGACACCGATCTTGCCGTAGACGTTCTGCACGTGGCGGTCGGCGGTCTTGACCGAGATGCCGAGCGCGTGAGCGACCTGCTTGGTCTGGAGACCGCGGGCCAGCAGGCCAATCACCTCGGCCTCGCGGTCGGTCAACCCGGCGACCCGCTCGATCCGCGGCGGTCGCTGGCCGGCCGCTTCCGCGACCGCCGTGACCGCGTCGGCGTCGAGCCGCCCGGCGCCGGCCTCGGCGGCCAGGATCTCCGCGGCTCGTCCCGGCGCGATCGCCTGCCGGTGCGGTCGCGGCTCGGTCATCGCGTGGAAGGCGTCGGCCGCGGCGAGCAGGCGGGCGGCCGGATCGAGCTCGGCGCCGGCCGCGGCACGGTGATAGCCGGAGCCGTCGAGGCGCTCGTGGTGCGCGCCGGCGACCGGCGCGAGCGCCAGCAGGAACTCCGAGCGCGCGAGCACGCGCTCGGAGTGGTAGGGGTGAAGGCGGACCTGCTCTAGCTCGTCCGCGCTCAGCGGGCCCCGCTTGAGCCAGACCCGGGCGTCGACCGCCACCCGTCCGAGGTCGTGGACGAGCGCCGCCCGGCGAAGCGCGAGCACCTCGGTCTCGTCGCGCCGGCAGCGTCGCGCCGCCGCCGCTGCCAGATCCGCCACGCCCGTGGAGTGACCCGCCATGTACGGCGACTGGAGATCGGCGAAGCGCCCCATCGCGGCGAGCGCACGATCGAGCGCTTCACGCTCGAGCACCAGCCGCGGACGCGGCTCGCAGGAGAGCGTCTCGTCCCAGACCGATGCGTGCGCGTCCAGCGCGAGGATCTGCGCGGCGTCCCCGGCGAGGCAGGCGGCCAGCTCCGGGTCGAACGCATGCCCCGCGCGCTCGCGGGCGAGCCGCACGACGCGATCCTCGCCGCCGAGCAGGCGCTGGAAGGCCGCGTCGGTCGCAAGGTGCACGATCCGCGTCGGCAACGGGATTCCCTCGCCCTTCGCCCGGCCGAGTGGCCCCCTGCCGTCCCACCGCTCGGTGAACTGGGCGAGGAGATCGCGCACCGGCCCCGGAATGCCCATCCCGGTGGCGATCATCCCTGCCACCTCGCACGCGGCGGTGAGGTGCGGACGGGTCTCCCGCACCATCCGCGGGAACCGGCGCGCGGTCTGCGCCGCGCGCGTAGGGCCCGCGCTCTCGGGGTCGGGAAGGGCGCGCAGGAGCCCGACCAGGACCTCGCGCCCCGATCCGCGTATGACCGGGTGAAAGCGGGTCGTGAGCGAGTCGCCGAAGACCTCCGGCGTGACGTGGGCGTCCGTCGTGCAGCCCGCGTGCGCCAGCAGGCAGGCGTAGAAGGTCTGGGCGCGGTGCTCGCGATCGAGGCCGAGGCGATCGGCGAGCCGCATCGCGATCAACGTGCTGTGCAGGCCGTGCTCGAAGGGGAACCCCATGCCGAGGTCCGTCGCGAGGCACAGCGACGCGACGAGCTCGGCGCCACGGACCTGCAGGCCGGCCGGCGAGGATTCGCCTGGCACGTCGCGACACTACCGGGCGCATCGCGCCGCGTGGCCTCGTTGACCCGACGCGCCGTCTGGCGGCTCATAGCGCCGCGCCTCTGACCCGCGTTCCCGGCCCGGCCGGCCGGTCCGCCGTATCCCCGCCCCCTGTCACTCGCCGGCTGGGCCGGCAGGCGGAACCCCGCCAGCAATGAGGTGCGCCCCAGCATCAGGTGCGGTCCGGCCGAGGAGGCAGTTCGCAGAACCGCGCGGGTGAGCAAGACGTCGAGATCAGCAGTGCTGCAGACGGCATCTCGACGTTCTGCTCGCTATCGGGCCAAAACGTCGAGAGCGACGCGCGCGACCCGCGGATCTCGACGTTCTGACCGCTCCCCGGGCCTCCCACCCGATTCCGATCCCCTTCGATGCGGGGTTCGCCGGGACATCGACGGCGACGCGAGGGTCGAGGCGAACATATGTTCTGGTACGGTCGCCATCCATGGAGCCCGCGACCTACTGCCTCACGCTCGACCCCGGCGCCGCCGCCTTCGTCCCCCGCCTGCAGGACGTGCTCGCCGCCCAGGGGGCGCCCGCGATCACGATGAAGCGCCTGGACGACCTGATCATCTTCCGCTGTGCGACGGGCGACTTCATGCTGCGCGCGCGCGTCGCCGACGCGCTGATGACCGTCTGCGGGCACGATCGCTGGCAGCGGCTCTTCCGCCCGCTGCCGTAGGGTCGACGGCAAATGCCCTCCCCCGAAGTCAACCGCCGGATCAGCAAGCGGCTACGCGAGCTCCACGAGCGCCACATGGAGCTCGAGGAGGGTGCGGTCTCGCAGTACTACCCGCCCGACTCGACCGCGGAGGAGCGCGACCGCTTCGGGGTCTGCCTGGCCACGGTCGACGGCCACGTGTGGGAGGCGGGCGACCACGACGTGGCGTTCCCACTGCAGTCGATCTCCAAGGTGTTCGCCTACGCGCTCGCGCTCGACGAGCACGGCCGCGACGCGGTCCGCAAGCGGGTCGGGGTCGAGCCGAGCGGCGACGCGTTCAACTCGATCGTCTTCGACGAGCGCGCGCACCGGCCCTTCAATCCGATGGTCAACGCCGGCGCCATCGTCACCACCGACCTCGTGGCCGGCGAGGGCCGGGAGGAGAAGCTCGGCCGCATCCTCGAGCTCGTGCGCACCTGCGCGGGCAACGACGCCATCGACGTCGACCGCGAGACCTTCGAGCGCGAGCAGGGGGCTGCCGACCGCAACCGGGCGACGGCCTACCTGATGCGCAGCCTGGAGATGATCGAGGCCGACGTCGAGATGACGCTCGCGCTCTACCTCGAGCAGTGCTCGATCGCGGTCACCTGCCGCGACCTGGCCGTGATCGCGGCGACGCTCGCCAACGGCTGGGTCAACCCGACGACCGGGCGCGCGGCGCTCTCGCGCTCGACCATCCGCGACGTGCTCAGCGTCATGTACACGTGCGGGATGTACGACGCCGCCGGCCAGTGGGCGACGGAGGTCGGCGTGCCGGCCAAGAGCGGCGTCAGCGGCGGCATCATGGCCGTCATCCCGGGCAAGTTGGGCGTCGCGGTCTACTCGCCGGGGCTCGACGACTTCGGCAACAGCGTGCGCGGCGTCCGGGTCTGCGAGGAGATCTCCGAGCGCCTAGGGCTGCACGTCTTCGCCACCGAGGACGAGGACGAGATGCACGCGCCCGGGCCCGCGGGGAGCTAGGCCCAGCGGCGGTGCGTCGGGCTCGCGGCGGCGGGCCGGCAGATCAGGCTGGCGCGGACGAGCTCGCGCTGACGATCGTGGGTCGACTTGCCCTGGGCGAGGGCCTCGGCGACGACCCGGCGCATCGGCAGCTGCGGTGAGCGGGAAGCGGTCATGACTCAAGTATCGGCCGCAGGGCCCGGCGACATGAGGGGGGAGGCCCGCGAGTTCAGGTGCGGTCGACCGCACCTGGCCCGGCGGTCTCCCCCAGGTGCTCCAACACGGTCCAGCCGCGGGGCGAGAGGCGGTAGCCGCGCTCGAGGCTCTCGGTGAGCCCGAGCTCCTTGAGCTTGCGCACGTCGGTCTTGAACGGCGCCCGCTCGCGCCCGAGCGCCGTGGCCAGCTCGACGGCGCGGGTGGCCGGGCGCTGGGCGATGGCGCGCAGCGTCGCGGCGGTCCACGGGCCGTGCCCACTGCGGGCGTCCATCCCCTCCAGGCGGGCGAGCACGCCCGACAGCTCGTCCGGGCTCAGCTCGGCCTGCTCGCGCAGGGCCAGCCGCGGGTCCGGGCCGGCGGGGCGCAGCTCGATCCGGTAGAGGCGGCCGTCGTCGCCGTGGCGAGCCTGCTCGGCACGCAGCTCCGCCAGGTCGGCGAAGCCGGCCCGGCGCGCGTCGGCCTCGATGATGTCCTTGAGCGCGACCGGCTCGACCGCCTCGATGCGCAGCAGCCCGGCGGGCGTGCGGTGCACGCTGCCCGCGCGGGCGGCCGGGCGCCGCCAGCGGCGGTAGGCCAGCGTGACGGTGCCGTCGGCGAGGCCGGCCCACAGGCGCCGCGGGAACAGCATCGGCCAACCGTAGCGGCGGACCAGGGCGCACGGCCGCGCGGTGCGGGGCGCCGAAGCCCGAACGGGCGCGAGGTAGGCTCGCGACGATGGCCTCGATGAGTTCCGCGACCAGGCGCGTCACCGAGGCGGCGGACATGCTGGCGACGGCGTGGTCGCCGCCCGGCGCCCCACCGTCGTGGCGGCTGACCGCGGCGCAGTTCGAGACGCTGCGCGACGACCCCGAGCTGCTCGCGCTGGCCGCCACCATCCCGCCGGACCGGGTGCCCGCTCTGCTCTTCCAGGCGGCGGCCACGGCGCTCGTGCTCGAGCACGAGCCCGAGCCGCTGCGCGCGTCCTACCCGCGCCTGGGCGAGCCGCAGCCGCCGCTCGACCCCGCCTTCGGCGCGCTCTTCCGCGCCTTCTGCCTCGACCGGCGCGACGCGCTGCTCGACCTCTGCGCCCGCCACCGCTACCAGATGAACGAGGTCGGCCGCAGCGCCGACGTCGTGCCGGCGCTGCCGGTGGATCGCGCGCTCGCGCTGGTCGACATCGGGACCGGCGCGGGGCTCGGGTTGCAGCTCGACCGCTATCGCTACCGCTACGTGGGCGGTGACGGCGCGCTGGTCGTGGGTGACCCGGACGCCGGCCTCGACATCGAGCTCGAGCTGCGCGGCGGCACGCCGCCTCCCGTCCCGCCCGCGCTGCCGCGGATCGCCGACCGGGTCGGGATCGACACGGAGCCGCTCGAGCTCGCCGACGCGGCGGTCCGCGGCTGGCTCGCCGCGTGCGTGCCGCAGGAGATCGGCGCCGTCACGCGCTTCCACGACGCCGCCGCGATCGCGCTCGCGCACCCGGCGCGCACGGTCCGCGGCGACGCCGTCGAGGTCCTGCCCGACGTGCTCGCGGCGATCGATCCGGCGGCGCTCGTGTGCCTGGTGGACACCTACGTACACGTCTTCTTCTCCCCCGACGAGCTCGTCGCCTTCCGGGAGCTGGTCGACGCGGCCGGCGCCGAGCGCGACCTGGACTGGATCTCGATCGACCCACTGGTGCCGATGGGCCCGGAGGCGACGTCGAGCGTGGTCGGCGTGCCGGTCCCGCCGGCGCTGCTCGAGCGCGCCCGGCGCGAGGGCGTCTTCGGGGTCGTCGGGCGGGTGCGCTACCGCGGCGGCCGGCGCGTGGCGGAGCTGCTCGGCCTGGCCCATCCAGGCGCCGCCTGGCTCGAGTGGCTCTGACCGCGCATCCGCTCAGCCCGCCGCGGCCACGAGCTTGAGCTGGTCGAGCGACTCCTGGACCAGCTGCGGGAGATCGCGGTCCGCGGGTTCGTCGATCCAGCGTTCGAACGCGCGCTTGAAGACGGCGATCGCGACCTCGGCGAGCAGACTCGCGGTGGGAATCTTCGGCGCCGCACCGCCGCAGGGCGTCGGTCAGCGCCGCCGACATGCGCATCCTCCAGACCGGTGCGACCGGCTTCATCGGCTCCGCCCTCGTCCCCGAGCTCCTCGGCGCCGGACACCAGGTCGTCGGCCTGGCCCGCTCGGACACGTCCGCCGAGGCGCTCGAGCGCGCCGGCGCGGAGGTCACCGCGGCACCCTGGACGACCTCGACGCCTGCACCGCGCCGCCGTCGCGTCCGACGGCGTCATCCACACCGCGTTCGTGCACGACTTCTCCCAGCTCGAGCAGGCGGGCCGCACCGATCTCCGCGCCGTCGAGACGCTCGGCGCGGCGCTCGAGGGCACCGGCCGGCCGCTGGTCATCACCTCCGGGAGACATCCCGGCGTCGAGCCGCTCGACGCGCGAGGCTGGGCTGGGAGCCGGTGCGCCCCGGGCTCATCGCGGACGTCGGCGCGGGGCACTACTTCCAGGCGGCGCCGGCCGCCGCCTGATCGACCGCGCCGGGCCGGCTCTACGCTAGGCCGCGGAGCGGCCCGGCGTCGCCAGGCGCGGCAGCCTGACGGCGCGGAGCTCGCCGGCGCGGCCGAACGCCACCAGGGCGAAGGCCGCCGCGGCGAGCGCAGCGGCGGCGCCGAGCACGAGCCCGGCGCGCGGGCCGGCGATGTCGGCCAGCCACCCCACCAGCGGGGCGCCGAGCGGCGTCGAGCCGATGAAGACCATCGAGTAGAGCGCCATCACCCGGCCGCGCATCTCCGGCGCCACGTTGAGCTGCAAGGAGGAGCTCACGCCTGAGGCGAAGACGACCGTCACCGCCCCGAGCGGCACCAGCACGGCGACCTGGACGGCGAGCGTGGGGGCGCCGGCGGCGAGCAGCTCGACCACGCCGAACCCGAGCGCGGCCAGCACCAGCACCCACGGGCCGATGCGACCGCGCGCGCCGACCGCCAGCGCGCCGGCCACCGAGCCGGCGCCCATCGCGGCGGTCAGGATCGCGTAGGTGGTCGCGGTGCCCTGCCACGTGTCGTCGGCCAGCAGCGGCAGGATGACCGCGAAGTTGAACGACAGCGTGCCGACGATGACCATCATCGCCAGCGGGATCCACAGGCCGGGTACCGAGCGCACGTGGCGTAGCGCGGCGCGCAGCTCGCCGCGCTCGCGCGGCGCCGGGGCGGCGATGTGCAGGCGCCGAGCGTCGATCCGCCGCAGCGCGACGAGCATCGCCACGAACGAGAGCGCGTTGACCAGGAAGCACAGCGCGACCCCGGCGACGGCGATCAGCACGCCGGCCAGCGCGGGACCGAGGATCCTCGCCGTGTGCACGACCGCGCTGTTGAGCGCGACGGCGTTGACCACGCGATCCGCACCGACGAGCTCGAAGACGAAGCTCTGGCGCGCCGGCATGTCGATCGCCGAGATGACGCCCTGGGCGAACACGAGCCCGTAGACCCACGCCGGGGTCACGGCGCCGGAGACGGTGAGGGCGAAGAGCGCGAGCGCGGGGACCGCCAGCAGCGCCTGGGTGACCAGCAGGACGCGCCGGCGCGGGAGGCGGTCGACCAGCACGCCGCCCCACGCGCCGAAGAGCAGGATCGGCAGGAACTGCAGGGCCGCAGTCACGCCGACCGAGACGCCGCTGCCGGTGAGCTCGACGATGAGCCACATCGCGGCGACGTTCTGCATCCAGTTGCCGCTGATCGAGACCAGCTGGCCGGCGAAGTAGCGGCGGTAGTTGCGGATCGCGAGCGAGGCGAGCGTCTTGCGGGCGAGGACCGGCACGTCAGTCCTCGTCGTCCTCGAGCAGCCGCTCGAGGATGTCGGCCGCGCGCTCGAGTGCGGCCCGGTCGGAGGCGTCGAGCGCCTCGAGCCGGTGCTCCAGGTAGGCGTCCTTGCGAGTGCGCAGCTCGGCCAGCAGCGCCGCGCCCGCAGGCGCGATGCTCACGAGCGAGGAGCGCTTGTCGCCGGGATCGGCGACGCGCTGCACCAGCCCGGACTGCCCGAGGCGGTCGAGCAGCTTCGTGACCGTCGGGCGTTGCACGCGCTCGCGCTCGGCGAGCGCGCTCGGCGTCAGCGGCCCGTGGCGCTCCACCGTCGTCAGCGCGGAGAGCAGCGACGGGGTGAGCCCGCTGCCACCTTCCTGCCGCAGCCGTCGGGCGGTGCGCCCGACGGCGAGGCGCAGGCGCGGAGCGAGAGCGAGGGAGGCGGGTGCCACGAGATACTTAGGCTAGCAAACTACTTGCCCGCCTCCTCGGCCACGACCGTCGCGCAGGCGGTGACGAAGGCCTCGATCAGCGGCGTGCTCTGTCCCGCGCGCCAGGCCAGCACGAGCTCGGCCGGGCTGAGGCCCCCGACCGGCCGCATCACGATGCCGGGGCGGTCGAGGATCGGCGCGTTGCCCGCCGCCAGCAGGCAGATCCCGATGCCGCTCGCGACCGCCTCGTAGGTCTCCTCGGTGTCGGTGATCTCGGCGGCCACCGTGACGGGACGGCCGTCGCGCTCGCCGGCCGCCAGCCAGTAGTCGCGGCCGGGGCCGGCGCTGCGCGGGAGCGCGAGGAACGGCTCGTCGTAGAGGTCGGCCAGCCCGACCGCGTCGCGCGCCGCCAACCGGTGGGCGGCCGGCAGCGCGACCAGCCGTGGCTCGCGCGCGACGGTGACCCATGCGAACGTCTCCGGCGACGCGAGCGGGAGCCACACGAACGCCGCGTCGGTGTCGCCGGCGGCCAGGCCGGCGTTCGGATCGTCCCAGCCCACCTGGCGCAGCTCGAGGCCGACGTCGAGCCCGTCACGGGCCAAGCGCGCGCGGACGGCCGGCAGCAGCCCGCGGCCCGGGCTCGTCTGCATGCCGAGCACCAGGGTGTGCGCCGCCGTGGAGACCAGCGAGCGCTCGGCGGCCTCCCAGCTCGCGACGACCGCGCGGGCGGGGGCAACCAGGCCGGCGCCCGCCGGCGTGAGGCGGACGGCGCGCGGCCCGCGCTCGAACAGCGGGATGCCGAGCTGGCGCTCGAGCGCCCGGATCTGCTTGGAGAGGGCGGGCTGGCTGATGAACAGCCGCTCGGCCGCGCGCGTGAAATGCAGCTCGTCCGCGACGGCGAGGAAGTAGCGCAGGTCGCGGAGATGGACGTCCATAGCCAGCGGTTATAGCAACGGGTATTGGACGATCAGCGCCGACTTCGCTTACTCTGCGTAAGCAACTCAGACGACTGGAGGCCCTCCCCTCATGCAGGCCCTTCTCTATGACCCGGGCGCGCCGCAGAAGCTGCGGCTCGGGGACGTTCCCGACCCGGTACCGGCCGCGGACCAGGCGCTGGTCGAGGTCGGCGCGGCCTCGATGAACTTCGGCGAGCTGGCCTTCCTCGACGGCCGCCGCGCGCCCGGCGAGGTGCTCGGCTTCGACGCGGCCGGGGTCGTCGTCGCGGCGGCCGCCGATGGCTCGGGCCACCCGGAGGGCACGCGCGTGACGACGTTCGGCTACGGCGGCGGCTGGGCGCGGCTGCGCGCCGTCTCGACGGCCGACCTGGCGCGCCTGCCCGAAGCCGCCGACCTCGGCGGCGCGGCCGCCGTTCCCACCGCCGGGGTCACCGCGCTGCGCGCCGTGCGGGCGCTCGGCCCGGTCGTCGGGCGCCGCGTGCTGGTCACCGGCGCGTCCGGGGGCGTCGGGCGCTTCGCCGTCCAGCTCGCGGCCCGCGCCGGTGCCCACGTGGTCGCCTCGGTCGGGAGCGCCGAGCGGGGCGAGGGCCTGCGGGAGCTGGGCGCTGACGAGGTCGTCGTCGGCCTCGACGACGTCTCCGAGCCAGTGTCCGGGGCGCTGGACAACGTCGGCGGCGCCGTGCTCGCCCGGGCGTTCGAGCTGCTCGAGCCGGGCGGCGTGGTCCAGAGCATCGGCATGGCCTCGCTCGAGCCGACGACGATCGACTTCGAGCAGGCGCGGCTGCGGGCCCCGGGCACGCGGATCGAGACGTTCGCGGTCGGCAACGGCTTCGCTGAAGACCTCGCCTACCTGCTCGGCCTGCTGGACCAGGGCGCGCTCGACCCCCAGATCGGCTGGCGCGGACCGTGGGCGCGGGCGCCCGAGGGTGCCGCCGCCCTGCTCGGGCGCCAGGTCCGCGGCAAGGCCGTCCTGGACGTCGCATGAGCGCCCTGTCCGGCAAGCGCGTCGTGGTGATCGGCGGCACCAGCGGCATGGGGCTCGGCGCGGTGCGCGCCGCCGGTGCCGCCGGCGCGGGAGTCGTCGCGGCCGGCCGGCGCCCGGTGGCCGACCGCACGAGCGAGCCGGGGCCGGTCTCCCACGCCGTCGTCGACGTGACCGACGAGGCGTCGGTCCGCAGTCTGTTCGAGCGCGTCGGCGAGCTCGATCACCTGCTGGTCACCGCCGCCCCGTCGCCGGGCTCGCCGGGCGCCTTCCTCGAGCAGGACGTCACGGCTGCTCGCGCGTACCTCGACGCCAAGCTGTTCGGCAGCTGGGCGGCGGCCAGGTACGCGGCGCCGCGGATGGCGGCCGGTGGATCGATCACGTTCCTGACCGGTGGCGCGGCGGTGCGGCCGCGGCCCGGGGCGTCGATGGTGACGACCTCCTTCGCGGCGCTCGAGGCGCTCTCGACGGCGCTGGCGGTGGAGCTCGCGCCGCTGCGGGTGAACACCCTCCGGCCCGGTTTCACCGACAGCCCGATGTGGGACGGCCTCGACGCGACGGGACGCGAGCGCCTGCGGCGCGACGTCGCGGCGGCGCTGCCGTCCGGCCGGATCGGGACGAGCGCGGACGTCGGCCACGCCGCGCTCTTCCTCATGACCAACCCGCAGGTGACCGGGACGGTGCTGGAGGTCAGCGGCGGCGAGACGCTGGTCGATCACGTGGAGGTGGCGGCGTGATCCTCGTGACCGGCGCGACCGGCAACGTCGGCGGCGAGGTCGTGACCCAGCTCGCGCAGGCCGGCGTCGCCGTTCGCGCCGTCGCGCGCGACCCCGGCCTCACGATGGTGCCCGACGCCGTCGAGGTCGCCGGCGGCGACCTGAGCCGCCCGGACTCGCTCAGCGCCGCGCTCGACGGTGTGAGCGGCGTCTTCCTGCTGGGCGGCTTCGCGGACATGCCCGGGTTGCTGGCGGCGATCCGCACCGCCGGGGCCGAGCGCGTGGTCCTGCTCAGCTCGCGCTGCGTCGTCGGCGGCGACCCGGAGAACGCGATCACCCGGATGTGGCTCGAGTCCGAGGCGGCGGTCCGCGACGGCGGCGTGCCGGCGACCGTGCTGCGGCCCAGCGGGTTCATGGCCAACGCGCTGCGTTGGCGACCCCAGCTCGCGGACTCCGACGTCGTCGCGGCGCCCTGGCCGGACGTCGCGGTCGCCGAGATCGACCCCGCCGACATCGCCGCGGTCGCCGTCAAGGCGCTCACCGAGGACGGCCACGCCGGGACGGCCCCGATGCTCACCGGCCCGCGGGCAACCGTGCCGGCCGAGCGCGTGCGCGTGCTCGCCGAGGTGCTCGGCCGCGACCTGCGCTACGAGCCGCAGAGCGACGCCGCCGCCAGGGCGGAGATGGAGGGCAGCGTCCCCGCGGACACGATCGACGGGTTCTTCCGCTTCTTCTCCGGCGGCGAGTTCGACGACTCCTCCGTGACCCCCGAGGTCGAGGCGCTGCTCGGCCGCCCGCCGCGGACGCTCGAGCAGTGGGCGCGCGCCCACGCCGCCGCCTTCCGGTGAGGCCCCGCTACTCGCCCGGCCACGGCGGCGAGGGCAGCGCCGACATCACCTCGACGCGATGGCCCGCCGGGTCGCGCACGAAGACGCGCTCGGCGCCCCACGCGTTGCTGCCGGGGCGCGGCTCGAAGCCCGCCGCCCGCAGGCGCCCGAGCGCCTCGCCGTAGTCGCCGGCGAGCACCGCGACATGTCCCTCCCGGGGCACGGCGGGGGCCTCCACGGGGACCAGGTGGATCTGCGTGCCGGCGCGCTGCACCCAGGTGAAGCGCTCGCGCAACAGCGGCGGCGGCTGCGTCCACTCGAAGCCCAGCAGCGCCCAGAAGGCCACGCACGGCTCGACCTGCTCGGGACGCACCTCGAGGCTGGCGTGGTGCAGCACGGCCGTCAACGGCGGAAGGCGCCCGGTGCCCTGATCAGCGCGAGCGGCAGATCCCGGCGCGAATGGTCGAGCGCGTGGGCGAGCCCGGTCGCCGCCTGCGGGCCGTGGAGCCCCCGGCCGTGCCCGACGAGCAGATGCGCCGGGTCGTAGCGCCGCAGCACGCCCGGCGGGAACAGGCGCAGCGCGATGTGCACCCCGGCCGCGCCGGTGCCCGCCGTGTAGAGCTTGTTCGTCCCCACCGCCTCGGCCACCACGAGCGCGCGGAGCGCCGGCCACCACAGCGCCTTCTCCTTCCAGCCGGGGAAGCTCACCACCTCGACGACCTCGAACGGGCTGTCGGGCACCGCGTCGGGGATGCGCACGTGCGGTACGCCGAGGCGGCCGGCGATCGCGGCGCCGTCGCGGTTGTGGCGGTCCAGGAGCTGGAGCACCGCGGCGGGCGTCCCGAGGCCGGCGACGCGCTCCATCGCCTCGGGCACGTCGACCGGGTCCACGAGCCACACGCGTCCGTCGTCCACGAGCGCGTGGGAAGTGCGCGTGAGCGCCTCGTCGATCACCCACGAGACGCCGAACTCGCCCTCGTCGAAGCTGCGGATGCGCGGCACGGCCGCCACCATAGCCGCGGCCCACCCGCGTCGCCGCGCCCGGTAGCGTCCGCCGGCGATGCTGGCGAGCGAGGCGGTCGCGGCGGCGCTGCACGCCGAAGGGGTCGACACGGTGTTCGGCCTCGTGGGGAGCGGCAACTTCGCGGTGACCGTCGCCCTCACCGCGCGCGGCGCCCGGCTGCACGCCGCCCGCCAGGAGGGCGCCGCGGTCAGCATGGCCGACGGCTGGGCGCGCGTGACCGGCCGGACGGGCGTCTGCACGGTGCACCAGGGCCCCGGGTTGACCAACACGCTGACGGCACTGGCCGAGGCGGCCAAGAGCCGCACGCCGCTCGTGCTGCTGGCCGCCGATACGGCCGCCGCCGCGCTGCGCTCGAACTTCCGCGTCGACCAGCACGGCCTGGTCGAGTCGGTCGGCGCCGTGGCCGAGCGCCTGCACGCAGGCGACACCGCCGGCGAAGACGCCCGGCGGGCGCTGCGGCGGGCGCGCCGCGAGCGCCGCCCGGTCGTGCTGATGCTGCCGCTCGACGTCCAGGCCGAGCAGGCGCCCGACCTCGCGGACGCGGCGCTGGCGCCCGAGCCCGAGCTGCGCGCCCCCGCGCCGGCTCCCGCCGCCGTGAGCGAGGCGGCCGACCTGCTCGCCGGCGCGCAGCGGCCGGTGATCGTCGCCGGCCGCGGCGCCGTGCTCGCCGGCGCCCGCGAGCCGCTGGCCGCCCTCGGGGACCGCCTCGGCGCGCTGTTGGTCACCTCGGCTCCCGCCCACGGCCTGTTCGCCGGCCTCCCCTACGCGGCCGGGATCGCCGGCGGCTTCAGCTCCCCGCTGACCGCCGAGCTGCTCCCGCAGGCGGACGTCGTGCTGGCCTTCGGCGCCGGCCTGAATCCCTGGACGACGCACCAGGGCACCCGCTTCGACCCGGCCGCCAAGGTGATCCAGGTCGACCTCGAGGCGGACGCGATCGGCGCCCACCGCCCGGCGGCCGTGGCGATCCTCGGCGACGCGGGGGCCACCGCCGGCGCGCTGGTCGCCGAGCTCGACGCCCGCGGCACGCGCCTGGCGGGCTTCCGCTCCGACGGGCTGACGGAGGAGCTGATCGCGCGCCGCTGGAGCGAGGAGCCCTTCGCGCCGGGCACGACGCCGGGCACCGTCGACCCGCGCGCCTTGACGATCGCGCTGGACCGGCTGTTGCCCGCCGACCGCCAGGTGGCGCTCGACTCGGGAGCGTTCATGGGCTGGCCCGCGATGTACCTCGGCGTCCCGGACGCGGCGTCGTGGGTCTTCTCCAACGGCTTTCAGGCGGTCGGCCTCGGGCTCGGCACCGCGATCGGGGCGGCGGTCGCGCGGCCGGACCGGCTGACCGTCGCCGCCGTCGGGGACGGCGGCGCGCTGATGGCGCTCGGCGAGCTCGAGACCGCCGCCCGGCTCGGGCTGCGGCTGCTGATCGTCGTCTACGACGACGCCGCCTACGGCGCGGAGGTCCACCACTTCGGGCCGCACGGCCTGCCGCTGGACAGCGTGCGCTTCGGAGACACCGACCTCGCCGCGCTCGCCCGCGCGGCCGGCGGGGCCGGGGTGACCGTGCGCTCGCTCGACGACCTCGCCGCGGTGGAGCCGTGGCTGGCCGAGCCCTCCCCCGGGCCGCTACTGCTCGACGCCAAGGTCGATCCAGAGGTCTGCGGCGAGTGGCTCGCCGAGGCCTTCCGCGGCGGCTGACCCACGACCCATCGACCAAGGAGCACCATGCCCGATCCCGTCGCCGCCGTCCTGGACGCCCTCGCCTCCGGCGCCGTCCGGGTCGTCGACCTCACCCAGCCGCTGAGCGAGACCACGCCGGTGCTGCACCTGCCCGAGCCGTTCGTCAACACGCCGGGACTCTCGCGGCGCGAGCTCAGCCGCTACGACGACCATGGGCCGGCGTGGGCGTGGGACGTGATGGAGATCGGCGAGCACGTCGGCACCCACTTCGACGCGCCGATCCACTGGATCACGGGGCGCGACGGCGAGGACGTCGGCTCGGTCCCGGCCGGCCGCCTCGTCGGCCCGGCGGTGGTCATCGACCGCTCCGCCCAGGCCGCCGAGAACCCGGACGACCTGCTGACGGTCGCCGACGTCGAGGCGTTCGAGGCCGAGCACGGGCCGCTGCCCGACGGCGCCTGGCTGCTGCTGCGCACCGGCTGGGACGCGCGCGCCCACGACCAGGCCGCCTTCCTGAACGCCGGCTCGGGCCGGCCGCGGACCCCGGGCCCCGACTCCGCGTGCGCGCGCTGGCTGGCCGAGGAGCGGCCGATCGCGGGCTTCGGGGTCGAGACCGTCGGCACCGACGCCGGCGCGGCCGGCGGCTTCGAGCCGCCCTTCCCCGCCCACCACTTCCTGCTCGGCGCGGGCAAGTACGGCCTCACCCAGCTCGCGAACCTGGCCGAGCTGCCGCCCGTCGGCGCGCTGATCGTCGTGGCGCCACTGCGCCTCGTTGGCGGCACCGGCAGCCCGGCGCGGGCGCTCGCGCTCGTCCCGGCGAGCTGACGGCGGCCGCCAAGGTCGGCCCAAGCTCCCGCCAATGCCGGCCGGGCAGCATGCGCGGCGCGGTCGAGGACTTCCACGGACGACCCGGACAGACCGCTCGAGTGGACACGGACGTCCGCCAATCGCCAGGCCGCTGCCACGGACGGCGGCGCCCGGCACCGTCTCGTCCGGCAGGGCCCGCTGCGGCGGGTCCCTTGCCGTGCCCGCAGGCCCGGCGAGCGTACGCCCGAGCCCAGCGCATGGGCGGCGGACCGTAGAGGACGGCCGCACCTGGCTGGGCCGCTACGCGGCCAGCGGCTCGTTGTTGGCGCGCTTGACCGACCCGGGCGGGATGCCCATCACGCGCTTGAAGGCGCGCGCGAAGGCAGCCTCCGAGCGGTAGCCGAGCCGGTCCGCGAGCGCGGCGACCGTGGTGCCCTCGGTCTCCAGCGCGCTCTGGGCGAGGTGCATCCGCCAGCGCGTGACGTACTGCATGACGGGCTCGCCGGCGAGCGCGGTGAAGCGCGCGGAGAACGCCGAGCGCGACATCGCGAGCTCGTCGGCCAGCGTGGCGACCGTCCACGCGCGCGCGGGGTCGCGGTGGACGAGCGCCAGCGCGTGACCGATCTGCGGGTCCTGCAGGGCGCCCAGCCAGCCCGTCCGCGCTGCGGGAGCGGTTTCGATCCAGGCGCGGATCGCCTGCACGACGAGGACGTCGGCGAGCCGGGTGATCACGGCCTCCCCGCCCGGCCGGAACTCGCGCGCCTCGGCCGCCATCAGACCGAAGACGCTCTGCATCCGGCTCGTCCGCGGCGCGTCGGAGGACCCCTCGATCGTGATCGTCCGCGGCAGGATCGCGACGAGGCTGCGGGCCGCCGGGTGGTCGAAGCGCACCGCGCCGCAGAGCAGCAGCGTGGGCGCGCCGCCGCCGCCGTGACGCACGACCTCGTAGCGATCGCTGAGGTCGACGAGGTCGAGCGAGAGGATGTCCGGGGCCGGCACGCCTGGCGCGCTGCGCAACGGGTGTCCCTCGCCGTGGGGCACGAGCGCGATGTCGCCGGGCGCCAGCCACACCGGCTCGCCGTCGCCGACCTCGATCGCCGCCCGGCCGGTCGTGACGGCGTGGAACCACAGGTAGCCCGGCATCCGCGGCACGGTCATGCCCCACGGCTCGCTGAGCTCCGAGCGGCAGTAGAAGGCGCCGCTCATCCGCAGCGCGTGCAGCGCCTCCCCCAGCGGATCCGGAGGCGGCCAGCCCGCCGTGCTCGCTTCCATCGGCCGAGTATGACCGGCCCGAGGACGAGCGTCCCCGGGTTCTGGACGATCGGGCATGAACTGGCGATCAGCGGTCATAGACAGTCGTGCCGAGCGCCCGCAGACTGGACACAGTGCACGACACCCGACTTCAAGGAGCGACGCTGATGACCGACGCACAGATCCTGGTGCTGGGCGGCACGGGAAAGACCGGCCGCCGGGTGGCCGAACGCCTGCGCGCCCGCGAGCTGCCCGTCCGCATCGGCTCGCGCGCGGGCGAGCCGCCGTTCGACTGGGACGACCGCTCGACCTGGGGGCCCGCGCTCGAGGGCGCCGCGGCCGCCTACGTCTCCTTCTACCCGGACCTCGCGGTCCCGGGCGCGCCCGACGCGATCGAGGCGCTCGCCGCGCTGGCTCTCGAGCTTGACGTCCGGCGGCTGGTCCTGCTCTCCGGCCGCGGCGAGCCCGAGGCCCAGCGGGCCGAGCGCGCGCTGCAGGCCTCCGGCGCGGACTGGACGGTCGTCCGCTGCAGCTGGTTCATGCAGAACTTCAGCGAGGGCCCGTTCGCGGAGTCGCTGGCCGCCGGCGCGCTCGCACTGCCCGCCGACGCCGTGGCCGAGCCGTTCCTCGACGTCGAGGACATCGCCGACGTCGCCGTCGCGGCGCTCACGGAGGACGGGCACGCCGGGCGGCTCTACGAGCTCACCGGCCCGCGGCTGCTGACCTTCGCCGAGGCCACCGCGGAGATCGGCCGGGCGGCCGGCCGGCCCATCGGCTACGAGCCGATCCCCATGCCGGCCTTCACCACCGGCATGGCCGAGGCGGGCCTGCCGCCCGACGCCGTCGCGCTGCTGCGCTTCCTCTTCGCCGAGGTGCTCGACGGCCGCAACGCCTCGCTGGCCGACGGCGTCCAGCAGGCGCTCGGGCGCCCGCCGCGGGACTTCGCCGCCTTCGCGCGCCACGCCGCCGCGACGGGCGCGTGGGACGGCGCCCCGCGGGCCGCGTGACGGCGATGAGCGCCCCCGTCCATACGGCGACCGTCGTGGCGGCGCTCGGCTGCGGGCTGCTGGCCGGCGTGTGGTTCGCCTTCTCGGGCTTCGTGATGTCCGCGCTCGAGCGGCTGCCCTCCGCCCAGGGCATCGCCGCCATGCAGTCGATCAACCGGCTGGCGGTGACCCCGCCGCTGATGATCGCAATGTTCGGCGTCGCGGTCCTGTGCCTCGGGCTGGCCGGCTGGGCGGCCGTGTCACTGGGCGACCGGCGCGCCGCGTGGGTGCTGGCCGGCGGCGCGCTGTACCTCGCCGGGACGGTCGGCGTGACGGTGGCCGGCAACGTGCCGCTCAACGACTCGCTCGCGGCGCTGGCCCCTGACGGCGCCGGCGCGGCGCAGGAGTGGGAGCGCTACACGTCGCGCTGGACGGCGCTCAACCACGTCCGCTGCGTCACCGCGCTCGCGGCCGCGGCGCTGCTGACCGTCGCGCTGACGCGCGACTGAGCCGGTCCTGGACGGCGCGCCGTCGTGCTTGACTTCGCTGCCGGATGCGGATCCTCGTCGCCGGCAGCTCGGGTCACCTCGGCGACGCGCTCGTCCGGGTCCTGCGCGCCGACGGCCACGACGTGACCGGGCTCGACGTGCTCCCCGCCGAGTCCACGAGCGTGGTCGGCTCGATCGCCGACGCGGAGCTCGTCCGCGGCTGCGTCGAGGGCGCCGACGCCGTCGTCAACGCCGCCACGCTGCACAAGCCGCACGTCGGCTCCCACAGCCGCCGGGCGTTCGTCGAGGCGAACGTGACGGGCACGCTGACACTGCTCGAGGCGGCGGCCGGCGCAAGCGTTGGCCGCTTCGTGTTCACGAGCACGACGAGCACCTTCGGCCGCGCCTTGACGCCGCCGCCGGGCGCCCCGGCGGCGTGGATCACCGAGGACGTCGCGCCCGTCCCGCGCAACGTCTACGGCGCGACCAAGACCGCGGCGGAGGACCTGTGCGAGCTCGTCCATCGCGACCACGGGCTGCCGGTCGTGATCCTGCGCACGTCGCGCTTCTTCCCGGAGGGCGACGACCGCGACGACGTCCGCGGCGCCTACGACGACCTCAACGTCAAGGTCAACGAGCTGCTCTACCGCCGCGTCGACCTCCAGGACGTCGTGGACGCGCACCGGTGCGCGCTCGAGCGCGCACCGGCGATCGGGTTCGGGCGCTACATCGTCAGCGCGACGACGCCGTTCACCCGCGAGGACCTGGCGGCGCTGCCCGTCGACGCCCCCGCGGTCGTGCGGCGGCACTTCCCGGACTACGACGACGTCTTCGCTCCGCTCGGCTGGACGATGTTCGGCTCGATCGAGCGCGTCTACGTCAACGCGCGGGCGCGCGCCGAGCTCGGCTGGGCCCCGCGCCACGACTTCCGCCACGCGCTCGAGCGCCTCGCCGCCGGCGAGGACCCGCGCAGCGGGCTCGCCCGCGCGATCGGCGCGAAGGGCTACCACGCGGTCCCGACCGGGCCCTACACGACCCGCTGAGCCGCGATCAGGCGGGATCCTCGCCGAGCCAGGTCTGCTGCAGCGTGCCGGACTCGTGGACCGAGACCACGAGCAAGGGCTCCTCGCCGACGTTGCGAAAGCCGTGCGGCGTGTCCGGCGGGACGACCAGCAGCTCTCGCGGCGCGAGCTCGGTGACGGTGTCGCCGGCCGTCCAGCGCCCGCGGCCCTCGAGCAGCAGGAAGGTCTCGGAGTAGGGGTGGACGTGCAGCCCCACCGCCGTGCCGGGCGGCGTCTCGACGACGAACATCGAGATCCCGATGCCGGCCTGGGGTCCGCCCTCGAACAGGGCGGCGGTCGGGCTGAAGCGCAGCGCGTCGAGGGCGACGGTGACCGGCTCGGGGCTCACGATCCGGGCACCCAGGCGCGCGTGCTGACCGCGATCGCGTTCCAGGCGTTGATCGCGACGATCAGGCTGACCAGCGCGCCGACCTCCGCCTCGCCGAACTCGGCGGCCACCGCCGCGTAGGCCGCGTCGGGCACGTGGTCGGCGGCGAGCAGGGTCACCGCCTCGGTGAAGGCCAGGGCCGCGCGCTCGCGGGCGGTGAAGAAGGGCGACTCCCGCCAGGCCGGCAGGGCGTAGAGGCGCTGCTCGGTCTCGCCGATCGCGCGCGCATCCTTGGTGTGCATGTCGATGCAGTAGACGCAGCCGTTGAGCTGCGAGGCGCGGACGCGCACGAGCTCGCGCAGGCGCGGCTCGAGCCCGGCGCCGTCGAGCACCTTCGTGGCGGCGTTGTCGAGATGGGCCATCGCCCGCGCGAAGGCCGCGGCGTGGGCGTCGAAGTCCAGCCGGACCGGGATCGCCGTCGGCTGCTGGGGTGAGGTGTCGGTCGTCGTCATGGGGACACCGTACGGCCCTAGCGGCCCATCGGTAAGGTCCAATCCCTTGGCACAACCGTGGGCCACTTCCGGCGTCGACCTGTACCTCGAGCCGGTCGGGCCGCGGTGGCGCGCCGGCCTGGAGACCGCGCTGCGCGACGCGGTGCGAAGCGGGCGGCTGGGTCCCGGGACGCGGCTGCCGTCCTCGCGGGCGCTCGCGCAGGATCTCGGCCTCGCGCGCAACACCGTGGCCGACGCCTACGGCCAGCTCGTCGCCGAGGGCTGGCTCGTCGCCCGGCGCGGATCGGGCACGCACGTGGCGCCGCGCGCCTCGGCCGTGCCGGCCGTGTCCATCCCGGAGGCGGCGCCGGCCCGCCGGCTGCGCTACGACCTGCGGCCGGGCGCGCCCGACCTGGCGGCGTTTCCCCGTGCGCGCTGGCTCTCGGCGGCGCGCCGCGCGATGGACCGCGCGCCCTACGAGGCGCTCGGCTACTCGGACCCGCGCGGGCGGCCGGAGCTGCGCCACACGCTCGCCGGCTACCTCGCCCGCGCCCGTGGCGTCCGCGTCTCACCCGACCAGCTCGTCGTCTGCTCGGGCTTCGCCCAGGGGCTCGCGGTGGTGTGCGAGGCGCTGCGCGCCAACGGCGCGCACACGCTGGCCGTCGAGGCCTACGGCCAGCGGGCGCACCGCGAGATAGCGGCCGCCCGTGGGCTGCAGCCGTCGGCGCTCCCCGTCGACGCGCACGGTGCGCAGCTGGACGGGCTCGCCGGGGCCGACGCGGTGCTGCTGACCCCGGCGCACCAGTTCCCGCTCGGCCCGGCGCTCGCGCCGGAGCGCCGGACGCGGGTGATCGAGTGGGCGGGCGAGGGCTCGCGGCTGATCGTCGAGGACGACTACGACGGCGAGTTCCGCTACGACCGCCAGCCGGTCGGCGCGCTGCAGGCGCTCGCCCCGGAGCGCGTCGTCTACGCCGGCACGGCGAGCAAGACCCTGAGCCCGGGCCTGCGGCTGGGGTGGCTCGCCGTGCCGCCCTGGCTGCTGGGCGACGTGGTGGCGGTCAAGGCCCGGGCCGACGGCCATACGAGCGCCTTCGACCAGCTGATCCTGGCCGAGTTCATCAGCTCGGGCGCCTACGATCGCCACGTCCGCCGCGCGCGGCTGGCCTACCGGCGCCGCCGCGACCGGCTCGTCGCCGCCCTGCGCCGGGATGCCTCGGGCGTGCGGATCGGTGGCATCGCGGCGGGCCTGCACGCCGTCGTCGAGCTGCCCGCCGGCCGGCGCGAGGAGGATGTCATCGCCCGCGCCGCCGAGCGCGAGCTGGCCCTCGACGGTCTCCGCGGCTATCGCTGTGGTGCACAGGAGCACGGCCCCGCGCTGGTCGTCGGCTACGGCACGCCGCCCGAGCACGCCTTCACCGCGGCGGTGGCCCGGCTGGTGGCGGTGCTGGCCGCGACCGCGTGACGGCGGCTTGACCGCCGCGCGGCCCGCCGGATAGGAATGCGGCGTGGCCATCGACTACTTCCTCAAGCTCACCGGCATCCAGGGCGAGAGCACCAGCGCCCGCCACCGCGACGAGATCGACGTCGAGATGTGGTCGTGGGGCGAGACCGCCACCCCCGTCGCCGGGCCCGGCGGCGGCGGAGGGGCCGCCGGCCGCGTCGAGCCGCGCGCGCTGGTCTTCACCGCCCTGCGCCCGTAGCACTCGCGCGGCTCGCTCTCGTCAGTCGACCAGCGCGGTGACGCTGCCCAACAACAGCAACACGCCTAGCGAGGTGCCGATGATCCGCATCCGCTCCGCCCGCCGAACAGCAGCATCAGACCGCCGCCGATCAGCGCCAGCGGCGCGATCGCCGCGGTCATCGCCAGCGCCGGCACGACCAACGCCTGGGCACCGTTGATGAACTGCCCCACCCCGGCGGCGTTGTTGGGTATGCCCGCCGCGCTTGACCACCTCGACCTCGACGCCCAACCGCAGGCACAGCAGGCACGCCAACGCGGCGAACGCCGGGTACGCGATGGCCTGCGCCGCCTGCCGACTTCGATCCGTTCGGCCCACGCCACACCTCCCATCAACCGGGGACTCGGAACGAAGCCGGCGGGCCACGGCGGCTCCTTAGGCCGGTAGGTACGCGTCCCGAAGGGTCAGGCCTCGCTCTGCTCCCGTGGCTGTTGGAAGGACCGATCGTCGCCTCCGTCCAAATCCCTTCGGAGCCAGGCCGTTTCGCCTCGGCTAGTGAGGCACGACACGGTGATGCGGCGCATAATCATCGCGCCGCGGGATTGCCGACGCTCCGGACCCGGCGCGGCTAGCGCTTCCCGCAAGTGCGTGACATCAGCGGGTAAATTGGTCGACTGTCTCAGTCACCGGACGACCCCGAGGCGTCCGATCCGGCCGCCTCGCTGCGTGCTTTGGTCTGGGGAATCGCGGGCTTGTGCCCGGCCCGACGCCGCGCTCGACGAGCGTGGACCAGTGGTGAGGCCCGGAGTGCTCTCTACGGCTATGCCGGCCGCGGCTGCGCGGCATTGATCGTCCTGCTCCGTGGTGTCGGGGGCTACCGATCGACTCGTCTGCGTCCGAACGACGGATGGAGCGAGCGAAGATTCGGGCCGTCAGTAGAGCGGCTGCTGCGCAATTCCCGGCGAGATCATCCGCCTAGGTCGTCGGTGGCCTGCTGAAACTGTCCCATCAGCCGACCAAGAGCTTCGCCGGTGTAGGCGTTCAGCGTGCCGGTGCGATCGACGATCATGCCCGCTCGCGTCTGGAGCAGCTCGAACTCCGGGCTGCGCTGAATCTCGTCGAGCTGCTCACGCTGCCCGCGCAGCAGGATGAAACCGGCGAGATCGCCCCCGTGCGGCGCCAGAAACCAGGCGTCGAAGCTGTCGATCTTCCCATCCTGTTGGAGCTGCCCGTAGTACTGGATGGACTCATTGAAGACCTCGACCGCCTTGCGCTCACGGCCCCTCACGACCTCGCCCCAGCCGATGAACAGCGCCTCGTCCGCCATCTCGCCCTCCTTTGGCTTGGTCTAACCGCTGACACTAACCTCGCTCGACGGCTGGGCGCAAGGAGCCGCGAGCGGTCCGGACGAACAGGGGCGCCTCAGATCACGCACTGTCACGCCCCAGCGCGACAGTTGTAAGCGGCCCGCATGGCCGCGGTGGGAGAAGCCACGACGCACGGATGTCTGGGAATTCGCATCAGTGCGCCCCGGGAGGCCGTGAGATGATCCTGCGAGGTCGGAGGTCCAACGCTCAACCAGTCGAGGAGACCCATGGCGGATCGGTTCGAGGCGACGGTCGTGATCAACCGTCCGATCTGGGACAATCCCGCGTGGAGCCGGGGCCATGGAAGATTCCAACGAGCCGCAGATCCTGATCGTCGCCAACCGGACGGCGGCGACCCCGCTACTGCTCGCCGAGGTCCGCCGGCGCGCCGCGAGTCAGCGATGCGGCTTTGCACTGCTGGTACCACGGTCTTACTGGGATGCCGACACCGAGGAGTCGGCCATCACGCTCGAGCTCGCCATCCCGCTGCTCGAGCAGGCAACTGGCGGTCACGTGACCGGCCTGATCGGCGCCGAGGATCCGTTCACCGCCGTACGAGCGGCGCTGCAGGCCGGGAACTACGACGAGGTGATCATCTCTACATTGCCCACACGCGTCTCGCACTGGCTGCACATCGACCTCCCGGCACGCGTGAAGCGACTCGGCCTCCCGGTCACCGTGATCACCGCCAAAGCGCGCCCGGCGCTCGCCCACGAACACCGACGATGAGATCCATCCAAACGCGCGCCGACATGCGCCTCGCGGGCGCGCGTACGGCGACTTTCAGCTCGCCGTAGCGCCGCTCGAACGCTCCGCGTGCAAAGCACCGGCCGCCGGTGTGTAGATCGATTCGCGACCGTCGTCCCACGCAATCCGGTAACGCGCCGGCTGCTCACGCACAACTTCGCTCACGGTCCCAGCGCGAGCCGGTCGTTCCGTGGATTCGGACTCAACGACGACGCGATCTCCGACCCGGAAGCCCATGACTCCTCCTTCCCCGAGGTATCCCCGACACCCTACTCCGCACGCGGCGCGCCGGCGAGGTTCGCGTCGGAGAGCGCAACAGAGAACGTTGCGCGCAGATCGAGCGGGTCTACTGCAACGGAAACCGCCAGCGGGCGCTCCTGTAGTAGCAGGGTGACTGCTGGAACGTCGGCCGCTCGGGGGTGTCCCGCAGACCCCCCGCAGACCCGCCCGAATATCTGACCCGGTGGGGGACCGACCTGCCGGGTACATCCCAGTCTCCGCCTACTGGGACGGTTGAGGCCCGGGGCAGAGCGGGCTTCGCGTGCCGCGCAGCATGACTTGGGCTGAGCCCGTGGACGGTAACGTCGAAATGCGGTCACGGCAGCAACGTCAACGCGGCCGTGTGGCTGGGCCGCATGACGCTGAAGTGGCGGCGATCGAGTGTGGCGATGTCACTCACGCCGAGCCGCTCGACGGTCGTGACGACCGAGGCGTCGACGGTCCCGAGCGGAAGGTCGCGATAGCGCGCGACGAGCTCGGCGATGCGCAGCCACTCTCCGGCCGCGACGGGATCGACGATGAACGTGCCCGCGGCGAGGTCGCCGAGGAAACGCACTTCGGGCTCGGGCCCGAGGCGAGTGGCGAGCAGGTAGGCGACTTCGGTCACCACGAGCATGGGAACGATCAGCGGACCTGGGTGGGTCTCGAGGAGCTCCAGCGATGCGCCGTGGTGGTGGTCGTCGGCGTCGATGTAGGCGTACAGCGGTCCGGCGTCGACGACAAGCGCGGCTATTGCCCGACCTCGGCGGCGAGGATCTCCTCGATCCGCTCGGAGACGTCGTTACGCCCGCTGCGCCCGGCTCCGGCCGCGCCGAGCCGGCGACGTCCAGGCGGCCCGACGAGATACGCCTCCAGCGCCTCACGGCTCACCTCGGAGATCGTCACGCCACGACGCTCGGCCTCATGCCGAAGACGAGCATCGAGCGCATCGGGGATCTTCAACGTCGTCCGCCTCATGGATGGTGATTCCACGACCCCGCGGTCGCGGAATCACCCATCTAGCGCGTCCCCGCCACCAGCCCGGCGATGTTGGCGGCCGTCTGCGGGCGCAGGTCGGAGAACGTGTGGCGCTTGCCGCCCAGCGTCTGGACGCGCAGCTGGGCGACACGCCGGCGCGGCGGGCGCAGCCGCTGCTCGACGCCCGCGATCGCCCGGAAGTACAACGAGCGCACGCGGCCGGTGGCCAGGTCGTCGAGCAGCCACAGCAACCGGCGGTCCGTCACGGCGAGCACCGCCAGCGGGCTCTGCGAGGTCGCCACCGGGGTGACGAGCCGGACGGGCTCGTTCGGGTTCAACGCGCTGATCAGCTCGTGGCCGAGCGAACGGCGCACCGCCTGAGGCAGCCAGCCGCCGGGGACGCGCGACGCCACGGGGCGCTCCGGCTGGGGCGTGACCGCGGTCGCGCCGGTGGTCCGCAGCGCCTCGGCCCGCAGCATGTCGTAGGCGGCGTTGATGTCGGCCATCTGGCGCTCGGCGCCGCGTCCGCCGCCGCGGTCGGGGTGCCAGCGCTTGGCCAGCGCGCGGTAGGCGCCGGCGACCTCGTCGGAGGAGGCGCTGGGCGGCACGCCGAGGACGGCGAAGGGATCCACCCCTGCATTGTGCCCGCGACCCGGCCGCGATCGGGCCGCTTCCGCGACACCCGGCGCACGGGCGCGGCGTCTACCGTGTCCGGCGCGATGCTGGAGCCCAACACCTTCGCCGGCGCCGGCCTGGACCGCGCCGGCACGCTGCGGCGCGACCCCGATTGGCTGGCGGCCCGCCGGGCTGACCCGCGCAGCCGCGCGCTCGTGGCGACCCGCGACGGCATCTACCTGACCGCCGGCGACGCGCCCCGGCCTGCGCTCGTCGGACTCGACGACGCCCCGGAGGACGCCGTGCTGCTCGGCCTGGACGCCGACGGGGCGCTGTTCGCCCTCGACGCCGACGGCGAGGCTCCCGCCGGGCTGGACGGCGGCGCCCGCGCGGTCGGCCTGCGCGACGCGGCGGGCGTGCTCGACCAGCGCGACGGCGGGCTCGTGGCCTACGCCAGCGCGCTGCTCGGCTGGCACCGGACGCACCCCCACTGCAGCGTGTGCGGAACCCCGACGCGGATCGAGGAGGCCGGGCTGCTACGCGTCTGCCCGCACTGCGGCGCGCACCATCACCCGCGCACGGACCCGGTCGTGATCATGCTCGTCACCGACGGCGACCGCGTGCTGCTCGGCCGCCAGCCGACCTGGCCGGCCGGGCGCTACTCGGCGCTGGCGGGCTTCGTGGAGCCGGGCGAGAGCCTCGAGGAGTCGGTCGCCCGCGAGGTGCTGGAGGAGTCCGGCGTCGTCGCGGCCGACCCGCGCTACGTGTCCTCGCAGCCGTGGCCCTTCCCCAGCTCGCTGATGCTGGGCTTCACGGCCCGCTACGCCGGCGGCGAGGTCGAGGCGGTCGACGGCGAGCTCGAGGACGCCCGCTGGTTCTCCCGCGAGGACGTGGTCGCGGCGGCGCAGGAGCGCGGCCCGTACCGGCTGCCGCCCCGCGTGGCGATCGCCCGCCGGCTGATCGACGGCTGGCTCGCCGAGACCAGCTAGCCAGGGAGGAGCGACGCCGGCACCGGGCGCCCGGCGGTCTCCGCGACGTGCTCGAGCTCGCCCGCGGCGACGACGGGTACGCCGAGGCGCTCGGCGATGATCCACAGCGCCTGCGCGAGGCGCAGGTCGCCCGGGTCGACGAGGCTGAGCGCCTCGACGCGGGCGTGCTCGGCGCGCCAGCCGTCCGCGTGCACGACGAGCCGCCCCCAGGCGCTGATGACCCCTTCGCACCAGTAGTGCTCGCCGAAGTAGGTGCGCAGGCCCGGGCGGTGGTAGGCGTAGATCCCGCACTGGCACTCGGGGTCGGGCGAGCGATGCTGCTCGGTCAGCCAGCCCTCGTGGTGCAGGAGGGCGCGGTTGGCGTCGAAGCAGGACGCGTGCATCAGCCGGCCCTCCCAGCGACAGGGGACGTAGGGCGAGAGCAGCTTGCCGTTGGCGATCCGCCACGCCCGGAAGCCGACGACGGGCTCGATCAGGTCCGGGGCCGTGGTCACCCGGGCGCGCGCTCGGGCTCCACCCGCGGCGGGGTCACCGGCTCGGGCGGGCGGCGAGCCGGCTCGCTCGGGGCGCTCGGCGACGGCGCGGGCGCGGGCCGTTCGGCCGGGCGCTCCACCGGCTCGACCTCGATCACTCGCCGCCTGCCGGGGAGCGTGCCGGTCGTCATCCGTGCATCGTAGGCGCCGGGCGCAGCGCCCGAGCGCCTCGCTACACGGAGCGCCAGTGCGAGGCGCAGTGGTGCCGGCTCCGGCGCCCGCAGGCGCCGCCGGCCTTCGCCCGCCCGACCACCGCGAACCACCCGAAGGCGATGAACCAGACCGGCCAGAACGCCCCGGCGCCGGTCGCCGCCCAGATGGCGACCAGCAGGAGCGACACGGCGACATAGCCCGCCAGCCGGGCTCGCAGCCCGGCCGGACGCGCCGGCCTGGACGCCGGCCGGGCCGGCGGCGGAGGCGCAGCGAGTGGCGGGGGCGCAGCGAGGTCGGGCAGGTCGGCGACCGGCGCCAGCAGCTCGGAGCGCATCCGGGCGGCGAACACGCGGTCCAGGCGCTCGGCGTGCTCGTCGGGCTCCAGGCGGCCGGCCTGGGCGTGCGTGCGCAGCAGCTCGGCGACCTCCTCGCGCTCGGCGTCCGAGGCGCGGACGTCGTCGGTCGGGAAGGAGAGACGGGTGTGGGCGGCGGGCATCGAGCGGCTCCGGGGCGGGTGGTCCGACATGACGCCAACAACGGTAAGTGACTACTCACTTGTTGTCAAGGCCAAGACGTGCGGCGATCCTGCGGCTGCGCCGATCGGTCAGGATGACCTGTCCGCATGCGGGTCCTCGCGCTGGCCGACAAGCCGCCCCACGCCGACCTCGAGACCATGGTCGCGCGCCACCGCGCCCGCGCGGTGCTCTGCCTGGGTGACCTCCAGCCGAGCTGGATCGAGCCGCTCGAGCGCGTGGACGTGTTCAAGGCCGGCGTCTACGGCAACCACGACGACGAGCCCTACATGGACTGGCTCGGGATCCGCGACCTGCACCTGCGCTCGGCCTCGATCGACGGGTTCACCTTCAGCGGCTTCGAGGGCTGCGTGCGCTACAAGCGCGCCGGCGAGCACATGTACTCCCAGCGCAGGGCGCGCCGGATGGTCCGCGACCTGCCGCCCGCCGACGTCCTGCTCTGCCACTGCCCGCCGGCCGGCGTCAACGACGACCCGGACGACCGCGCCCACGTCGGCTACGAGGGCCTGCGCGACTGGGTGCAGGAGCACCAGCCGCGCTATCTCCTGCACGGCCACACCCATCCCCAGCCGGGCCGGCGCGTCACCCGGCTCGGCGCGACCCGTGTCGTGTATGTAACCGGCGCCCAGGGACTCGTGCTTGAACTTCAGGACTGATCGGGAATGCCGATACATGTCTCGACGTCAGGAAGACCCAGAGCCCCCAGTGACCCGACCGACCGTCACCGAGATCACGCAGGAACTCGAGCCCGTCACACACGACTCGTTCATCGACGTGCCGCCCGAGCAGGACGCTCCGGCCGCCGCCGACGATCAGCGCGACAACACCGGCAGCTAGCCGCGCAGCCCCGCGCGCCACGCGTCCGGGACCGCGCCGCCGAGCTCGACCTCCCCTGCCCCCCGCCACGCGGCCAGCCGCTCGAGCGCCCGGCCGACCGCGGCGCCGATCGCCCGCCCGCGCGGCGCGTCGGCCTCGCGGTGCAGCGCGTGGACGACCAGCCGCTCCGCGGCGCGGTCGACGGCCAGGTCGGCCCGCCCGACCAGCCGGTCGCCGTGCAGGATCGGCAGCACGAAGTAGCCCCAGCGCCGCTTCGCGCGCGGGACGTAGATCTCCAGCCGGTGGCTGAACCCGAACAGCTGCTCGGTCCGCGCGCGGTCGCAGAGCAGGTTGTCGAAGGGCGAGAGCAGCGTCGTGCGCCCGCCGGAGCGCTCCGACCCCGAGTTCAGTTCGGCGAGCCGCTCGGCGTCGGCGGCGTGCACCCACCAGCGACCGCCGAGGTCGCCGACGGTCACCGGCACGATCACCCCGTCGGCCTCCAGCTCGGCCAGGACCGCCTCGAGGCCGGGGTAGCGGTTGCGGGTGAAGTGCGCGCGGATGTGCGGCGCGCGCGCGACGCCGAGCATGCGCAGCGCGCGCAGCGCCGCCCGGCGGGCGACCTGGCGGTCCGAGAGCGTCTCGCGCGGGACCGCGGCGGGTAGACAGCGGGCGAGCAGGTCCCACAGCCGGCGGCCGCCCTCGCGCCGAGAGACCCCGACCTCGCCCTGCACCCACAGCAGCGCCAGCATGCGGTCGACCGAGGCTTCGCGTACCTGCCCCCAGCCGGTCGACGTCCACGGCGTCTGCGACCGGTCCTCGATCGCGGCCGCGACGAGCGGCCCGTCGGCCTCGAGGCGGTCGAGCAGGTGCTCGCGGAAGCTCGCGTTCTCGGCCGACCATGCCGCCGTCCGCCGCAGCCACGCCGCGCTGCCGCCCGCGCCCTCGGCCTGCCGGCGCATCTCCCACGCGTGCAGCGGGAACTCGGCCGAGAGCACGAGCGAGGCCTCGTGCGCCCAGTACTCGAACAGCGCCCGGTCTGAATAGGCGAGCGCGTCGAGCTCGGCGGGGTCGAAGGCACCCAGCCGGCTGAAGACCACGACCAGGTGCGAGCGCGCGACCACGCTGGTGGGATCGAGCTGCAGGCAGCCGAGCCGCACGCAGGTCGCCAACAGCTCGGCGCGGCCCGGGCGCCGGCGCGGGACCGGCCCGTCCAGCCCTTGGGCCTCCACGGCGAGCCACCGCGCGGCGCCGACCCCCACCTGCAGCGCCGCCGGGCTCGTCACCGGCGGGAGCCTACGCGGGCGCGGCCGCCACGGCCGCGCCCGCGCCTTCCCGTCTGCTCAGCGGACTCGGACGAAGCGGTACATGCCCTGGGTGTTGTGGCCCTCGAAGAAGCACACGAGCACGTGCCGGCCGGCCTTGGGGAAACGGACCTCGTTGTAGTCGACCGCCCCGCGGGTCACGAGCGACTGGGCCTCCGTGGAGGACCTGAAGTCGAGCAGCCGCCCGAGCTGGCGGTCGGAGCCGCTGCGCAGCGCGCGCCCGACGGCGCGCGTGCTCGCGCCCCGCCGCAGCGGCGCGGCGATGGCGAAGTGCGGCGCCCAGCCGCGGTTCTCGAAGCGCACCACGCCGTTGCGCGGCAGCACGCTGTCGCCGCGGAAGCGCAGGTCGACCATCCGCACGGTCGCGCCGGCCCGCGGGAGCGCCGCGCCGTTCGCGGTGCCGCCCGTGGTGAACGAGGTCACCGTCCAGGTCGCCGGGTTGTCGCCCGAGGTGTTCAAGACGACGTAGGTCGCGTTCGGCCGTAGGCTGAACGTCACCGCCTTGCGCGCCTCGGCGGGACCGAGGCTCACGCCGCCGTCCAGGTAGGACGCCTCGATCGCGTCGTTGGGGTTGCGCCTGAGCGCCGCGGTGAAGTCGTCGAGGGTGACCCCGGCCCGCAGCGCGCCCATCGTGATCGCCACGTCGCCGTTGCCGCTCTTGACGACCTCGAAGCGGGTCGGGCCGGGCGCGAGCGGACCGCCCGGCGGAAGCGTCGTGGTCGTGGTGCTCGCCGTCACCGTCACCGTCGGCGGTGTCCCCTGCGCGGAGACCCCACCCGCCACCCCCAGGGCCAGGACGACGCCTCCCACCAGCACAGCCAGTACGCGCATCTCTGCTCCTCCTCGTCGTCTCGCGGCGCCGAGCCCGCCGCCGGTGCGGCGAACGTATTGCAGTCAGCGGGCGCGCGCCAGCATTTGGCCCGCGGGCCAACGACGGGCAAACTGACCGGCGTGCCGGAGACGCCCCCACCGACCCGCTGCGACGTCGCCGTCGTCGGCGGCGGCATCGTCGGCCTGGCCGCGGCGCGGGCGCTCGCGCAGTCGCCGGGCTCGCCGTCGGTCGCGGTGCTCGAGCGCGAGGCGGGCGTCGGTGCGCATCAGACTTCCCACAACAGCGGCGTCATCCACGCCGGCATCTACTACCCGCCCGGCTCGCTGAAGGCGCGGCTGTGCGTGGAGGGCGGCCGGCAGCTCTACGCCTACTGCGAGGAGCGCGGCATCGCCACCGACCGCTGCGGCAAGGTCATCGTCGCGGTGCGGGCGTCAGAGCTCGACGGCCTGGCCGAGCTCGAGCGCCGCGCGCGCGAGAACGGCGTGCGCGTCGCGCGCCTGGACCTGGCCGAGCTGCAGGCGATCGAACCGGAGGCGTTCGGCCTCGCGGCCCTGCACTCGCCCGACACCGGCGTCGTGGACTACGCGGCCGTGGCGCGGGCCTTCGCGGCCGACGTGGCCGCGACCGGCGGCACCGTCACGACGGGCTGCGAGGTGCTCGGGGTGCGCGAGCTCGACGGCGGCGTGGCCGTCCACCACGCCGGCGGGGTGGTGCGAGCCGGGCGCGCCGTCGTGTGTGCCGGCGCCTGGTCGGACCGCCTCGCGGCCGCCTCGGGCGCCGATCCGCAGCTGCGGATCCTGCCCTTCCGCGGCGCGTACCTGCGCCTGCGCCCCGAGCGCACGGGGCTGGTCCGCGGGCAGATCTACCCCGTCCCGGATTCCTCGCTGCCCTTCCTCGGCGTCCACCTCTCGCGCACGATCGACGGCGAGGTGCTGCTGGGCCCGACCGCGCTGCTGGTCGGCGCGCGCGACGCCTACCGCCTGCGGCAGGTGCGCCGCGCGGACCTCGGCGCGACGCTGCGCTGGCCCGGCACCGGCCGGCTGATCGCGCGCTGGTGGCGTACGGGCGTCCGCGAGGTCGGGCACGCGCTGAGCCACCGCCTGCTGGTGCGCGACCTCCAGCGCTACGTCCCCTCGCTGCAGGCGGCCGACGTGGTCGCCGGGCCTGCCGGCGTCCGCGCCCAGGCGGTCGGTCGCGACGGCGGGCTGGTCGACGACTTCCGCTTCGCGGGCGACGGCCGCGTGCTGCACGTGCTCAACGCCCCCTCCCCCGCCGCGACCGCCTCACTGGCGATCGGCGACGAGCTGGCGGGGCGCCTGCTCAGCTGACGACGCGCCCGGCGAGCACGTCGGCCAGCTCGACCGGCTGGGGCTGCTCGAGCTGGGCGAAGCCGCAGGAGGCGGGGTCGCGGTCCTCCCGCCAGCGCACGAACTGCGCGACGTGGCGGAAGCGTGTGCCCTCGAGGTAGTCGTAGCGGACCTCGACGACCCGCTCCGGCCGCAGCGGCACGAAGGAGAGCTCCTTGTCCGGGTTCCAGCGGCTGGTGTCGCGGCGGCCTGCGCGGTCCCGCGCCGCCGCGGCCATGGCGCCCCACGGATGCTCCGCGAGCGGGCAGACCAGCGGCTGGAGCTCGGCGAGAAGCTCGCGGCGGCGGGCCATCGGGAACGCGCCGACGACACCGACCGGCATCAGCCCGCCGAAGCTGCCGCCCCACTGCGGCGCGGGTGCGCTGTCGTCGGCGTAGAGGCCGAGCAGCAGCGAGCCGAGCGCGTCAGGCCCGGACTTGTGCACCCGGTAGCCCGTCAGCACGCAGTCGGCGGTGCGGACGTGCTTGACCTTGGCCATGACGCGCTTGTCCGGGCGGTAGGGCTCCTCGGCGGACTTGGCGATCAGGCCGTCGACGCCGGCGCCCTCGAAGCGGTCGAACCACACGGCGGCCACCGTCTCGTCGCGGGTGATCGGGGTCAGGTGCACGGGCGGCGCGGCGCCCGTCAGCGCGGACTCCAGCCCCGCGCGGCGCTCGCTGAACGGCCACGGCGTGCAGTCCGTGTCGCCCACGGCGAGCAGGTCGAAGGCGATGAAGCTCGCAGGCGTCTCGGCGGCCAGCCGCGCCACCCGGCTGCCCGCCGGGTGCAGGCGCTGCTGGAGCGCCCAGAAGTCGAGCTTGCCGTCCGTGCCCTCGACCACGATCTCCCCGTCGACGACGCAGCGCCGCGGCAGGTTGGCCTTGACCGCCGCGACGATGTCGGGGAAGTAGCGCGCCATCGGGCGCGTGTTGCGGCTGCCGATCTCGACCTCGTCGCCGTCGCGGAAGACGATCGAGCGAAAGCCGTCCCACTTGGGCTCGTAGTACCGGCCGGCCGGGATGCCCGCCACGGGCTTGGCGAGCATCGGGGCGACCGGCGGCATCACCGGCAGCCGCACGTCTCGCTCACGTGTCCTCGCGCGCCCTGGAGGGCTGCACGCGCTTGGGCTCGCCGGGCATCTTGGGGAAGTTCGGCGGATAGGGCAGCTCGCCGCCGGAGCCGTCGCGGTCGTCGCGGTCGGCCAGCTCGAGCAGCGGCTCGAGCGCGCACGGCTCGTGCTCGGCGATGGCCGCGTGGCGGTCGCCGACCGCCGCGAAGCGGGCGGGCATCGTGCGCACGTCGAAGTCCTCCGGCGCGACCTCGGTGAGCTCTTCCCAGGTCAGTGGCGCCGACACGCGGGCGTACGCCGTCGGCCGGATGGAGTAGGCCGAGGCGATCGTCCGGTCGCGCGCCATCTGGTTGTAGTCGATGAAGATGCGCTCGCCGCGCTGCTCCTTCCACCAGTTGACGGTGACCTCGTCGGGCATCCGCCGCGCGAGCTCGCGGCCCAGCGCGATCAGCGCCCGGCGCGCCTCGGTGAAGCTCCAGCGCGGCTCGATCGGCACGTAGACGTGCAGCCCGCGCCCGCCCGAGGTCTTCGGGAAGCCCGCGAGCCCGAGCTCTGCGAGCAGGCCGCGCAGCTCGGTCCCGACCCGCACAGCGTCGGCGAAGTCGCGGCCCGGCTGGGGGTCGAGGTCGATCCGCAGCTGATCGGGATGATCGAGGTCGCCGCGGCGCACCGGCCCGGGATGGAAGGTCAGCGTCCCGAGGTTCGCCGCCCACGCCACCACGGCGAGCTCGGTCGGGCAGACGCCGTCGGAGCGGTTGCCGTGCGGCGAGATGATGGGGGCGGTCTGCACCCACGCCGGCGCGCCCTTGGGCAGCCGCTTCTGGAAGAACGCGTCGCCCTTCTCGCCCTGCCAGATCTGCAGCTTCGCCCCGGGGAACACGCCGGCCGGCCAGCGCTCGAGCGTCGTGGGGCGGTCGCGCAGCGCCCCGAGGATGCCCTCGCCGACGGCCAGGAAGTAGCGCACGACGTCGGCCTTGGTGACGCCCAGCTCTGCGAAGTAGACCTTCTCGGGGCTCGAGACCCGCACCGTGCGCGGGCCGTCCGGTCCCTCGACCTCGAGCTCGAGCGCCTTGGCCGCCATCGCGCCTCAGCCTGCCGGGGTGCCGTCGCGATCGGCGATCAGCACGTGGAAGTCCAAGCGGCCGCGCTCGATCCGGCGCCGGCCGGACACGGGCAGCCCGGCCCGCCCGAGCGCGTCGGCGACCTCGCGGACGGAGCGGATGCGAAAGCCGTGGGGCGCGACGGGCATCTTCGCCATCGCCTCCGGGTCGCCCATGCCGACGACCGCCCGCCCGGACGGCTTCAGTGCGCCCGCCAGCTCGGCGAAGGCGCGATCGAGGTCCTCGACGAAGTAGATCGTGTTGGTGGTGACGACGCCGTCCAGGGACGCCGGGGCGAACGGCAGGTCGGTCATCGAGGCGCGGTGCAGCAGCAGGCGCCCGGCCGCGATCGGCTCGCGGAACCGACGCCCGGCACGGGCGAGCATCTCGTCGGACACCTCGACCCCGTGGACCGTCGTTGACGGATCGGAACGGTCCAGCAGCAGGGCGAGGCCGACGCCGCCGCCGAAGCCGACGTCGGCCACGACGCCGCCCGGCGGGAGGGCCAGCGCGTCGACCGACGCGGTCACCGCCTTGCGGTTGCCGCGGTCCAATGCCGCGCCCACGAGGCGCCCCACAAGGCCCGAGGGGTGGCCGAGCTGGCGCGCGACGCCGGCGTTGATGCGCTCTCGGAGGTCGATGCTGCGAGGCTACCGCGGTCTTAGAGCCGCCTCGGCCGGCTGGCGGGCCGGGAACTCGTTGACCGCCGCGGCGACACCCTCCGGGGACTCGAGGTAGGGCACGTGCCCGGTGTCTGGGAGCACCGCGACGGTCGCGTGGGGCATGGTCGCCGCGACGCGCTCGCCGACGGAGGGCGGCGCGAACCGGTCGGCGTCGCCCCAGGCGAAGAGCGTGGGCACGGCGAGGCCCGCCAGCTCGTCCTCCAGCAACAGATGGGGCCGGATGCCGCGCAGCGTCCCCAGCGCGCGCATCAGCCTGTGGGCGGCGGCCCCGGCCCCTGGGAGCCGGGCCTGCGCTGCGTCCAGCTCGACGACGTCGCGCGGCACCCGCTCCGGGTGGGCCACGAGCAGCGGATAGACCTGGCGCCGAAGCTGCGCGGGGTCGGCGACCTGCAGGCGGCCGAGGAGCGCTCCGGCGACCGGGACTCCCAACAGCCGCAGGACGAGCGGCGGCCGCAGCGGAAGTCCGAGCGGGGCACCCACGAGCACGAGGCGCCGGACCCGCTCGGGATGGGCGAGGGCGAAGGCGATCGCGAAGAACCCGCCGATCGAGTTGGCGACGAGGTCGACGGCATCGGCCCCGACGCCGTCGGCCAGATCCCGCAGCCACTCGGACGCGGACCGCCGGAGGTCGGTGCCGCGGTAGTCGATCCCGTCGCTCAGCCCGCAGCCGGGGCGATCCGGGATCACCAGCGGCCCGGGGAGGTGGCCGGCGAGCAGGCTCCACTCGCCGGCCTGCGACAGGCCGCCGTGCAGCAGGACGGTCGGGCATCGCCCCTGGCCCCTGGCGAAGACGTAGGTGCGACGGCCCGCGCGATCGGTGAGCCACCGGCTCCGGCCGTCGACGCTGTGGCGGGCGAAGAGCGCGAGCCGGTCGCGCTCGAACGTCTGCGGGTCCGTGGTGCGGCGCATGTCGGCCCCCGCTCAGCTCGCGAGCGCCGCCACCGCGACACCGGGAAGCTCCAGGCCCGACGCCGACGCCGACGCGAAGGCGACGGAGGCGGCTCCAACGTGCGCAGCGACCGCGTCACGGTCTGGCCCGGAGAGGCCGCGGAGGACGAGGCCGGCGGGGCCGGCGGTGTCGGCACCGACGCGCAGGTAGTCCTCGACGTCCGCGTAGACGTAGCGCACCGGCAGCTCCTCCGTCCGCACCGAGGCAAAGCCCGCGGCCTCGAGCAGCGCGACCACGGTGGTGTGGCTCGCGAGCGAGAACGGGCTCGGTGTCGCGGCGTCCGGCAGCGGCGCGTGGCCACGCTCGACGAGGGCGCCGGCGAGGATCGAGATCCAGGGGTTGCGCTCGGGCGCTCCCCAGACCGCGAGAGCGAGCCGCCCGCCCGGGCGCAACACCCGCCGCGTCTCCGCGAGCGCGGCAGCGGGGTCGGCCATCAGCATGAAGCCGAAACGACAGAGCGCACCGTCGACCGAGTCGTCCTCGAGCTCGATCCGCTCGGCGTCCATCGCCCGGTAGTCGACGTTCGCGACGCCCCGCTCGGCGCCCCGGCGGCGCGCGACGCCGACCATCGCGGGCGCGACGTCGGTCGACAGCAGGCGGCCGCGGTCGCCGGCCATCGCCGCCGCGTCGAAGCCGGTCTCCCCGGCGCCGGCGGCCAGCTCGAGCACGGTGTCGCCCGGTCGCGGCGCCAGGCCGCGGACCATCCACTCCCGCACGGGGGCGACGGCCTCCTCGATGCGCGCCCGATGGCGTTCCCAGCCCGGCGCTAGCGCCGTGGCGACCTCCAGGAGGGTGCGACGCCACTGCTCGCGATCGGCGGTGATCTGCTCTGCGGACGCTGGCATGCCCGGCTCCTCTCGCTTCGTGGTCCTCCGGCCCTGCGGGCCTGCGGCGACGCTAGGGCGCGCGCCGGTCCCGGCGCATCGCGAGATCTGGCCATCCCGCGCAAGATGGCCAGCCGTCAGAGGAGGCCGTGGCGATGGGCGTAGCTCGTCGCCGCCGCCCGCGAGGAGACGCCCAGCTTCCCGTACAGGTTGCTGAGATGGCGATGCACGGTGTGCTCGCTGAGCACGAGGCGCCCGGCGATCTCGCGGCTCGTCAGCCCGGCGGCGGTCAGGGCGAGGACCTCGAGCTCGCGCGGGGTCAGCGTCGCTCGCCCTGGGGAGGCCGTGCGCTGAGCGACGCGCTCCTCGAGCCCCGCCAGCACGGCGTTTGCCCGCTCCACCTCGCGCATCGCGCCGAGCCGGGCCAGGGCGCCCCGGGCGGCCTGCGCTTCCTCCCGCGCTGTCGCGAGCCGGCCGCAGTCGCGCAGTGCCCCGGCCAGGTCGAGCCGCGCGCCGGCGGCCTCGAACGGCGCGCCGGAGCGGCCGAAGAGGTCGACGGCGTCCTCGAACCGGCGCCGGGCCAGGTCGGGGTCGCCGCGGGCCGCGGCGATGCTTCCCGCCGCACCGGCCGCGAGCGCTCGCAGCGGCTCGGTCCGCGCCGCGGCGGCGATCGCCTCCAGCTCCGCCAGCGCCTCGCCGAGGCGGGCGGGCGCGGCGCACTCGACGCCGGCGCGCACGAGCAGCGCGAGCGCCGCCGCGCGGGCCGCGCGGTCGGACGGGGCGAGGCCGCGCAGCGCACGCTCGGCGAGATCGCATGCCCGCTCGGGCTCGCCGCGCTCGAGCGCCAGTGCCCCGGACCCCAGCAGCGCGGCGTGGCGCCCCTCGACCCGGGCGAAGAGCTCTGCCGCCTCGGCCAGCCGCCCCTGCCGCCGGCGCAGGTCGGCCAGCTGGGCGATCCCGTGCCCGCGACCCGCCGGCCGGACGAGGGCGAGCTCCCGGTCAGCCGCGACCAGCTCGGCCTCGCCCTCGGCCCAGCGCCCTGACGAGATCAGCACGCCCGCGTAGGACGTGCGACAGGTCGCACGCAGAGGACGGAACCCGAACCGGCGCGCGTAGGCGGAGGTCCGCTCGAACCACTGACTCGCCCGCTCGACGTCGCCCGTCAATTCGCAGGCGGCGAGCATCGCGCAGCAGGCGTGGGCGACGGCGGCGAAGTCGTCGCTGTCGCTCGTGATCGCCACCACCGCCGCCTCGTCGAGCCGCCGCATCCCCTCCCCCGCGTCGCCCTCGGCGACGAGGCAGAGGCCTTCGGTCGCCAGCCCCATCGCCTCCAGATCGGGCCGCCCCAGCTCGCGCGCCAGCACCGTGGCCTCGTGCGCGAGGCGCCGTTGGCGCTCGGCGTCGCGTCCCTGGGCGGCGGCCGTCGCGATCGCCAGCCAGACGTGTTCGGCCCCGGGCGCCAGGCCGGCGAGCAACCGCGCCGCCCGCTCGCCCCAGCCGCCGCCGACAGAGCCCTGGCCGAGGATGTAGCCATGGGTGTAGGCGAGCCACAGCGCGACCCGCCCGGCGCCGCGCCGGTCGTCGCGGGCGAGGTAGCCGCGGTGGGCGTGCTCGAAGCACTCGACCCCTCGCCCGACCTCGTCGCGCCAGATCGCCGCCCAGCCCAGGCCCTCGCTGGCTTCTGGGATCTCGGCCTCGCGCAGGGCCGCCTCGAGCTCGCGGCGAGCGTCGTCGAACCGGCCCGCGGACAACGCCAGGCGGCCCGCCTCGAGCAGCGCCGGGACGCTCGTCGGCATGCGCCGATGCTACTTCCGGGCCGCTCTACCGTCACCCTCGTCATACGCGATAGCCTCACGGTATGACGATGCTCAGCTTCCGGGTCTCCGACAACGAGGCCGCAGAGCTCCGGCGCTGGACCGACGAGCTCGGCGTAGATCGCTCCGAGCTGTTGCGCGAGGCGCTTCGTCGCCACCTCGTCACCCTCCGCAGCGAGCGCGACGCCGAGCACTGGGAACGGAACCCCGCGACGGACGCCGAGCTCTCGCTGGCCGAGGTCGCAGATTGGGGTGCAGCCGAGGAGTGGGCGGACTGGGACGATGCGGCGCGGTGAGATCTGGTTCGCGGCGACGCCGGGCGGCGACCGGCCGGTCCTGGTGCTCACCCGCGACCCGGTGGCCGATCGGATCGGGGCCGTGGTGGTCGCCGCCCTCACCCGCACCGCGCGCGACCTCGTCTCCGAGCTGCAGCTCACGGTCGAGGGCGATGGCGTGCCGACCGACTGCGTGGTGAACTTCGACAACGTGCACACGCTTCCCCGCGGCTCGTTCCGTCGCCGCGTCGCGACGCTCTCCGCCGACCGCCTGGCCGACGCCTGCCGCACCCTGCGCGACGCGACCGGCTGTTGAGCGCCTACGCGCCAGCTCGGCCAGTGGCGTCGATTCCGACGGGCCCATGCGCTCGTATTGCCATCGCGGCGATCGGCGCCGCGCGAGCCAAGGAGCACCACCATGCGATACGCCGTCCTCCTCTACGCCGACGCCGGCCTGGGCGCCGGTCCCGGGTCCACCGAGTGGGAGACCTCGCTGCCGCATCACACCGAGTTCGCCGAGCGCCTCGGCGCGCGCGGGCTCACCTTCTCGGGCGGCGCGCTGCACGCCGCCGGCGCCGCCACCACCGTGCGCCGGCGCAACGGCGACCGGCTCGTGACCGACGGCCCGTTCGCCGAGACCAAGGAGCAGCTGTGGGGCTACTACGACATCGAGGCGCCCGACCTCGACGTGATGCTCGAGGTGTGCGACGGGCTCTGGGAGGTCGAGCACGGCAGCGTCGAGATCCGCCCGATGTTCCCCAACCCGGGCGGCTGAGGGCCGCGGAGGCCATGACGCGCTGGCCCGTCGCGGGCGACGTCGAGCTGGTCACGCGGGCAGAGCGCGCCCGGGTGCTGGCGAGCGTCGCCCGCGACGTCCGCGACCTCGAGCTGGCCGAGGACGCGGTGCAGGAAGCCCTGCTGGCGGCGGTGAGGACGTGGCCGCGCGACTGCGTGCCGCGGCGCCCCGGCGCCTGGTTGACGACGGTGGCCCGTCGGGCGGCGATGCGGATGCTGGCGGCGCGGGCGCCGCTGCTCGGCGACCCGGCGGAGCTGGAGACGCTGCAGGCCAGGGTCGAGGAGCCGCCGCCCGAGTTGCCCGACGCGCAGCTCGAGCTGCTGTTCGCCTGCTGTCACCCAGCGCTCACGCTGCGCGACCAGGTGGCGCTGACCCTGCGCACGGTCGCCGGCCTCACGACCGAGGAGATCGCCGCCGGCTTCCTGCTCGAGCCCGCCGCGCTCGCCCAGCGGCTCGTGCGCGCCCAGCGCAGGATCCGCGACTCGGGCATCCCGTTCGCGATCCCGGACGCCGACCGCCTGCCCGAGCGGCTCGCCGGTGTGCTGGCCGTCGTCTACCTCGTCTACACCGAGGCGCACAGCTCGAGCTCGCAGGCCGGAGCGGTGCGGGTGGAGCTCGCCGACGAGGCCGTCCGGCTCGCGCGTCTGACCGCGGCGCTGCTGCCCTCTGAGCCCGAGGCGCTCGGCCTGGCCGCCCTGGTGCTCGCCCACGACGCCCGCCGCGCCGCGCGCATCGACCCCGAGCACGGGGCGGTGCCGCTGCGCGCCCAGGACCGCCGCGCCTACGACCGGGCGCAGCTCGCGGAAGCCTCCGGGCTGCTCGACCGCGCGATGGGGCTGGGGCAAACCGGGCCCTACCAGGTGCAGGCCGCGATCGCCCTGCTGCACGCCACGGCACCGTCGGAGGAGGCCACCGACTGGACGCAGATCGCGGCGCTCTACGAGACGCTCGCGCGGCTGGAGCCCGGCCCGATGGTCGACCTCAGCCGGGCCGCCGCCATCGGCCACGCCGACGGCCCCGAGCCGGGACTGCGGGCGCTCGCGCTGGTCGAGGGCCTCGACGGCCACCCGCTGGCGCACGTCATCCGCGCCGACCTGCTCGCCCGCGACGGGCGCCCCGAGGACGCCGCCGCGGCCTACGAGCGGGCGCTGGCGCTCGTGGCGGGGGACTCGGCCGCCGCCGAGGACCTGCGCGGACGCCTCGCGCTCATCGCAGGTGCGTCGCCGCCTGCACGAGCCCCACGTGGGTGAAGGCCTGCGGGAAGTTGCCGACCTGGCGCCCGCTGACCGGGTCGTACTCCTCGGCCAGCAGGCCGACGTCGTTGGCGAGGCCGACGAGCCGCTCGAAGACCTCGGCCGCCTCGTCGCGTCGCCCGAGCATGGCGAGGTTGTTGACCAGCCAGAAGGTGCAGGGCAGGAAGGCGCCCTCGCCGGGCGGCAGGCCGTCGTCGGCCTGCTCGGTCGGGTAGCGCAGCACGAAGCCGTCGCGCATCAGCTCGCGCTGGATCGCCTCGACCGTCCCGGCGACGCGCGGGTCCTCCGGTCCCAGGAAGCCGACCATCGGGATCAGCAGCAGGGCGGCGTCGAGCGTCTCCGAGCCGTAGGACTGGGTGAAGCTCTTGCGCCGCGGATCCCAGGCGCGCTCGCACACCTCGCGGTGGATGGCGTCCCGCTCCACCCGCCAGCGGTCGACGGGCCCCTCCCAGCCGAAGCGTTCTGACATCGTCACCGCGCGGTCGAAGGCGACCCACGCCATGACCTTGGAGTGGGTGAAGTGCCGCCGCGGGCCGCGCACCTCCCAGATGCCCTCGTCCGGCTCGTGCCAGGCGGTCTGCAGGAAGCGCAGCAGGCTCCCCTGCACCTGCAGCGTCTGCTCGCGCGGCGCCATGCCGGCGATGCGCGCCTGCACGATCGCGTCCATCACCTCGCCGTAGACGTCGAGCTGGAACTGCTCGGAGGCCGCGTTGCCGACCCGCACGGGCGAGGAGCCCTCGTAGCCCGGCAGCCACGGGACCTCGTACTCGGTCAGCCGGCGCTCGCCGGCCGGCCCGTACATGATCTGGGTCTCCTCCGGCGTGCCGGCGATCGTGCGCAGCAGCCAGTCACGCCAGGCGGTCGCCTCCTCGACGTAGCCGCCCTCGAGCAGCGCCGTCAGGGTGAGCGTCGCGTCGCGCAGCCAGCAGAAGCGGTAGTCCCAGTTGCGCACGCCGCCGATGAACTCCGGCAGCGACGTGGTCAGCGCCGCGACGATGCCGCCCGTCGGCGCGTAGGTCAGCGCCTTGAGGGTGATCAGCGAGCGCAGCACGAGGTGGCGGTGCGGGCCGCGGTAGGTGCACTGCCCGCTCCAGTCGCGCCACCAGGCGGCGGTGTCCTCGGTCGCGACGAGCGCGTCGACCGGGATCGGCGGGTCCTCGTGCGAGGCGAAGTAGGTGAGCACGAAGCCCACGCGGTCGCCGGCCTCCACGGTGAAGTCGGCCACGGTCTGCATGCCCTCGCCACGCGTCTCGACGTCGGCGGTCAGCTCGATGGCGTCCGGCCCCGCGACGGCCAGCAGCCTGCCTTCGGTGCGGTAGACCCACGGGACGATGCGCCCGTAATCGAAGCGCACGCGCATCGCCATCGCCATCTCCACGCGCCCGTGCAGGCCCTCGACGACGCGCACGAGGTCGACCCGCCGATCGCGCACCGGCATCGAGTCGGTCACCCGCACCGCGCCGCCGGCGGTCTCGAAGTCGGTCTCCAGGACCAGCGTCCCCTCGCGGTAGCGGCGCTCGACGCGGCGCACCTCGCCGGCCGGCGCGAGCCGCCAGCGGCCGTGGTCCTCCGTGCCCAGCAGCGCGGCGAAGCAGGCGGGCGAGTCGAAGCGCGGCAGGCACAGCCAGTCGATCGAGCCGTCGTTGCCGACCAGGGCGCCGGTGTGGGTGTCCCCGATCAGGGCGTAGTCCTCGATCCGCCGCGCCATCTCTGCGGGACCCTAGTGCGATTGACCACCGCGCGGGCGGGGTACCGCGGATGGGGCGATGAAGACGCTCTACACCGCCACCGCCACGGCCACCGACGCGGGGCGCAACGGCCGCACGCGAACCCCCGACGGCACGCTGGACCTCGCGCTGACGATGCCCGAGGCGATGGGCGGCCCGGGCGGCGAGGGGACGAACCCCGAGCAGCTCTTCGCCGCGGGCTACGCGGCCTGCTTCGCCAACGCCATGCGCAGCGCGGCGCGGCGCGATCGCCGCGAGGAGGTCGTCGAGGGGGCGTCGGTGACCGCCCGCGTCGGCATCGGGCGGATCGAGGGCGGCCGGTTCGGCCTCACGGTCGACTTCGAGATCACCGTGCCGGGACTCGAGCAGGCCGAGGCGGAGGAGCTGGTGGCCAAGGCCGACCAGCGGTGCCCGTACTCCAACGCCACCCGCGGCAACATCCCCGTGGACTTCGCCGTGCGCGGAGCTTCGCCCGCCGCCGCCTGACGCCCTCGCGGTGCCGCTGACCGTCGCCGTCGCCCAGCCGGAGTGCGTGCCCTACGACGTCGCCGCCAACGCCGCGGCGCACGCGGACGTGGTGCGGTCCACGGGCGCGCGCGTCGTCGTCTTCCCCGAGCTCTCACTGACGGGCTACGAGCTCGACGCGCCGGTGCTCGCCCCGGACGATCCGCGCCTCGCACCATTCGTCGAGGCGTGCACGCAGACGGGCTCGATCGCCCTGGCCGGCGCGCCCGTGGCGGGCGACGCGGGCGCGGCGCACATCGGCGTGCTCGCCGTCGGGGCGCGGGGCGCCGGCGTGGCCTACCGCAAGATGTGGCTCGGCGACGAGGAGCGCACGCGCTTCGCGCCCGGCGGCGCGCCGGCGGTGCTCGAGGTCGACGGCTGGCGCGTCGGGCTCGCCGTCTGCAAGGACACCGGCGCCGCCCGCCACGCGTCTGACACGGCCGCGCTGGGCATCGACGCCTACGTCGCCGGCGTGCTCGAGCACGCGCGCGACGCCGCCGTCCAGGACGAGCGCGCCCGTCGCGTCATCGCCGAGCACGGCGTGTGGGTCGCGGTCGCGAGCTTCGCGGGCGCGACCGGCGGCGGCTTCGCCCAGGCCGCGGGCGGCTCGGCGATCTGGAGCCCCGACGGCGAGCTGGTCGCGCGGGCCGGCAGCGAGCCCGGCGCGACCGCGATCGCGACGCTCGGCTGAGCTAGGCGCGCGTGGCCCAGACGCCCCACAGCGGGTCGCCCGGGCCGCCCGGCGGGGTGCGCAGCGCGCTCTCGGGCTCGGCGTAGAGCGCACCGACCGCCGCGATCGCCCCGGCATCGATGTGGGTCACCAGGCGGGGCGGCGCGTAGAAGGCGGCGTCGGGCGCCGGATCGCTGCGGTCGAAGAAGCCGGGTCCGAAGTCCATGGGTGCGATACGGAGTCTGACCGGGCGTTGACCACGGCGGCCGAGCGGGTAGCGGCCCCCGAAACCACTGCGGAGGGGGTTGTCATGCCAGAGGCCGGCGCGCCGGCGGCATCCGAGCAGGACCCGGTCGTCGACTGGGACGCGATCGAGGGCTCACCGGAGTTCCGCGAGCTGGTGGCCAGCCGCAAGCGCTTCGTCGTCGGGGCACTCGGCTTCGCGGTCGTCGCCAGCGTGACCTACGTGCTGGTGAGCAACCTCTCCCCCTCCACGATGGGCGTCTCGGTGTTCGGCGAGATCACGCTCGGCTTCGTGGCGGGCGTCGGGTTGATCGTCATGACCTGGGTCATCACGCTGATGTACCTGCGCCGCTCGGACAATGAGTGGGCGGCGCTCGAGCGGCGCGCGGTCGAGCACGCCGAGGACCCGCCGCGCAACGACGGGCAGGCGGCGCGATGACCGTCCTCGCCGCCGCCGGCGACGGCGTCAACACGCTCGCGCTCGCCGTCTTCGCCGTCGTGCTCGCCGTGACGCTGGCCGTCACCTACTGGGCCTCCAAGCGGACGAGCACCGCCACGGAGTTCCTGGCCGCCGGGCGCGGGATCTCCGGCGTGCAGAACGGCTTCGCGGTCGCGGGGGACTACATGTCGGCGTCCTCCTTCCTCGGCTTCGCGGGGCTGATCTTCTTCTTCGGGCTCGACGGCTTCATCGGGCTGGTGTGCGCGCTGGTCGCCTTCCTGCCGGTGCTGCTGCTGCTCGCCGAGCGCATGCGCAACGCGGGCAAGTTCACGATGGCCGACGTGCTGAGCTTCCGTCTGCGCCAGCGCCCCGCGCGCATCGTCGCCTCGCTGGGCACGCTGTCGGTCGCCTTCGTCTACCTCGTGGCCCAGATGGTCGGCGCCGGCGTCCTGCTGCAGGCGCTGGCGGGGATCGACTTCGCCCTCTCGGTCGTGCTCACCGGCACCTTCATGGTCGTCTACGTGATCTTCGGCGGCATGCTCGCGACCACGTGGGTGCAGATCATCAAGGCCGGGCTGCTGATGACCGCCGGCGTCGTGCTGACCGTGCTGGTGCTCGCCGAGACGAGCTTCGACCCGGTCGAGTTGTTCCGTCAGGCGGCGCAGGAGAGCGCCGACGGCGAGGCCTTCCTGGCCCCCGGGCTCCAGCACCCCGACGCGATCAACGGCATCTCCTTCGGCCTGGCGTTCCTGCTCGGCACCGCCGGGCTGCCGCACATCCTGATCCGCTTCTTCACGGTGCCCGACGCCAAGGCCGCCCGCAGCTCGGTCTGGTGGGCGGTCCTGCTGATCGGGCTCTTCTACATCATGATCATGATCGTCGGGGTCGGCGCGCGGGCGATCCTCGGCGCCGGCGCGGAGGAGGCCAGCGCCGGCGGCAACCTCGCGGCGCCGCTGCTCGCCGAGGAGCTCGGCGGCGGCGCGGGCACCGTCGGCGGCGACCTCTTCCTGGCGATCATCAGCGCGGTCGCCTTCGCGACGATCCTCGCGGTGGTCGCCGGGTTGGTCATCTCCGCCTCGGGCTCGATGGCCCACGACCTGTGGACCAACGTCGTGCGCCGCGACCGGCCGCCCTCGGACGCCGAGGAGGTGCGCGTCTCCCGGATCGCCGCGCTCGCTCTCGGCGTGGTGGCGATCGGCGTGTCGATCCTCGGCGGCGAGGGCTTCAACGTCTCCATCCTGGTCGGGCTGGCCTTCGCGGTGGCCGCGAGCGCGAACCTGCCGGCGCTGCTGCTGGCGCTCTTCTGGCCGCGCTTCAACACGATGGGCGCCGTCTGCGGGGTGCTCGGTGGGCTCTTCGCCTCGCTGGTGCTGATCGCGCTGAGCCCTGCCGTGTGGCCGGGCCCGGACTCCGAGGGCTCGCCGATCGCGCTCTCGAACCCCGCGATCATCTCCTTCCCGCTCGGGTTCCTGTTCTGCTGGCTGGGCACCGTGCTCAGCCGCGAGGGCGCGGCCGAGCACTCCTACCACGAGCTGCACGTGCGGGCCGAGACCGGCCTCGGCGCCGAGGCGGCGGGCGAGAAGCCGGTGCTCGGATGACCGAGCGGGCGGATCGCTCGGAGCTGACGCCGGTCGCGTTCCTGGAGCGCAGCGCGGGCCTCGTGCCCGACCGGGTGGCGGTGGTCCACGGCGAGCGCCGGACGACGTACCGCGAGCTGGGCGAGCGGGCGAACCGGCTCGCGAGCGGGCTGCGCGCCGGCGGGCTCGAGCACGGCGACCGCGTCGCGGTGCTCAGCCCGAACGCCCCGGCCATCCTCGAGGCCCACTACGGGATCCCGGCCGCGGGCGGCGTCATGGTGCCCATCAACGTGCGCTTGCACCCCGACGAGGTGGCCGGGATCCTCGCCCACTCGGGGGCGAGCTGGCTGCTGCTCGACGCCGAGCTGCGCGACGCGGCGGGCACGAGCGACCTCGCCGGCGTCCGGGTCGTCGAGGTCGCCGACACCGGCGAGCCCGAGGACCCCTACGAGCAGCTGCTCGCGGAGGGCTCGCCCGAGCCGGTCGAGTCGTGGCTGTCCGACGAGGAGGAGCCGCTCTCGATCAACTACACCTCGGGCACGACCGGCAAGCCCAAGGGCGCGGTCGTCACCCACCGCGGCGCCTACCTGATGGGCCTCGGCGTGGCACTCGAGTGCGCGCTCGGGCCGGGCTGCCGCTACCTGTGGACGCTGCCGATGTTCCACTGCAACGGCTGGTGCTTCCCGTACGCGGTGACCGCCGTGGCCGGGACCCACGTGTGCCTGCGCAAGGTCGAGCCGGGGCGCATCTGGGAGCTGCTCGAGGGCGAGGAGATCACCCACTACTGCGGCGCGCCGACCGTCCACATCGGTGTCGTCAACGACGCCGCCGCCCACCGCCTCGAGCAGGCGGTCCAGGTCCCGACGGGCGGCGCGCCGCCCTCCCCCACCCTGCTGGCCCGCATGCAGGAGCTCAACCTCCACCCCCAGCACCTCTACGGGCTGACCGAGAGCTACGGGCCGCACACGAGCTGTACCTGGGACCCGGCGTGGGACGAGCGCCCCGACGAGGACCGCGCCCGGTTGGCGGCCCGCCAGGGCCAGGCGTTCCTGGCCGGCGAGCGCGTCCGGGTGGCCGGCGAGGACGGCGCGGACGTGGCGCGCGACGGAGAGGCGCTCGGCGAGGTGCTGCTGCGCGGCAACACCGTCATGGCCGGCTACCACGAGGCGTCGGAGCTGACCGAGGAGGCCTTCGCGGGCGGCTGGTTTCACACGGGCGACCTCGCGGTCTGGCACCCCGACGGCCACGTCGAGCTGCGCGACCGCAAGAAGGACATCGTCATCACCGGCGGCGAGAACGTCTCCACCATCGAGGTCGAGCAGGCGCTCGCCCAGCACGACGCGGTGCTGGAGGCCGCCGTCGTGGCGATCCCCGACGAGCGCTGGGGCGAGCGGCCAAAGGCCTTCGTCGAGTTGCGCGAGGGCGCAGAGGCCTCAGAAGAGGAGCTGATCGAGTTCGCCGGCGAGCGCCTCGCGCGCTTCAAGCGCCCGGCGGCGGTCGCCTTCGGTGAGCTGCCACGGACGTCGACCGGCAAGGTGCAGAAGCACGTGCTGCGCGACCGCGAGGCCGACGGCGAGGGCGGTTAGACGCCGCAGGAGCGGCGAGCGATCTCGACGTAGGCGTCGAGCGCCGCCTCGAGCTTGGCCACCTCGGCCCACTCGTCGGTCTGGTGGGCCTGGCCCGCCTCGCCGGGGCCGCAGATGACCGTCGGCACGCCGCCGTAGGCGGGCGTGAGCGCGGACGCGTCGGTGAAGTACGCCAACCCGCGCGGCTCCGCGGGCGAGGCGCCCAGCACGTCATGGACGTCGCGCACCCACGGGTCGGCGGAATCGGAGACGACCGGGTCGAACGCGATCCGGGTGGCGAGCGAGACGTCGTGGCCCGCGGCAGCGGCGATCGCCTCGAGCACGGCCTGCGCGCCGAGGCCGGGGACGGTGCGCACGTCGATCTCCGCGCCCGCGCCGTCGGGCACCGAGTTGACGTTCACGCCGCCGGAGACGGTGCCGACGCTGAGCGTCGGGCGGCCGAGCAGCGCGTGCTCCTCGGCCTCGAGCTCGAGGCCGTCGAGCGCAGCCACCGCACGGGCGAGCGGATAGATCGCGTTGACCCCCAGCTGTGGCGAGGAGCCATGGGCCGACCGCCCCTCGGTGGTCGCCTCGATCCAGATGACGCCCTTGTGGGCGACGCACGGCGCGTTGCCGGTCGGCTCGGCGACCAGCAGCGCCCCGGCCTCGCCCAGCGCGCCGGGCGCCTCGGTCAGGGCGACGGCGCCCTCGCAGCCGGTCTCCTCCCCCGCGCACAGCACGATCTCCAGGCCGCCCGCGCCCGGGCCGAGGGCGGCGAGGCGCTCGGCGGCGAGCACGATCGCCGCCACACCGCCCTTCATGTCCGACGCCCCGCGGCCGTAGAGGCGCTCGTCGTCGAGCTCGCCGAACGGCTCGCGCGACCAGCGCGCGCGGCCGAGCGGCACGGTGTCCAGGTGCCCGGTCATGGCCAGCGCGGGCCGCTCGCCGCGGCCCTCGAGGCGGGCGACCAGGTTCGGGCGCCCCGGCGCGAGCTCGTAGTAGGCGACCGACAGGCCGGCGGCCTGCAGGCGGGCGCCGAGCAGCTCGGCCGCCTGCGCCTCGCCGCCAGGCGGGTTGATGGTCTCCAGCGCGACCAGCTCGCGGGTCAGGTCGGTGACGGCGCCCACGCCCGGCGCCTACCCCGGCGCCGGCGCGCTCACGCCGTTCCTGTAGTGCTACAACTAGCACATGCGGGCCATCGGGATCAGAGAGCTGCGCCAACACGCGAGCCGGTACCTGCGCGACGTCCAGCGGGGCGAGACGATCGAGGTCACCGACCGCGGCCGCCCCGTCGCTCGCCTCGTGCCGATCCCGGTCGCGTCCGGGATCGAGGACCTGACCGCCACCGGCAGGCTGGCGCCCCCGCGAGGTGATCTCGCGGGGCTCGGGTCGCCGCTCGCCCCTGCGAACGGCGCGGCCCTCCCGAGTGACGTGCTGGGAGACCTTCGCGCGGATGAGCGCTGAGGGCGCCGGCTACATCGACTCGTCCGCGCTCGTCAAGCTCGTCGTCAGCGAGCCCGAGTCGCCGGCGCTGGCCCTCCACCTCGAGCGGCGCGCGCCGCACGTCTCCTGTGCGCTGGCGCGCGTCGAGGTGCTCCGGGCCGTGCAGCCGCAGGGCCGGCGGGCGATCGAGCGCGCCTTCCGGCTGCTGGAGGGCATCGCGCTGCTGCGCCTCGACGACGTGCTGCTCGACGCAGCCGGCGCACTCGACGCCCCGCACCTTCGCAGCCTCGACGCGATCCACCTCGCAGCGGCCATGGCGCTGGGTGACGACCTCACTGAGGTCATAACGTACGACCGGCGCATGGCCGGCGCGGCCGACTCGCTCGGCCTCGTGGTCGCTGCGCCGTCGTGACGACTGAGCGATGAGTCTCCGCGCCGGGACGGGTCATAAACCAGTCGTCGACGAGAAGGAGACCCGCCGTGCCGCTGCCCCGCCTGATCCTCGCCCTGCCGATCGCCGACCGCGCGACGTCGTTCGCCTTCTATCAGCAGGCGCTGGGGCTCGAGGCGACCGGCGAGCCGGCCGACGACGGCATCCCCGAGCCGCTGCAATTCGTCGTCAATGACGGCGTGCACCTGATGCTGATCCCGACCGTCGGGTTCGGGTGGGTGACCGGGGACCACGAGGTCGCCGAGCGCGGGCACAGCGAGTGCCTGCTGGGCCTCGAGGCCGACACCGAGGCGGCCGTTGACGAGCAGATCGAGCGTGCGGTTCAGGCCGGGGCGAAGATCGCCGACGCCGCCGAGCGCAAGCCGTGGGGCTATACGGCCGCGTTCGCCGACCCCGACGGCCACCTGTGGTCCGTTACCGCACCGTAGCGCCGACGCGCCAGAACCACCGGCCGGGACGAGAACGGCATGTCCACCATGCGCTTCTCGTCCCACCTGGCGGAGAACGCCCCACCAGGCACCCTCATCCCCTTGCCAGCGGGGTTACCGCCGCGGCTCAGCTCAGGCCAACCGCAGCTGCTCCGGCTCGCCCGAGCCCTGCGGAGGCGCCACCAGCAGCTCCGGCCCCTCGACCCCGGCCCGGTTGACCCTCGGGTTGGCGGGCGCCGCGGTGGTCCGCTCGGCCACGAGCGGCGCGAGCAGCTCGGCCGCCGCCTCGCCGTCGACCTCGCCCGAGAGCCACGCCGCCTCGGCCTCGGGGCCGGTGAGGATGACCGGCATGCGGTTGTGGACCGGCGCGCAGACCGCGTTGGCGGTCGTGGTGAACAGCGCCGCCGAGGCGACGTCCGCCCCGCCCACGGTCACCTCGGACCACACGCCCGCGAACGCGAACGGGGCGCCGCCGTCGACCTCGTAACGGAACGGCACGCGGGCGCCCTTCGGGTGCTCGGGCTTGAGCCACTCATACCAGCCGTCGGCCGGGATCAGGCAGCGCCGCGACCCCCGCCCCAGCAGCGAGCCGAACCAGCGGTTGTGCAGGGCGGTCTCCGAGCGGACGTTGATCGGCTGGGCGCCCTTGCCGACCGCCGCCGCCGAGCGCGGCACGAGCCCCCAGCGCAGCACTCGCGCCTCGCGCGCCTCGCCGTCGGCCGAGGTCACGGCGAGCACCGACTCGGTGGGGCAGACATTGAACCGCCCGAGCGTGTCGGGATCGATCCCGCGCTCGTCGAACTCCCAACGCTGGGCGATCCGGCGGCCGTTGACGTCGGTCAGCGTGTAGCGCCCGCACATACCCGGAGAGGCTAGCCGCCGGCTCCCTCGAGCGAGACGCGCGGGAGCGCGCGGCCGAGCCAGCGGGGCAGCCACCACGCGCGGTCGCCCAGCAGCGCCATCACCGCCGGCGCGACCAGCAGGCGCACCACCAGCACGTCGATCAGGATCGCGACCGCGAGACCGAGGCCGATGGTCTTGACGATGACGTCCGGGTCGGTCACGAAGCCGAGGAAGACGGCGGTCATGATCGCGCCCGCGGCGAGGATGATCCTCGCCACTCGCGCCAGGCCCTGCTCGACGCTGCCGGCCGGCCCGGCGCCGCGCTGGTACTCCTCGCGGATGCGCGACTGCAGGAAGACGTTGTAGTCCATGCTCAACCCGAAGAGCACGGCGAACATGAACAGCGGCACGAAGCTGACGATCGGCACGTCGCCCTCGATCCCGAGCAGGCTCGCGCCCCAGCCCCACTGGAAGACGGCGACCACCACGCCGTAGGCGGCGGCGATCGAGAGCAGGTTGAAGGCCGCCGAGACCAGCGGCACCCACAGCGAGCGGAACACCGCGATCAGCAGCAGGACGCTGAGGCCGACCACGAGGGCGATGAACAGCGGCAGCCGCGAGGCGATCGTGCCGGCGAGGTCCTCGAAGGTGGCGGTCACCCCGCCGACGTAGACGGCCGCCCCCGAGCCGCGCGTCGCGGCCGGCAGCACGTCCCCGCGCAGGCGGTCGACCAGCGCGCTCGTGCGCTCGTCCTGCGGGGCGGAGCGCGGGATGACGGTGAAGGTCGCCGCGTCGCGGGCCGGGTTGAGCTGGGGCGGCGAGACGAAGGCGACCCCGGCGGTGCGCTGGACGTCGCGCTGCACGCGCGCCAGCGTCGCGCGGTCGCTGCTTGCGCCCGGCAGCTCGGCGGCGAGCAGGAGCGGACCGTTGAAGCCTGGCCCGAAGCCCTCCGCGAGCCGGTCGTAGGCAACCCGGGTCGGCGTGCCGGCGCGGTCGTTGCCGTCGTCGGGCTGGCCCAGGCGCAGCTGGGTGAAGGGCAGGGCGAGCACGAGCAGGATCACCGTGCCGGCGATGGCGAAGCGCCACGGCCGAGCGGTGATCCGGCGCCCCCAGGCCGCGAAGCGGGGCGACGGCGCGACGTGCTCGGGCCGCTTCGGCGCCAGCCGGCGGGAGAAGAGCCCCATCAGCACGGGCAGCACGGTGACCGCGCCGACCGCCACCGTGGCCACGACGATCGCCGATCCGACGCCCATCCGGCCCACGAAGGGGATGCCGGTGGCCAGCAGGCCGGCGATGGCGACGACGACGATCGCACCCGCGGCGATCACCGACGCCCCCGCCGTGCGATTCGCCGTGCTCGCGGCGGCGGGCACCGAGTCCCCGGCGGCGAGCTGCTCGCGGTAGCGCCCGACGATCAGCAGCGCGTAGTCGATGCCGGCGCCGAGGCCGAGCATCACCCCCAACGTCGGGGCGAAGCTCGGGAAGTCCGTGAACGCGGCGCCGAAGCGCAGCAGCAGGATCCCGCCGGCCAGCGCGATCAGCGCGGACACCAGCGTGACCACCATCGCGGCGGCGGAGCGGAACACGAGCGTGAGCACGATGACGGCCACCGCCACGCCGATCAGCTCGCCGACAGGCGCGACCTGCTGCTCGGCCTGGTCGACGACCGCGCCGCCGCGGGAGACCTCGAGCCCCGTGCCGTCCGCGGCGCGCTCGGAGACCGCCGCGAGCCGCTCGCCCGGGTCGCGGCCGAGCGCGCCCGCCGGGCGGTCGTACTGCACGCTGGCAAACGCGATCCGCCCGTCGCGCGAGACCTGGCCGCGCCCCTGCGGGCTGAGCGGGTCGACCGCTGCGGTGACGTGCGGCTGGGCAGCGATCTCTCGCACGGTGCGGCTGATGGCCGCGGGCCGCCCCCCGTCGCGCAGCGTCCCGTCGTCGACCGCGAAGACGACGGTCGCCGTGTCCCCGGCCTGCGACGGGAAGCGCTGCTCGAGCACGTCGAGCGCCTGCTGGCTCTCGGTGCCGGGCGTCTCGAAGTCGTCGGAGAAGGCGCCACCCGCAGCACCGGCGACGCCGCCGAGCAGGGCGAGCGCGGCGACGACGACGGCGAGGGCGCGCTTGGGGCGGCGCGCGGCGGTGGCGGCGAGACGGCCGAGGAGAGCGGACATGGCCGGGCACCTAAGCACAGTGGTCGCAATCTTGCAAGGAGTGCATTGTTGCGTTGGCTGTGCGAATCGATGCTAGCCTGGGTCGAGACATGACCGGTTCACCCGGCCTCCGGGAGCGCAAGCGGGCCCGCACCCGCCAGGCGATCATCGACGCCGCGCTGCGGCTGTTCGACGAGCGCGGCTTCGAGCACACCACCATCGCCGACATCGCGGCGGCGGCCGACATCGCGCCGCGCACCTTCTTCGGCTACTTCGCCTCCAAGGAAGACGTGGTCTTCTACGACTTCGAGGGCTTCCTGGACGCGCTGGCCGCCCAGCTGGCCGAGCGCCCGCCGAGCGTGACGGCGATCGACACGCTGCACGCCTTCGTCAACCAGGTGCTCGACGACCACGACTTCGCCGACGAGAACGAGCGCTGCCGGGCCCGGCTGATCGACGCCGAGCCCGCGCTGGCTGCCCGCGACCGCGCGCTGCTCGGCCGGGTCGAGGAGATCCTGACCCCGGAGGTCGCCCGCGACCTCGACCGCCCGGCCGACGACCTGCTGCCGCGCATGGTCGCGGCGGCGGCCACCGCGACGCTCGCCCGGCTCGATCAGGCCGACAAGAAGGGCGCGGACATCGACCTCGGCGACGCCCGCCGGCGCATCGACGAGGCGTTCAGCTTCCTGCGCGGCGGGCTCACCGAGCTGCGGGGCTAGCGAGCCCCAGCGCCTCCTCGGCGAGCTCGCGCAGCCGGTACTTCTGCACCTTGCCGGTCACGGTCATCGGGAACTCCGGCAGCGTGCGCACGTGGGCGGGCACCTTGAAGTGCGCGATCCGGCCCTCGCAGAAGGCGGCCACCGACGCCTGGTCGACCTCCGCGCCGCCGCGCGGCACGATCCACGCCATCACCGTCTCGCCGTAGCGCTCGTCGGGTACCCCGACGACCTGGACGTCGGCCACGTCCGGGTGGCCGTAGAGGAACTCCTCCACCTCGCGCGGGTACACGTTCTCCCCGCCGCGGATGATCATGTCCTTGATGCGCCCGACGATCTCGACGTAGCCGCTGTCGTCCATGGTCGCCAGGTCCCCCGTGTGCATCCACCGCCCGCGGTCGATGGCCTCCGCGGTGCGCTCGGCGTCGTCCCAGTAGCCGAGCATCACCGAGTAGCCGCGCGTGCACAGCTCGCCCGGCTCGCCGCGCCCCATCACGGCGCCGGAGTCGGCGTCGACGACCTTGACCTCGACGTGCGGGTGCACGCGGCCGACGCTGCCGACGCGCTGCTCGAGCGGGTCGTCGGCGGCGGTCTGGGTCGACACCGGCGAGGTCTCGGTCATGCCGTAGGCGATGGTCACCTCCTCCATGTGCATCTCGGAGACCACCCGGCGCATCGTCTCGATCGGGCACGGCGAGCCGGCCATGATCCCCGTCCGCAGCGAGCCCAGGTCGAACTCGGCGAAGCGCTCGTGCTCGAGCTCGGCGATGAACATCGTCGGCACGCCGTAGAGCGAGGTGCAGCGCTCGGACTGCACCGCCTCGAGGGTCGCCACAGGGTCGAACGCGGGCGCCGGGACGACCATGCAGGCCCCGTGGCTGACGCAGGCGAGGTTGCCCATCACCATCCCGAAGCAGTGGTAGAAGGGCACTGGGATCGCCACGCGGTCGGTTTCGTCGTAGCCGCAGCCACGCCCGACGAAGTAGCCGTTGTTGAGGATGTTGTGGTGGCTGAGCGTCGCGCCCTTCGGGAAGCCCGTGGTGCCGCTCGTGTACTGGATGTTGATCGGCTCGTCGAACTGGGTGGCGGCCTGGCGGGCCGCGACGTCCTCGGCGGCGACCGCGTCGCCATCGTCGAGCAGCGCGTCCCAGTCCGGGTCGTCGAGGAACCACACGAGCTCGAGCGCCGGCAGCTCGTCACGGCACTCCGCGACCATCGCGCGGTAGTCCGATGACTTGAACGCGGGCGCCGCGACGAGCGCCCGGCAGCCCGACTGGCGCAGCGCGAACCCGAGCTCGGAGGTCCGGTAGGCCGGGTTGAGGTTGACGAGGATCACGCCGAGGCGGGCGGCGGCGAGCTGCACGAGCACCCACTCGGCGCAGTTGGGGCTCCAGATGCCCAGCCGGTCACCGGCGTCCAGGCCGGCGGCCAGCAGCCCGCGCGCAACCCGGTCCACCGCCGCGCCCAGCTCCGCCCAGCTGTAGCGCAGGTCCTGATGGCAGGAGACGAGCGCCTCACGGTCGCCGTGGGCGGCGACCGTCGCGTCGAGGCAGTCCCCGATCGTCTGCCCGAGCAACGGGGTGCTCGCGGTGCCGTGCGCGTAGGCGGCTCGAGAGGCCATCTCCTCCCGCGCGACCCTACCCGAGCCGGGGCCCCGCGGGGAGCAGCGCGGCGACTGTCCAGAAGTCGTGAATCCCCGGGTTGACTTCAGTGCTCGATTGCGTTCGAGTAGTCAGGACCCCATCCGAGCCAGGGAGCGCGACAAGATGCAACGAGGCCATGGTGACGCCGATCCGCTGGTGGCCGGCAAGCTCGACGAAGGCAGCTTCGACGCGTTGGTGAAGGCGGGCGGCCCACCCGACGACGCGATGGCCGCGCGCGCCCAGCTGGGCAACAGCCTGCTGGGGCCGGGGCGCTTCGGCAAGATCTTCGAGGACCTGGACCCGTTCCGGCCGGCCGACGAGGGCCTGATCGCCCTCGGCGCCGCGATGGTCGACAGCGCCCCGCAGGATCCCGGAGGCGACAACCACGCCGTCCCGGCGGGCTGGACCTACTTCGGCCAGTTCGTCGACCACGACATGACGCTGGACAAGACGGCCGACTTCCCGATCTTCGACGACCCCGAGGACATCGAGCAGGCGCGCACGCCGAACTTCGACCTCGACAGCCTCTACGGGCTCGGCCCGCGGCGCAGCCCGGACCTCTACTCGACCCAGCAGCCGCCGCGGCGCGCGCGCTTCACGATCGGCCGGACGAGCACGGACGCGAGCCCCGGCGGCAGCGCGCCCGGCACCCCGGAGATTCCCGGCGGCGCCCGCGCCGACCTGCCGCGAGCCGGACAGACAGCGCGGATCGGCGACCCGCGCAACGACGAGAACCTCGTCATCGCCCAGCACCACCTGCAGTTCCTGAAGTTCCACAACGCCGTCATCCGCCGGATCGAGAGCGGCGCCGGCGACGACCACGATCCCGAGTCCTTCTCACTGGCCGCCGAGAACGGCAACGGGACGATCCCGTTCTTCCGCGCGCGGCGGTCGGTCCGCTGGCACTACCAGTGGATCGTGCTCAACGACTTCCTGCCGCTGCTGGTCGACGCCGCCGTGCTGCAGGACGTGCGCCAGAACGGGCGCAAGTACTTCACCTTCGACAAGCAGCCCTACGGCGGCAAGCCGTTCATGCCGCTCGAGTTCTCCGGGGCGGCCTACCGGCTCGGGCACAGCATGATCCGCGAGAACTACAACTACAACCGCGTGTTCGGCGATCTGCCGGCCACACCGAACCGCCTGGCGCCGGCCAACCTCGGGCTGCTGTTCCGCTTCACCGGGGGCGGGCAGGCCGCGCCGATCCCGGGCAACTGGGTGTGCGACTTCACCCGCTTCTACGACTTCGGCGACGACCGCGCCAACCTCGCCCGCCGCTTCGACACGAAGCTCATCCCGGAGCTGCACGACCTGCCGGCGCCGAACTTCTCCGGGCCGTTCAGCTCGCTCGCCGTGCGCAACCTCGTGCGCGGCAGCCGGATCGGGCTCCCGTCAGCGCAGGACGTCGCCGAGGCGATGGGCATCGGCCCGATCTCGCCGGCTGACCTGGTGGCGGGCCTGGCGGAGGGCCCGATCGTGGCCCAGCACGGCTTCGACAAGGCCTCGCCGCTGTGGTGGTACATCCTGCGCGAGGGCGAGGTCCAGACGGGCGGCGCGACGCTCGGCGAGCTCGGCAGCCGCATCGTCGCCGAGGTCTTCGTCGGGATCCTCGAGGCCGACCCGCACGGCTTCCTCACGCTCCAGCCGGACTGGAAGCCGAGCCTGCCCTCCGAGCACCCGAACGACTTCAAGATGACCGACCTGCTGCGCGTCGTGGGAGAGATCAACCCGCTGGGCCCGTAGGCCGCCGCGGTTCTCGCCGGTGTCCGCCGCCCGCGCCGAGCCGGGCGGCGGGCGGCCGGGCGGCCGGGTGGTTACGCCGGCCGCACCCCGGTGCGGACAGCCGCACCGCTCGACACCGGGTTGCACTCTCGGCAGCCGGGCGCGCGAGCCTGATGATCTCTCGTGCGTTGCTAGCCCAAGCGAAGCCAGGAGCCCTTGCCCAGATGCGCAGCCCGATCGCCCGGACCTACCTGTCCCTCGCGGCCTTCTACGCCGCTGATCCGCGGCGCCGTCATTCGCGCGAGCGCGACGTCGGTTTGTGGTGGCGGTCGCGCGGCGGTCCCACCTACCGGGCGGCCTGGGTTCAGGACACCGAGGAGATCTACCTCGTCCAGCACGGGCTGACCGGCAAGGGCGCCGGTCGCGTGCACCTGCTGGGCGAGACGGCCGGCTTCGCCGAGCTCGAGGCGCGGCTCGACGGCTGGAAAGACGTCGTCGGGACGCGCGGCTCCTTCGAGTGGCTGCTCGCCCACGCCGTCCCCTCGGCGGCCTCGGCGCCGCGGGCGTCGCGGCCGCGGGGTGACCGGCCCGCCTCGCCGTCGCGGGCGCGGAGCGGGCGCGCCGCCTGAGCCGTCCACGTGAGCCGGGGCATCGCGACCTCCGGCGCGACGCGGCGATCGGCTGGTCTAGGCGACGGTCGCGGGCTGGGTCGTGCGGCAGAAGCACGACGACGTGATCGGGGTGTCCGCGCGGGCGAGGGCGACGTCGAGCTGCTGCTTGACGATCCGCGCCGGTTCGGCCTTCCCGAGCCGGACGAGGCACTCGTGGTAGCCGTGCAGGCTCCACACGTTGCCGGGGTGCCAGGACGAGCGCGGGATCGACGGGTCGTAGCCCAGGTCCTCGGCGTAGACGGTCTCGGCCTGCTCCACGCGGCCCTGCTCGAGCAGCAGCGCGCCGTAGGCGTGGCGCGTGGGCTGCATCCAGCCCCACGGCTCGTCGTAGGGCAGCGCGTCGTCGAGCGCGATCGCCCGTTGCAGGTGCTCGAAGGCCGCGTCGAAGCGGCCGCGCCGGTACGCCAGCTCGCCGTCGAGCATCGCCCCGGCGACGGCGAGGATGTCCTGGCTCGTGTTGTTGAACAGGAAGCGCGAGTCTGGGACGCGCGCGACGGCGGCGAGGAACGCCTCGCGCGCCGCGCGGGCCTCCTCGATCCGGCCGGTCGCCGCGGAGGCGACGCCCTGCGCGTAGTGGGTCATCGCCGTCGTGGTGCAGTAGAGCGCCGGGTCGTCGGGCAGCGGCAGCGCGAGGATGTCCTCCCACAATCCGAAGCGGATCAGCACGTGCAGGCGCATGGGGACGAACGCCTCGAGGTAGTCGGCCATCGGCGGCTGCTCGATCCGCAGCAGCTCCTCGGGTAGCGAGGCCTCGAGGTCGGCTGCGACCTGCAGCGCGACCTGACGGCGGCCGAGGAACATCGCCCCGTAGATCGCGAAGTGGCGGTCGTGGGCGTGGTAGAGCGCGTAGAACCCGACCCGGCCCTCGCGCGCGACGTACTTCTCGTTGACCTCGATCGCGCGCAGGTTCGTCTCGAGCGTGCTCTTGTAGTCGCCGCACAGCACGTCGATGTGCGTCGGCATGTGCACGAGGTGGCCGGCGTCGGGGACGAGCGAGCGCAGCGCGTCGGCGACCGGCAGCGCCCGCTCCGGGACCGGCGACATCTCCATCAGGTGCACGTAGAAGTGCACCAGTCCCGGGTGGGTGCGGCCGCCGGGCCGGTCGAGCGCGCGCTCGAGCACCTCCTTGGCCTCGAGCGTCGCCGCGCCCTCGGGCGGCCGGCCCGAGTACCGGTCCCACAGCGCCCACGGCGTCAGGTTCATGAGCGCGTCGGCGAAGAGCGCCGCGACGTCGAGATCGTCCGGATGCTCGCGGTACACGGCCCGCATCGCCTCGGCGTAGTCGGCGTTGAACGCTTCGAGGTCGGCCGACACGTCGTCGGCCTGATAGCGGCGCCCGAGCGCCTCGACCAGCGCCTGCTCGACCGGCGCGGCGCGCTCCGCGCACGTGCGCGCTGCCGCGACCTCGTCGCAGGCCTTCGCGAGCGACGCCGCCAGGTCGACCGGGTCAAACGCCTCCCACTGCTTGTTGTAGTTCGGCCCGATCGCGTAGGCGATCCCCCAGTGCGCCAGCCCGAAGCCGGGGTCGTGCTCGACCGCGCGCTCGAAGCACCGGATCGCCTCCTCGTGGTGAAAGGCGTAGGACCACACGAGCCCGCGGTCGAACCACGTCTGGGCGCTCGTCGAGGCCGTCGACGTCCCGCGCCTGTGGGTACCGAGATCGAAGTAGGGCTCCATGGCTGCCGCGCTCGTCGTGAACTCTCCCACTATCGGGTTCAATTTGGCGTGTGGGCGCTGTGCTGCACCGCCTGCTCGACCTCGACCCGGACCTCGGTGAGCACCTGCCGCGCCATCGCTTCGGCGTCGCGCGGGCGGAGCTGACGTGCCTCGTGGTCCGGTGGCCGCGGGGCGACGCCCCGGCCGCGGCGGTGCCCGAGGAGCCGGCGTCCACGCTCGGGCTGCTGATCGCCGACGGCCTCGTCACCCGCCACGTCACGGTCGCCGGCCGGCGCTGCGTCGAGCTGCTGGGCCCCGGCGATCTCTTCTCGCCGTGGCTGGAGGAGGACGGGCACATGGTCGCTCCGGTCTCCGCGAGCTTCCGGGTGCTCGAGCCGGCGCGGCTCGCCGTGCTCGACCGCGCGACGACGCTGCGGCTCGGCTTCTGGCCGGAGGTGCTCTCGGTGCTCGTCGCCCGCCTGATCCGGCGCTCGCGCGCGCTCGCCGGCACGCTCGCGCTGGCGCAGGTCCCGCACGTCGAGGACCGCCTGTTGATCGGGCTCTGGCACCTCGCGGACCGCTTCGGACGGGTCACGCCCGAGGGCGTCGTCCTGCCGCTGCGGCTCTCCCACGAGCTGCTCGGGGCGATCGTCGGCGCCCAGCGGCCGACGGTCACCTCGGCGCTCAAACAGCTCGGCGGCCGCGGCCTCGTCCAGCGGCGTGCGGACCGCGGCTGGCTGCTGCTCGGCGGCCCGCCGGAGCTCGACGGGCCCGCGACCTAAAGGCGCTCGCGCGGAAACGGTCAGGCGCACGACCGCATCCGCCGATCGGCTGGATATGCCGCGGTTTGCAGGCCAGAATGGATGCAGCCACGAAGGAGGCTGAAGATGCCCATCTCACCCCACCCGTCCGCCGAGCAGCTCCGCGAGGCGCTGCGGGAGCGCGACGTCACGCTGGCGTGCACGATCTGCGGCCACGAGGACTTCGCGATCGAGGAGGCGGCGATCCGCGCCTCCGGCGGGCGCAACTTCTACGGCAACGTCCGCCTGCTGCGCGAGCAGATCATCTGCGAGCACTGCGGGCACGTGATGAGCTTCGCGCTCGACGTCCTGCGCGCGAAGGACTGACGCCCCGCCGCCGGCGGCGAGCAACGCCTGCGGCGCTCAGGAGACGGAAGGGCATGCTCGATCGCCTGCCCGACCTCACGCTCGCCGACCACACGGGCGAGCCGCGCCGCCTGTCCGACCTCGTCGCCGGCGATCCGGCGATCGTGCACACCTACCGCGGGCCGTGGTGCCCGAAGGAGCAGCGCCACTTCCGCCGCGGCGACTGGGCCGCGCCGGCGGCATGAACGCCTGGATCGCCGCGACGGCCGATCGCCCGGACGGTGCGTGGGCGGCGGCCGAGCTGCACGATGCCGGTGGCCGGCCGGCCCGGTTCCTCGCCGCCTGGCGCAGCGACCGGCGCCCCATCGCGGGCCTCCACCTTCGGTGGCGCCCTGTGCGCGTGGCGCGGGCGGTGGACGCCCGACGACCCGTTCGCCGCGGTCGCCCCGGCGCGCCGGGTGACCGTCGGCGCCGGGCTGGTCGCGGCCGGGCCGGCGCTGCTGCCGAGCGCGATCGTCGAGCGCTACGCCGGCCAGCCGTGGCCGGCCGATCGCTTCCCCGCGGGCTGAACGCCCGCCGGCGGCGGCCGGCCGTGGCGCTGACGAGCTCGTCCGCGCCCATGGGCGCGAGCCTGTCCGCGGGTCAGCGGCGGGCGGTCGGCTCGTGCGCGGGCGTGTCGGCGGGCGTGGGCGCCCGGCCGTTGCCGTTGCCGTTCGCATGCCCGTTGACGTCCGGGCCGGACGCGGCCACGGCGGCCGGGGCCGGCTGCCCGGCCTGCGGCTTGCGGCGCGCGCGGCGCTGCGGGCGCTTGACCCGCACCTCCTGGGCCAGGAAGTAGGAGCCGATCACGAACGCGGCGGCGAGCACCTGGGCGCCGATCGTCTCCCAGGTCGGGAACACGCCGAACCACAGCCCGAGCCAGTAGGGCAGCTCGATGTCGATCGGGGTGATCGGCAGCCAGCCGGTGCCCTGCATCGTGCGCGCCGTCTGGCCGACCATGACGACCAGCACGAAGCCGATCATCACGCCGGTGACGATCAGCATCTTCTTGTAGGGCAGCTTGCGCTGCAGGGCGAAGGTGGCCACGGCCACCAGCAGGGTCAGCGCGAGCCCGAGCGACGCGCCCTCGACCACCGTCAGCGTCCCGGCCGAGAGCTCCAGCGACTGCAGGAAGAGCACCGTCTCGAAGCCCTCGCGGTAGACGCTCGTGAGCCCGAGCAGGCCGAGGCCGAGCACCTGGGCGGAGAAGAAGCCGAACTCCGGCCCCGCCTCGAGCTTCTTGCGCTGCTTGTGGAAGCGCGAGATCCAGCCCGTCCAGTAGACCTTGTGGAAGAACCAGTTGGTGATGAGCAGCAGCACGCCGATGGCGATGAGCCCGACCACCGCCTCGAGCTTCTCGCCGTAGCGCTCGAGCGAGCGCAGCAGCGTCTGGGCGATCACCCAGGTGATGACGGACACCAGCAGGCCGAGGCCGGCACCGATGAGCACCGGGCGCCGCATCCGCCGGCGCGCGCCGGCGAAGGAGGCGGTGATGGCGGCCAGGATCAGCACGGCCTCGAGGCCCTCGCGGAAGACGATGATGGCCGCGTTGGTGACGACCGTGGCCTTGTTGGCGCTGTCGCCGAGCGTCGCGGCGGAGTCGGCCAGCTTCTCGTCGAGCGCGAGACGGGTCTCGCGCACCTCGCGGCGGGGGGCGCGCTCGGCGATCAGCTTGGCCAGGCCGTCCTGGTCGCCCGCGCCGAACCAGATCAGGCCCTCGACGTCCTGCGTGAGGCCGGGGTTGAAGCTGCGCAGGCGGCGCTCGGGGCCGAACTCGAAGAACGCGTAGGCCTCCAGGCGCGCCTGCTCGGCCTGCGGGTACTGGCCGGCGCCGACCGCCGCCTCGAGCCGGTCGAGCGTCAGCGCGATCAGGTCGTAGTCGGACTCGTCGGTCGGCTCCTGCCACTCCTTCGGCATGGTGGTCGCGAGCCCGCGCTCGGCGCGCGCCGTGAGCGCCTCGACGTCCTCGGCCGGCGTGACGCCCTCCGTGCGCTCGCCGGCCTGGGTGACGATCGCGCCGAGACGCTCGACGTCGGCGCCGACGGCTTCGGTGCGAGCGCGGTCGCGGCGGGCAAGCTGGCCCTCGAGGTCGGCGAACGCCGCCGCGGCGCCGCTGCGGAAGGCGATCGCCTCCTGGATCTCGAAGTCGAGCGTGACCCGGTCGTCCTTGACCCCGCGGTCGTACTCGACCGGCACGAGCGCCAGGAAGCGCAGCAGTTGCTGGGCGCGCCGGGCGGACTCCTCCGGGGTCAGCGGGGCAGCGGTGAAGCCGTCCAGCGCGCGATCGATGCGCGCGCGAGCATCGGCGTAGGCCGGCTCGGCGCCGTCGCGGCCGGCGCGCGCGAGGCCGGCGAAGGCGCCGCCGGCCTCGCGCGCCGCGGCCGCGCCGCGCTCCTGCCGGTAGCGGCGCTCGAGGATCGCCCAGTAGCCGGCCGCCTGGGCGGTCGACTCCGCGCGGCGGGTGGCGAAGCCCCGCTCGCCCGCCTGGTCGGCGTCGGCCAGCAGCTCGCGCAGGCGCGCCTGGTAGGCGTCGAGCAGGTCCTTGGTGACGGCCTGCGCCGCCAGCGCCGGCTGCGTGCGGCGACGGCTGAGGCCCTCGACCGCCAGGGTGCCGTTGGCGTCGGGCCGGGTGAAGCGGGTGGCCGTGCGGAACTCGCGCAGCAACAGCCAGGTCCGAGCCTGCTCGGCATCGCCCCGCTGCGCGGCGGCGACGGTGACCGCGAACGCTCCGCGGAAGAGGGCTGCCCGGACGGCGCCGCGAGCCGCCGCCAGCGCCGTCGCGTCGTCCGCCTGCGCGGCCGCTGTGGCCTGCGCGAGCGCCGCCCGCGCCGCGCGGTCAGCTGCGGGGTCGGCCTCGCGCAGCCCGGAGCGCAGCGTGCCGCGGTAGGCCGTCCGTGCGCGCGCCGCCTCCCGGGCGGCCGCCGCCGGCGTGCCCAGGATCAGCTCGGTCTGGGCGTCGAACAGCGCCCGGCGCACCTGCTCGGCGCTCTCCCACGGCGCAGCGCGCTCGGCCGCCGCCGCGGGGGCGGCGCCGAACGTCGCGCACAGCGCGAGCAGGAGGACGACGAGCCGGCGCATCGGGTGGTGGCTAGATGCGTCGTTCCCCGGCCGCGTGGCCGGCTGGTGGATGGTCCGTGGATGCGGGACGGTGCCCGCCCGAGGGGCACAGTGGTGGCGCCACGGGTGCCTCGGGGCGGGCGCCGTGATCGCGCCCGAGGCGCAGCCGGTGACGAGCCGCAGGCGAGGCAGAAAGGCCGCCAGACGGTCGTGGGGTCGGGGGACGGCGCATCTAGTTCTCCAGCTGGATGTTCAGGCGCCCGGCAGCCTGGGAAACCTGCCCGGCGATCGCCTCGGCGCGGGTCTGCGCCTCGCTGCCCAGCGTGTCGGCCTCCTCGGGCTTGAAACGCTTGCCGTTGTCCTCCTCCTCGAGCAGGCGGTCGGCGAAGCTCCGCAGCTCGGTCAGGTCCTGGCCGGTCTGCTGGGCCTGGTCGGGGTTGACCTTGGCGATGCGCGGCTCGACGTTGGCGTAGACCAGCTCGAGCCCGCCGAGGATGTCGGAGATGTCCTGCAGGCGCGACGCGGCCACGAAGGCCTTCTCGTCCGCCTGCTCGCCCGCGACGAAGCGCGAGTTCTTCCACGCCTCGAAGTACTCGGACATCGTCGGGGTCATGACCACCAGCGCCGTGAAGGCGTCCTGCGGGTTCGGCGTCCACTTGCGTGCGGCGGCGTCGAGCTCGGAGGCGTTGCGCTCGAAGCCGCGCGCCGCAGCCACGTAGAAGTCGGCGTCGGGCATCGCCTCGCCGAACTCGACCTTGCCGTCGCCGTCGAGGTCGGGCTCGACGCCCTTGGCGGCGAAGCGCGGCTCGGTGCCGTAGGCGGAGGTCTCGATCAGGTAGTTGAAGTTGCCCGGCTGCTTGTAGGTCTTGCCGGCGGGCGTCTCGAGGCTGAAGGGCACGGCGTTCTCGGGGTCGCTCGCGTCGCCGCCGGCGTCGATGATCACGTCGTAGTCGGCGAGCTCGGGCACGCCGGCGACCACGCCCTCCATCTCCTCGTAGGACGGGTTGGCCTTGGTGAAGCCGTCCTGGGCGCCCTTGACGAGCGTCTGGACCTCTTCGCGGTTGGCCTCCAGCAGCTTGGCGTAGTCGAAGTTGGCCTGCTCGGCGAGCGCGTGGTAGCGCTCGGCGCCCTGCCGGATGGCCCCGGTGTCGGCGACGAGGCGCTCGGTGTGCTCGAGCAGGTAGGTCTTGATGGCGGCGAGGTCCTCGGCCTGCTTGGCCTCCTGGGACTGTGTGGCGGTGGTCTCCTCCGCCGGCTCGTCGTCGCCGCCACAGGCCGCGATCCCCAGCGCCACAGCTGTCACCGCTGCGGCCGTCGCCGCGCGCCACCGTCCCCGTGTGCCGCTCATCGCCAGTCGTCCTCCGAGTCGTCGTCGGTTAGGCCCGCCTAACGGGCATTCGGATACCCTAACGAAAACCAGACGAAGGACGTAGGGATTGGCGGGTCGGCCCGGCCGGTTGGCCACGCGACGACCTAGACGAAAGGCTGGACCTCGACCAACCGCCCGTCTCAACTGCTACACCCCCGCGTGAACGGTCGAACGGATTCCACCGAACAGGTGCAACTGACCACATGCGGGCAGCAACGTTTGCGGCGGAGTGGTGTTCAAGGTTAGGTTGCTCCGGACGGCCGGAACCGCAGCAACCACCTCCGACTTGAATCCGCTCCGTCGACTCGCGCTCTCGGGCGCCACGCTGATCGTCGCCCTTGCGAGCGGCGCTGCTCCCGCGTGGGCGGACGACACCACCGGACGGGTGCTGGTGGGCTTCGAGGCCGGTACGTCCGCCGCCGAGCGGGCCGAGGCGCGCAGCGACGCCGGCGTGCGACTGGTGGACGAGATCGCCGGCGCCGCGGTCCAGGTCGCCGAGCCGGCGCCGGGCGCCTCGGTGGCCGAGACCGTGGCTGCGCTGAAGGCGCGGGGCAACGTCCGCTACGCCGAGCCGGAGCGCCTCCGGCGCATCGCCGCGGATCGCTCCGGCGAGCAGTGGGGCCTCGCCGACGTCGGCGGCCCGCAGGCGTGGGCGACGACCTTCGGCAGCCCGGCGCTCGTCGTCGCGGTGCTCGACACGGGCGTTTCCCCCAGCCACCCGGACCTCGCGGGCAACCTCGTGGCCGGCTGGGACGCGCTGCAGGGCAACGACACCTGGCAGGACGAGCACGGCCACGGCACGCGCGTCGCCGGCATCGTGGCCGCCGAGGTCAACCGGCAGGGCATCAACGGCCTCGCCCCCGACGCGAAGGTCATGCCCGTGCGGGTGGCCGACTCAGACGGGCGCGCCCCGGACGCCGCGATCGTCGCCGGGATGGACTGGGCGGTGACCCACGGCGCCCGCGTGGTCAACGCCTCGCTGGTCGGCGCCGGGGTCAGCACCGCCCTGCACGACGCGATCGTGCGCGCCCAGGCGGCGGGCGCGCTGGTGGTGGCCGCCGCCGGCAACGACGGCAAGAGCAACGACGTCCGGCCTGAGTACCCGTGCAACGACGCTGCGGAGAACGTCGTCTGCGTCGCGGCGGTCAACCAGTCGCTGGCGCGGCCGGCGTGGTCGAACTACGGCGCGGCGTCGGTCGATCTCGCCGCTCCGGGCGACCGGATCCTCACCACCACGATGTGGCCGTCCGTCGCGTTCAACGAGCAGTTCGCGAGCGACCCCTTCGTGGACCGGTGGCGCACCGTCCCCGCCAACGACGGCGCGACCTGGCAATGGACCGGCAACGCGCTGCAGGCGTCCGCGAGCGCCCAGGCCCGGACCGCCGCGGGGTCGATCGCCTACGTGAACTTCTCGCTCGACCTGCGCGGGCGCACCTCGTGCTCGCTGAGCTTCGACGCGGACATCACCGCGGACGAGGGAACGCTGGCGGCGCGCCTCGTCACTCAGGACGGCGCTGAGGACCGGTCGTGGTTCTACGAGCCCGGCGACTCCCCGGGCACGATCGCGGTGCCGGCGCAGTTCATCGACCGCGATGACGTGCGCCTGACCTTCGGCATCCAGAGCCCGGACCTCGGCGCCGGCCAGCTGCTGCGCCTCGACGACGTCCGGATGACCTGCGGGCTGCGCGCGCTCACCGCCGACGACGTCACCTACAGCGACGGCACCTCCTACGCGACCCCGTTCGTCGCCGGCGCCGCCGCGCTCGCGCTCTCCGCCCGGCCGGGGCTCACCATCGCCGAGCTGCGCCGCCAGCTGCTGGCCACGACGACGCCCACCGCCGGCCTCCCGGGGCTGGTCGTCACGGGCGGCCGCCTGAACGCCGCGCAGGCGCTCGTCCCGGTCGCCGACACTCCGGTGCCCGCCCCCACCCCCACGCCGGCGCCCACGCCGGCCCCCACCCCCACCCCCGGCCCGACCCCCACGCCGCCCGCGCCGCCGGCCCCGGCGCCCGCGGCGCTGCTCAAGGCGCCGAAGTCCGTCTCGGTGGCCACCCTGCGCAAGGGCCTGCGCGTCCAGTACCGCGCACCGGCCGGCGGGCGCCTGGAGCTGCGCACCACCGGTAGGCGCCCTGCGCGCCTCGTGACCTCCAGGCTCGGCTCGGATCGGAGCCTGAAGACGCTGCGGCTGCGGATCGCGAGCCGGACGCTGAGCCGCCTCACCCGCGGCGGCTCGCTGCGGCTCGAGGTCCGTCTCAGCCCGACGGGCGGGCGCACGCTGACGGCGCGCGTGACCGTCCGCGTCAAGCGGTAGGCCCTCCCAGGGGCGCAGGGCCTGCGGCCCCTAGTGCCGGCAGGCCGGGCACAGGCCGAACAGCGTGATCTCGTCTTCGCCGAGCTCGAAGCCGGACGCCGCCTCGACGCGGAACCGCAGGTCGCCCAGCACCTCGTCGTGGACGTGGGCGACCGCGCCGCACGACCGGCACACCATGTGATGGTGGGGATGGTCGTGCGCCGGTTCGTAGAAGACACGCCCCGCGCCCAGGTCCGTGCGCAGCACCAGTCCCTCGGCGACGAGCAGCTCGAGCGTCCGGTAGATCGTCGACGGGTTCACGCGCGGCAGCCTCTCGCGAACGTAGGCGCCGACGTCGGCCGCGCTGAGGTGCCGGTCGGGCTCGGCCGTCAGCGCGGCCCAGATGAGCGCCCGCTGGCGGGTGAGCCGGCGGCCGCGGGTCCGCAGCTGGTCGGGGCCCGGCGGCTCCGCATGGGTATGGCCGTGCGGATGCGGGACCGTCATACCGGCGAGTGGCTCTCGTGGGGACGCGGACGTCGCTCGATCCGCTCCAGGTCGAAGCCGGCCGGCAGCTCGAGGTCGTGCGCGGCCAACAGCTCGTGGTCGGCGAGGATGTCCTCGCAGGGGCCGTCGCCCACCACCAGGCCATCGGCGAGGATGACGGCCCGCTCGCACAGCTCGGCGGCGAGCGGGAGGTCGTGCGTGGTCACGAGCATGGTCCGGTCGACGCGAGCGAGCACGTCGAGCAGCTCGCGGCGCGCGCGCGGGTCGAGGCTCGCCGAGGGCTCGTCGAGGACCAGCAGCGCCGGATGCATGGCCAGCACCGTGGCGATCGCGACGCGCCGGCGCTCCCCCATGGAGAGCTGATACGGCGCGCGATCGGCGACGTGGTGCATGCGCACGGCGTCGAGCGCCTCCGCGACCCGCTCGGCGACCGCGCTGTGGTCGAGCCCCATGTTCAGCGGGCCGAACGCGACATCCTCGCTGACGGTCGGCATGAACAGCTGGTCGTCGGGATCCTGGAAGACGAGGCCCACGCGAGCGCGCAGCTCGTGCAGATCATCCCGGCCGATCTCGAGCCCGGCCACCTCGAGACTGCCGACGCCGGTCATGAGCCCGTTGAGGTGCAGCATGAACGTCGTCTTGCCGGCACCGTTGGGACCCAGCAGCGCGACGCGCTCCCCGTGGTCAATGTGCAGGTCGATGCCCCGCAGCGCGTCCCGGCCGTTCGGGTACCGGTAGGAGAGCTCGCGGGCGTGGATGGCGCACGTCAAGACGTCGCCCCGAGGACCCGCAGCGGCACGAGGGTCAGCACCACCGCGGCCACGAACGCGACATCAGCGCCCCCGAGCGACAGTGGGACGTTGGGCGGCATGACCCCACGGTAGCCCCGCGCGAGCATCGCCAGGTAGACCCGCTCGCCGCGACCGTAGGTGCGCAGGAACATGGCCGTCGCCACGCGGCCCACGGGCGCCGCGTGCAGCAGGTGGCGTGGGCGGTAGCCGCGCGAGAGCAGCGCCCAGCGCATGCGCCCGACCTCCCCGGCGATCACGAACAGGTAGCGGTACATGAAGGCCGCGATCAGGACCAGCAGCCGGGGCACGCGCAGCGCCTCCAGGCCGCGCAGGACGGCGGGGAACGGGGTGGTCGCGGTCAGCAGCGCGGCGCTCAGGGTGCCGAGCGTCGCCTTGGCGGCGACGGCCGCGAAGATCGCCAGGCCCGCCTCGTGGACGGTCAGCGGGCCGAGGTCGTACGCCTCCCCCCGGTGCGCACGAACGGCACGAGGATCCCGACGACGAGCACGAGCGGGAGCACGACGCGCACGCGCCGCCACAGGTCCACGGGGTGAACCCGCGCGACTGCCGCGTAGACTGCGAGCACCGCCCCGCAGACGACCCAGACGGGCCAGCGCTCCAGCGGCGTGGAGACGGTGACCAGGGTCACGCTCAGCAGGCCCACGATCTTCGCGCGCGGATCGAGCCGGTGCGCCGGACTGCCGGGATCTCCCGCGATCCCGGCCAGCTCCAGCGAGTGGGTGCCGAGCCCGCCCACGCCGAACCGCCGAGAAGCGTCAGCCCGCCGCCGGCGCGCGATCGCCGGCGTGGCGCCGCCGGATCAGGAACGCCAGGCCGGAGGCGAGCGCGAAGACCCCGAGCGCGCCGACGAACCCGGCCGCGCCGGTGGCCAGTCGCTCGTTCTCGATCCCCGGAAAGGCGTAGTCCGGGATGGGCGCGTCCTCCTGCACGGGATGGAGCTTGCCCCGGTCGAGGAACGCCTTGTCGTCCGCCACGCGTTCCAGGCCGTCGGGCGATGACGAGGCCCACGGGGAGACGGCCGTCGCCAGGCCGACGGCGACGGCCAGCGCCAGCACGGTGAACACCCGGATGGAGACCTTGCTCATGAGGCCACCTCGGGCGCCGGCGTCCGCGCGCCGGGCTGAAGGTCCCCCGGATCGACGTGCCAGACAGCGATCAGGTCGGGGCGCGTGGAGAGGACCGCGGCCACCGCCGCGACGGTGATCACCGCCTCGCCGATCCCGATCAGCGCGTGCACGCCGAGCATCGCCGGCAGGGCGGTGCCGAGCGGCACGGTGTCCGAGATCGCCAGCTGGACGCTCGTCGCGGCAGCTCCGAGCATCACCGCCAGCCACGCGACGACGGCCACCAGGCCGAGGAACGCCGCGCGCGTCTGGGGCAGGACGCGCATGCCCGCCTGGAGGGCGAAGCCCGCGAACAGCGCGCCGAGCACGCCCATGTTCAGCACGTTGGCTCCCAGGGCGCTGAGGCCACCGTCGGCGAACACGAACGCCTGCGCGGCGATCACCACGGCCATCACCAGACAGGCGAGCCACGGCCCGAGGAGCACCGCCGCCAGCGTCGCACCGAGGAAGTGCCCACTCGTGCCGCCCGCGACCGGGAAGTTGAGCATCTGGGCGGCGAAGATGAAGGCCGCCAGCACACCCAGGAGCGGCACACGCGCCTCGTCGAGGTCACGATCAGCCACGCGCAACCCGTAGCCCACGGCACCGATCGCGACCACGGCGCAGACCACGGCGACACCGCCGCTGAGAAAGCCGTCGGGAATATGGAGCGCGAGCGGGGGCTCGGTCATCACCTGACTCCTCCTGGGTCGGTGCAACTGATCGCGACGTATTGCGCATCAGTTGCAATAAGCGATCATCACGGGTCGCGGCACCGGATGCAACCGCTCACCGGGCACGGCGCATCGTCCTGTCGCGTCGCCACCAGCCTCGCCGGCCGCCCGCTCGAGGGCCGGCCAGCGGCCGCGTTAGCCTTGCCGGTGTGCCGACGACCCTCGCCCACGCGGGACACTGGATCGGGCCCGTCTTGTGGCTCAGCCCGCTCGTGGCGCTCGCGATCCTCGCCGTCGTGAACCGGCGCCGCGAGCGCCGGCGCGACGCCGCCCGGAAGCAGCCATGAGCACGAAGGCCGAGCGTCGCGCCCAGGCCCGCCGGGAGCGCGAGGCCCGCGAGCGGGCCGAGCAGGCGTCCGCGACGCGTCGCCGCCGGCTCGTCCAGCTCGGGATCGCCGCCGCGCTGGCGCTCGTCGTGGTGGGCGCCGCGATCCTGATCAGCCGCGGCGGCGGCGGCGACGACGAGGTCGCCGCGACCGGCGACGACGCCGCCCTGGCCTCGCAGGGCCGCGAGGTCGCGGCGCTGTTCGAGGGCATCCCGCAGGACGGCACGGTGCTGGGTGATCCCGACGCGCCCGCGACGCTGATCGAGTTCGCCGACCTGCAGTGCCCGTTCTGCGCGGACTTCGCCGGCGACGTGCTGCCGACCGTCGTGAACGACTACGTGCGCGCCGGCCGGCTGAAGATCGACCTGCAGCTGCTGAGCTTCCTGGGCGAGGACTCGGTGCGGGCGGGCCGGATGGCGGCCGCCGCGGGCGGGCAGGATCTGATGTGGCCCTTCGTCGAGCTCTTCTACCGCAACCAGGGTCAGGAGAACTCGGGATACGCGACCGACGACTTCCTGCGCCGGATCGGCGGCGCCGTGCCGGGCCTCGACGTCGACCGCGCGCTGGCGGCCCGCGAGACGCCCGCCGCCGGCGACGTGCTGCAGGCCGCCACCGACCAGGCCGAGCAGCTCGGCGCGACCTCGACCCCGGCGTTCTACGTCCGTCGCGGAGGCCGGCTGCGCCCGGTGCAGGTCGATCAGCTCACGCCCGAGGCGTTCACCACCGCGCTGGACGCCGCCCTGCGCGGATGACCGACCGCCGGCTCGCCGCCGGTATCGCGGTGCTCGCCGTCCTCGGGGTGGCGGTCGCCGGCTACCTGACGTGGGTGCACTACGCCGATCTCGAGGCCTTCTGCGTCGGCGGCGGCGGTGGCTGCGAGCGGGTGCAGACCTCGGAGTACGCCAAGCTCTTCGGGATCCCGGTCGCGGTGCTCGGACTCGCCGGCTACCTCGCGATCCTGGTGGCGCTGGCGCTGCCGGGCGACGGCAGCCGTCCGGCGGTCGCCTTCCTCGCGCTGGCCGGCGCGGGCTTCAGCTTCTACCTCACCTACCTGGAGCTGTTCGAGATCGAGGCCATCTGCCAGTGGTGCGTGGTCAGCGCGGTGCTCATGTGCGCGCTGGCGCTGCTGGCGATCGTCCGGCTGCTGCGGGTCGACGAGCCGGCAACGCGGCGCTGAGCGCGAACACGGCGACGGCGCACAGCGCCACCGAGGCGCCACCCGCCAGCTCGAGGTGGTAGGAGACGAGCAGCCCGGCGACGCCGGCTGCGGCGGCCAGCCCGGCGGCGACGGCGAGCGCGGACGGCAGGCGCCGCGTCGAGCGCAGCGCAGCGGCCCCCGGGCCGAGCAGCAGCGCCACCAGCAGCAGGTTGCCGAGTCCCTGCACGGCAGCGACGGTCGTCAGCGCCAACAGGATCAACAGCGCGAGCTCGGCGCGCCCCGGAGCGATCCCGAGCGACCGGGCGGCGACGCGGTCGAAGCCGGCGAGGCTGAGCGGGCGGTAGGCGACCGCGAGCGCCGCCGCGATCGCGGCGGCAAGGCCGCCGGCCACCAGCAGGTCGCGGCCGGTGACGCCCAGCAGGTCGCCGAAGAGCAGCTCGAGCAGCCGCGGGGGCGTCGCCGGCGCGAGCGCGAGCAGCGAGCCGAGCCCGAACAGCGCGGAGACGGTGACCGCGACCCCCACCTCGGCGCCCAGCCGGTCGTCGCGGGCGGCCAGCGCGATGCCGGCGGCAGCCACCGCGACGCCGGCGCCGGCGCCGAGCAGCAGCGGCAGGCCGAGCAGCGCGGCGGCGACCAGCCCGGGCAGCATCCCGTGGCTGATCGACTCGGCCGCGTAGCTCTGGCGGTAGAGCAGGACCCACACGCCGAGCGGCCCGCAGGCCAGGCCGAGCAGCAGCACCTCCAGCAGCGCCCGTTGCCCGATGCCGGAGGCGAAGGGGTCCAGCAGCCAGCCGAGCATCAGTGGGCGTGGTGCTCGACGGTGATCGCGGCCTCGCCGCCGTCGAGCAGCACCAGCTCGTCGCCGTAGGTCGCGCGCAGCACCTCGAGGGTGAGGGTCGTGGCCGGCGGCCCGTAGGCGATCTGGCGGCCGTGCAGGCAGAGGACCGCGTCCCACGCGCGCGCCTGGCGGACGTCGTGGGTGGCGACCAGCAGCACCCGCCCCTCGGACCGCAGCTGCGCGAAGAGCGCCTCGATGCGCGCGGCGCTCGTGGCGTCGGCGCCCGACAGCGGCTCGTCGAGCAGCAGCACCGGGGCGTCCTGCACGAGCGCGCGGGCGATCAGCACGCGCTGGCGCTGGCCGCCGGAGAGCGCCCCGAAGCGCTCGCCGCCCCGGTCGGCGAGCCCGACGCGCTCCAGCGCCGCAAGCGCCGCCCGCCGGTCGGCGCGGGCGACCCGGCGATACCAGGCCGTGCGACCGTAGGCGCCCATCAGCGCCACGTCGAGGGCGGTGACCGGGAAGTCCAGGCGCGCGCGCTCGGTCTGAGCGACGTAGGCGGCCGGGCCGGGGAGCGCCACGCTGCCGCGGCGGACCGGCAGCTCGCCCAGCAGCGCGCGGAAGAGCGTCGTCTTGCCGCCGCCGTTGGGACCGAGCACTCCGATCACGGTCCCGGCGGGCGCCGCGAAGCCCACCCCGGAGAGCGCGTCGGAGCCGGCGGCGTAGCCACCGTCGAGGCCGTCGACGCGCACCCCGCTCACGCCGATGCCCCCGCTCGCCTGCGCGCCGCCACCGCCGCCGTGGCCACGGAGACCGCCACGAAGACGACGCCGGCGACGACGGCCATCGCCGGCCCTGGCCCGACGTCGAGCGCGGAGGCCACCAGCAGGGCCGCGACACCCTCGGCGGCCGCGAGCCCGCCGGCGAGCAGCTGCATCCTGCGCACGGGCGGCTCGAGCAGCCGCACGGTCGCGGCCGGGACGACGAGCACGACGGTCACCAGCAGCGCGCCGACCGCGTCGAGCGAGACGACGACCGCGACGGCCACGGCGGCGAGCAGCAGCCGGCCGGCCGCCCGCACCGGGACGCCGAGCGCCCGCGCCCCGTCGTCGTCGAAGCCGGTCGCCAGCCAGGTGCGGCGCAGCGCGGCGTCGACCGCGAGCGCGCCCGCTGCGGCCACGGCGGTCAGGGCGACGTCGAGGTCGCTGAGGCCGATCAGCGAGCCGAACAGCAGCCGGTCGACACCGGCGCCGGAGCTGAACACGTCGGAGGCGAGCACCACGCCGATCGCCAGCGCCGCGACCAGCAGCAGCCCGGTGGCCGCGTCGGCAGCGACGCGGCGCCCGGCGGCGAGCCGCTCGATCCCCGCCCCGAAGCCGAGCGCCGCCACCAGCGCCAGCAGCTGCGGGGCCACGCCGGTGGCGCCGGCCACCACCAGGCCCGGGAACGTGGCGGTGCCGATGGCGTGGGTGAAGAACGCCAGGCGCCGCAGGACGATCCAGCTGCCCAGCACGCCCGCGAGCACCGCCAACAGCAGCACCTCGACCAGCGCCCGCTGCATGTACGGCGCGCTGAAGGCCTCGAGCACGCGACCAGCATAGTGACACTGATTCTCATTTGCCCTGGAGCGACGCTACGATGAGCAGCGTCGTGAGCGCCGCACCGATCCGCCGGGAATGGGCCGAGCACGCCCAGCGCGAGCTGGCCCGCACCGGCCATCGCGCCGGCGGCGCGCGCGCCGAGGTGCTCGCGCTGCTCTCCCGCCAGGACTGCTGCCTGAGCGCCCAGGACATCCACGATCACCTGCGCGCGGACGGGCGCACCGTCGGCCTCGCGAGCGTCTACCGCGCGCTCGACGCGCTGGCCACGCTGCACCTCGTCCACCGCCTCGACGTCGGGGGCACGGCCTGCTACGAGCCGGCCGAGCCGAGCGGCGAGCACCACCACCACGCGATCTGCGACCGCTGCGGGCGCCTGGACGCCTTCGAGGACCCCGAGCTCGAGCGGTTGATCGACGGCGTCGGGGCCCGGCTCGGCTACGACGTCGGCACGCACGACATCGTGCTGCGCGGCGCCTGTCCCGCCTGCGCGCGCGTCTGAGCGCCGATTTCCAGCGGAAACTGCGAACCCTTCGCGGCGGTGAGGGGTTGCAGACCGGAGTGCCGCGTCACCGCCTGAACCGCCGGGAGGCCCTGGGCCTGGGCGTCGCCGCCGTCGCGGCGGGGTCGCTGCGCCCCGGCACGGCGCTGGCCGGCCCGGCGACGCTGTTCGAGCTCGACCTCGCAGCGCCGGCCGCCGCGAGCGCCGCGAGCGCCGCGGCTGCGGGCTGGCACACGACCGCTGTGCTGCGGGCGCCGCGGCGCTTCGACCTGATCGGGCTGCGCTGGGCGCGCGGCAGCGCCGCCGAGGCGCAGGTGCGCGCCCGCCGCCGCGGCGGGCACTGGACCGAGTGGCTGCCGCTGCACCCCGCGGGCGATCACGGCCCCGACGGCGAGCCGGTCCCGGCGGGCACCGACCCGGCGTGGACCGGCGCGGCCGATCACTTCCAGCTGCGCCTGCGCGGCCGTCCACGGGCGCTGCGGGCGCGCTTCGTCCGGGCGGCGCCGACCGCCTCGCTGGCGCGCCGGGCGGCCCGGCGGCTGCGCGGCAGCGGCCGCGCCCCGCGGGCCGGCGTCGCGCAGGCCGGGGCGCCGCCGATCATCAGCCGGGCGGAGTGGGGCGCCGCTGCCGCCCCGCCGCGCGCCGATCCCGGCTACGGCGAGGTCAAGCTCGCGTTCGTCCACCACACGGTCACCGCGAACGGCTACACGCGCGAGCAGTCCGCCGCGATCGTGCTCGGGATCCTGCGCTACCACCGCAACTCCAACGGCTGGAACGACATCGGCTACAACTTCCTCGTCGACCAGTACGGCCAGGTCTTCGAGGGCCGCGCCGGCGGGATCGAGGCGGCCGTGGTCGGCGCCCAGGCGCAGGGCTACAACGGTGTCTCCACGGGCATCGCCTGCCTCGGGGACTTCATGAGCACCCCCTGGCCCGAGCCCGGCATGGCGGCGCTGGCCCAGCTCATCCGCTGGAAGCTCGGCGCGCACGGCGTCCCGACCCAGGGCGAGGTGACGGTCACCTCCGCGGGCGGCGAGAGCAACCGCTACCCGGCCGGCGCGCAAGTGACCCTGCAGCGAATCTCCGGCCACCGCGACGGCGACAACACGAGCTGCCCGGGCGACACGCTCTACGGCCAGCTCGCCGCGCTGCGGGCGCGCGTCGGGGGCGGCTCGGCGCCCGCCGGCGCGCAGGTCACCGTGCGGGCGGGCCGCCGCCGCGTGCGCGGCGCCCAGCCGGTGCCGGTGTCCGGGACGCTGCGCCTTGCGGGCGGCGGCTCGGCGGCGGGCACGCGGGTGACCGTCGAGCACCGGGCCTCCGGGCGCCCGGGGTGGGTGGCGGTCGGGGGCGCGGTGGCCGCGGCCGACGGCGCCTGGGCCGCGACCGTGCTCGCGCCGCGCAGCGGCGTCCTGCGCGCCGTCTTCGCCGGCCCCGGCGGCTCTGGCCGGGTGGAGTCGCGGGCCGCGACGATCACGGTGCTGACCCGCCTGGACATGGGGCTGTCGGCCAGGCGGGTGCGGCGCGGTCGCCGCGTGGCGGTCAGCGGCGTCGTCTCCCCCACCCCGCGCTCGGCCAAGGTCACGCTCGCGGTCGAGCGTCGTACGCGGCGCGGCTGGCGCGAGGTCTCGCGCACGCGCGTGCGGGTGCAGGGCGGGCGCTACCTGGCCAAGGTGCGGCTGCGGCGGGGCGGCGAGTACCGGATGTCGGTGACCGCGTCGGACATGACCCGCCGGCGGCTCGTGCGCGTCCTGCGCTGACTCCGAGCGGCGGCTGCGAGTCGTGAGCGGCTGATCAGCCGGTGACCGCGGGTGGACGGGCGGTCGCGGCCAACACGCGCGTGTCGGTCGACCCGCGCGCGACGGCCGCGGCGCTGCGCAACCCGGCGGCGCAGGCGCTCGCGTTCAGCGACTTCGAGCGCGGGCGGCCGCTGCTGGTGCTCGCGCTGCTCTTTGGGGCACTCGTCGTGGTGCTGGGCCGGTGCAGGGGCTGCGCTCCCTGATCGGGCTCGCGGTGAGCCTGCTGGTCGTCGTCGAGTTCATCGTCCCCGCGCTGCTGGCCGGCAGCGCGCCGCTGCCGGTCGCGCTCGCCGGCGGGCTCGCGACGCACTCGCCACCGTCCTGGTCACCCACGGGCCCGGCCTCAAAAGCGCGGCGGCGGTGCTCGGGACGACCGGCGCGCTCGCGCTGACCGCGCTGTTGGCGGTCTCGGCGGTCGAGCTCGCCGACCTCACCGGCCAGGCGAGCGAGGAGGCCAACCTGCTGCAGGCGGCGGCGGACGCGCCGCTCTCGCTCCAGGGCCTGGTGATCGCGGGCATGGTAGCGGGCCAGGTGTCGGCGCGGCGCGTTCTCGGACGCCCAGACTCGCGCACGGACTGCTGACGTCGCGGTGATCACGCCCTTCGGCCTTCGCCTGGCTGTTCACCACCGCGAACGCGTCGTTCTGTGCGGGGGTCGGCAAATCGGGTAGCGCTCGTCCAGGTAGCGCTCCCAGCGACCGGTGCCGCGCGGGTTGTAGAACCACGTGCGGATCCCGTAGGGGCCACGCGCGATCATGTCGTCGTGGCCGTCGCAGTAGACGTCACCGGTCTGGATCGTCGAGTAGTTCTAGGGCAGCGAGAGCCACGGGTCGCTTCCCAGCTGCAGCGCCGGCGAGGCAGGCAGCTGGTTCCAGGCCTTCGTTCCCGCGTCGTAGGACCACGCCTGCAGGCCGTTGCCGGCGGATCGAGGAACAGCACCTCGTTCGTGCCGACTCCGTCGATGTTGCCCGTCTGGATCGACCCTCCCAGCGCGCCCGGCGCGCTGGACGCCGCGCCGCCGAGCGCGGTCAGCGTCGGCAGCAGAGTCCCAAACGACCCGCCGGGAGAGTACCGGGCACCCACTTCCTGACGCGCAGTCCGTCGCTCGCGCGCGCGAGCAGCTCGTCCCCCGAGCACGCCGTCGATGTCCGCGGCCTGAAAGGTCTCGTGGTAGGAGGGACTGCTACCGAGGCAGTCGGTGCTGCGCGCCCCGGTCGCGCTGCCCGCCGAGAACGGGCAATCGGGATAGCCGGAGAGTCGCTGCGCGTCGCCGAACGGCGGCAGCGCCGCGAGGCTGATGTCGTAGTCCAGGTTGAGAGAAGTTCCATCGTCCATTGGCGTTGAAGTCCCACAGCTCGCGCCCCGAGCCGCGTGCGGCCGGTCAGCTCGGCGGTGTCGTCCGGAGCGCTCCCGGGGGCGTTGTAGGCGCCCCGGCCGCCGGGGGCGAGGTTGGAGACCTGCAGGCTCAGATAGCACGACGGCTGTAGAGCAGTTGGAATCGATGAAGTCGAAGAAGTAGCCCTCGATGTCGTACGGGACCGCCACCTTGTCCCACGCGCGCCGTCGACCAGCTGTAGAACACCAGCGGCGGAGTGCGGGAAGCCGCTGCTGTGCTTGCGCGCGAACAGCAGCGGGCGATCGCCCTGCGTTGAACTGCCCGACGCCGATCGTCGAGTAGAGCGAGGCGTCGTCATACGCGGCGGCGTCGCCGAACGGGCCGCCAAGAAGAACCGTTGCCAGCTGCCGCCGTCGATGCCGCTGCCGCCCGTGGGCGGGGTGTACTTGTACACGTGCATCCCGTCCTGGAAGCGGGCCAGGATCTCCTCGCCGGGCTGTCTGTCGATGTCGGCGGCCTGGATCGTCGAGTAGAACTTCGCCTGGTTCGGGTTGGCGGGATCGACTCGCTCGAGGGCAGGAACGAGGTGAACTCGTTGAGCAGCTGCGGGAACGCCGACTGGCGTCGAGCTGCGGACGCCACTGGCCCGAGCGTCGTATCGAACCGGAAGATCTCGAGGCCGGCGTCGCTGCGCCCGAGCAGCTCGTGGTCGGCGCGCTCGGTGTGCTCGACGACGTGACCGTCTCGCAGGCCTCCACCGTGCTCGCCCTGCGCCGCGCCGATCCGGGCCTGGGCGTGCGCCGGCTCTACGCCGAGGCGATGGCGGTCGGGCGCGACCACCTGGGCGCGGTCGTCAACACGCTCGTGCTGGCCTACGCGGGCGCGGCGCTGCCGGTGCTGCTGATCTTCTCGCTCAACGGCGTCGGCTTCGGCACCGCCGTCAACCGCGAGCCGGTCGCCCAGGAGGTGGTCGCGATGCTGGTCGGCTCGCTCGGGCTTGTTGCTGCGGTCCCGCTGACGACCGCGCTGACGGCCGTGCTGGCGACGCGCGTGCCGGCCGAGGCGCTGCCGGCCGGCGAGCACGTCCACTAGACCGCTACCACGGGGTCGCGATCGCGCCCAGCACCTCCTGCCACCACGCCCGCTCGGCGTCGTCGTCGGTCATGGTCAGCCGCCGGCGCACGAACTGGGTGAGCGCGAGCGGTGTGCCGACCGCGACGAGCGGGCCGGTCACGGCGTGGCGCCCGTCCGCGAGCACCACGAGCGCCCCGCGCCGGTCGCGGCGGGTGCGGACGTGCTCGATGACCTCCTGGCCCACGACGGTGCGCGGATGGGCGGGGTCGCCCTCGGCGTCGTCCCACGGGCGCACGCTGAAGGACACCGAGGACGAGCGCAGCCGCGGGCGGGTGACGGTCTCGCCGATCGGGCCGTTGCGCCAGCGCTCGAGCAGCGGCCGGAACTCGCGAGCGACCTCCTGGCGGACGAGCACGTGCAGGCGATCGCCGGCCTCGACACGGGTCGAGCCGCGCGGCGGGATCGCCTCGTCCCCGCGCACGATCACGTTGAGCACCGCGTCGCGCGGCAGGCCCAGCTCGCGCACGCGCTTGCCGGCGATCGCGTCGTCGTCACCCACCGGGTACTCGACGACCTCGGCGCCGAGCCCGCGGATCGTCCCCATCTCGGTCAGCGGCCTGGGCAAGGCCGGCTCGGAGGTCGTCACCCCGAGCCGGCGGGCGAGCGGCTCGAAGGTCGAGCCCTGCAGCAGCGTCGAGATCAGCACCGCGAAGAAGACGATGTTGAAGAACTGGACCGAGTCGGGCACCTCCTCGATCACCGGGAAGGTGGCCAACACGACGGGCACCGCCCCGCGCAGGCCGGCCCACGACAGCGCAACGCGCTCGGCGCCGCTGAAGCGCTCGCCGATGGTCGACAGCGCGACCGCGACCGGCCGCGCGACCAGCACCAGCACGAGCGCGATCAGCGTCCCCTCGAACCACTCGTTGAGCACCTGGTCGGGGAAGACCAGCAGGCCGAGGACGAGGAACAGCGCGATCTGGGCGACCCACGCCAGCCCCTCGTGGAAGATGGTCACCGTCTGCTTGGCGGGGATGGCGGCGGAGCCGAGCGCCAGGCCCGCGAGGTAGACGGCGAGGAAGCCGGAGCCCTCCAGGACGTCGGCCCCACCGTAGGCGAGCGCCGCCACCGCGATCGACGCCACCGGATACAGGCCCGCCGTGGCCAGCTGCGCGCGCTGGAAGGCGAGCACGCCCAGCCGCCCGATCACGAGGCCGACGACCGCGCCGATGCCGAGCTCGAGCACCAGCAGCTCGCCGAACTCCAGCAGGCCGAACTCGGGCTCCTGGATCCACTCGATGAAGCCGAGCACGAACAGCACGGCGATCGGGTCGTTCATCCCCGCCTCGCCCTCGAGCGTGCGCGCCAGCCGCCGGCGCAACGTCGAGCCGCGCAGCAACGCGAAGATCGCCGCGCCGTCGGTCGAGCACAGGATCGCGCCGAGCAACAGCCCTTCCAGCAGCGGGCGCCCGAGCAGCCACGCGGCCGCGAGCCCGGTGATGCCCGCGGTGATCGCCGTCCCGACCGTCGCGAGGCGCACGACCGGGCCGAGCACGGGCCGGATCTCCTCCCAGCCCGCCGTCAGGCCGCCCTCGAAGAGGATCAGGGCCAGCGCCACGACCCCGACGAAGCGCGCAAGCTCGTAGTCGTCGAAGGCGATCAGGCCGGTGACGTCCGAGCCGAGGAACATCCCGACCGCGAGGAACAGCACCAGGCCGGGGATGCGTAGCCGCCCGGCGGCGAGCGAGGCGAGCAGGCCGACGGCCAGCAGCGCGCCGCTGGCGAGGATGAGCTCGGCCTCGTGCATCGGCGCGGGCCGGAGCGCTGCGACCCCGGGCGCTCAGCCGCGCCCGGTGCGGAGCCAGTCGCTGAGCTTCTCTGCCGTCCCGGCCACCTTCTCGGAGGCCTTGTCCATCCCCTCGCTCGCGTCCTTCATGAACCCGCGGAAGCGCTCGACGTAGTGGTCGCGCGCGTCGGAGGCATCCTCGCGCGCCGGCGGCTCCTCGCCGCGGCGCATGAAGTCGCCGCGGACGATGCGGTCGTAGTCACCGGCCTGCACCCACTTCATCAGCTCCGAGACCCGGCGCACCGGGTGCCCGTGGCTGTGTCCCAGCTCGCCGCGCAGCCGCGAGAGCTTGTCGAAGCTCCACTCGCGGTCGTTGTACTCGGAGGCCTGGCGGATGAACGCGTCGAGGCTGAGCTTGCGCGAGGAGGCGCCGCCCGCGATCACCATCAGCGTGCGGCAGGTCACCAGCGGGTCCTGGTTGACGAGCGTCGCGGCGCGGTCGCAGCTGAGCTCGGCGGCGCGCGACCACTCCAGCAGCGCGAGCTTGACGCCCATGAGCGGCAGGCCGAGCATGAACGGCATCCGCCCCACGCCGCTGAGCATCACCAGGATCAGCAGCGCCGTCTTGTAGAGGACGTGGTCGGAGAGGATGTGGGCGGCCTCGTGGCCGAACACGGTGCGCAGCTCCGGCTCGTCGAGCAGCGAGACGGTGGCCGAGTTGACCAGCACGACCGGCTGCCCCGAGCCGATCGCCGCGGCGTTGGCAATGGGGAACTGGGTGAGGTAGAGGTCGGGCACGCCGTCGAGGTCGAGCCGGGCCAGGGCCGCCTTGTGCTGGGACCACACCTTCGGCAGCTGGTCGTCGCCGAGACGAATGGAGCTGGCGAGCAGCTGCTGGCGCAGGGCGCGCTCGTAGCCGTACTCGATCAGCTTGCGCACGACGGCGTCGAGGCCGGGGATCGAGTGCAGGGCGGCGGTCGCGGCCCGGTCGGCCGGGTGCTCGTAGGCCTTGGGCGAGATGCTCTGGAGGCGCTGGTCTGCAGGGAGCGTGGCGGCCAAGGCCCAGCACGCTACCGGACCGCGCCGACCGCATGAGCCGAGCACCGGCCGGCAGTGAACCGGTCAGCGGGCGCGTGCGAAGAATGAACCAGCCGATCGCCCTTGGGCGACCGGCGCCCTCGTGCTGCCGTGACCCAGATCGCCACTGCCCCCGCCTCCCCGCCCCGCGGCTCCGCGCTGACGCCGGTCGTCGATCTGCGCGACGGCGCGGTGACCGGCTACGACGCCGCGGGCGCGGACGTCGAGGGGCTGAGCGCCGCGGCGCCGCCGGACGGCCTGCCGCTGTGCCTGGACGGCGGGCTCGAGGCGGCGGCCGGCGTCCCCGTCGGGCGCCGGACGCTCGTGCTGCGCCTGTCCGCGGCCGCCGTCGCCGCCCAGCCCGCTCGGGCGCTGCGGGCGCTCGCGCGCGCCCGCTCCGCGGGCTGGGGCGTCGCGCTGGACGGCCTCGGGGACGACCCGTGCGCGCTGGCGCTGCTCCCCGTGGTCGCTCCTGACCTGATCCGGCTGGACGTCGCCGCGCTGGAGGCGATGGAGCCGGCGCGGGCCGCCTGGATCGCCGGCGCGGTGGCGGCCGAGGCCGAGTCGCGACGGGCCACGGTCCACGCGGTCGGGCTCGACACGCCGGCGCGCGTGGCCGGCGCGCGCGCCTACGGCGCCGAGCTCGGCAGCGGGCCGGCCCTCGCCGGCCCTGGCGGCAACGGGACGTCGCCCGGCCGCCGGCTGCGGCTCACGAGCGGCGCCGGCGACCCCGACGGGCCGCCTCCCTGGGAGCGCGTGACCAACTGGCGCCGGCCGGTCCTCGGCACGTGCGCGGAGGCCGAACGGGCGGCGAGCCTGGTGCTCAGCCAGGCCGGCGCCCACGCCGCCCACGCCGCGGTCCTCGCCACTTCCCGCCGGGCCCGGAGGTCGGCGGGCAGGCGGGCGAGCGCCTGCGCGAGCTGGCAGAGCGGGCGGCCTTCGCCGGCGTCCTGGGCGGCGGGCGACCGGGGCGCGCCGCTGCGGCCGGCCGGGTGCGGGAGGCGTGGAGCCTCGCGGTGCTCGCTCCCGGCTTCGCCGCCTGCTTCGTGGCCCGTCCGGCCGCGGACGGCCGGGTCGCCTACGCCACGAGCCACGACCGCGAGCTGGTCGCCGGCTGCGCGCTGGCCGTGATGGCGCGGCTCGCCTAACCGGCGCCGGCGGCGGCGCGCTCGGCCAGCTCGGCCAGGATGCGCGAGAGCTGGCTGCCCTGCCAGGCCAGCGGCGAGGCGCCCTCGTCCTCCGTCAGCAGCTGGGCGCCCGGGATCGCCCGCGCGTAGCGCTCGCCGACGGCGAGCGGGTGCTCCGGGTCGGCCGCGTCGCGGCTGGCGACCACCACCGCCGGCACGTCCAGCGCCTCCAGCTCGTCCCAGGAGCCGAACGCCGGCGAGCGCGGGACGGCCTGCAGCGCGTCGGCGACCGCGTCCGGGTGCTCGTGGGCGCCGAGCCGCTGGCGCAGCACCGTCTGCACGCTCTCGCGCCAGCGCTCGTCCACCGGCGGCTCGCCGTAGGCCGCCACGAAGCCCTCGACGCCGCCCTCGCGCAGACCCTCGGCCAGGGCGTCCCAGTGCGCCAGGCGCTCCTCGTCGTCCTCGTCGCCGGGCTCGTAGGCGGGCGTGATGAGGGCGATCCCGGCCACTCGCGACGGGCTGTCGAGCGCCAGGCGCACCAGCGTGTGCGCCCCCATCGAAGCGCCCGCGAGCACGGCCTGGTCGATCTCCTCGGCGTCGAGCACCGAGAGCAGGTCCTCGGCGAGGCGGGCGTAGCCGTAGCCGTCGGGCTCCGGCGCGGGCGCCGAGGCGCCGTGGCCGCGGGCGTCGTAAGCGATCACGCGGTGGCCGCCGCGCTCGAGCTGCTTGGAGCCCATCACGACGTAGCGGCGGGTGGCGGTGAGGCCGTGCAGCAGCACGATCGGGATGCCCTCCCCGGCCGTCTCCCCGGCCAGCGCCACCCCGTCGTCGGTCTGGAGCTCGATCGCGCCCATGGGGCGGGAGTCTTACCCCATCCGGGTTCTATCCTCGGTGCCCATGGTCAAGGACGTCAGCGAAGCCACCTTCGAGACCGACGTCATCGAGCGCTCGCGCGAGCTGCCGGTGGTCGTCGACTTCTGGGCCGAGTGGTGCGGCCCGTGCCGCCAGCTCGGGCCGGTGCTCGAGAAGGCCGTCAGCGATCGCGGCGGCACGGTCGAGCTGGTCAAGCTCGACACGGACGCCAACCAGTCGCTGGCCGCCGCCTTCCAGATCCAGGGCATCCCCGCCGTGAAGGCCTTCAAGGACGGCCAGGTCGTCGACGAGTTCGTCGGCGCGCAGCCGCCCGCGGCGGTCGAGCGCTTCCTGGACGGCCTCGTGCCGTCCGAGACGGACAAGCTCGTGGCCGCCGGCGACGAGGCCGCCCTGCGCCGCGCGGTCGAGCTCGAGCCCGCCCGCGCCGACGCGGCGGTGCCGCTCGCCCGGCTGCTGCACGCCCGCGGCGAGCGCGACGAGGCGCTCACCGTGCTCGGCAACGTGACCGGCTCCTTCGCCGCGGACGGCCTCGCCGCCCGCATCCGGCTCGAGGACGACGACGAGCTGACCGGTGCCTTCGCCGCCCTCGACGCCGCCGAGCCCGAGCGCGCGCTGGACGACCTGATCGCCGCCGTGGCCGCCACCAACGGCGACGGCGAGCGGCGCGACGACCTGCGCCGCGTGGTCGTCGGCGTGCTGGACGAGCTCGGGGTCGACCACCCGCTCGCGCGCGACGCGCGCCGGCGGCTGGCCGCCGCGCTGTACTAGAAGTCCAGCGCCAGCTGCGGGCTGTCGCCGGCGGCGGCCTCCGCCACCTCTGCCGCGAACGAGGCCACCCGTACGCCCAGCAGGCGCACAGGTCGCGGCGGCGCGTACTCCGCGAGCAGCTCGCACGCCACCGCCGCGACCTGCCCCGCGTCGTTCGTGGCGGCCGGCAGCGTCCGCGCCCGGGTGACGGTGGTGAAGTCGTCGAGCCGGACCTTGATCGCGATCGTGCGCCCGCGGCGCTCGTTGCGGGCCAGCCCCGCGCACAGCTCGCCGGCCAACCGGCGCAGGACCGCGGCCTGCTCGGCTGAGCTCGCCATGTCGACCGGGAAGGTGGTCTCGCGCGACTCGGAGACCGCGACGCGCTCCTCGCTGACCGGCGCTGAGTCCTCGAAGCGCGCGCGGCGGACGAGGTAGGGTCCGAGGCGGCCGCCGAAGCGGCGGGAGACGGCGTCCGGCTCGGTGGCGCCGAGCTGGGCGATCGTGGTGATCCCGAGCCGCTCGAGCCGCTCGGCGGTCTTGGCGCCGATGCCGGGCAGCAGCCGCGGCGGGGCGTCCGCGAAGCGCGCGCACGCCTGCTCGCGGGTGAGCACCACGAACCCGGCCGGCTTCTCGGCGTCGGACGCCACCTTGGCCACGAGCTTGCTCGGGCCTATGCCGACCGAGCACGTCACGCCGGTGTCGGCGCGGACCTCGGACACGAGGCGCCGCATCGCGGCGCGCGGTGCGACGAGGCCGGTGAGGTCGAGGTAGGCCTCGTCGAGGCCGATCGCCTCGACGGTCTCCACCTGGCCGCGGACGCGCTCCATGACCCGCCGGGAGACCTCGCGGTAGGCGCTGAAGTCCGGCGGGATGAAGACCGCGTCGGGGCACAGCCGCCGCGCCCGGGCGGCGGGCATCGCCGATCCGATCCCGAACCTGCGCGCCTCGTAGGAGGCCGTCGTCACCACCGCGCGCGGGCCCTCGCCGGCGACCACCACCGGCAGCCCGCGCAGCTCCGGCCGGCGGAGCAGCTCGACCGTGACGTAGAAGGCGTCGGCGTCCAGGTGGGCGATGCAGCGGTCCACCTGCCCAGGCTACGCCGCGCGGCGGACCGCTCCCCGGGCGGACCGTCCCGCCGCTCCGCCGCTCAGCTGGCGCGGGAGCGCTCGTGCGGTTAGGGTCGCGCCATGCCCCGTCTCGCCACCGCCCTCGCCGTCGTGTGCGCCGCCGTGCTCGCCCTTCCCGCCACCGCCGCCGCGGTCGGCTTCCAGTCGCCCAGCCGCAACATCGGCTGCATGATGGACACCTCCGCCGTCCGCTGCGACATCCGCGAGCGCTCGTGGTCGCCGCCGCCCAAGCCGAGCTCGTGCGAGCTCGACTGGGGCCAGGGCCTCGTCGTCGGGCGCAGCGGCCGCGGGCGCTTCGTGTGCGCCGGCGACACCGCGGCGGGCAACGGCCGCCGGCTGGCGTTCGGGACCAGCATCCGGCGCGGGCGCTTCCGCTGCTCGAGCTCCACCGCCGGCATCCGCTGCGTGAACACGCGCAACGGGCACGGCTTCTTCATCTCGCGCCAGCGCGCGCGGCGCTTCTAGGCGCCTCCCCGGTCAGCGCCTGATGCGCTGCGTCTCGTAGGCCCACATGGCGATCTCGACGCGGTTGCGGGCACCAAGCTTGGCCATGAGGCTGGCGAGGTGGGTCTTGACGGTGCTGAGGCTGATGTGGAGCTCGTCGGCGATCTCGCCGTTGGTCCGGCCGCGGGCCACGGTGAGCAGGACCTCTTCTTCCCGGTCGGTGAGCGCATCGGTGGGCTGAGCCGGTGCGTGCCCCATCGTCGTATCGGAGAAGGCGGCGAGCAGGCGGGCGGTGACGCTCGGGGCGATCAGCGCGTCGCCGCGGGCGGCAGCGTGGATCGCCTGGACCAGGAGCTCCGGTCCGGCGTCCTTGAGCAGGAAGCCTCGGGCGCCCGCCTTCAGAGCGCCGTGCACGTACTCGTCCTGGTCGAAGGTGGTGATCACGACGATCGCCATCGGCTCCTCGACGCCGGGACCGGCGAGTTGCCGCGTGGCCTCGATGCCGTCGGTGCCGGGCATCCGGATGTCGAAGAGGCACACATCGGGGCGGAGCTCGCGGGCGAGCGCCACCGCCGCACCCCCGTCGACCGCCTCGCCGACCACCTCGATGCCGGGCTGAGCGTCGAGGATCATGGTCAGCCCGGTCCGGACGAGCTCCTGATCGTCGGCCACCAGCACCCGGATGGTCATGGGCCCGTGCCGGCCCTCGGCAAGACCGCACTGACCGTCCACCCCTCTGGACTCGGACCGGCCTCGAGGGTTCCGCCGAGCAGCGTGGCGCGCTCGCTCATGCCGACGAGGCCGTAGCCGGGCCCGGGCCCACCCGTTTTCGCCTCCCCGTCGTCGCGGACCGTCAAGCGCACCCAGTCGTCCTCGCCGGCCACGGAGACATCGATGCGCGTCGCATGGCGGGCGTGCCGCATCGCGTTCGTGATCGACTCCTGCGCGAGGCGGTACATCGCCGCTCCCACCGACGGCCTGAGCTCGTCGAGGTCACCCGAGAGCTCGACGTCGACGCGCGGACCGTGCGCCGCGTCGCGGGCCAGCCGCTCGATGTCGGCCACGCCCCGTTGCGGGGCGAGGTCCGGCTCCTCGTCGTCGCGAAGGACACCGACCATGCTTCGCATCTCGGCGAGCGTGCGCGAAGCCGCCTCCTCGATGACCTCGAGCGCGCGCACCGCGGCCTCGGGGTGCGCGGGTGCGACCGTCTGCCCGGCCTGCGCCTGGATGGCGATGGCCGAGACATGGTGGGCGACCGTGTCGTGCAGCTCCCGGGCCAGCTGCTCGCGTTCACGCAGCTTGACCTGATCGATCTCGCGGAGCCGAGCGGTGCTCCGGTAGCGGACTGACGCACCGAGCGCCGCAGGGAACAGCAGGAACACGAGCGCGACGACCGCATCGACGGCGCCCGTGTAGTCGAGTGGCGATTCCGACGACGTAGGCGACGAGGATGATGGCGAGCCCGATCGCCGCCTCGCGACCCGATCCCCAGCGGAACAGCGCGTAGGCGAGCAGCAGCACGCAGAGGCTGGTGTACAGGCCGACCGGCTCGTCGGCGCCGCAAGTAGCTCCGCGACCGCGAGCGGCGCCGAGGCAGCCGAACGCTGACGGCGACCGCGAGCGAGCGGCTGCGTGCGCCGCCACAACAGCAACACGGCGACCGCGACCGAGCGAGCACGAGCGCGACCGGTCGGCCAGGACAGATCAGGACGCAGGAGCAGCCTTCGAGCGACCGCCGCCGGGACCAACACCGCGACGAGCGCCCAGTCCCGCCAGACCCTGGCGGGCGGGGCGGGGGCGCGGGGCTCGGCCCACAGCGACCGCAGGGCGTTCTTGACCACGAGTCCAGCGTAAAGAACCCGCTCAGCAGGCGGTATCGGCCACAAGTACGACGTGCTGATGGCCCGATCGGCCAGGGAAAGTCGAGCCTTCCGCCCGATGGTGCGCGGCGCCGCCTCCGGTCACGCTCCGAACGCAACGCCCGCCGCTGCGGTGCACTAACGATCGTCGAAGGAGAGCCACACGATGTCGCACCTCTTGTACCGGCTGGGCCGCTTCTCCGCCCGCCGCCCGTGGGCCGTCATCGGGTCATGGCTCGTCGTCGCCGTCCTCGTGGTTGCGGCGTCGGGCACGCTCGGGCGGGAGCTCGAGGACTCCTTCGAAGTGCCAGGGCTCGACTCACAGCAGGCGACCGAGCTGCTGGCGGCCGCGCAGTCGGACGAGGCCGGGCTCACCGCCCAGGTCGTCGTGACGCCGCGCGACGACGCGACGACGTTCTTCGACTCGGCTGCCGCGCGGAAGGCCCTCGCCCGGATCCGGTCGGGAGTCACCGCCCTTCCGCAGGTGCTGGGCGCGAGCGATCCGGCTCGCGCCCTCGAGGCGGGACCCGAGCGGGCGGTGACCAGCGGAGCCGTCTCGAGCGACGGTCGCGTCGCGCTGATCCGTGTCCGGTATCCGGTGCTCGAAGCGCTCGAGGCAGGCGACCTGGAGAACCTCAAGGCCTTCGGCGTCCGGGCTGGTGAGGGTTCCCCACTCCGGCTCGAGATGGGTGGCGACCTCTTCTTCGCGTTCGAAGAGCCCGAGACCGGGACCGGCGAGCTCGTCGGCGTGGCGGCGGCCGCGGTCATCCTGCTGCTCGCCTTCGGATCGCTGATCGCCATGGGCCTTCCGATCGGGATCGCGCTGTTCGGCCTCGCCCTCGGCATCAGCTCGATGTCGCTCATCGCCCACCTGATCGACATACCGAGCTGGGCTCCGGAGCTGGGCAGCATGGTGGGCCTCGGTGTCGGCATCGACTACGCCTTGTTGCTCGTCACCCGCCACCGGGAGTACCTCGCCGGCGGGATGCCCGTCGAGGAGTCGGTCGGCCGGGCCGTCGCGACCGCCGGTCGAGTCGTCGTCTTCGCGGGCGGAACCGTGATGATCGCGATCCTCGGTCTGGCGGTCGCCGGTGTTCCGTTCATGACCGCCGGCGGGATCGCCATCTCGGCCATCGTGCTGATCATGGTCCTCGCCTCGGTGTCGCTGCTGCCCGCGTTCCTGGGTCTCGCCGGGCCCTGGATCAACCGGCTCGGGCTCCGGCACAAGAACGCCCGCGACGGAGCGAGAGTGGGCTCGGGCTGGCAGCGCTGGGGTGAGCATGTGCCGAGGCACGCGCGGGCCTACGCCGTCGGTGTCACCGTCGTGCTGCTGGCGTTGAGCGCACCGGTGCTGGCCCTCGAGGTCGGCAACCCGGACGAGGGCGCGCTGCCCGAGACCCGCACCGAGCGCCGGGCCTACGATCTCGTCGCCGCCGGCTTCGGCCCCGGCTTCAACGGCCCGCTGGTCATCGCCGCCGACATCGCGAAGGATCCGGGCGTCGTGCGTCCGCTCCTCGGCGCGATCCGTGACGACGCGGGTATCCGATCTGTCGCTGCTCCCCGCGTGGACGCCGAGGCCGGCGTCGCGACGCTCGTGGCGTACCCGACCACGGGGCCCCAGGACGACGCGACCCGCGAGACGCTCGAGCGGCTCCGAGCTGAGGTCCTGCCGTCCGCACTCGCCGACAGCCCGGCGCGAGCCCACGTCGGAGGTCAGACGGCGAGCTTCGCCGACGTCAGCGACAGGGTCAGCGATCGGCTCCCGCTGTTCATCGCCGGCGTGCTCGTGGTGTCGTTCCTGCTGCTGGTCCTGGTCTTCCGGTCGATTCTCGTGCCGCTCAAGGCGGTGGTGATGAACCTCTTGAGCATCGGTGCCGCCTACGGCGTCCTGGTGATGGTCTTCCAGTGGGGATGGGGCGCCGGTCTCATCGGCCTCGAGTCGACCGTGCCGATCGTCTCGTTCATCCCGATGTTCATGTTCGCGATCCTCTTCGGCCTCTCGATGGACTACGAGGTCTTCCTGCTCTCCCGGGTGCGTGAGGAGTACCTCGTCACCGGCGACAACGCCACGTCGGTCGTCCGCGGCATCGCAGGAACGGCCCGCGTGATCACGTCAGCCGCCCTCATCATGATCTCGGTCTTCCTCGGCTTCGCCCTAGGTGACGATCCCACGACCAAGATGTTCGGCCTCGGCCTCGCCACCGCCATCTTCATCGATGCGAGCATCGTGCGACTGGTCCTCGTACCCGCCGTGATGACCCTCCTCGGCGACGCGGCCTGGTGGATGCCACGCTGGCTCGACCGGCTGCTGCCGGCCACCGACGCGGACGGGCGCGGCGCTCGGCCGGTGCCCGAGCCGCGGGCCGATCCCGTGGGATCGCGCTAGCGCGTCGCGAGGATCGGTCCCACGCCGGTGAACCCCAGCCGCTTGGCCAGCGCTCCCGTGAGGTCGTACTCGCGCCCGCCGACGTAGGGGCCGCGGTCGATCACCGGCACCCGCAGGGAGCGCCCGTTGTGGCGGAAGGTCACCTGCGTCCCGCACGGCAGCGTCTTGTGGGCCACCCCGAGCCGGTCCGGGGCCAGGCGGCCGCCGCAGGCCAGCGGGCCGCCGTACTGGCCGTACCAGGAGGCGCTCGCGGTCCGGTAGACGTTCAACCGCCCGACGGTCCGCTGGTCGCCCGCCACCGTGACCCTGGCGGGGACCGACATCGTCTGCGACGTTCGCTCGCGCACGCTGTAGCGCCCCCGCGCATCACTGCGGTCGCGCGCGATCGCCTGCCAGCGGCCGTCGCGGCGCACCTCGAGCGCGACGCGCAGCCCGGCCGTGGCGGGCTGCAGCGTGCCCGTCACCGCGGCGGTGGTCCCACTGCGGACGTGCAGCCGGCGGGCGTCCACGCCCAGGCGGGAGGACTCTGCCTCGCCGGCGGCCGGCTCGGGCGCGGTCGTCTGCCCGGCCGCGGGGGCGGCGGCAGCGGCGGCGGCCGCGCAGGTCATGGTGCCGGCGAGCGCGCCGGCGCGTGCGATGGTCAGCTTCACGCTGGGACCTCCTGGGCAACTCGGGGCGCCAGTGCGAGCTCCGCTGGCAACGGCGGAGCGGCTGATACGGACCGGGCGCCTCCTACGCCAGTCCGACCGGCGAACCAAGCAGGCTAGCGAGCGCCCACGTGACGTTCGTCACGCGACCTCGGGGAGCCGCCCGGGCTCCACGAGGCCGTGGCATTCCTCGCGCAGCTTGGCCATGCCGAGCCGGATGCGGCTCTTGGCGGTGCCCAGCGGGACGTGGGAGCGCGTCGCGATCTGGTCGGCGGTGAGGCCGCCCCAGTACGCGAGCACGAGCGCCTCGCGCTGGGCCTCGGGCAGCCGGCGCAGGGCGTCGCGGACCGCCTCGCGCGTCTCGTCGCGCTCGGCCGCGGCGCCGGGGCGCTCGTCCACGCGGCCCTCGTCGTCGGCGACCACGAGCTTGAGGCGATCCGAGGCGCGCCCGGCGGCCTGGGCCTCGCGCCACAGGTCGAGCGCGCGCGAGCGGGCCATCAGCCGCAGGTAGGAGCCGAGCTCCCCGCGCCGGGCGTCGAACGCCTTCGGGCGTCGCCATACCCGCATGAACACGTCCTGGACGACGTCCTGGGCTTGGGCGGCGTTGCCGAGGATCCGGAACGCGGCGGCGTAGACCCCGCGCTGATGCTCGTCGTAGGCCGTCTGGAAGGTGGTGGGGTCGTGGAGGTCGATCGCCATCGGAGTGCCTTTCACCTGTGGACCGGGGCTGGCGTCTACGAGAAGGTTATACACCTTGTGCAAGCTTTTCAAACATCTTTGTTGAAGCTTGTGGGCCGCACCGGCAGGCGCCAGAATCCGCCGACGGTGGCCCAGCTCGACCGGCTCAGCGGACTCGACGCCTCCTTCCTCGCGCTCGAGGAGGGCGGAGCCCACATGCACGTGGGCTCGGTGCTGGTCTTCGACGGCCCGGCGCCGGCCTACGTCGACTTCCTCGCCAAGCTCGAGTCGCGCCTGCACCTCGTCCCGCGCTACCGGCAGAAGCTCGCCGTGCCGCCGCTCGTCCAGAGCCGGCCGGTGTGGGTCGACGACCCGCACTTCAATGCCCGCTACCACATCCGTCACACCGGCCTGCCGGGCGACGCCGGCGACGAGGAGCTCAAGCGCCTCGCGGGTCGCGTCTTCGCCCAGCGCCTGGACCGCAGCAAGCCGTTGTGGGAGATCTGGCTCGTCGACCGCGTCGCGGGCGGCCGCTTCGCGCTGGTCTGCAAGACCCACCACGCGCTCGTGGACGGGATCTCGGGCGTGGACATCACCAGCGTGCTCTTCGATCTCGACCCCGACCCTCCGGAGGCGATCGAGCCGGCGCGGCCCTGGTATCCGCGCCCCGAGCCGAGCGCGACGGCCCTGCTCGCCGACGCGCTGGGCGAGCGCGCGGAGCTGCCGCTCGACGCCGCCCGCGCGGCGCGCGACGCGGTCGTACATCCCGAGCGGTCCGCGAGCCGCCTGCTGCGCGCGCTGGGCGGGCTGGGCTCGATGGCGGCGGCGGGCCTGGGCGGAGCGCCGCCCAGCCCGCTGAACGTCGCGATCGGCCCGCACCGCCGCTTCGACTGGGTCGAGGCCGAGCTCGACGAGTTCCGCGCGATCAAGACCGCGCTCGGCGGCACCGTCAACGACGTGGTGCTGACGGTCGTCGCGGGCGCCCTGCGCTCACACTGGCACGCCCGCGGCTTCAGCACCGAGGAGGTCGAGCTCAAGGCGATGGTGCCGATCTCGGTCCGCGGCGAGGACGACCGCGGCGCGCTGGGCAACCGGGTGGCGGCGATGTGGGCGCCGCTGCCGCTGCATCCCGCCGACCCGCTGGAGCGCTACCGGATCGTCGAGCACGCGATGCGCGAGCTCAAGCGCTCCGGGCAGGCGGTCGGCGCCGGCGTGATGACCCGCCTGACCGGCTTCACGCCGCCGACCGTGCTCCAGCAGGCCGCGCGGCTGCAGGCCGTCCAGCGCTTCTTCAACCTGACCGTGACCAACGTCCCCGGCCCGCAGGTGCCGCTGTACCTGATGGGCCGCCGGATGGTCGCGTTCCACCCGCAGGTGCCGCTCGCCGCCAACACGGCCCTGGGCATCGCGATCATGTCCTACGACGGCCGGATGAGCTTCGGCCTGCTCGCCGACTATGACGCCGTGGGAGACCTCGCCGACTTCGCCGCCGGCCTGCGCGAGGCGATCGCCGAGCTCGCCCAGGTGGCAGGCCTGCCCGCCCGGCCCGCGGCCAACGGCCGCGCCCCCCGGCGCGCCCGCGCCCGGTCGGCCCCTGCCGCGGGCTGAGCGCGCCGCGCCCAGCCTGCTAAGCCTTCGCCATGGCCGGACCGCTGCCGCCCCTCCGCCTCGCGCTCGCCCAGATCGACCCCCGCGTCGGTGACCTCGAGGGCAACGCGGAGAAGATCGCCCGCCGCACCGAGGAGGCGCGCGACGCCGGCGCCGAGCTCGTGCTCTTCGGCGAGCTCGCGCTCTCGGGCTACCCCCCCGAGGACCTGCTGCTCAAGGAGCACTTCCTGCAGGCGACGACGGAGGCGCTGGCCGCGCTCGCACGCCAGACGCACGGCATCGTGGCGATCGTGGGCTTCCCCGAGCGCGCGGCGGACGTCTACAACGCGATCGCGGTGCTGGCCCACGGCGAGGTGCGGGCCGTCTACCGCAAGACGCGCCTGTGGAACTACGGCGTGGCCGACGAGCAGCGCTACTTCCAGGCGGGCGACGGCGGCGCGGTCATCGACCTCGGCGCGGCGCGCGTCGGCCTGACGATCTGCGAGGACATCTGGGTGCCGGGACCGCCGGAGGCAGACGAGGCGCTGGCCGGGGCGTCGCTGATCGTCAACCCGTCCGCGTCGCCCTACCACGCCGGCAAGGGGCTCGATCGCGAGCAGATGATCGTCCAGCGCGCGCGCGACAACCTCAGCGCCTTCGCCTTCTGCAACCTGGTCGGCGGCCAGGACGAGCTGATCTTCGACGGCCACTCGCTCGTGGTCGACCACGAGGGGAGCGTGCTCGCGCGCGCGCCCCAGTTCGCCGAGGCGCTCGTGATCGCCACCGTCGACCTGCAGTCCGCCCTGACCGCGCGGCTGCGCGACACCCGGCTGCGCCCGCCGGCCCGCCACGCGCTGCCCGAGGTCCGCCACGCCGGCACGCTCGACCGGCCCGAGCGCCCGGCTGTGGACTCGCTCGGCGGGACGATCACGCCGCTCCTCGACCCCGAGGCGGAGGTCTACGCCGCGCTCACCCTCGGGGTCAAGGACTACGTCGCCAAGAACGGCTTCGAGCACGTCGTGCTCGGGCTCTCGGGCGGGATCGACTCGACGCTCGTGGCGCTGGTGGCCGTCGACGCCCTCGGCCCCGGCCGCGTGACCTGCGTCGTGATGCCCTCGCGCTACTCCTCGGCGGGCACCCAGTCCGACGCGCGCGACCTGGCGGCGAGCCTCGGCGTGCAGTGCTTCGACATCCCGATCGCGCCGGCGATGGAGGCCTACGAGGCGATGCTGGCCGACGTGTTCGCCGGCCGCGAGCCCGACCTCGCCGAGGAGAACCTGCAGGCGCGTATCCGCGGCAACCTGCTGATGGCGCTCTCCAACAAGTTCGGCTGGCTCGTGCTCACCACCGGCAACAAGTCCGAGACCTCGGTCGGCTACTCGACGCTCTACGGCGACTCCGCGGGCGGCTTCGCGGTCATCAAGGACGTGCCCAAGACGCTGGTCTACCGCCTCGTGGACTACCGCAACGCCCGCGACGACGCCCATCCGGTACCGCGCTCGATCATCGACCGCGCCCCGAGCGCCGAGCTGCGCGAGGACCAGCTCGACTCCGACTCGCTGCCCGACTACCCCACGCTCGACGCGATCATCCAGGCCTACGTGGAGGAGGACGCCGGCCGCCAGCAGCTGGCGCTGGCGGGGCTCCCCGAGGAGGCGGTGGACCGGGTGATCCGGCTCGTCGACGTCAACGAGTACAAGCGCCGCCAGGCGCCGCCGGGGATCAAGATCACCCCGCGGGCCTTCGGGCGCGACCGGCGGATGCCGATCACCAACGGCTACCGCGTCTAGTGACCTCGTCGCGCACCGGCACCGCGGGCAGGCCGTCGAGGCTCTGCGCGTTGTGCTCGCGCTTGTAGTCCTCGAGCGCCTCCGGGCCGCCGACCCGCAGCTTCTTGGCCGCCCACTTGTCCAGGTGCTCGCGCCGGCCAACGACCTGCATGACCGGCACGCCGTAGCCGCAGGAGTCGGCCACCCGCGCGACGTCGACGACGATGATCGCCCGCCGGCTCTCGGCCGCGGCCGGCTCGGCGAAGCCCGCCGAGGCCAGCAGCGCCGCGAACTCGTCGTCGCCCGGCTCGAGCACCCGCCCGCTGCCGTGCAGCCGCACGATCCGCGGCGGGCCCTCGAAGGCGCACAGCATCACGACGATGCGCCCGTTCTCTCGCAGGTGGGCGATCGTCTCGGCGCCGCTGCCGACGACGTCCAGGTAGGCGACGGTGTGCTCGTCGAGCACCCGCAGGGAGTCGATCGGGCCCTTCGGGGAGAGGTTGACGTGCCCGTCGCCGGCCAGCGGCGCCGTGCCGACGAAGAACAGCGGCTGACGGGCGATCCACTCGCGCACGTGCGGGGTGATGCCGTCGAAGACCTTGCCCATCAGCGCGCCTCCCGGACCGCGATCGTCATGCGCACCAGCGCGCAGAGCCGGTCCTCGTCGTCGGTGATCTCGACCTCCCACACCCACGTCGTGCGGCCGCGGTGGCGCCGGCGGGCCAGCGCGTGCACCGTCCCGCCGGCGATCGGGCGCAGGAAGCTGGCGTGGTTCGAGAGCCCGTTGGCGACCTTGCCCTCGCCCTGGACGGCGAGCCAGGTGGCCACGGAAGTCATCGACTCGGCCATGGAGGCGAGCACGCCGCCGTGGACGATCCCGCCGGGCTGGAGGTGGTGCGGGGCGACCGGGACCTGGGCGCGTACCTCGCTCTCGTCGACGTGGAGGATCTCCAGCCCGTAGAGGCCGTCGAAGCCGGGCAGCTCGCGCAGCGGCAGGGAGAGCGGGTGATCGGCCATCCCGAGCGGACTCTAACGGCCTCCCCGTTGACTACCCTTCGCCGCCAGTGGCCCCGCCAGCCGTGTCGCCCCTCGACCGTCTCGCCCCCGACCAGCGCGCCGTCGTCCAGCTCGTGCTCGGCCAGGGACGCTCCTACGACCAGCTCGCCGAGCTGCTGGGGATCTCGCGCGACGCCGTCCGCGCGCGGGCGCACGCCGGCCTGGCCGCGCTCGGGCCGCGCGACGCCGAGCTACCCGGCGACCAGCTCGCGCTGCTCGCCGACCACCTGCTGGGCCAGGGCGGCGCCGGCGCCGAGCCGCTGCTGGCCGGCTCGCCCGCCGCTCGGGCCTGGTCGGAGGAGGTGGCGGCGGCGCTCGCCCCGATCCGCGGCGCCGGCGCCGCGGCCGCGCCGTCGGCCAACGGGGCGGCCCAGCCGGCGGCCGCGGCCGCCCCGGAGCCGGCCGCCGCCGGTGAGGCCCAGACCCCTCGCGGGCGCGAGCGCGAGCGCGCCCCGCTGCCCAGCTCGCGCCTGGGCGGGGCGATCCTGCTCGGGCTCGTCGTGCTGCTCGTGGCCGGTGGCGCGGCCTGGCTGCTGACCCGCGACGACGACGAGCCGGCCGCCGGCTCGGGCGCGGGCGCGTCCGCGCCGGCCGGCCAGGGCAGCGCGGGCCAGGAGCCGATCGCCCCGGCCGGCGAGATCCCGCTGCGCGGCGTCGACGGCGCGCCCGCCCGCGGCGTCATGCGCATCTACACCCAGGACGACCAGGTCGCCTTCACCCTGCAGGCCGAGCGCGTCCCGCCCAACCGCACGGGCGAGGCCTACGCCGTGTGGTTCACGGCGCCCGGGCGCACCCCGCGGCGGCTGGGCTTCGCCGAGCCCGTGACGGCGGCCGGCACGCTCGGCGTGAGCGGCCCGCAGGCCTCAGACCTCCAGCGCTTCCCGCAGTGGCTGGCGGGCTATACGGCGGTCGTCGTCTCGGCGGAGGGGCGCGAGGACGCTGATGGCCCCGGCCCGATCGTCATGCGCGGCCGCCTGCCCGGGGCGGGCTGACGCTCCGTGCTGCTCGTCGCGGGGCCGAACCTGGCCATCGATCGCACCTCGCGCGTGGAGGTCCTGCGCCCCGGCGGCGTGCTGCGCGCGACCGACGTCGCCGTCACCGCCGGCGGCAAGGGCCTCAACGTCGCGCGGGCCGCACACGCGCTCGACGTCCCGGCGGTGCTGGTCGGCTTCCTCGCCGGCGACACCGGTCGCGCGGCGGGGGCGCTGATCGAGGGCGAGGGCATCGCGCTGCACGGCGTGCCCACGCCCGGGGAGATCCGCTCGACGGCGATCGTGATCGAGGCCGACGGGCGCACCACGGTGCTCAACGAGCCGGGGCCGACTGTCGACGCCGAGGCCTGGGAGGCGCTCGAGCGGCGCGTCGCCGAGCTCGCCGAGGACGCCGGCGTGCTCGTCTGCTCCGGCTCGCTGCCGCCGGGCGCACCGCCCGACGCCTACGCGCGCCTGTGCCGGCTGGCCGCCGACGCGGGCGCGCGGACGGTGGTGGACGCCAACGGCGACACGCTCGCCGCGGCGCTCGAGGCCGGGCCGGACGTCGTGACGCCGAATCTGGCCGAGGCGGAGGGACTGCTGCACGGCGAGGCCGACGAGGCGGTCGAGGCGACCCCGGACGCCGAGCCGCGCGCCGGCGCCGCCGCCGCCGCCCTCGTCGCGCGCGGCGCCCGCGCCGCCGTGGTCACCGCCGCGGCCGCCGGCGCGGCGGTCGCCGACGCCGACGGCGTGGTCTGGCTCGCCGCGCCGCAGGTGCAGGCCGCCAACCCGATCGGTGCGGGCGACGTCTTCGCCTCGGCGCTGGCCGCCGCGCTGGACCGCGGGGCGCCGGTCCGCGCGGCCGCCGCCGAGGGGATCGCGGCCGCCGCGGCCTCCGTCGAGACGCCGAAGGCGGGTCACCTCGAGCCCGCGCGCATGCGCGAGCTGCTGGACGCGATCGAGCCCGCCGGATGAGCCGCCCGGGCCCGCAGGCACTGCCGCCCAACCTGCTGCGCCACTTCTACGCGGGCGGCGCGCGCATCGCCGCCCTGCGCGGGCTCGACGCGCCGTCCGAGCCCTCGCCCGAGGAGTGGCTCGCGGCCGTGAACACGACGTTCGGCGACGAGGACAGCGGCCGCGGGCTCTCCGCGCTCGCGGACGGCACGCTGCTGCGCGACGCCGTCGCCGCCGACCCCGAGGGGTGGCTGGGGCCCGACCACGTCGCGCGCTTCGGCGCCGATCCCGCCCTGCTGACCAAGCTCCTGGACGCGGGTCAGCGGCTACCGGTCCACTTCCATCCCGGCCGGCCGTTCGGGCAGCACCGGCTCGGGCTCGCGCACGGCAAGACCGAGGCGTGGCTCATCCTCGAGGCCGACCCGGACGCCGAGGTGCACGTCGGCTTCGCCGAGACGGTGTCCGAGGAGGTCGTGCGCGACTGGCTCGAGGAGCAGGACGGAACGGCGATGCTCGCCGCGATGGCCCGGCTCCCGATCAGCCCGGGCGACGCCCTCTTCGTCCCGGCCGGCACCCCGCACGCCATCGGCGCCGGCATCCTGCTGCTCGAGCTCCAGGAGCCGACCGACCTCTCGATCATGCTCGAGGCCGCCCCCTTCGGCTTCGGTGAGCGCGACGCGACGCTCGGGCTCGGCTGGGAGACCGCCCTGCCCGCGCTGGACCGCAGCGGCTTCGACGGCGACCGGCTCGCGGCGCTGCGCCCGCCGGAGGGCCGCCTGCTGCCCGCGGCGGCCGATCCGTACTTCCGGGCCGAGGCCGTCGCCGCTGGTGACCGCCTCGACGCGGGCTACTCGGTGCTCGTCGGCCTGGAGGGCGACGGGACGCTGCGCACGGAAGCGGGCGAGGTCCGCTTCGGCGCGGGCAGCGCGGTGCTGCTCCCCCACGCCGCCGGGCCGGCCGAGCTCGACGGCGACGCCCGCGGCCTGCGCTGCCGGCCACCCGACCCCGCCGCACCCGAGGGCCGCTGGTGAGCCGCGAGCTGCTGGTCGGGCTGGACGTCGGCACCACGGCGGTCAAGGCCGCCGTGTTCGACACCGACGGGGCCGAGTGCGCCGACGGCCGCGCCCCGACGCCGTGGCAGCGCGCGCCCACCGGCGCCGAGATCGACCCGGACGCCCTGCTCGAGGCGGCCACCGCCGCCGCCGCGCAGGCGCTGGAGGGCGCGCCGGGGGGCACGGTCCGCGGCGTCGGCGTGGCCAGCATGGCCGAGACGGGCGTCCTGCTCGACCGCGCCGGACGCCCCGCCGTCCCGTCGATCGCCTGGCACGACACCCGCGGCGCCGAGCAGGCCGAGGCCCTGGCGGACGCGCTGGGCAAGGAGGCGTTCGCCGGGCGCACCGGCCTGCCCGGCTCGCCCCTGTGCTCGCTGGTGAAGTACCGCTGGATGCGCGACCACTGGCCCGAGACCGACGCCGGCGTGCGCTGGCTGAACGTCGCCGAGTGGATCGTGCGCGGCTTCGGCGGGGACGAGGGCGCGGAGTCCTCGCTCGCAACCCGCACCGGCTTCTACGACCTGCACACCGGCGACCCGTGGGAGGAGGCGCTCGCCTGGGCCGGCGCACCCGGCGACCTCGCCCCCCGGCACGCCCCGGCCGGCACCGCGCTGGGGACGGCCGATGCCGACGGGCTGGGGCGCGCGCGCGGCGCCGTGCTGGCGGTCGGCGGCCACGACCACCTGTGCGCCGCGGTCGGCGTCGGCGCGGCGGGCGAGGGCGACGTGCTGGACTCCTGCGGCACCGCGGAGGCGTGGGCGCGCGCGTCGGCGCCGCTGCCGGCCGACCGCGTCGCGCGCTCGGTCGCGCAGGGCATCACCGTCGGCTGGCACGCCGTCGAGGGCCGCCACGCGCTGCTCGGCTCCATCCGCTCCGGCGCCGTGCTGCAGACGATCCTCGACCTGCTCGGGATCGCGGCCGAGGACCGCAGCCCGCTGGAGGACGAGGCGCTGGACGCCGACCCCGGCGCGATCGACCTGGCGGGCTTCCACGGCGAGGCGCTCGAGCTGACCGGGATCTATCCCGGCGGGTCCCCCGCCGGCCTCTACCGCGCCGCGCTGGAGGCGGTCGGCCGGGGCGGCGCGGACATCCTCGAGCGCATGGAGGGGCTCGCGGGACCGATGCGCCGGCTCGTGGTGACCGGCGGCTGGGCGGCGGGACCGGCGGCGCGGGCGGTCAAGGAGCGCCACCTCGGGCCCTTCGAGCTCGCGCCCGCGATCTCCTCGGGCGCCCGCGGCGCCGCGCTCGCCGCCGGCCGGGCCGCCGGCCTATGGTCGCTCGACGACGCGCCGCCGCTGCCCGACGGCGCGCCGGCATGAGCGAGCGCCGGCGCATCCTGCTGCTCGGGTCCGGCGACCTCACCGAGGAGACCGAGGCGGCGCTCGAGGCCGCCGGCGCCGACGTCGTGCGCCACGAGGACCCCGACGCCGAGACGCTGCGCGACGCGATCGCCGACGACGTCGACGGCGTCGCGGTGGTCTCGCGCGACGACGCGTGGCCGCTGCGCGTCGCGCTGCTCGTGCGCCACTTCGACGACGAGGTCCCGATCGTCGCGACGATCTTCGATCCCACGACGGGCCGCGAGCTCGAGCAGGAGATCGGCAACTGCACGATCACCTCGCTCGCGGACGTCGTGGCGCCGACGCTGGCCGGGCCGTGCATCGATCCGGACCTGGCGGCGGTCGTCGACAACGACGACGACGACTCAAGCGACGAGCGCCGCGACCTCACCGGCCTGCGCTTCCGCGACGGCCGGCCGGAGACCGTGCCGCTGCCCGAGGTCCGCACGCGGCGCCTGCGCGCGCTCGTGACCGCGATCGCCCAGCCGTTCGACCGCAGCGCGGGCCTGGTCTTCTTCGGCGCGATCGGGCTGCTGTTCATCCTCGTGGCCGAGACGATCGCGGCGGTGGTGGTGCTCGACCAAGCGCTGGTCGACTCCTTCTACGGCGCGGTCAAGACGCTCGTCACCGTCGACCCGAACCCGGAGGTCCAGGACGGGCCCAAGTGGTTCAAGGTCGTCATCTCCTTCTCCATGATCATCGCGCTGCTGTTCGCGGCCGCCTTCACCGGCGGCCTCGTCGAGCGGCTGATCGGGCGCAACCTCACCGGCTTGTGGGGCCGCCGCGCCGTGCCGCGCTCGGACCACGTGGTGGTCGTCGGGCTCGGCCAGGTCGGTCTGCGACTGTGCATCCTGCTGCGCGCCTGCGGGGTCGCGGTCGTCGCGCTCGACGACCAGCCCGAGGGCGAGAACGTCGGCCAGGCGCGGCGGCTGGGCATCCCGGTCGTCATCGGCCGCGGCGCCGACCCCTACCTGCTGCGGCGCCTGTCGCTCGAGCGCGCGACGGCGCTCGCGGCCGTCACCAGCGACGACCTGCAGAACCTGCGCGTCGCCCTGGCCGCCCGCGCCGAGAACCACGACCTGCGCCTCGTGCTGCGCGCCGGCAGCCACGCCACCGGCGGCGAGACGCGCTCGATCGAGCGCCTCGGCGTGGTGCGCGACGTGCACCGGATCGGCGCGGCCTACCTCGCCGGCATCGCGCTCGGCTCCGAGGCGCCCCACATCGTCGTCGACGGCGACACCGCCTCGCTGCGCGAGCTGGACGGGAGCCTCGAGGCGTGCCCGTACCCGGTGGCCGGCTAGGGACGAAGGTCAACCCCGCTGGTGAGGGGTGGCGCCGCAGCCGGCGCTGAGCGAGCGCCGGCGCGCCAGGAACGTCGACCGGTACGAGAACGGCATGTCTGACATGCGCTTCTCGTACCGCTCGGCGGAGACCGCTCCGGACGGCACCCTCGCACCCTTTACCAGCGGGGTTTCCGTCCGCAGCGTCAGGCGGCCGCCCGCAGCAAGCTCGGCGGCACCCCCGCCAACGCCCCGCACTCGCGCGCCAGATGCTGCTGGTCGGCGTAGCCGGCGTCCAGCGCGACGCGCGCGAGCCCGCCGGCCGCGACCGGGTCGCCCAGCAACCGCAGCGCGCGGCGGAAGCGCGCCACCCGGGCGAAGGTCTTCGGGCCGTAGCCGACCGCGACGCTGAAGCGCCGGTGCAGGTGGCGTTCGCTGAGCGCCAGCTCGCCCGCGAGCGCCCGCACCGGGCGGGCCGGATCGCGCGCGACGCGCGCCACCGCTGCGGCCACGAGCGGGTCCGGCGGCGGCGCGCTGGACGCCCGCCGTGCCACCGCCGCGCGCAGCAACGTCAGCCGCGCCGCCGGGCCGTCCGCAGCGGCGACCGCGGCCTCGAGCCGCCGCCCCTCGGCGCCCCAGAGCGCGTCGAGCGCGACCCGCTCGTCGAGCAGCTCGGCGGCGGGCAGCCCCAGCGCGGCCGCCGCAGCCCCCGGGCGGAAGCGCACGCCGACCGCCGCCTCACCGCCGCTGTCGGCGACCAGCACGGGGCCGGTGTCGGGGCCGGCCACCACCAGCCGGTCGCCGGTCCAGACGATGTCGGCGCAGCCGTCGGGCAGCACGCGATGGCTGCCGCGCGCGGCCGGGACGCGCAGCCACTCGCACCGCACCAGCCGTGCGAGCGGGGCGGGCGGGGGCAGCTCGCGGTAGCTCACTCGTCGTCGAAGGCGATCAGCGCGTGGACGTCGTAGGGCGCCAGGCGGGCGCGGCCGTCCAGGAAACCCAGCTCCACCAGGAAGGCGCAGCCCACGACCTCCGCCCCGGCGCGCTCGGCCAGCTCCGCGAGCGCCCGCGCGGTCCCGCCGGTGGCGAGCAGGTCGTCGTGCAGCAGCACGCGGGCGCCGTCGGCGAGCGCGTCGGCGTGCATCTCCAGCGCGTCGACGCCGTACTCGAGGATGTACTCGGCCGAGACCGTGTCGTGCGGCAGCTTGCCCGGCTTGCGGGCCGGCACGAAGCCGGCGCCCAGCTCGCGGGCCAGCGCGCCGCCGAGGATGAAGCCGCGCGCCTCGGCCGCCAGCACGAGATCGACCGCGCGCGGGCGCGCCCACTCCGCCAGTGCCCCGCTCGCCGCCTCGAGTGCCGCGGGCGCGAGCAGCAACGGGGTGATGTCCTTGAAGACGATCCCGGGCTTCGGGAAGTCGGGGATGTCGCGGATGTGGGCGCGCAGGTCGACGCCCGTGGTCATCGGGCGATCCGGCGCAGGTCGCGCACCAGCAGCAGGTGCTTGAGGTGGGAGGCGACGGCCGCGAGGTTCTCCAGCGCGTCGACCGCCTCCTTGCGGCGCTCCGGATTGCGCGAGCGCAGGCTCGGCGCCAGGATCTGCTGCAGCAGCGCCGCCTCGCGCTCGGCCGAGGTCCTGAAGACGCGCAGGTTGCGCCCCGCCACGCCGTAGCGCGCCAGCTCGGTCACGGCCCGCACGATCTCGAGCTCGGTCTCGTCGTAGTAGCGCTTGCCGCCGCGGACCTCGCCCTTGACGATGCCGAAGTCCTCCATCTCGGAGACCAGCTTGGGGTCCGCGCCCGTCTCCTCGACCACGTCCTCGTAGGAGTACAGGGCCCCGCGGTCGCGGATGGAGAAGGTGATGCGCCGCAGGGCCGCTCCCGGCCGCGCGTCCCCGACCGGTGGCGCGGGCGAGCTCGAGTCGTCGCTCGCGCGCCCGGCGGAGAGCTCCTGGCGGATGACGCGCAGCGGCAGGAACTCGTCGCGCTGCAGGCGCAGGATGGTCCGCAGCCGCGAGACGTCGGACGTCGAGTAGAGCCGGTAGCCGCCCGGCGTGCGCCGGGGCGAGAGCAGCTTCTGATCCTCGAGGTAGCGGATCTTCGAGATCGAGATGTCGGGGAACTCCTGCTGGAGCGCCTTGGACACCGCCCCGATCGTCAGCGACTTCGAGGCCGGCCGCCCGCGCTCGGCGCCGAGCTCGATCGGCTCCATCCCCGGCAGCCGCGCCTCCTCTTGCTCCGCCGCAGCCGCCGCTCCTTCTTCCACCGGCAAGTCGGACACGACGGGACCCTTACCGCGCCAGGTAGGTCAGCTTGTACTTGCCTACCTGCAGCTCGTCGCCGTCGGCCAGCTGATGGGAGTCGATCCGCTGCCGGTTGACGTAGGTGCCGTTCAGCGAGCCGGAGTCGTCGAGGTACCACGCGCCGGCGCGGCGCACCAGCACGGCGTGGTCGCGCGAGACGGTGACGTCGTCGAGGAACACGTCGGCGTCGGGCGAGCGGCCGACGGTCAGGCGCTCACCGTGCAGCGGGAAGGACTGCCCGACGCGCCCACCGCCCGAGCGGATGACCAGCGCGCCGCTCTCCGCGGCGACGTCGGTGACGTCGACCGGGCGCAGCTCGCCCGTCTGCTCGTCGATCACGTAGGTCGCCGTGGTGGCGTCCTCCTTGGTGGGCTCGGTCCCCTGAAAGGCGCCGCACTTCGGGCAGTAGTTCGCGCCGTCGGCGACGTTGAAGCCACACTCCGGGCAGTGACGGGCCACCGGGTGCGCCCGGCTAGGAGCCGCCGGTCGCGCGCCCCGCGAGGATGTCCGTGAGGCGCTGGACGTCTGAGCCGGAGATGACCTCCTGGCCGCCCTCGTGCTTCTTGCGCAGGCGGTTGACCAGCTCGGCGCGCAGGATGTCGATCTTGCCGTGCAGGATCCGACGGCGGTAGGAGACCTCCTGCTCCTCCTCCGTGAGCCGCGCGATCAGCTCCTTGAGCTCATCGTCGGAGAGCGACCCCAGATCGGGGAACGTGTCCATCGTCAAGGCCCGTCCGCTCCTTCCACGTCGTCCAGCCGCTATGGCGCTGCCGAGCGCGCGAGCATAGCAGCCTTCAAGCTGAGCTTGAGGGTCGGGCCGCGAGCTCGGCCCGGCCGTCCACGACGTACTTGATCGTGGCGGCGATCACCAGCGCCAGGCCGACGTAGAGGCACCACTCGGCGAGCGTCAACGCGCCGGCGATTGCGAAGAACACGGCGGAGAACACCGGCCACACGCCCCACCGGCCCAGCCAGTTGATGCTGACGTCGAGGCCGTGGCGCAGGCCCCAGCGCGCGATCACCAGCATCGAGAGCTCGCGCAGCGCCAGCAGCACGAGCGCCCAGCGCGGCAGCAGCTCGTAGTACCAGCACACCGCCGCCCCGGAGAAGATCAGCAGGCGGTCGATCACGGGGTCCATCAGCGTGCCCAGCCGCGAGTACTGGCCCGTCACGCGCGCGGCGATCCCGTCGAGGTAGTCGCTCCAGGCGATCACCGCGAAGACGACGGCGGCGCCGGTGCTGCGCCCGCTGCCGGTGCGGAAGGCGAGCCACAGGAACAGCGGCAGCAGGCACAGCCGCACGAAGCCGATCGCGTTGGGGATCGTCCACGGGTGCAGCGGCTGGCCGCGCAGGGTCGCCGCCGGCGGCGGGCCCGAGCGATCCAGGCCGGAGAAGCGCCGGAAGGTCAACCGGACCTTCTCCGCGGCCTCCTGCCCGGCCGTGCGCGACACGGAGGGGTCGCCGCTTATGGGAGGCTCCGCCACAGGTCCGCCGCGGCCTCCGCGGCCCCCTCGAGCGGGACGGTGCGCGCCTCGCGGCCGCGGCGCACCTGCGCCTCGACCTCGCCGGCCTCGCGCGTGCGCCGCCCGACGGTCAGCCGCAGCGGGCAGCCGAGCAGCTCCGCGTCGGCGAACTTCTCGCCCGGGCCGGCGTCGCGGTCGTCGAGCAGGACATCCAGCCCGGTCGCCTGGAGCTCGCGGTAGATCGCCTCGGCCAGCTCGCGCTCGTCGCTGCCGGGTCGCCCGAGACCGACGACGTGGACGTCGAACGGCGCCAGCGACCGCGGCCAGGAGATGCCCTGCTCATCGGCGAACTGCTCCACGGAGGCGGCGGCGATGCGCGCCGGGCCGATGCCGTAGGACCCCATCCAGATGTGGCGCGAGGCCCCGGACTCGTCCAGGTAGGTCGCGTTGAGCGGTTCGGAGTAGCGGGTGCCGAGCTTGAAGATGTTGCCGATTTCGATCGCGGGCTCGATCCGGATCACCTGCCCGCCGACGGTGTCGCCCGCCTCCACCCGGCGCACGTCGGCGCGGCGGAACGGGAAGTCGCGCCCCGGCTCGACGCCGCGCAGGTGCGCGTTGTCGCGGTTGGCGCCGGCGACGTAGGCCGTCGGCTGGACCGCGTCGTCGAGCAGCACCGGCGCGTCGGCGCCGACCGGGCCGAGGTAGCCGGCCGGGCCGACCTTGCGCTCGAACTCCCCGGGCAGGGCCGCGCGGAAGTCCGCCCCGAGCGCGTTGCGCAGCTTGACCTCGTTGACCTGGTGGTCGCCGCGCAGCACGACGAGCACGAGCCCGCGGTCCTCGACGATCACCGGGAAGGCCTTGAGCGTCTGGCCGAGCGGCACGTGCAGTTGGCGCTCGAGCTCGGCCATCGTCGTCGCGCCCGGGGTGTGGACCTCGGCCGGCGCCTCGAGCGCCTCGCCCGCCTCGACGGCCTGCGCCTCGGCGCTGGCCACCTCGACGTTGGCGGCGTAGCCCGCCGCGAGCGCGACGTCGTTCTCCCCCGCCGCGCACGGCGCCATGTACTCGTGTGCGCCGAGGCCGCCCATCATGCCCACGTCGGACTCCACGCGGTACCACTCCAGGCCGCAGCGGTCGAAGATGCGGTCGTAGGCCTCGATGTGACGGTCGTAGGCGGCGTCCAGGCCCTCGCCGTCGCGGTCGAACGTGTAGGCGTCCTTCATGATGAACTCGCGCGTGCGCAGCACGCCGGCGCGCGGGCGCGGCTCGTCGCGCTCCTTGGTCTGGAAGTGGTAGAGGATCATCGGCAGGTCGCGGTAGGAGCGCACCACCTGCGCGACGTGGGTGGTGACGATCTCCTCGGCGGTGATGGCCAGCACGAGCTCGGCTCCACGGCGGTCCGAGAGCTTGAAGACCTCGTCGATGTCGTAGCGCCCGCTGCGCTGCCACGGCTCCGCCGGGTTGAGCACCGGCATGAGCATCTCCTGCCCACCGATCGCGTCCATCTCCTCGCGCACGATCTGCACCGCGTTCTCGTGCACGCGCCAGCCGGCGGGGAGCCAGCTCCACAGCCCGGCGCCGACCTGGCGCACGAGCCCGGCCCGTACCATCAGCCGGTGCGAGAGCGCCTCGGCGTCGGACGGGGCTTCCTTCTCGGTCGGGAGGAAGTACAGGTTCTGGCGGGTCATCGAGAGTCGAAGCGTAGTGGTGCGAGGATTCGGAGCCCACCGGCACGGGCACCTGGGAAGAACCTACCCCGAGCCCCGAAACTCACCAGGAGGAACCCCTTCATGGCCTACGAAGTTCCGCCGCTCCCCTACGAGTACAACGCCCTCGAGCCCCACATCGACGAGGCGACCATGACGGTCCACCACGACAAGCATCACCAGGCCTACGTCGACAAGGCCAACGCGGCCCTCGAGGGCACCGGCTACGAGGACAAGCCGATCGAGGAAGTCCTCAAGGATCTGGACTCGCTGCCGGCCGACAAGCGCACGGCGGTGCGCAACAACGGCGGCGGGCACTACAACCACTCGCTCTTCTGGGAGAGCATGGCCCCGAACGGCGGCGGCGAGCCCTCCGGCGACCTCGCCGACGCGATCAACGCGGCCTTCGGCTCCTTCGAGGACTTCAAGTCCACCCTGAAGGAGACCGGCGTCGGCCAGTTCGGCTCGGGCTGGTCGTGGCTCGTCCACGACGGCTCCGGGCTCGCGATCGTCGGCACCCCGAACCAGGACAGCCCGATCTCCCAGGGCCAGACCCCGCTCGTCGGCGTCGACGTGTGGGAGCACGCCTACTACCTGAAGTACCAGAACAAGCGCCCGGACTACATCGACGCGTGGTTCAACACGGTCGACTGGAACAAGGTCGGCGAGCGCTACGCGGCGGCTGCCGGCTGAGCAGCTGAGCGAGGGACGCGACCTCACCGCCTTCTACGAGGCGGGCTACACCGTCAGCGACGCGGCCGAGGCGCAGCGCCTCGGCCGCTGGCGGGCGCTCGGCGCGCGCTCGAAGGCGGCCCACGTGGCCGCGCTGTGCGCGCGGGCCGGCTTCCGGCCGCACACGCTGGTGGAGATCGGCTGCGGCGACGGCGCGCTGCTGGAGGCGCTGGGCGCCCGCGGCGTGGCGCCCGTGCTCGACGGCTTCGAGCTCTCGGCGCCCGCCGCCGAGCTGGCCCGCGGCCGCCCCATCCGCGGGCTGCGGCGGATCGAGGCCTACGACGGCGCACGCATCCCGGTCGCCGACGCCAGCTACGACCTCGCGGTCGTCTCGCACGTGCTCGAGCACGTCGAGGACCCGCCGGCTCTGCTGGCCGAGGCCGCCCGCGTCGCGCGCTCGGTGCTCGTCGAGGTGCCGCTCGAGGCCAACCGGTCGGCCGCGCGGCCGGCCAAGCGGGCCCAGGCGGACGAGATCGGTCACCTGCAGGCCTTCGACCGCGCGGCGGTGCGGGCGCTGCTGGCCGGCGCCGGGCTGCGGCCGGTGGCCGAGCTCTCCGATCCCCTCCCCTACGCCCACCACGCCTTCTTCGCCGGCTCGCGGGCGAGCCGGGCGCGGGCGGCGGCGAAGACGGTCGCGCGGCGAGCGGCGTGGCGGGCGGCGCCACGGCGCGCCGAGCGGCTGTTCACAGTGCATTACGCCGTACTGGCGCAGCGGCAGTCGGCCGCTCCGTAGACACCGGCGGGAACCCCGCCGGTAAGGGTGGCCAGGTATCGGCCTCGTCGGCCTGGCCCGAGGCGGCACAAGTGCAGCATCGCGGCGAACGCACGCTCGGTGCTGAAGAAATGCCGCTCACAGCGGCATAACTGCAGCACGGAGCCGGGATCCCGCTCGATGCTGAGGAAATGCCGGTTGGCGGCTACGCCGTCCCGACCCTCCTTCGATGCCGGGGTTCGGCCCCGGCAGCACGCCGGGCGGCCCGGCTCAGGCGCGGCTGAACCGCCGGCCCGCGGTCGGCGAGGCGTCCTCGTCGAGCCGCAGCGGGTCGCCGCCGCCGTTGCCGGCCAGCAGCGCCTCGTCGATCGCGTCGGCGTCGGCGCGCGCCTTCTCGGCCTCGAGCTTGGCGAGGCGCTCGGGCGTCAGCTCGCCGGCGTTCTCCTCCTCGATGCGCTGCAGCCACTGCGCGCCCGCCGCCTGCTCGGCGGCGTCGACGTCGATGCGCTTGGTCTTGGCGTACTTGTCGATCTCGCGGAAGAGCTCGTCGACGAGCTGCTCCTGCGGGACCTTCTTGAGCGCCTTGCCGCGCGAGAAGATCAGGCCCTCGTTCTTGGCGCCGGTGATGCCGAAGTCCGCGTGCGAGGCTTCGCCGATGCCGTTGACCGCGCAGCCGAGCACGGCGACCTCGACCGGGTCGGCGTAGGCCTCCAGCCGGCGCTCGATGTCGGCCACCACGGTGTCCATGTCGAACTGCAGGCGCCCGCACGTCGGGCAGGCGATCAGCACCGGGCCGCGCTCGCGCAGCTTGAGCGCCTTGAGGATCTCCCAGCCGACCTTGACCTCCTCCTCCGCGTGGAAGGTGGAGAGCGAGATCCGGATCGTGTCCCCGACGCCGTCGGCCAGCAGCGTGCCGAGCCCGACCGCCGACTTCAGCGAACCCGACCACTTCGTGCCGGCCTCGGTGATCCCGAGGTGCAGCGGGTAGTCGATGCGCTCGCTCAGCGCGCGGTTGGCGGCGATCGTGTACGGCACGTTGGTCGACTTGATGGAGACCTTGAAGTCCTCGAAGCGGAGTCGCTCCATCAGGGCGACGAACTCGACGGCGGCCGCGACCAGCGCCTCGACCGGGTTCTCGCGCTCGAGCTCGTGCAGGTGGCGGGGCAGCGAGCCGGAGTTCACGCCGATGCGCATCGGCGTGCCGGCGGCGCGGGCGCGGTCGGCGACCTCGGCGACCTTCTCGGGCCCGCCGATGTTGCCGGGGTTCAGGCGGATGCAGTGCGCGCCGGCGTCGATCGCCTTCAGCGCGAGCGTGTGGTTGAAATGGATGTCGGCGATGACCGGGATCGGCGACTCGACCACGATGGTCTTGAGCGCCTCGATGTCCTTGTCGCGCGGGACGGCGACGCGGACGAGGTCGGCGCCCGCCTCCGCCACGGTGCGGATCTGCGCCATCGTGGCCGCCAGGTTGGCGGTCTCGGTCTTGGTCATGGTCTGGACCGCGACCGGCGCGCCACCGCCGATCTGCACCCCGCCGACCGTCACGTGTCGCTTCGCAGCCATGGAAGGACGAGGATAGAAGAGGGTTCGCCGTCCGGCGACGTTACGGTGCGACGCCTGCGGCGCCGCCTCCCGGCGACGTTACCTTCCTCCCGGCGAGGTTAGAAGGAGCGGCCCGCTGCGCAACACGAGCGCTACCGCGCCGAGCACCTCGGCGCGCTCGCCCAGGGCGCCCTCGACGACCTGCACGTCCGCCGCGGCCGAGGTGATCGCCCCCATGGCCAGCGACTCGCGCAGCGGGTCCAGCAGCAGCCCGCCGGCCGCGGCGAGGTCGCCGCCGACGACGATCAGGCGCGGGTTGAAGAGGTTGCAGACCGTCGCGACGGCGGTGCCGATCGAGCGGCCGGCGTCGGCGATGGCGCGCCGGCAGCCCGCGTCGCCCTCGCGCGCGCGGTCGATCGCCTCGGGCAGCGAGAGGTCTTCGCCGTAGGTCTCGCGCAGCGCGGCCAGCACCGCCGGCGCGCCCGCGACCGTCTCCAGGCAGCCGCGGTTGCCGCAGCGGCAGATCGGCCCGCCCGGCTCGATCACGGTGTGGCCGAGCTCGCCCGCGGTGCCGCCCGCGCCCACGTAGGGGCGCCCGTCGATCACGATGCCGCTGCCGATCCCGGTCGCGAGCTTGAGATAGGCCATGTGGTCGGCGCCGCGGCCGGCCCCCCACATCCACTCGCCCAGCGCACCGAGGTTGGCGTCGTTCTCGACCTCGACGGCGAGGCCGAGCGCCGACTGGACGGCCTCCGCCGCGCGCACGCCGACCCACCCCGGCAGGATCGTCGAGTCCCCCAGCTCGCCCGAGGGCCGGTGGACCGGGCCCGGGAGCCCCATCCCGGCGCCGACGACCTCGCGGCGCTCGGCGCCTGCCTCGGCGAGCACCTCGTCGACCATCGGCACCGCCAGCGCGATCGCCTCCGCGGCCGGCAGGTCGGCGTCCAGCGCGCGGTGGCGCTCGGCCAGCAGGCGGTGGGCGAGGTCGGCCAGGGCGACCCGCAGGTGGCGCTTGCCGAAGTCGATCCCGAGCGCGACGCCCGCGCCGCGGTCGAGCGCGATCAGGACCGGCGGGCGGCCGAGCACCGGCGCGCGGTCGCCGCGCGAGAGCTCGCGCGCGCCGGCCGGCTCGACGACCAGGCCCTCGGCCTGCAGCTCGCTGACGGCGGCCGACACGGTCGACGGGGCCAGCGCGGCCCGGCGGGCCAGCTCGGCACGCGAGACGGCGCCGGCCTCGGCGAGCACGCCGAAGACCCGGGCACGTGCGTCGAGCCGCGGTTTCGTCGCCATGCTTTCGACAGTATCGAATGAAGCTCCTTCTTGACAGGGTGAATGAGGTCGCACATACTTCGGAACCGCAGGAAAGGGTCGAGTCCGACGTCAAGGAACTCGGCGACGCTGGAGGACATGGCGGCGCTTGACGCGAAGTGGCCTTCGCGAGAAGGTCGGGCCGGGCAGCCGCCCGTCGCACAGCGACTGAAACGACGCATCCCCCGAGGAGGGAGCACATGAAGAGGATCTCCACCCAGCACGCGCTCGCGGCGGTTGCCGTGACCGCGCTGGTCGGGCTCGCCGGTTGCGGCGGTGACGACGAAGGCTCGGGCAGCGGCGACGCCGCCGAGTCCAGCGGCGGCCAGAAGATCGCGCTGCTGCTGCCGGAGTCGAAGACCGCCCGCTACGAGTCCCAGGACCGCCCGAACTTCGAGCGCAAGGTCAAGGAGCTCTGCGCGGACTGCCAGATCATCTACTCCAACGCCGACCAGGACGCGGCCAAGCAGCAGCAGCAGGCCGAGGCCGCCATCACCAACGGCGCCAACGTGCTCGTGCTCGACCCGGTGGACTCCGCCTCGGCGGCCCCGATCGTCACGCGCGCCAAGCAGTCGGACATCCCGGTCATCTCCTATGACCGCCTGATCACCGACGCCGACATCGACTACTACGTCTCCTTCGACAACGAGAAGGTCGGCCAGCTGCAGGGCCAGGCGCTCGTCGAGAAGCTCGGCGACGGCGCGAAGGGCAAGTCGATCGTGATGATCAACGGCGCCCCGACCGACAACAACGCCAAGCTCTTCAAGCAGGGCGCGCACTCGGTCATCGACTCCAGCGGCATCAAGGTCGCCAAGGAGTACGACACGCCCGACTGGAGCCCCGACAAGGCCCAGCAGGAGATGGAGCAGGCGATCACGGCCGTCGGCGAGAGCGGCTTCGTCGGCGTCTACGCCGCCAACGACGGCACCGCAGGCGGCGCCATCGCCGCCATGAAGGGCAACGGCATCGCCCCCGACAGCCGCCCGACCACCGGGCAGGACGCCGAGCTCGCCGCCATCCAGCGGATCCTCGACGGCGAGCAGTACATGACCGTCTACAAGGCGATCATCCCCGAGGCCGAGGCCAGCGCCGAGCTCGCCGTCGCCCTCGCCCAGAAGAAGCAGCCGCCGAGCGGCCTGGTCAACGGCAAGGTCGACAACGGCATGAAGCAGGTGCCGTCGGTCCTGCTCGAGCCGGTCGCGGTCACCAAGGAGAACGTGGCGGACACGATCATCAAGGACGGCTTCTGGAAGTCCTCCGAGCTGTGCACCGGCAAGTACGCCGAGGCGTGCGCGTCGGCGGGGATCAACTGATCGACATGGCCACCGTCGAGTCACCGACGGGGCCCGCGGGGAACGGGACGACGGGTCAGCCGCTGCTGCGGCTGACCCGCGTCTCGAAGTCCTACGGACCCGTGCAGGCTCTCACCGAAGTGGACCTCGAGGTCCATCCCGGCGAGGTCGTCGCGCTGGTGGGCGACAACGGCGCCGGCAAGTCGACGCTGATCAAGACCGTCTCCGGCGTCGGCCCCGCGTCGGGCGGCGAGATCGAGTGGGACGGCCAGGTCGTCCAGGTCAACGCGCCGCAGGACTCGGCGAGCCTCGGGATCGCGGTCGTCTACCAGGACCTCGCCCTGTGCGACAACCTGGACATCGTCGCCAACCTCTTCCTCGGGCGCGAGGAGCACCGCGGCCCGAAGATCGGCCCGCTGGACGAGATCGGCATGGAGCACCGCGCCCAGGAGCTGCTCGACTCGCTCGCGGTGCGGCTGCGCAAGAGCATCCGCTCCGAGGTGGGCGCGCTCTCCGGCGGCCAGCGCCAGTCGGTGGCGATCGCCCGCGCGCTGCTCGGGGAGCCCCGCCTGGTCATCCTCGACGAGCCGACCGCGGCGCTCGGCGTCGCCCAGACCGAGCAGGTGCTCGCGCTGGTCAAGCGCCTGCGCGAGCGCGGCCTCGGGGTCATCCTGATCTCCCACAACCTCGCCGACGTCTTCGAGGTCGCCGACCGCATCGTCGTCCTGCGCCTGGGGCGCAACAACGGCGAGTACCCGGCGGTCGCCTCGGCCCACGAGAAGGTCGTCGCCGCCATCACCGGCGTGGGCGGCGACGAGCCGGCCGACGCCAAGGAGGCCTCGCCATGAGCACCACGACGCCCGAGGCGGTCGCGGCCCCCGTCGACGAGGACGAGCCCCGCGTCAGCCTGCGCCAGGCGCTGCGCAAGCTCTCCCAGGGCGAGCTCGGCTCGGTCCGCGTCCTGGTCGTGCTGGCGCTGATCTGGACGATCTTCGCCATCGCCAACGACCGCTTCCTCACCGCGGTCAACCTCACGAACCTGACGCTGCAGATCGCCGCCGTCGGCACGATCTCGATCGGCGTCGTGCTCGTGCTGCTGCTGGGCGAGATCGACCTCTCGGTCGGCGTCGTCAGCGGCCTCGCGGGCGCCGTGATGGCCACCCTGTCGGTCAAGGAGGGCCTCGGCCCGATCCCGGCGATCCTCGGCGGGCTAGCGACCGGCGCGCTGATCGGCCTCTTCCAGGGCACAGTGATCACCCGCATCGGGGTGCCGTCGTTCGTCGTGACGCTGGCCGGCTTCCTCGGCTGGACGGGCGCGTTGCTGCTGGTTCTGGGCGACACGGGCACGATCAACCTCACCGACCCGGGCATCACGAACCTGACCGGCACGTTCCTGTCGCCCTTCGCCGGCTGGATCGTGGCGGTGGCGTGCGTGGCCGCGATCGCGGTCGCGGCGCTGGTCGAGCGCCGGCGGCGGCTCGCCCACGGCCTGGAGGCCGAGAACCTCGGCGTGCTCGGGCTGCGGGTCGGCGCCTCGGCGGCGGCGATCTTCATCGCCACTGCGATCGTCAACTCCGACCGCGGCGTCCCGCTCGCGCTGCTGATCCTGGTGGCGCTGGTGGTGGCGTTCAGCGCGCTGACCACCAAGACGACCTTCGGGCGCCACATCTACGCCGTCGGCGGCAACGCCGAGGCGGCACGGCGCGCGGGCATCCGCGTCGCGCGGGTGCGCACGATCGTCTTCGTGCTGGCCTCCACGCTGGCGGCAGCCGGCGGCATCCTCGCCGCCTCGCGGCTGCTGGCGGTCAACCAGAGCTCTGGCAGCGGCGACCTGCTGCTGCTGGCCATCGCCGGCCCGGTGATCGCGGGCGTGAGCCTGTTCGGCGGCCGCGGCTCGGTGTGGGCCGCGCTGCTCGGCGCGATGGTGATCGGGTCGATCTCCAACGGCATGGACCTGCTCGGCCTCGAGTCCTCGGTGAAGTTCCTGATCACCGGCGGTGTCCTGCTGGCCGCGGTCTCGCTCGACGCGATCACCCGCCGCCAGCGGATGGCGGGCGGGAGACTGTGAGCTGCGGGGAGGCGGCGGCGTGGCCGCCGCCTCCCGCCGCGCTCGCTAGCTCGTCTCGTCGTAGAGCGCCTCGATCTCCGCGGCGTACTTGGCGGAGATCGGCTTGCGCTTGAGCTTCATGGTGGGGGTCAGCTCCTCTCCCCCCGGCGCCCAGTCGCCGGGCACGAGGTGGAAGCGCTTGACCTGCTCGGGACGCGAGAGGCGGGCGTTGGCGGTGTCGACGCCGGCCTGCACCGCCGCCACCATCGCCGGCTCGGCCGCGAGCGCCGCGAGCCCCTCGGCCTGGACGCCGTGCTGCGCCGCGAAGGCCGGGCCGAAGTCGGCGTCCAGGACGATCAGCGCGACGTTGTAGGGCCGCCCGTCGCCGACGCAGCAGACCTGGCCGATCAGCGGGCTCGCGCCCTTGAGCGTCGCCTCGATGTTGGCCGGTGACATGTTCTTGCCGCCCGCGCCGATGATCAGCTCCTTCTTGCGGTCGACGATGCTCACGTAGCCGTCGGAGTCGATCTCGGCGATGTCGCCGGTGTGCAGCCAGCCGTCGGCGTCGAGCGCCTCCCCGGTCTGCTCGGGCAGGTTGCGATAGCCGGTCATCACCACCTCGGAGCGGACCAGCAGCTCGCCGTCGGAGGCGAGCCTGACCTCGACGCCCGGCGACGGCGGGCCGACGGTGCCGATCTTCACGGCCCCCGGCGGGTTCACGCAGCCGGCGCCGCAGGTCTCCGACATGCCCCACAGCTCGGCGAGCTCGACGCCGATGGCGTTGAAGAAGACCAGCACCTCGCGCGGCGTGGGGGCGGCGCCGACGTTGACCGCGGCGGCCTCGTCGAGCCCGAGCCGGGCCCGCAGCGGCGCGAACATCTTCTCCTCGGCCAGCGCGACGGCGGCGGCCAGCTCGGCCGGGACCCGCTCGCCGGCCTGTTCGAGCTCGACCTTGCGCACCGCGGCGGCGATCGCCGCCTGGGCCTGCGCGCGCTCGGCCTCCGGCTGGCCGGCCATCATCGCCTCCAGCCCCGCCTTGAGCTTCTCCCAGATGCGCGGCACCGCGAAGAACCAGTTCGGGCGCACCTCGGGCAGGCAGGCGAGCACCTGGCGCGGGTCGGGGCAGCTCGTGATCGTCATGCCGTAGACGATCGGCAGGTAGTGGTGGGCGGCGCGCTCGGCGATGTGGGCGGCCGGCAGCCAGGAGATGACGCGCGAGCCCTCGGGGAAGGCGACGCGGTCGCGGATCGAGCTGACCGCGGCCACCAGGTTGCGGTGGGCCAGCTGGACGCCCTTCGGCGGGCCGGTGGTGCCGGAGGTGTAGATCAGCGTGAGCAGGTCGTCCGGGCCGACGGCGCGCCAGCTCGCCTCGGCGTCGAAGGCGGGGTCGGCGCCCTCGACGGCGTCCCAGGCCAGCGTGCCCTCGCCCTGCTCGCCCTCGAGCACGATCAGGTGCTCGAGCCCGGTGAGCTCGGTGCGGGCGGCCTGGAAGGCGTCCACGAAGGCCGCCTCGACGATCGCCACGCGTGCGCGGGCGTCACCGACGACGTAGGCGATCTGCTCCGGTGTCGAGGTCGCGTAGATGGAGAACGGCGTGGCCCCGAGCGTCATCGCCGCGAGGTCGGCGAGGTGGAACTCGGGCCGGTTGGTGAGCATGATGGCCACCGTGTCGCCGCGCCCGACGCCGAGCCCCGCGAGCCCGCCCGCGAAGGCGTCGACGCGGTCGCGCAGCTCGCCCCAGGTCAGCGAGACACTGTCGTCGCGCGTGCGCACCGCCACGCGGTCCGGATTGCGCTCCACGGTGATGCGAAACGCCTCCGCGATCGTGGCCGCGTCCAGCGCGCTCTCGCCGGGCACCTTCAGACCCGTCATCTCCGCTCCCTTCGTCGCCGTTCCCGGCGCGGACGCTACCCGACCGCCGGCCCGATGAGCGTCGGCGCGCGACGGGCGCGGCTGCGCGCCCAGCGGCTCGCCGACGTGCCGCCCGCCGACCCGGTCGAGGTCGCGCGAGCGCTGGTCGGCGTGCAGGCGCAGGACCGCCCGGCCGGCCTGCTCGCGCTGGCGGCACGCGGGGCGACGGGAACCGCTGCCGACGCCGAACTGGCGCTGGCCGGCGGCGGCCTCGTGCGGACGTGGGCGATGCGCGGCACGCTGCACCTGATCGCGGCGGAGGACCTCGGCCTGATGCTCGCGATCTACGGCGGGCTCGCGCTGCGCCGGGGGGCGCGGCGGCTGGCGCAGCTCGGGCTGGCGCCGGAGCTCGCCGAGCGCAGCACCGCGGAGGCAGGCCGGCTGCTGGCTGAGCGCGGGCCGCTGACCCGCCACGAGCTGGCCGAGGCGCTGCGGCGGCGGGGCGTGGCGGTCGGTGACGGCCAGGCGCCGGTCCACGTCGTGGCGCGGGCGGCCGCCGCCGGGGTGCTCGTGGAGGCCGGGACCCGCGACGGCGAGCCGATCTACGGTTCCGCGCCTCGGGTGCGGCGGCCCGCGCGCGACGCCGCGCTGGTCGAGCTGGCGCGCCGCTACGCGGCCGCCCACCATCCGGCGGATGCAGCCGACTTCGCCCGCTGGTCGGGCCTGCCGGCGGGCGACGTGCGGCACGGTTGGGCAGCCGTCGCGAACCCGCCGGCGGACGCCGGCGAGCGCGGCGGCGTCCGCCTGCTGCCCGCCTTCGACGAGTGGCTGCTCGGCTGGGCGGACCGCTCACCGGTCCTGCCCGCGGCACACGTCCGGCGGGTCGTGCCCGGTGGCGGCATCATCCGGCCCGTCGCGATCGACGACGGCCGCGCCTTCGCGACCTGGCGGCTCGACCGGGCCGCCGGCACGGTCGAGCTCGCTCCGCTGCGTCGGGTGACCGCCGCCCAGCGGGCAGGCGTCACCGCGGAGGCCGCCCGCATCGGCGCGTTCCTCGAGCTCGCGCTCGGGACTCGCCTCTCCTGACGTAACTGCGTCCACGGTACGTGTCGTACCGTGTACCCCGGAGCGATGCCGGTCCGGATCAACGCGGGCACGCTCGCTGCGGCCGCTGGAGCGGTTTGCGCCGATGGGCCGGGCCCTCACCGGCCGCTGGTCGGGCACGCGCTTCGTGCTCGGGCCGTGGCCATGGATGTTCCTGGTCTACGTGTTCGACGAGGAAGACGACGCGGTGTTCGTCGTCTCCATCCAGGACGGGCGGGCGTCCGAGGCCGCGACCGGGGAGTGATTCAGGCGGTCGCCGGCCGCGTCGGCCTGCCGAGCGGATCGCAGAGGTCCGGGCGCTCCGGGTTGTCGAGGCCCTTGCGCAGCGCCGCGAAGGCGGCGGCGCCGAGGAGCAGCGGGATCCAGAAGAGGATCACCCGGTAGGCGAGCACCGCCGCGGCCGTCGGGGCGGCCGGGATGCCGTAGACGATCAGCGCGCCGATCAGCCCGCCGTCGATGCCGCCGATCCCGCCCGGGATCGGCAGCAGGCCGCCGAGCTGCCCGATCAGGTAGCCCATCAGCACGAGCGTCAGCGCCGGCGACTCGCCGAAGGCCTCAAAGCACGCCCACAGGACCGCGTTGTCGAACGCCCAGTAGCCGAGCGAGCCGGCGATGACGCGCCAGTCGCGGCGGCGCAGGACGTGGCCCGCCTCGCGCACCCCCTCCTCGAGCGCGTCGACCGCGGCGGCGAGCCAGCGGCGCGGCCGGCTCATCGCCTCCCGGTCACGGCCGCCGCGCCGGGCCGCGAGCGCCGGGATCGCGGCCACCGCAGCGATGGCGGCCACGGCCAGCCCGGCCGGCAGGAGCGTGAGCAGCCAGGAGACGCTGGGCCCGGCGCCGAGCCACATGGCGATCCCGAGCACCGCGACCGCCAGGAAGTTCGCGGCGCTCTTGAGCACGTAGAAGGCGACGGTCCGCCGGGCGATCTCGGCCGCCGGCATGCCGCCCTTGCCCAGCGCCCACGCGCCGAAGGCCAGCCCGCCGGCGCCGCTGGCGGGCACGATCGACCCGACGGCCAGCTCGGACATCCCGAGCTCGTAGCTCGAGCGCCACGTCATCCGCGGGCAGAAGACGGGCTTGAACATCAGCACGTAGGAGAGGCAGGAGAGGACCTGCAGCGCGACGGCGACCGCCAGCCAGGCCGGGTCGGCGGCGGTGAGCCGCTCGCGCACCTCCCCCAGCCCTGGCGCCAGCCACGCAACGAGGCCGACCACGACGAGCAACGCGACGACCTGCAGCACGCGCCGCCGCAGCCGCCGCGCGTCCAGCGCGTCGGGCAGCGGCTCGGGCGGCGGGATCTCTCGGGCCTCGAGCTGCGTCACCCCTCGATGATGACCGGCTGCACCCGTCGCCGTGTATGGCATGCGGCGCACGACGATCTATCTGCCCGACGAGCTCAAGGCGGCGCTCGAGCGGACCGCCGCGGCGCAGGGGACGAGCGAGGCCGAGATCGTGCACAGCGCGGTGGCCTCCGCCACCGCCGCGGAGGCCCATCCGCGGTCGCGGCTGCCGCTCTTCGACAGCGGCGATCCAACGCTCGCCGACCGTGTCGAGGACGAGCTGGCCGCCGGCTTCGGCGAGTGATCCTGCTCGACACGAGCGGGCTGCTCGCCGCGCTCGACGTCGCCCAGCACCGCCACGGGGAGGCTGCGGCCAGCCTCGCAGAGGCGTCTCCGCCGTTCCTGCTCTCGCCGTTCGTGCTCTCGCCGTTCGACGACCTGCTGCTGCGGCGAGTCGGCCGGGCGGCGCGCAGCAGCCTGCTCGAAGAAGTCGAGCGAGGCGCCTACCAGCTTCAGCCGTTCTCGTCGTCCGACGTGCAGACCGCGCGCGCGATCGTCGAGCGCCACGCCGATCTGGCGATCAGCCTCGCCGACGCCTCGATCGCCGTGCTCGCCGCCCAGACCGGCGTGCGCGACGTGCTCACGCTCGACGAGCGCCACTTCCGGGTGCTCACCGTCGGCGGCGAAGCCTTTCGGCTGCTGCCCGCCGACGCGTGACGGCGAGAGGCGCTCAGCGGGTCGGGACGCCGAACCCGTCGCCGGTCAGGCGCCCGATGTCGTTCGTCAACCCGATGACGAACAACCCGATGACCAGGGCGAAGCCGATGAAGCCGGCGCGCTCCATGACCGCGAAGGGGATCGCCTTGCCGCGCACCTTCTCGGCGAGCGCCCAGAAGATGTGGCCGCCGTCGAGCGGCAGGAACGGGAAGAGGTTGATGACGCCGAGCGAGAGCGAGACGACGGCGAGCAGGAAGACGGCGCGGGTGGTGCTGAACTCGAAGCTCTGACGGGTCGCCTCGTAGGCACCGACGACGCTGCCGAGCTCCTCGCGCTTCTCGGCCTCGAAGATGCCGGCGATCGTCGAGACGGTGGCGCTGGTCACCGCCCACATCGTGTCGAGGCTGAGCTCGGCCGCCTTGAGCGGGCCGGCGTCGCGCTGGACCTGGTCGAAGCCGAAGCCGAGCCGCGTCCGGGGCGGGTCGGCGCCGGCGTCGTAGATCGGGGTCAGCGCGAAGCTCAGCTCCTCGCCGTCGCGGACGACGGTGACGCGGGCGGGCTCGGAGGCCTTGCAGCCGGCGGTCGGAGGCTGCTCGGCGCAGGTATGGGTCCCGATCTGGCGGGCCAGCGCCTCCTGCTCGCCACGGACGCCGTCGACCGCGACCAGCTCGTCGCCGGCCTTCAGCGCCGTGGCCGCGGGATAGTTCGGCTCGATCGCCCCGAGGCGGGTGCTGGGCTCCGCGTAGCCGTTGAAGAAGAAGATGCCCGCCAGCAGCAGGAAGGCCAGCACCAGGTTGACCGTCGGGCCGGCGAGGATCACGACGATCCGCTTCCACACGGGTTGGCGGAAGTAGGCCCGGTGGGCGACCTCCGGCGGGATCTCCTCGTGCGGGTTCATGCCGGTGATCTTCACGTAGCCGCCGAGCGGGATCGCTGCGACGCCGTAGGTCGTCTCCCCGCGCCGGAACTTGGCCAGCATCGGCCCGAAGAAGAGCGAGAACTTCTCGACCCGCATCCCGACGGCCTTGGCCGCCGCGAAGTGGCCCGCCTCGTGCAGGATGATCAGCAGCGCGAAGCCCAGGAAGGCGAGCACCCAGCTCATCCGGTCCGCCCCGCCGCCCTGGCCTCGACCAGCTCGCCGGCCACCGCCCGGGCCTCGGCGTCGGCCGCGTAGAGCGTCTCGAAGGAGTGCACGGGCGTGGCGCCGAGCCGGTCGAGTGCCCCCTCGATGACCTCGGCGATGCCCAGGAAGGTCAGGCGGTCGCGCAGGAAGGCGTGCACGGCGATCTCGTTGGCGGCGTTGAGCACGCACGGAGCGGTCCCGCCCGCGACCGCCGCCTCGCGCGAGAGCGCCAGGCACGGGAACGCCGCCTCGTCGGGCGCCTCGAAGGTCAACGACCCCACGGCGGCGAGATCGAGCGGCGGCAGCTGCAGATCGGCGCGCTCGGGGTGGTAGAGCGCGTAGGCGATCGCGACGCGCATGTCGGGCAGGCCCATGTGCGCGAGCGTCGCGCCGTCGGACAGCGAGACGAGCGCATGGACGATCGACTGCGGATGGACGACCACATCGATCTGGTCGTAGGGCGTGCCGAAGAGGTGGTGGGCCTCCATGACCTCGAGGCCCTTGTTCATCAGCGTGGCCGAGTCGATCGTGATCTTGCCGCCCATCGCCCACGTCGGATGGCGCAGCGCCTGCTCGACCGTCACCCCGGCCAGCTGCTCGCGCGTGCGCCCGCGGAACGGCCCGCCGGAGGCGGTGATGGTCAGCTTGTCGACCGAGCCGGCCGGCTCGCCCGTGAGCAGGTGATGCAGCGCCGAGTGCTCGGAGTCGATCGGCAGCAGCCGGGCGCCGGTGGCCTCCGCGAGCGCGCCGACCAGCTCGCCGCCCACCACGAGCGACTCCTTGTTGGCCAGCGCGACGTCGATCCCCTCGCCGAGCGCGACGATGGTCGGCCCGAGCCCGGCGGAGCCGACGATCGCGTTGACCACGAGGTCGGCGTCGGAGTCGGCGACGAGCCGGACGAGGCCCTCGGCGCCGCCCAGCACCTCGCCCTCCGTCCACAGTTCCGCTGCGCGCGCGGCGGCGTCGGCGTCCGACAGCGCGATCCGGCGGACCCCGTGCTCGCGGGCGAGGGCGACGAGCTCGGCGTGCGAGGTCCCCGCCGAGAGCCCGACGAGCTCGAAGCGCTCACCGGCGCGGGCGACGACGTCGAGCGCCTGGGCTCCGATCGAGCCGGTCGCGCCGAGGATGAGCAGCCGCGTCATGAGCCGCCCATTGTGGCAGCGGCCGCCTATGGCGCCGCTAAGCAGCTGCGCGCGCTGCTGGCGCTCAGATCACCAGCGCGAGCGCGACGTAGTAGCCGGCTACGAGGCTGAAGAACGCCGCGTCGAGCCGGTCCAGCGCCCCGCCGTGGACGCCGAACAGCCCGCCGGAGTCCTTGACGCCCGAGTCGCGCTTGACCTTGGACTCGAAGAGGTCGCCGAGCGGCGCCGCGAGCGCCACCGCGACGCCGAGCAGCAGCGCCTCGCCGTGGGAGAGCCAGTCCTGGTAGAGGCCGGCGACCCAGGTGCCGATCACGGCAGCGACCATCCCGATGACGAGGCCCTCGGCCGTCTTGTTGGGCGAGATCCGCGGCGCCAGCCGGCGCTGGCCGAGGAAGCGCCCGCCGAGGTAGGCGCCCGTGTCGCCCACGAACGTGCCGACCAGGATGTCGACGATCAGCGCGCCGCCGTGTCCGAGCTCGCGCAGCAGGATCACGTGGGCCAGCGCGAGCCCGATCCAGTAGATGCCCATGTAGGTGATGGCCATTCCGCCGGTGAGCGGGACGTCCTCGCGCTCGGGCATCACGAGCCCGAGCAGGAAGACGAGCGGGATGGCGCCGACCGCCGCCAGCAGCACGGTGCGCTCGGTCCCCCAGTAGGCCGCGGCGGCGAGCCCGATCAGCGCCAGGAAGCCGGCGAGCTTGACCGGGCGCGTGCGCTCGAACATGCGAAACAGCTCGTGCATGCAGACGAGGCACAGCGCCAGCACGCCGCCCGCGAAGATCAGGCCGCCCTGGGCGATGATGAAGATCGCGAAGGCGAGCGCCGGGATCGAGACCAGCACGCGCGCGCCGAGGTCCGAGCCGCCGCGCCGGGCGGGCGGCCGCCGCTGCCCGCCGCCGCCGGCCGGCGCGCGGCGCACGGGGCGCGGCCGGCGGGTCGCCGCCCTCCCGCTCACCGTCCGCCGAAGCGCCGGCGGCGCGCGTCGAACTCCGCCAGGGCCGCCTCGAAGTCCGCGCGCGAGAAGTCGGGCCACAGGACCTCGGTGAAGAGCAGCTCGGAGTAGGCCGACTGCCAGAGCAGGTAGTTGGAGAGCCGCTGCTCGCCGCTCGTGCGGATGATCAGGTCGGGGTCGTGCATCTCCGGCGCGTAGAGGTGGGCGCGGAACTCCGCCTCGGTCGTGCCGGTGAACGCGCGCGCGGCGTCGATGATCTCCGCCCGCCCGCCGTAGTTGAAGGCCACGAAGAAGGTGATGCGGTCGTTGGCCCCGGTGAGCTCCTCCGCCCAGCCGATCTGCTCGATCAGGTGCGGGTCCACCCCCTCGCGGCGCCCGAGGAAGCGCATGCGCACGCCCTCGGCGTGCAGCTCGGGCGTCTCGGCCAGGATCCGCTCGGAGAACATCGCCATCAGCGCCTGCACCTCGGCCGGCGGCCGCGCCCAGTTCTCGGTGGAGAACGAGTAGACGGTCAGCTCGCGGATGCCGAGGTCGGCGGCGTCGCGCAGGCGGGCCTTGACCGTGTCGGCGCCGGCGGCGTGTCCCTCGGCCACCGAGAGCCCGCGCTGGCGGGCCCAGCGCCCGTTGCCGTCCGTGATGATCGCGACGTGGGTGGCGCGCTCGGCGCTCACACCTCGAGGATCTCTTCTTCCTTGCCCTTGAGCGAGGTCTCGAGCTCGGAGATCTTCGCGTCGGTGAGCTTCTGCAGGGCGTCCTCGGCGCGATGCTCGTCGTCGGAGCCGGCCTCGCCCGCGTCGCGCAGCTCGCGCAGGTCGTGCATGACGTCGCGGCGGATGTTGCGGATCGCCACCCGGCCCTCCTCCGCGAGCCCGCGCACCACCTTGACCAGCTGCTTGCGCCGCTCCTCGGTCAGCTCCGGGATGACCAGGCGGATGACCTGGCCGTCGTTGTTGGGCGTCAGCCCGATGTCGGACTCGAGGATCGAGCGCTCGATCGACTTGATCGAGCTCTTGTCGTAGGGCTGCACGGTGAGCAGGCGGGCCTCGGAGGCCGAGATGTTCGCGAGCTGGCGCAGCGGCGTCTGGGAGCCGTAGTAGTCGACCTGGATGCGGTCCAGCAGCGCCGGGCTGGCGCGCCCGGTGCGCACGGAGTTGAACTTCTGGCGCGTCGCGTCCACGGACTTGTCCATGTGCTCGCGCGCGTCGGCGAGGAATTCGTCGATCAGGCTCACGTCGTCACCAGCGTTCCGACCTTCTCGCCGGAAACTATCCGATCGATGTTGCCCTCGTCGCTCATGTTGAAGACGTAGATCGGCAGGTGGTTGTCCATGCACAGCGACAGCGCGGTGGAGTCCATGACCTTCAGATCGCGCTGCAGCGCCTCGCGCGCGGTGATCTCGTCGATGAGCTCGGCCGCCGGGTCGGTGCGGGGGTCAGCGGTGTAGACGCCGTCGACGTTGTTCTTGGCCATCAGGATGGCCTCGGCGTGCATCTCGAGGGCGCGCAGGGCGGCGGCGGTGTCCGAGGTGAAGAACGGGTTGCCGGTGCCGGCCGCGAAGATGACCACGCGGCCCTTCTCCAGGTGGCGCATGGCGCGGCGGCGGATGTAGGGCTCGGCGACCTCGGAGATGGTGATCGCCGACTGCACGCGCGTGTGGACGCCGAGGTGCTCGAGCGCGTCCTGGAGGGTCAGCGCGTTGAGGACGATGGCGAGCATGCCCATGTAGTCGGCGGTCGCCCGGTCCATGCCCTTCGCAGCGCCCTCCAGGCCCCGGTAGATGTTGCCCGCGCCGAGCACGACCGAGACCTGGACGCCACGGTCGTGCACGCCCTTGAGCTGCTGGGCGATGGCCTGGACGCGCTCGGGGTCGGTGCCGTATTCCAGGTCGCCCATCAGCGCCTCGCCGGAGAGCTTGACGAGGATCCGCTCGAACACGGGCTCGGGCATCAGTGGCGCACCTACGCGACCCCGACCGCGAAGCGGGCGAAGCGGCGGATGACGACGTTCTCGCCCAGCGTGCCCGCCAGCTCGGCGCGCAGCTGCTCGATCGTCTTGCCGCCGTGCTTGTCCTCGTTGACGTGGACCTGGTCGAGCAGGACGACCTCCTCCATCCACTTGCGCAGCTTGCCCTCGGCGATCTTCGGGCGCACCTGCTCGGGGCGGTCGGCGGCCTGCTGCTCGAAGACGCGCAGCTCGGCCTGCTTGACGTCCTCGGGCACGTCGTCCTGGCTGACGTAGCGCGTGGTCGGGACGGCGGCGACGTGCAGCGCGACCTCGCGGGCGAAGGCCACGAAGTCCTCGTTGCGGGCGACGAAGTCGGTGTTGCAGTCGACCTCGACGAGCACGCCGACCTTGCCGGTGGCGTGGATGTAGGCCTGCACGGTGCCCTCGGTGGCCTCGCGGCCGCCGACCTTCACCGCCTTGTCGCCGAGGCGCACGCGCAGCAGCTCGACGGCGGCGTCGACGTCGCCGCCGGTCTCGGAGAGGGCGTTCTTGCAGTCCATCATGCCGGCGCCGGTCTGGTCGCGCAGCTCCTTGACCTGCGCGGCGGAGATGTTGGTGGTGCTCACGGGGTGTCGGTCCTCTTCTGGTCGTCGTCGTTCGTGGGGGCCGGGGCGTCGGCGGGAGCCGGGGCGTCGACGGGAGCCGGGGCGTCGGCGGCGTCCGCCGCCTCGGGGGCGGGCGGCGCCTCGGGGGCGGGCGGCGCCTCGAGCGGCACCTCCGGCTCGGCCGGGACGTCCACCGGCGGGTCGGCCGGCGCCTCCTCCGCCGCGGCGGGCGGGGCGGGCGCGTCGGTCGCCGTGTCGCTCGCGGGCGAGCCGGCGCCGGCCGCCGCGCCGGCGCCCTGGGGCACCTGCTCGCCGGCGTCGGGGTTCTGGCGCTCGCGCTGGGGCGGCCCGGGGCTGCCGGCCGCGGGGGCGGCGGGCTCGTCGGCGGCCTGCGCGGCGGCGGTCGCCTCGGCGGCGCGCCGGCCCTCGGGCTCGATCGGCTGCTCGGCGACCGCGGCGGCCACCTGCGCCTCGGCCTCGTCGCGCGTGGCGCCCTCGGGCGTCTGGGTGCGCGCCTCGGTGGCGGCCAGGGCCTCCTGGCGCGCCTGCTCCTCGGCCTCCTGGCGGGCCTGCTCCTCCTCGGCCTCGCGCCGCGCGCGCTCCTCGGCCTCGCGGCGGGCCTGCTCCTCGGCCTCCAGGCGGGCGCGCTCCTCCTCGGCGCGGAAGGTCTGATGGCCGCGCGCGACCACGTCGCCGACGGCCTGGGTGACCAGCGCGCAGGAGCGAATCGCGTCGTCGTTGCCGGGGATGATGAAGTCGATCCCGTCGGGGTCCACGTTCGTGTCGACCAGGCCGATGATCGGGATGCGCAGGCGCTGGGCCTCGCGGACGGCGATCTCCTCGGTCTTGAGGTCGACGACGAACATCGCGTCGGGCACCCGCGCCATGTTCTTCACGCCGCCGAGGTTGGCCCGCAGCTTGGCCAGGTCGGCCTCGGCGGCCAGGCGCTCGCGGGTGGGCAGAAGCCCGAGCTGGTTGTCGGCCTCGAAGCGCTCGAGGTCGTGCAGGCGCCGGATGCGCTGAGAGATGGTCTGGTAGTTGGTGAGCAGGCCGCCCAGCCAGCGGTGGTTGACGTAGGGCATGCCCGCCGCCTCGGCGGTCTCCTTGATCGCGTCGCGCGCCTGCTTCTTGGTGCCGACGAACAGCACCGTGCCGCCGCGGGCGGCGATGCCGCTCGCGAACTGGCGCGCCTGCTCGAGCAGCGCTTCGGTCTTGAGGAGATCGATGATGTAGATGCCGCCGCGCTCGCCGAAGATGAAGCGGCGCATCTTGGGGTTCCACCGGCGCGTCTGGTGACCGAAGTGGACGCCGGCCTCCAGCAGCTCTCTGATGCCGACCTGGGCCATGGGTGCTTCTCCCTTTTCGTATGGAAGTGGAACTGCGCCCGGGTGGAGTTGGGAGGAGTGCGGACCCGGCGCTGGCTGCGCCGGGCAGGGCCGCGGATCTCCCAGGGTTGGAGGATCACCCGGGATAGGGAACAGAGGACCCCTTCAGTCTACCGCCGCCTCCGCGCGCGCGAGCGCCGCCGCCAGGTCGGCCGGCAGCGGCGCGCGCAGGTCCAGCGGCGCGCCGGTCGCGGGGTGCGCGAAGGCGAGGCGCTCGGCGTGCAGGAACTGGCGCTCGAGCCCGAGCCGGCCGGCGATCCCGTAGTCCGGGTCGCCGAGCACCGGATGGCCGATCGCCTCCAGGTGTGCGCGGATCTGGTGGGTGCGGCCGGTCTGCAGGCGGACGCGCAGCAGCGTGACGCCCGGCAGCGCCGCCTCGGTGGCGAAGTGCGTCACCGCCGGCCGCGGGTCGTCGGTGTCGGTCGACATGCGCGTGCGCACGCGGCGGTCGCGGCCGAGCGGCGCGTCGATCGTGCCGGCGCGCGCGCCCGGGCGGCCGAGCACCAGCGCGAGGTACTCGCGCGTCACCTCGCGCGCGGCGAGCATCCGCTGCAGGGCGGCGTAGGCGGCGTCCGTACGGGCGACGACCATCAGGCCGGAGGTGTCGCGGTCCAGGCGGTGCACGATGCCGGGGCGCTCGTGGTCCTCTCCCCCGCCCGCCCGGCCCGCCAGCGCCTGCACGAGCGTGCCCTCGCGGTGCCCGTGGCCCGGATGCACGACCACGCCGGCGGGCTTGTCGACGACGAGCAGGTGGTCGTCCTCGTAGGCGAGCGCGAACGGCGCGTCGGGCACGTCGCCCGCCGCCGCGGGCGGCGCCGGTGCGACCGTCACGCGCGCGCCCGCCACGAGCGCGTGGCGCTTGGGCCGCTCGGCGCCGTCGACGCGCACGCGGCCCGCGTCGATCAGCTTCTGCGCCGCTGCGCGCGAGCCGGCGTGGGCCGCCAGGAAGACGTCGAGCCGCTCGCCGGCGGCCGCGGCCGGGACGGTCAGCTCGGTCTCAGCCATCCTCGGCGGCGGCCGCCTCGCGGGCGCGGGCCTCGCGCTCGCGCCGGCGCGGCGGGCCCTCCATGACGTACAGCAGCGACAGCACGCCGATCGTGATCGCGATGTCGGCCACGTTGAACGCCGGCCAGAAGGAGGGGTCGATGAAGTCGGTCACCGAGCCCTGCCCGATGCGGTCGATCAGGTTGCCCGCCGCGCCGCCGACCAGCAGGCCGACCGGCAGCCAGACCAGCGGGCGCGCGGTGTGGGTGAGGAAGAAGGCGACCAGGCCGATCAGCGCGGCGAGGACCAGCACGGTCACCAGCGCGCCGCCGCCGGCGAACAGGCCGAACGCGACGCCGGTGTTGCGGACGTTGACGAGCTCGAGCCCCGGGATGACCTTGACGACCTCCCCCGGCCCGATGGACGCGGTGACGATCGCCTTGATCGCCTGGTCGGCGATCACGACGGCGGCGCCGACGGCGAGCGCCAGCCACGCCGAGCGCCCGCGCGTCAACCGCGGATCAGCCCGACCACGATCGAGCCGCCGATCTGGAGGACCAGGATGGCGATCATCGGGCTGAGGTCGAGCGGGCCGATCTGCAGCCCGAGCCGCCGGAAGACCCGCAGGAACGGCTCCGAGACGTCGCGCAGGAAGTCCAGGATCGCGCTCAGCGCGCGGTTGTAGGGCACACGGGCGCCGAGCGAGAAGACCAGCGAGGCGACGACCCAGCCGACGATGCACAACGTGTAGACGAGGATCAGCGCGCCGAGGAAGTCGGCGATCTGGTCGCGGACGGCGGCGTAGACGAACATCAGGCCTCCAGGATGGCGTCCATGGCCGACTGGAACGCCGGTCGCACGCCGCCGCGCTCGAGCGCGGCCAGCCCGCGCGCCGTCGTGCCGCCGGGCGAGGCCACCGCGCGGCGCACCGCGAGCGTGTCGTAGCCGCCCGCCCGCAGCAGCTCAGCGGTGCCGGCCATCGTCTCGTTGACCAGCACGGACGCCTGTGCGGGCGAGAGGCCGGCGCGGATCCCCGCGTCGACCTGGGCCTCGACCAGCAGCGCCCAGTACGCCGGACCCACGCCGTGCGACGCGCCGGCGGCGACCATCAGGCGCTCGGGCAGCGCGACGACCGTGCCGACGCGCGCGAACAGGTCGCGGATCGCAGGCCGCAGCTCGTCCTCGCCCGGCGCGGGGTCGCCGTCGGGCTCGGCCAGCGCGCAGACGCCCTTGCGCAGCGCCACGGGCGTGTTCGGCTCGACCCGGAAGACCGGGGTGCCCGGGTAGGCGGCGCGCACGTCTGCCTGCGGCGTGCGGGCCAGGAGGGAGACGATCGCCTTGGCCTCAGCGCCGATCTCGCCCGCGACCTGCGCGAGCTGGGCCGGCTTGTGAGCGAGGATCACGACGTCGGCGCGGGCGGCGAGCTCGGCGTTGGAGTCAAGCGCCTCGCCGCCGAGCTCGTCGGCCAGGGCGGCGGCGCGACCGGAGCCGGTGTCGGTGCACAGCACGGGGTCGCCCCAGCCGCGCGCCAGCGCGGAGGCCATGTTCCCGGATCCGACGAAGCCGATCTGCATGAGGGCCGGAGAGGCTACCCCTCGCAGGTCAGGACTGGTTGAAGAAGCCCTTCTCGATCAACCGCGCGCGCTCCTCGGCGGAGACCTGCACGTCGCGCGGGGTGAGCAGGAAGACCTTGTCGGCGATCCGCTGCATGCCGCCGTCCAGCGCGTAGGTCAGGCCGGAGGCGAAGTCGATCAGCCGCTTGGAGAGCTCCGTGTCCGAGCTCTGCAGGTTGAGGATCACCGGGATGTCGGACTTGAACTTGTCCGCCACGTCCTGGGCGTCGTTGAACGACTTCGGGATGACGAGGTGCACGCGTACCTCCCCGCGGCCGTTGGCCGCTCGGCCGGTCCCGACGGGACGCAGCACGCCGGTGCGCCGCTCGGAGGGCGCGTCGTCGGCGAAGATGTCGTCGATCTCGTCGCGCCGGCGGCGGGACTGCAGGCGACGCACGTTCGGGCGCTCGCGGTAGCGGTCCTCCATCTCCGACTCCGCCTCGCGCGGCGGCGGGGCGGGCGGCTCGTCGTACTCGTCGTCGTAGGCGTAGGCGTCGCGGTCCTCGGTCGCGAGGCCGAAGTAGACGAGCGTGCGGTGCCAGGTGTCCTTGAGTGCCATTGCGCGATCGGTCGGTCGGGGAGCCGGGAACCGGCTGCCGGAAGCTTCGCGGCTGTCCCGGTTATCCCTGCATTATGCGCGGTCGCCTGGCTCAGGCGTACAAGACGCTGCCCAGGCGGACGATCGTGGCGCCCTCCTCGACCGCGACGGCGAAGTCCTGCGAGGTGCCCATCGACAGCTCGGTCAGCCCGTGCGCGGCCGCCAGCTCGCGCAGGGCGGCGAACGCGGGGCGGCTGGACTCGGGGTCCTCGGTGAAGGGCGGCATGGTCATCAGGCCGCGCACCGGCACCGGCGCGCGCTCGAGGAACGCCGGCAGCTCGGCGGGCGCGATCCCGGCCTTGCCCTCCTCCCCGGCGACGTCGACCTCGACGAGGATCGGGTAGTCCGGCGGCGCGTGGCGCTCGAGTTGGCCGAGGGCGGAGTCCGAGGCGACGGAGTGGATGAGCTCGGCGACCGGCACGACCTGCTTGACCTTGCGGCTCTGCAGCTGGCCGATGAAGTGCCAGGTGAACGCGCCGGGGTGGGCCTCGGCCTTGGCCGCGAGGTCCTGTGCGCGGTTCTCGCCCAGCAGCGTCACGCCGGCGTCGGCGAGTACGCCGAGGTCGTCGAGCTCGACGTACTTGACGGCGGCGAGCATGCGGACGTCCGCGGGATCGCGGCCGCCGCGGCGCGCTGCCGCGGCGATCTCCTCCTGCAGGCGGGCCGCGTTCTCGCGGACCCGGCCGGTGTCGAGCCCGCTGACTACGCGCGCCACACGACCCCCGCCTGCCGCCCGGTGGTGCCGCCGTCGCGGCGGTGGGAGAAGAACAGCTCCGGGTCCCCGCAGAGCGTGCAGAGCCCGACGTCGTGGATCTCCTCGACGCCCGCCTCGGCGAGGCGGTTGCGCGCGACGGCCTTGAGGTCGAGGTTGCGCTCGCCCCGGCGCGCGTCGTCGCGCGCGAAGGCGGCGTGGACCTCCTCGCCGACCTCGTAGCAGCAGCCGCCGGCGCCGGGGCCGAGCGCGGCGCTCACCGGGCCGGTCGCGCCGAGCTCGCGCAGCGCCGCGACGCCCTCGGCGACGATCCCGCCCGCGAGCCCGCGCCAGCCGCCGTGGACCGCGGCGACGGCGCCGTCGGTGGCGAGCGCGATCGGCAGGCAATCCGCGACGAAGACGAGCGCCGCGGCGTCGGGGAGGCCGGTCGCCTGGCCGTCCTCCTCGGTGTGCGGGCGCGCCGGCCCTGGCGGCTCGGTGGCGCGGCGCACCGTCGTGCCGTGGACCTGGCGGCCGTAGAGGAAGCGCTCGCGCGGCAGGCCGACCGCCCCCGCGAGCCGGGCGCGGTTCTCGTCGACCGCCGCGTCGTCGTCGCCGGTCAGCCGCCCGAGGTTGAGCGAGCGGAACGGGCCGGTCGACACCCCGCCGTGGCGGGTGGAGAAGAGCACGCGGGCGCCGGGGAGGGTGGCGGTGATGTGGCCGTCGGTCCAGGCGAACGGGGCTGGCAGCGCGGGAGTCACTGGCGCCATGCTAGGACGAAACACCGGCTGGCAAGGGGTGAGGGTGCCGTCCGGGGCGGTCAGCGTCGGGCGGGACGAGAAGCGCACGTCAGACATGCCGTTCTCGCACCGGTCGGCTGTTCTGGCGCGCTGGCGCTCTGTCCACGCGAGCCGCGCTCCAGCCCCTTGCTGCCGGGTTCAGCCGCACCGCGCCCACACCTCCCACCGAGGAGCGACCGCCACGCGGCGCAACCCCGAAGGCAGCGGCGGCACCAGCTGCCCGCTCACGCCCATGCCGGCCCGGAACAGCACCGCGGGGGCGACCGCCGGGTCGTCGATGTCCGGCAACGGCACGTCGAGGATCCACGCGACGGCGACGCGCTGGGACTGCGCCGTGCGGACGACCGCGCACGCCCGTAGCTCCCGCGGCCCGCCGGCGCGCTGGACCACCGTGGCGAGCCCGGTCCGCGCCTCGACGCGCCGGCCGACGTCGGCGACCTGCGCGCGCAGCGTGCCGGCGGTGACCGCGGCGACCGCCACCACGAGCGCTCCGGCACCCACGGCTCCCCAGCGCCGCCCGCCGAGCCCGACCGCGCCGACGCCGCCCAGCACGCACGCGATCGCGGCGGCGGGGACGAGGTAGCGCGGGTTGCCCGCGTAGCCCGCGAGCTGGGTCTCGACGGCGATCAGCAGCACCCACGCCGCCGCGCCGCCGGCCAGCCACCGCACCGCGCCGCCCGGCCACACGAGCGCCGCCGCGGCCGCCAGCGTCGCGGGCACCGTCACCAGCTCGACAGCATCGCGTACGACCGCGAGCGCCGGGATCCCGGCGAGCGCCGCGCTCTCCGAGCTGAACGTGCCGCGGGCGGCGTGGGCCGCCTCGAAGGCGCCGCCAGCGCCCAGCAGGTCGGGACCGAGCCACAGCACCGGCACCGGGGCCACCCCGGCGAGGATGGCGCGGTGGGGCAGCTGACCGCCTCGCCACAGCCACACGGCGTAGCCGGCGAGGAAGGGCCAGACCTCCGGGCGCAGCAGCGCCGCCGCCACGACCAGGCCCAGCGCCCACCCCCACCGCCGCTCGAGGTGCGCGAGCACCGCCCACAGGACGGCGGCGGCGAGCAACCCCTCGGAGTTGGCCAGCGCGGCGTTGTAGAGCCACCACGGCCCCAGCGCCATCGCCAGCGCCGCGGCGGCGCCCGCCGCCGTCCCGCCGAGCCGGCGACCGAGCGCGGCGGCGCCCGCCAGCGCGAGCAGCCCGCCGGCGCGAGCGACGACCGCCCACAGCTCGGGCGCCGCGTCGCCCGCGGCGGCCAGCGCGGTCGTGAACAGCACCGGCAGCGGCTTCCACGACGGGCCGGAGCTGGTGTCCAGCTCGAGCCGCGTCACCTCGCGTCCCCAGATCAGCCATGCCCACGGGTCGAAGGCGAGCGCCCACGGGCCGAGCAGCGAGAGCGCGGCCAGCGCGAGACAGGCCACAACGAGGACAGTGGCCCACGGCCACACTGGGCGGGCGGCCGGGCTCGGCACGCCGACGGGCACGCGACCGGCGGTGGTGGCGGTCACCCGGCGGCCGCCAGCGCAGCCCGCAGCTGCGCCTCGCGGTCGGGCGCGCGCCCGTCGAGCGCCGCGGCCAGCGCCGCGTCCAGCCCGCGTCCCACGGCCGGGCCGGAGAGCCCGGCGGCGAGCAGGTCGCGGCCGTCGATGGCCGCGCGCACGTGGCGCAGCTCGCCGAGCCAGCTGGCCGCCGCGGCGGCGGCCGGCTCGCCGCCGAGCGCGCCCGCCAGCGCGACGGTCTCCGGGCGCTCGCGCCGCAGGAGCCGCCACAGAAACGACGGCGCCGCCGCGGGGCCCAGCCGGCGCAGCTCCTCACCGAGCCCGCCGGCCCGCGCGGCCGACTCGACGACCGCGTCGCGCTCGTCCGCCGGCAGGCCGAGCCGGTCGAGCCGCCCGCCCAGTGCGCCCGGCGCGAGCGCGAGCACGCTCGTGGCCAGCGCCACGGCGCCGGCGCGCGCGTCGGGCGGCGCGAGCGCCAGCGCCCGCTCGGCGAGCCCGGGGTCGACCTCGAAGCCGCCGCCCAGCAGCGCCTCGCCGAGCCCGCAGGCGCCGAGCGCCGACAGCGCCGCCGGCTGGGGCTCGGCGAGCAGCAGGCGCAGCTCGGCGCCGAGCCGCGGGCCGGTCACCGTCTCCGGCGCACCGCCGGCGACCGCCGCCGCCGCCAGCCGCGCCGTGGCGGGATCGGCGTCGAAGCCGAGCCGGGCGGCATAGCGCGCGAGCCGCAGCAGCCGGGTCGGGTCGTCGGTGAACGAGCCGTCGTGGAGCACCCGCAACCGTCCCGCCGCCAGGTCCTCCCGCGCGCCGGGGACCGCGGTCACCCGCCCGTCGTCGAGCGCGACCGCCATCGCGTTGACGGCGAAGTCGCGCCGAGCGAGGTCGTCCGCGAGCGTCGCCCCCAGCTCGACGTCGGGCAGCGCGCCGGGGCGGGCGTAGCGCTCGCGGCGGGCAGCCGCGAGGTCGACCGTCGCGCCCGGAGCGCAGACCGTCGCCGTACCGAAGCGCTCGTGGCGCGTCACGACCGCGCCGCCGAGCCGAGTCGCCGCCCGCTCGGCGACCGTCTCGACGTCCCCCTCGACCACGAGGTCGAGCTCGCGCGGCTCGCGGTCCAGCAGCAGATCGCGCACCGCGCCGCCCACCGCGTGCACCCCCGGCTCGCCGGCCAGGGCGCCCACCACCGGCCCCGTGCCGGGCAGCGCCCGCAGGCGTTCGAGCAGCGCGTCCTCGGGTGCGGTCACGCCCGCATCATCCCCGCCTTGGCCTCCGGACCGCCTTCTACCCTCCCCTCGCATGCCGTCGGAGAACCCGCGCCGCCGGCGACGGATCCTCGTCGGCGTGGCCGTCCTGGTCCTCGCGCTCATCGGCGCCGGGGCCGTCTTCGCGCTCACGCGCGAGGGCGACGTCTCCAACCCGGACGTCGCCTTCGAGACCGAGCCGACGCCCACGCCGGCCCCGGACGAGACGCCGGAGCCCGAGGACGACGAGGACGACAAGGGCGAGCGCGACACCCGCGAGGACCGCTTCGTGTGGGCCCACTACGGCTACTCCAAGGACCGCCGCCGCTACCTGCCGACCTCCAGCCTGCTGCGCCCGCCGTTCACGCGCGCGTGGTCGGAGACGGGCGCGGTCCTGCTCGAGTTCGGGCCGACCATCGGCGGCCGCTGGCTCTACCTGCTCAAGAACAACGGCGCGCTCTACGCGATCGACAAGGAGACCGGGCGGGTGCGCTGGAAGCGCAAGCTCGGCCACCTCGCCGCCGCCTCGCCGGTGTTCGGCGGCGACACCGTCTACGCGAGCATCCTCGAGCGCGGCAAGGGCATCCGCAAGGGCAGCATCGTCGCCGTCAGCGCGAAGACCGGCAAGGTCAAGTGGGAGCGCGACCTGCCCAGCCGGACCGAGTCCCAGCCGCTGCTGGACGCCGACCGGCTCTACCTCGGCTCGGAGAACGGCACCGTCTACTCCCTGCGCGCGTCCGACGGCGCGCCGCGCTGGACGTTCAAGGCGGCCGGCGCGGTGAAGGGCGGGCCGGCGCTGGCCAACGGCAAGCTCTACTTCGGCGACTACAAGGGGCGCGTGTACGCGATCCGCCAGGCCGACGGCCGCCAGGCCTGGGTCAAGGGCACCAGCGGCGCGCGGCTCGGGCTGAGCTCCGGCCAGTTCTACTCCACCCCCGCCGTCGCCTACGGCCGCGTCTACCTCGGCAACACCGACGGCAAGATGTACTCCTACAGCACGGCCGACGGCAAGCTCGCCTGGAGCAAGTCGACCGACGGCTACGTGTACGCCTCCCCCGCCGTCGCCCAGGTCGCGGGCTACAGGCCGACGGTCTACTTCGGCTCCTACAGCGGCACGTTCTACGCCCTGGACGCCCAGAGCGGCAAGGTCCGCTGGAGCTACAAGGCGGGCGGCAAGATCTCCGGCGGGGCGACGGTGATCGGGGACATCGTCTACTTCGCGAACCTCGGCAAGAAGGAGACGGTCGGCCTCGGCGCCCGCACGGGTCGCCAGGTCTTCCGCTTCCCGCGCGGCTCGTACAACCCGGTCGTCTCCGACGGGCGGATGCTCTACCTCACCGGCTACAGCTCGCTGTACGGCCTGCGGCCGCTCTCCCAGGAAGCCCGGCGGGAGGAGGCCAAGGCTTCAGAGCGCGCCGCCGCCCGGCGCTCGGCGCGGCGGCGCGCGACCCGCGCCGCGTGCCGGCGGCGGGCGGAGCGCATCCACGACCGCCGCGGCACGACGAGCCGCTCCTACTGGAAGTGCGTGCGCCGCAACGACGCCCAGCGGCGCGGGAGCTAGCTCCTCCGGCTGAGCTCGCGGATCGGCACGCCGGCGGCGGCGAGCCGGTCCTTGACCGCGCCGACGGTGTAGCGGCCGTAGTGGAAGATCGAGGCGCACAGCACCGCGTCGGCGCCCGCGACGAAGCCGTCCACCAGGTGCTCGGGCTCGCCGGCGCCGCCGGAGGCGATCACGGGCACGTCGACCGCGCCGGAGATCGCCCGGGTCAGCGGCAGGTCGTAGCCGTCCTGGGTGCCGTCGCGATCCATCGAGGTCAGCAGGATCTCTCCCGCCCCGCGCGCGACGCCCTCGCGCGCCCAGGCGACGGCGTCGACGCCGGTCGGCGTGCGCCCGCCCGCGACGTGGACCTCGAAGCCGCCGCCGTCCGTCGCCTTGGCGTCGATCGCCAGCACCACGCACTGGGCCCCGAAGATCCGCGCGAGCTCGTCGATCAGCCCCGGCTCGGCGACCGCTGCGGAGTTGACCGAGACCTTGTCGGCGCCCGCGTCGAGCACGGCCTGGGCGTCGCGGACCGAGCGGATGCCGCCGCCGATCGTGAAGGGCACGAAGACGTCGTCGGCCGCCCGGCGAGCCAGCTCGACCACGGTGTCGCGCTTGTCGGAGGTCGCCGTGATGTCGAGGAAGACGAGCTCGTCGGCGCCCTCGCGGTCGTAGTGGGCGGCGAGCTCGACCGGGTCGCCGGCGTCGCGCAGGTCGAGGAAGCGCGTGCCCTTGACCACCCGCCCGGCGTCGACGTCCATGCACGGGATGACACGCTTGTAGTGCATCAGCGCTCCCGGCCGGCGCGCGCCTTGGCCTTGCGGCTCGCCTCGTCGAGCGCGGCCTGGCCCTCGGCGAAGGTGAACTTGCCCTCGTAGAGCGCCTTGCCGGCGATCACGCCCGCCAGGTTGACCTGGCGCAGGCCGGCCAGCGCGCGCAGGTGCTCGAGGTCGCCGATGCCGCCCGAGTACAGGAAGCGCCCGCGGACGGACTCGGCGACGCGGCGCACCTCGTCGAGGTCGGGCCCGGCGAGGCCGCCGTCGCGCTCGACGTTGGTGTAGACGTAGGAGGAGACGCCGCGCCCGCCGAGCCGGGCGATCGCCTCGGCGGCCGGGAGCCCCGAGGTCTGCGTCCAGCCGTCCGTGGCGACGTTGCCCCCGCGCGTGTCGACGGAGACCACCACGCGCGAGCCGTGGGCGGCGACGACGTCGTCGAGGAAGTCGAGGTCGGTGAAGGCCGCCGTGCCCACCACCACGCGCTCGGCGCCGGCCCGCAGCGCCTCGCGGACCGCGTCGGTCGTGCGCAGCCCACCGCCGTACTGGACCGGCACGCCGGTCTCGGCCACGATCCGCCGCAAGTGCTCGATCGACTGCGGCCGGCCGGCGCGGGCGCCGTCGAGGTCGACCACGTGCAGGAAGTGCGCGCCGGCCTCGACCCAGCTCTGCGCCGCCGCCAGCGGGTCGTCGTGGTAGACGGTCTGCGCGTCGAAGTCGCCCTGCACGAGCCGCACCGCCCGGCCCTGGAGGATGTCGATCGCCGGGTAGAGGATCACGCCGCCACCCGCGCGCACGTCGCGGCGAAGCTGCGCAGCAGCGCCAGGCCGTCGCGCGAGGACTTCTCGGGGTGGAACTGCACGCCCGCGACGCTGCCGCGCGCCACGATCGAGGCGAAGCGCTCGCCGTACTCGCCGCGGCCGACGACGTCGCCGGGGTCCGCCGGGCGGCAGGCGAAGGAGTGCACGTGGTAGAAGGCCGCCGCCTCGCCGAGGCCCTCGGTGAGCGGGCTCGGGCGCTCGAAGGTCACGCGGTTCCAGCCGATGTGCGGCAGCTTGGGCGCGGCCAGTGCCGTCACCGGCCCGGCCAGCAGGCCGAGGCCGGCGGCCCCCTCGTGCTCGGTCGTGGAGTCGAAGAGCAGCTGCATGCCCAGGCAGATCCCCAGCAGCGGCGCGCCGGCCGTGGCGCGCTCGGCGAGCAGCTCGTCCAGGCCGAGCCGGCGAACGTTGCGCATCGCCTCCGGGAAGGCCCCGACGCCCGGCAGGATCATGCCGTCCGCCGCGCGGATGACGTCGTGGTCGGCGGTGATCACCGGCCGCGCGCCGACGTGCACGAGCGCCTTCTCGACACTGCGGCGGTTGCCCATCCCGTAGTCGACGATCGCGATCACGAGCTCAGGGTTCCCTTCGTGGAGGGCACGCCCGTCTCGTCCGGATCCACCCGCACGGCGGCGCGCAGGGCGCGCGCGAACGCCTTGAAGCAGGCCTCGATGATGTGGTGGGCGTTCGTGCCGGCCTGGACCTCGAGGTGCAGCGTGAGCCGCGCGCTGGAGGCCACGGCGCGGAAGAGCTCCTCGGCGGCCTCGTGCTCGAAGCCGCCGAGCTCTCCCGCCGGCAGGCGCTCGAAGCCGCCCAAGACGGCGAGCGGGCGGCCCGAGACGTCGATCGCGCAGGCGGCGCGCGCCTCGTCCATCGGGATCACCGCGTGGCCGTAGCGGACGATGCCGGCGCGGTCGCCGAGCGCCGCGTCGAGCGCCTGCCCGAGCACGATGCCGGTGTCCTCGGCGGTGTGGTGGGCGCCGGTCTGCAGGTCGCCCGTCGCGCGGACGTCGAGGTCCAGCGCGCCGTGGCGCGCGAGCAGGTCGAGCATGTGGTCCAGGAAGCCGATGCCGGTCGCGCGCTCGCCGGCACCGGACCCGGCGAGGTCGAGGCGTAGGGCGATGTCGGTCTCCCCGGTCCTGCGGCTGATCTCCGCGGTGCGGCTCATGAGGAGGCAGTGTCGCGGATCCGCGCCTCCATCGACGCGGCGTGGACCTCGTAGCCCTCCGCGCGGGCGATCGCGGCGCCCGGCCCGGCCAGCGCCCGCGCGGCCTCGGCGGGCATCCGGACCTCGGCCATCCGCCGCCGGAAGTGCGCCACGGACAGCCCGGAGGCGAAGCGCGCCGCGCCGCCCGTCGGCAGCGTGTGGTTCGAACCCGCGACGTAGTCGCCGAACGCCGTCGCCGCCCACGGGCCGACGAAGACGCAGCCCGCGCGCGAGACCTCGCCGGCCAGCGCCTCGGCCTCCTGCCCCACCAGCTGCAGGTGCTCGGGCGCCAGCGCCTCGGCGAAGGCCAGGGCGGCGGCGGTGGAGTCGGCGTGGACGAGCACGCACGGGCCGTCAGCGACGGTCTCGGGCTCGCGCTCGGCCAGCGCGCCCGCGACCGCGTCCAGGACGTCCGCGGAGGCGCTCGCGCAGACGACCAGCGAGTCGTCGCCGTGCTCGCCCTGGGCCTGCAGGTCGAGCGCGATCCACTCCGCCACGGCGTCCTCCCCCGCGACCACGACGAGGTCGGAGGGCCCGTTGAAGCCGTCGATGCCGACCTGGCCGGTCACCTGGCGCTTGGCCTCCTGGACGTAGAGATTGCCGGGGCCGACGATCACGTCGACGGCCGCGACCGACTCGGTGCCGAAGGCCAGCGCGGCGATCGCCTGGGCGCCGCCCATCCGGTAGACCACGTCGGCGCCGCACAGCGCGGCAGCCGCCTGCATCAGCGGGTGCGACGCGCACACCGCGACCTGCTCGACCCCAGCGGCGCGGGCAGTGACGACCCCCATCAGCACCGAAGACGGGTACGGCGCGCGGCCACCGGGCGCATAGACCGCGGCGCTCGCGACCGGCAGCTCGCGCAGGCTGACGCGGTGGCCCTCGGGCAGCGTCGCGCTGCGCTCGCCGCCGAGGCCGCAGACGGCGACGGCCTCGACGTTGGCCCGCGCGGTCTCCAGGCCCGCCCGGACCGCCGGGTCGAGGCCGTCCAGCGCGGCGCGCAGCTCGTCCTCGCCGACGCGCAGGCGCCCCGAGCCCGCCCCGTCGCCGCCGAAGCGCCGCTCGTAGCCGAGCAGCGCGTCGTCGCCGCCGGCCCGCACCGCCGAGAGGATCTCGCGCACCGCGGCCTCGACCGAGGCGGCCGCGGGCACGAGCGCCCGCACCCGCGCCGCGGCCCCCGCCGCCGCGTCCGGCCCCGGCTCGAGCGCCAGGCGCTCAACCCGCACGGATCTGCTCCATCAGCGCGTCGACCGCCGCCGCCTTGAGCTTGTGGGCGACCGGGTTGGCGATCAGCCGCGCGGTGGAGGCGAAGATCTCCTCGCGCACGACGAGTCCGTTCTCGCGCAGCGTGTCGCCCGTCGCAGTGAGGTCGACGATGCCCTCCACGAGGCCCGTGAGCGGGGCGAGCTCGACCGAGCCCTTGACCTCGACGATCTCCGCCTGGCGGCCGGTCCGCTCGAACCAGCGGGCCGCGATCCGCGGGTACTTGGTGGCGACGCGCATCACCCCCAGGCGGCGCAGCGCGCGGGCGGCCGGGTCGTCGCCGCCGACCGTCGCGAACACCATCCGGCACGGCCCGTAGCCGAGGTCGAGCAACTCGTAGACCTCGCGCTCGGACTGCTCGGAGAGCACGTCCTTGCCGGTGATCCCGAGGTCCGCGGCGCCCGCCTCCACGTAGGTGGGGACGTCGGAGGGCCGCATGGTCACGATGCCGGCGTCGGCGAACAGCAGCCGCCGGGCGTTGGTGCGCACCTCGCCGGTCTGCACGCCGAGGCGGTCGAGCAGGTCCAGCGTCTCGCCCATCAGCGCCCCGCGCGGCACCGCCAGGGTCAGCCCGCCGAGGCCCACCGCTCACCCCGCTCGCCCTCGCCTACCAGCGCCACGTGCAGCTGCTCGACGCTCAGCGCCCAGCCGACCGCCGGCAGGGGGCGCCCGAAGCGCCCCAGCAGGTCGTCGTAGCGCCCGCCGCCGCCGATCGGCGTGCCCAGCGCGGCGTCATAGACCTCGAACACCGCGCCCGTGTAGTAGTCCAGCGCGCGCGTGAGCCCCAGGTCGAAGATGACGCGGCCGGCGGCGCGCTCTGAGAGCGTGCCGTGCACGCGCCGCAGGCCGGCGACGGCGTCGGCCGCCGGGCCGTCCGGCAGCGCCAGGACCGCCGCGTCGCCGCGTCGCTGAGGGACCTCGAGCAGGACGCGGCCGGCCTCGCCGGTCAGCCGCAGGCCCTCGATCTCGCGCTCGAGGCCGACGAAGTCGCGCGTGACGAGCTCGTGCTGGATCGCCGCGCGGGCCGCTGCCGGGACCCCGTAGGCCTCCAGCAGGCCCGGGTACAGGCTCGCGTCCCCCAGCCCGACGCGGTAGTTCTCCAGGCCAACGGCGTCGAGCGCCTCGACCAGCAGCTCGAGCGCCTCGACGGTGCCGTCCGGGCTCGGCGCGCCGATCAGCTCGACGCCGGCCTGCAGCATCTCGCGCGCCTGCCCGCGCTGCGGGCGCACGACGCGGTAGGCGTGGGCGAAGTAGGAGAAGCGCAGCGGCGGCGCGACCGTGGCGTAGCGCGCGGCGACCACCCGCGCGATCGGGATCGTCATGTCCGAGCGCAGCACGAGCACGTTGCCCGCCTCGTCGAAGAGCCGGTAGGCGGGCGCCGCCGGCCGCCGCGTCGCCGCGGGCCAGCACCTGCTCGTACTCGAGCGCCGGCGTGGCGACCTCCCCGTAGCCGCGCGCCACGGTCACCGCTCGCAGGCGCTCGGTGACGGCGCGCAGCTCGCGCATCTCGTCGGGCAGCACGTCGCGCGTGCCGCTCGGGGTCGGGTGGACGCTCACGCCGGAAGACGCTAGCGCTGCGGGGCTCAGGCCACCTGGCGGTCGATGCGCGCGCCCAGGGCCCGCAGCCGCTCGTCGATGCGCTCGTAGCCGCGGTCGATCTCGCGCACGTTGTGGATCTCGGTCGTCCCCTCCGCCGCCAGGGCGGCGATCAGCATCGCCATCCCCGCCCGGATGTCGGGCGAGGAGACGCGCTGGCCGCGCAGCTGGCGCGGGCCGATGACGATCGCCCGGTGCGGGTCGCAGATGGTGATCTCGGCGCCCATCGAGATCAGCTTGTCCACGAAGAACAGGCGGTTCTCGAACATCTTCTCGAAGATCAGCACCGAGCCCTCGGACTGGGTCGCGAGCGCCACCGCGATCGAGGTGAGGTCCGCCGGGAAGGCGGGCCACGGCCCGTCCTCCACCTTGGACTGGTAGTCGCCGGCGTCGCGCTCCACGACCAGGCGCTGGCCCGCCGGGACGAGCACGTCCTCGCCGTCGAGCTCGGAGTGGAGCCCGAGGCGCCGGAAGACGAGCCGGATCATGCGCAGGTCGTCGGGCACGCAGCCCTGGATGCGCAGCTCGCCGCCGGTTACCCCGGCCAGCGCCATGAAGGAGGCGATCTCGATGTGGTCGGGCGAGACGGCGTGCTCACAGCCGCCGAGCTCGGCGACGCCGTGGACGTGCATGACGTTCGAGCCGATCCCCTCGATCGCCGCGCCCATGCGGTTGAGCATGCGCGCGAGGTCCTGCACGTGGGGCTCTGAGGCGGCGTTGCGGATCACCGTCGTGCCGGGCGTGAGCGCCGCGGCCATGAGGGCGTTCTCGGATCCCATCACCGACGGCTCGTCCATGAAGAAGTCGCACGCCACGAGGCCGCCGTTCGGGGCGCTCAGATGGATGTCGCGGCCGGGGCCGACGACGGCGCCGAGCGCGCGGAAGGCGTCGAGGTGGGGATCCAGCCGGCGGCGACCGATCACGTCGCCGCCCGGCGGGGGCATCAGCGCGGAGCCGAAGCGGGCCAGCAGCGGCCCCGCGGCGAGGAAGGAGGCGCGGATGCGCTCGGCCAGCTCGGCGGGCACCTCGGTGGTGGCCACCTCGTCGGCCTGCAGGGCGAGGCTGTTGCCGTCGAGCCGCTCGACCTTGACGCCCAGGCCCTCGAGCAGGCTGACCATCGCCTCCACGTCGCGGATGTGGGGCACGTTGTGCAGCACCACGCGCTCGGAGGTCAGCAGGCTGCAGGCCAGCAGCGGCAGCGCGGCGTTCTTGTTGCCGGCGGGCACGACGGTGCCGGACAGCGGCACGCCGCCTTCGATGACGAACTTCTCCATGAGGGTCGGGAGGGGGGCCGGGGGACGGGAATCGGGAGCGGCCCGGCCCTGAAGCTGGGCTAGGGTAACAGTCATGACAGGAGCCCTTTCGCGGGAGGAGGCGTGGTCCCTGTTCTGCGCCTGGACCGCCTCTCCCTCCCTGCGCAAGCACGTTCTCGCGGTCGAGGCCGGCATGCGCGCCTACGCCCCCCGCTTCGGCGGCGACGAGGAGCTGTGGGGCATCACCGGGCTGCTGCACGACCTCGACTACGAGCGCTATCCCGACCTCGAGACCGGGCACCCGCGCATGGCCCTCGAAGAGCTCGAGGCGCGCGGCTATCCGCCCGAGCTGGTGCGCGCCGTCGCCTCCCACGCCGACTTCCTCGGCGTCTCACGCGACAGCCCGATGGAGAAGGCGCTCTACGCCGTCGACGAGCTCTCCGGCTTCCTGATGGCCTGCGCCTACGTCCGCCCCCAGGGCATCCACGGCATGACCCCCAAGTCGGTCAAGAAGAAGATGAAGACGCCGGCCTTCGCCGCGGCGGTCAACCGTGACGAGCTGCGAGCGGGCGCCGAGGAGCTCGGCGTCGACTTCGACGAGCACCTCGCCTTCGTGATCGCGGCGCTCGAGGCCCATGCCGCCGAGCTCGAGCTCGACGGCCGCGAGGCCGCGGCGTAGATGAGTGATCCCACGACCCCACGGCCGTCTGTCGGCGCTCCTGTCTCGCCTTCGGCTCGCCACCGGCTCCGCCTCGGGCGCTGGTCCGGCCCCCGCCCAGAGCGGCCCGTGGCACCACCACTGTGCCCCTCGGGCGGGCACCGTCCTTCATCCACGGGACATCCGCCAGTCGACCGCGCGGCCGCAAGATCAATCATCTGATGACCTCTGACCCGTTGAAGATCGTCGTCCTCGACGGCGACCAGACCGGCCAGGAGCTGCTCGAGGCGGCCCTCGCCGTGCTCGACCCCGAGCTGATCGGCGTCGAGCTCGAGCTCGAGCACCACGACCTCTCGCTCGCCAGGCGCCGGCAGACCGGCAACGAGGTCGTCACCGAGGCCGCCAAGGCGATGCTCGCGGCCGGCTACGGGATCAAGGCCGCCACGGTCACCCCCGAGGGGCGCGACGACGTCGGCTCGCCCAACCGGATCCTGCGCGAGCAGGTGGGCGGCAAGGTGATCGTCCGCACCGGCCGGCGCATCCCCGGCGTCGTCGGGCCGGTCTCCGGCGTGCACCATCCGATCTCGGTCGTGCGGATGGCCGTCGAGGACGCCTACGGCGCCGAGCAGTGGCGCGAGGGCGAGGAGGGCGGGCTCGACGAGGTCGCCTACCGGACCGAGAAGGTCACCCGCTCCACCTGCCGCGCGGTCGCCGAGTACGCCTTCCGCACCGCCGAGCGCAGCGGCGCACGCGTCTACGGCGGGCCCAAGTGGACCGTCTCGCCCGTCTACGAGGGCATGCTCAAGGAGGAGCTCGACGCCGCCGCCGAGCGCCATCCGGACGTCGAGTACCGGCCGGTGCTGATCGACGCCACCTACGCCGGCCTGCTGACCGGCGCGGCCGAGGTGCCGCTGGTCATCCCCGCGCTCAACCGCGACGGCGACTGCCTCTCGGACCTCGTGCTGCCCATGTTCGGCTCGATCGCCGGCGCCGAGTCCGTGCTGCTGGCCTTCGACGAGGCCTTCGGCGTCGACGTCGCCATGGCCGAGGCGCCGCACGGCACCGCCCCCTCGCTGGAGGGCAAGGACCTGGCCAACCCGATGGCGATGATCCTCGCCTGCGCGGCGGTGCTGCAGTACGCCTCGGTGAGCGGCGAGGTGCCGGGCGCCGGGCGCGCGGCGCGCGCGATCTACGAGGGCACGCTCGAGACGGTCGCCGGCGGGACGCGGACGATCGACCTGGGCGGCCACGCGACCACCACCGAGTTCGCGACCGCCGTGGCCGAGAAGGTCGCCACGAAGGTCGAGATCATGGCGTCGCTCGGCTCGGAGTAGTCCGGCGCGTCAGGCGCTCGCGCGCTCGCGGGCGGCCCGCTTGGCCTGCGCGGGGGCCGTGCCGAGCAGCGTGCGCCCGCTCGGCCGGATCGGCACACCGAGCTCCTTGAGGTGGCGCAGCTTGCGGCGGTGGTAGAGGACCCGCTGCAGGAACAGGGTCAGCGAGCCGGCGACCAGGATCGTCGCGAGGTTCAGCGCGAGTTGCCCGATCGAGCCGCGCCAGGCCGGCCAGTCCTGGTAGGCGAAGGCGATGCCGACGTTGGCGGCGGCGGGAATGGTCGTCACGGAGATCACGACGCCGATCAGCGCGCCGGACTTCGCGGTCGAGAGCGAGAGCACCCCGGCGATGCCGGCGCAGGCCGCGACGAAGAAGGCGAAGAAGTCGGGGCTGGAGATGATGCGCGAGAGCTCGTGGTCGCCGGAGCTGAAGTCGGCCGGGGTCAGCCCCGTCGCCTTGAACGCCAGCGTCGCGAGCCAGACCACCGTGATGGCGAGCGGGAAGCCGACCGCCAGCGCAGTCGCCGAGCGCAGCGCCAGCCGCCTGCGGCGCTGGACCACCGCCACGCAGAACCCCGCCAGCGGCCCGAACTCCGGCCCGACGACCATCGCGCCGACGATGAGGATCGGCGAGTCGAGGAAGATGCCGACCGCGGCGATCAGCCCGGCGAGCACCATGAACGCCAGGAACACCCCGGAGACCTCCACCTGCTCGGAGGTCTTCTGCTCGACCTCCTCCCAGACGACCGCGTCCTGCGAGGAGCCCTCGGCGCGGCGCTCGGCCTCGTCGGCGAACGCGGAGATCTCGGTGTCGATGACCTCGAGCGCGATCGAGCCCTCCTTGTGCAGATCGAGGCCCTTGAGATCGGAGAGCACGACGCTCGCGTCCTCGCGCGCGACGTCGCACAGGATCACGTCGCCCTCGGGCCGCTTGGCGGCGCCCTCGAGCAGGATGAGGTTGCAGACGGAGGGGCTCTCGGCGAGCAGGTCCATCGCGGCCCGGGTGGTGTGGGACGGGCTGACGATCCGCAGATGGACCATGGCGCAAGCCTAACCGGCCGCCGATTGGTTGATCCGCCGATCAACGAGGCGTCCATACGCACCACCGAGCGAGCGGTCGCGGGTCACGCATCGCGGGTCGTGAGGGTCGCGTGCTCGAGCGCGATCGAGCGCCGACGCGCCTGTTTGCAGGATCCCTTGCACGCTCGGCGACGGCCATCCGCGCCGTAGAGCGAAATGCGCCTGACGGGTTCCGGGACGGGCCGGTTGCGGCCGGCCTTCCGTCCGATCTCGACCCTAGCCTTGCGAACACATGTTCCCCACTCCGACGACTGGTCGCCAGAACAAGCGCTCGCTTCGCGAGCTGATGCGCGGGGCCGTGGAGACGGCTCTGGAGTTCGCCACGCTGGGTGAGGCACCTCCCCGGCCGCCCATGCGGCGGCCGCGGGCTTCCGCCCCCACGTCCGGGCACCCGCATCGCCGGCCGTTGCGTCGCCGGAACGTGCCACGCAGGCCCGGATCCGTCCGGCCCCGTGCGCACACGTGCCTCTCACCGGTCCCCCATCGACCGGTGCGCAGGCGCTGAGTCACCGCCTTCCGGCGCCCGGTCTGGGAGGACGGGAGCGCCGGGCCGGCGGGGGCGCCGCTCACGGCGTCCGCTGACCGAAGGCTCCACTCGCTCTCGGGCCGCCTGCGGGCGGCCCGAGTGCCGCGTGGGGATCGTCCCGCCCTCCCGCCCGCGGCGTCCTCGTTGCCGAACATTCGTCGACTCTGGCCGATCGGGGGGTGCCGGGCCCCGCCGCCTTGCTTAGGGTCGGTTGGTCTCGCCGACGGTGTGGCGGGCGAGCGCGTCGGAGCGCTCGAACGAGCGACAAGGAGGAGCTCGATGGGACGGATCCGTTGGGTCGGGTGCTTGGTGATCGCCGTGCTCGCCCTGCCATCTGCCGCCGCTGCCCACGAGGGCGACCATGGTGGCGGTGCCGGGGCCGATCCGGGCGCCCGCCACGCCGCCACCGACCTCGCCGACGTCCCGGTGGCGAAGCTCGAGCGTCGCATGCGCGCGGCGACCCGCCGGCTCGGCCGGCAACCCGGCACGCAGCGCCGCTCGGCGCGGGCGGCCCAGGCCGCGGGCAACCCGGGCGCCGAGGGCAGCTGGTCCGGCGTGGAGCCGACCACGGTGGTGCCGATCTTCACCGCCCTGCTCCCGAACGGCAAGATCCTGATGTGGGACTCGGTGGGCGACAACCCCGCCGAGAGCTACGACGACCACAGCTTCACCCGTGCGGCGGTCTACGACCCCGCGACCAAGACCTCCAAGCGCGTCGACGTGCAGAGCGCGAACATCTTCTGCGCGGGCTTCGTCCAGCTCTCCGACGGCAACGTCTTCGTCGCGGGCGGCAACGCCGATCGCAACCTCAGCGGCATCCGCCAGACACACGTCTTCGACTGGCGGACCGAGACCTGGACGCGCGGGCCGGACATGCAGGACGGGCGCTGGTACCCGTCGGTCGCAGCGCTGCCCAACGACGAGGCCGTGATCGTCGGCGGCGGGCCCACGACCGCCGAGGTCCGCACCACCGGCGGCGGGCTGCGCCGCCTGACCGGCTTCACGACGCCGAGCAGCCGCGACTACCCGTTCCTGCAGGCCGCGACGGACGGCCGCGCGCTGCTGCTCGGCCCGGGGCGCGGCATGTCGCTGCTCAACACCGACGCGACGGGGGCCCTCACCCCGGCCGGCGACCGCGACGCGATCAACCGCGGCTACGGCAGCTACGCGCCCTACGACGTCGGGCGCTTCCTGGTCAGCGGCGGCGGCAACCTGGCCGAGGACGGATTGACCGGCGTGCCGAGCCGCACCGCGAGCGTCGTGGACACCCGCAGCGGCACCCCCGTCGGCAGCACGACCGGCTCGATGCAGCGCCGGCGCCGGCAGCACAACCTGACCGCGCTCGCGGACGGCAGCGTGCTGGCCACGGGCGGGCAGTCGACCAACAACGGCGGCGGGCTCGTGGACCTGACCAACCCGGTGCTCGCGGCCGAGCGCTGGGATCCGGTCACCGGCACGTGGTCCTTGCTCGCCTCGGCCGCCGTCGCCCGGCAGTATCACTCCATCGCGCTGCTGCTGCCCGACGGGCGGGTGGCGACCGGCGGCGGAGGGATCTGCGGCGTCTGCCAGCAGGTCAGCTATCTGCGCAAGGACATGGAGATCTTCACGCCGCCCTACCTCTACAAGCCCGACGGAAGCGGGCTCGCCGCCCGCCCGGCGATCACCCAGGCGCCCGACGCGCTGGCCTACGACGCCCCGTTCAGCGTCAGCGCGAGCGTCGCGGCGCCGGCGACGCGGATCGCCAAGGCCGCGCTCGTGCGGCTCGGGGCACCGACGCACGGCGAAGACCAGGGGCAGCGCTACGTCCCCCTGGCGTTCTCGGGCGATGGCGCGACCCTGACCGTGACCGGCCCGAACAACCCCAACGAGGCGCCGGCCGGCTACTACATGCTCTTCCTGGTCGACGATCAGGGGGTCCCGTCGGAGGCGAAGATCGTCCGCCTGAGCCGCAGCGTCGCCCCGCCGCCCCCCGCGGTGGTCAACCTGGCCCTCAACCGGCCGGCGACCGGAAGCACGGCCTGCGTCGCCTCACAAGCCCCGGAGAAGGCGGTCAACGGCTCGGTCTCAGGCGGGCCGGCGGACAAGTTCTGCTCGAAGGTGTCCGGCCACCGGTGGCTCCGCGTCGACCTCGGGTCGGTGCGGCAGGTCAGCCGCTTCGTGGTCCAGCACGCCGGCGCCGGCGGCGAGCCGACCACGATGAACACCCGCGCCTACCGCATCGAGACGCGAGGGACCGGCGGCTCGTGGAGCACGGCCGCGACCGTGAGCGCCAACACGGCGAGCGTGACCACCACGACGGTGGCGGCGCGGCCGGCCCGCTACGTGCGGCTCATGATCACCGACTCCGAGCAGGGCAGCGCCCCCGGCGCCGCGCGGATCTACGAGTTCGAGGTCTACGACGGCTCCGCGCCATCGGGGACACCGCTGGCCCCGGTGGTCGCCTACGCCAATCCCGACGCGACCGGCCGCGCCCAGCGCTTCGAAGCCGGCAGCTACGACGCCGCCCGCGGCAACCTCGGGCTGATCGCCGACAACGCCACTCGGGCGATCGACGTCGCGCCCGGGTATCAGGCCACGATCTGCCGCGACAGCGGCCTGGCGGGCTGCACGACGCTCGGGCCCGGCCGCGCGGCGCCGCTGCCGGCCGGCTACGACGCCGCCGTCAGCTCGCTGCGGGTGGTCAAGACGCCCTGACGTGACGCGAGCGCAGGGGCTGCCGCGTGCCGAAGCGCGCGCGGCAGCCCGGGGCGCGGGCCGCCTCCGGCAGCCCTCAGACGACGGCGGCGCCGGCGTGGCAGACGAGCATCTCGTCGCCACCGCGCTGGAACTCGTAGGCCACGCGCACGACCGACGTCTCGACGCCCTCCGCGTGCAGTTGCGCCCGCAGCTCCTCCAGGTGCTCGAAGCGCGTCCCGCGCGAGTCGATGAGCGGGAAGATCCGCGCCCCGCGGCGCGCGACGCGCACCAACTCGAGGACCGAGCGCCGGTGGAAGCCGAAGTCGAGCCGGTCGGCGTAGGTGAACAGCAGGTGCGAGCACAGGCTCAGCTCAAAGCGGCGGTCCGGGAACGGCAGCTCCGGAAGAGCCGCCGCGACATAGCGTTCCCCGAGCCGGAAATCCTCGGCGAAGCGGGCGATCGCAACCCGCCGCGACGCCGCGTGCGCCTCCGGAGTCGCGAACTGGCGCCACACGAAGTGGCCGGCATGGGTCGCCGTGTAGCGGTTCCCGCGCCCGAGGTCTGCAGCCGCGCGCGCCACGAGCGCCTCGCGTGGCTGCGTGTACACCGGGTCCACACTCACCACGCTGCCGCCCAGCGCCCGCACCTCGGCCCCGAAGGACCCGGCGCCGCCCGGGCAGTCCAGCAGCTCTAGCGTCGAAAGCTCTGCGTCGGTGAGGTCGAACATCGGGCGGTACTCGGCCAGCGACCGCGCGCTGAGCAGCAGGTCGCCGATGCCCGGCAGCGACGCGTCCGACATGACCGCATCCTCGCACCCAGCCGGGTCCGCCTCCCGCCGGAAGTCGCGCCGCGCGAAGACGGGCACCCGCCCCGCGACGACGACGGGCGCCCCACTACGACGACGAGCCGCCCCGAAGGACGGCTCGTACGTTGATCTGAAGAACCGGCGGCGACCTACTCTCCCAGGCCCGCGAAGGCCAAGTACCATCGGCGCTGTGGGGCTTAACTGCTCTGTTCGGAATGGGAAGAGGTGTTTCCCCCACGCCAAAGCCACCGGAAACTTGTCAAGACCCGCTCGCGCGCGGACCCTCAAAACCGCACAGCTTGCCAACCCGGGCACCACAAAAATAATCCGTCAAGCCCTCGACCCATTAGTACCGGTCTCCTTCAGCTGTCACCAGCCTTTCAGATCCGGCCTATCAACCTGGTGATCTACCAGGGGTCTTACTCCCTCAAGGGGATGGGAGAGCTCATCTCGAGGTCGGCTTCCCGCTTAGATGCCTTCAGCGGTTATCCGATCCGCACGTAGCTAACCTGCGATGCCCTTGGCAGGACAACAGATACACCAGAGGTGCGTTCATCCCGGTCCTCTCGTACTAGGGACGACTCCTCTCAACTCTCCAACGCCCGCGGAAGATAGGGACCGAACTGTCTCACGACGTTCTGAACCCAGCTCGCGTGCCGCTTTAATGGGCGAACAGCCCAACCCTTGGGACCAACTTCAGCCCCAGGATGCGACGAGCCGACATCGAGGTGCCAAACCGAGTCGTCGATGTGGACTCTTGGACTCGATAAGCCTGTTATCCCCGGAGTACCTTTTATCCGTTGAGCGACGGCACTTCCACTTGCTACCGCCGGATCACTAAGGCCTGCTTTCGCACCTGCTCGACATGTCTGTCTCGCAGTCAAGCTCCCTTGCTGCCTTTACACTCTACGCACGATTTCCAACCGTGCTGAGGGAACCTTTGCGCGCCTCCGTTACATTTTGGGAGGCGACCGCCCCAGTCAAACTACCCGCCTGGCACTGTTCACTGCCCGGATTCACGGCGCAGTGTTAGAAGCCCAATACGTCAAGGGTGGTATCTCAAGGTTGGCTCCACGCCAGCCGCAGCCGGCGCTTCAAAGCCTCCCACCTATCCTGAGCGAGACGCATCGAACTCCAATACCAAGTTGTAGTAAAGGTTCACGGGGTCTTTCCGTCTTTCCGCGGGTACTCGGCATCTTCACCGAGACTGCAATTTCACCGAGCCCATCGTTGAGACAGCGTTCAACTCGTTACGCCATTCGTGCAGGTCGGAACTTACCCGACAAGGAATTTCGCTACCTTAGGACGGTTATAGTTACCGCCGCCGTTTACCGGGGCTTAGTTTCAATGCTTCGGGTTGCCCCTGACATCTCCACGTAACCTTCCGGCACCGGGCAGGCGTCAGCCCCTATACGTCGTCTTGCGACTTTGCAGAGACCTGTGTTTTTGGTAAACAGTCGGTTGAACCTATTCACTGCGGCCCTCTCGGGCTCCACCGGCTAGCGGTTTCACCCTACTGGGGCGCTCCTTATCCCGAAGTTACGGAGCGATTTTGCCGAGTTCCTTAACGATGGTTATCTCGATCACCTTAGTATTCTCTACTTGCCCACCTGTGTCGGTTTTGGTACGGGCACGCGCAATCTCCCTAGAGGCTTTTCTTGGAGGCTTGGCGTAAGGGACTCGCCGGCTTAGAGCCAGCTGGCATCGCACCTCAGGTTATGCGGCCCCGGATTTACCATGGGCCACCCCTACATGCTTACCCCAGGACGACCATCGCCTGGGCTCCCGTAGCCTTCCTCGATCCCCCTTCGGTCAAACGACTGCGACGTGGTACAGGAATATCAACCTGTTGGCCATCGACTACGCCTTTCGGCCTCGCCTTAGGTCCCGACTAACCCTGAGCAGACGAACTTTACTCAGGAATCCTTGGGCAATCGGTGGAGGGGATTCTCACCCCTCTTTCGTTACTCATGCCGGCATTCTCACTTCCCAGAACTCCACGGCTGGCTTCCGCCGCCGCTTCACTGCGCTGGGAACGCTCTCCTACCGCGCATCCATGCGGATGCACCCGCAGCTTCGGTGGTTAGCTTGAGCCCCGTTGAATTATCCGCGCCCGAACACTTGACCAGTGAGCTGTTACGCACTCTTTCAAGGATGGCTGCCTCTAAGCCAACCTCCTGGTTGTCTGTGCACTCGGACATCGTTTGCCACTTAGCTAACACTTGGGGACCTTAGCTGGCGGTCTGGGCTGTTTCCCTTTTGACGCTGAAGTTTATCCCCCAGCAACTGACTCCCGGAGTAGCCATGACGGTCTTCGGAGTTTGCCTGATTTCGGTAACCTGGTAGGGCCCCTAGACCAAACAGTGCTCTACGGCCGCCACGGAATTTATCCGAGGCTATACCTAAATATATTTCGGAGAGAACCAGATATCTCTGAGCTTGATTAGCCTTTCACTCCGACCCACAGGTCATCCGCCCAGTTTTCAACCTAGGTCGGTTCGGTCCTCCACGGGGTCTTACCCCCGCTTCAACCTGCCCATGGGTAGCTCGCTCAGTTTCGGGTCTACCGCCTGCGACTGATTCGCCCTGTTCGGACTCGCTTTCGCTACGGCTCCGCTCATCGCTTAACCTTGCCGCAGACGAGTAACTCGCCGGCTCGTTATGCAAAAAGCACGCCGTCACCTCACGAAGAGGCTCCGACCGCTTGTAGGCACGCGGTTTCAGGTACTATTTCACTCCCCTTCCGGGGTACTTTTCACCTTTCCCTCACGGTACTAGTCCGCTATCGGTCACCAGGGAGTACTTAGCCTTGGAGGGTGGTCCCCCCAGATTCAGTCCGCGTTTCACGGGAGCGGACCTACTCAGGGACATCATCGGGAGGCCATGCAGTTTCGTCTACGGGACGATTGCCCTCTGTGGTGCGCGGTTCCACGCGCTTCGACTACCGCATGACTTTGTAACTCCCGCCGGGGCAGACACACCCCGGACAGATGCCCTACAACCCCCGATCCGCAACGCGTGTCCGCTTACACGGATCAGGTTTGGGCTGGATCCCCTTTCGCTCGCCACTACTCGGGGAGTCTCGGTTGATTTCCTTTCCTCGGGGTACTGAGATGTTTCAGTTCCCCCGCTTGCCTCCGCACGCCTATGTATTCAGCGTGCGGTAGCGCCGCATTACCAGCGCTGGGTTTCCCCATTCGGGAATCCACGGATCACAGGCTATTCAGCGCCTCCTCGTGGCTTATCGCAGCCGTTCACGCCCTTCTTCGACTCCTGGTGCCAAGGCATCCACCGTGTGCCCTTCTTATCTTGACGGTGATTCTGAAGCCACGGGGCACGCTCACGCGCGCTCCGGGGCTCGGTGATACCCGTTTATGTTGGCAATGCTGTGCAGTTTTCAAGGTCCGCGAGCGAACGCCCCCGGCGGATCGGCCGACGCGCACTGAGGCGGCGGCCGGCGACGGGGCCGGTCTCTCAAAACTCAACAGCATGTGGCGCCCACGTCCGAAGACGAGACGCCACCAGGTCCGGTCGACATTGAGGAAGCCGCTCGAGCTCGGCCGGCACGGATGTGCCGACCGCCCCGAGGCGGCCGCTCCAATCCTGGAGCTTCCCTAGAAAGGAGGTGATCCAGCCGCACCTTCCGGTACGGCTACCTTGTTACGACTTCACCCCAGTCACGAGCCCCACCTTCGACGGCTCCCTCCCTTGCGGGTTAGGCCACCGGCTTCGGGTGTTGCTTGCTTCCGTGGTGTGACGGGCGGTGTGTACAAGACCCGGGAACGTATTCACCGCGGCAATGCTGATCCGCGATTACTAGCAACTCCGCCTTCATGCAGGCGGGTTTCAGCCTGCAATCCGAACCGAGACGCGCTTTGAGGGATTCGCTCCACCTCGCGGTATCGCAGCCCTCTGTACGCGCCAATGTAGCACGTGTGTAGCCCTGGACATAAGGGGCATGATGACTTGACGTCATCCCCACCTTCCTCCGGTTTGTCACCGGCAGTCTCGCATGAGTCCCCAACTAAATGCTGGCAACATGCGACGGGGGTTGCGCTCGTTGCGGGACTTAACCCAACATCTCACGACACGAGCTGACGACAGCCATGCACCACCTGTGAACCTGCCCCGAAGGGAACCCCTGTTTCCAGGGGGGTCAGGCACATGTCAAGCCCAGGTAAGGTTCTTCGCGTTGCGTCGAATTAAACCACATGCTCCGCTGCTTGTGCGGGTCCCCGTCAATTCCTTTGAGTTTTAGCCTTGCGGCCGTACTCCCCAGGCGGGGCACTTAATGCGTTAGCTTCGGCACGGAGGGAGTCGACACCCCCCACACCTAGTGCCCATCGTTTACAGCGTGGACTACCAGGGTATCTAATCCTGTTTGCTCCCCACGCTTTCGCGTCTCAGCGTCAGTCACGTCCCAGCGAGCTGCCTTCGCAATTGGTGTTCCTCCTGATATCTGCGCATTTCACCGCTACACCAGGAATTCCACTCGCCTCTTCCGCACTCTAGCCCGACAGTTTCCACCGGCTTTCGAGGGTTGAGCCCCCGACTTTCACAGCGGACTTACCGGGCCGCCTACACGCGCTTTACGCCCAATGATTCCGGACAACGCTAGCCCCCTACGTATTACCGCGGCTGCTGGCACGTAGTTAGCCGGGGCTTCTTGTGAAGGTACCGTCACTCCAGCCGGCTATTAACCGACGAAGCTTCGTCCCAACTGAAAGGGGTTTACAACCCGAAGGCCTTCTTCCCCCACGCGGCGTTGCTGCGTCACGCTTTCGCGCATTGCGCAAGATTCCCCACTGCTGCCTCCCGTAGGAGTCTGGGCCGTGTCTCAGTCCCAGTGTGGCTGATCGTCCTCTCAGACCAGCTACCCATCGTCGCCTTGGTAGGCCGTTACCCCACCAACAAGCTAATGGGCCGCGGGCCCGTCCCGATGCGAAGGCCGAAGCTATCTTTGCGCGAGGTCCTCACGGACTTCGAGCACATCCGGTATTAGCCCGAGTTTCCTCGGGTTGTCCCGGTCATCGGGGTGGGTTACCCACGTGTTACTCACCCGTTCGCGGCTCTGCCCCGGGGCAAGCCCCGGTTCGTCGCTCCACTTGCATGTGTTAAGCACGCCGCCAGCGTTCGTCCTGAGCCAGGATCAAACTCTCCGTGAAGTTACTGCTCACGTAGAGCTGTCGATGCATCACTCGAGGGCGGCGCGTACACATGGCGCCAACCGGATGCGTTCGACGGGGTACTGCTCTGTCCTGCTTCTATCTGGCTGCCACTCGGCCCGAGGGCCGGCGGCAGGTCGAACCTGGACGCACATAGTCGATTCCGGCCACTGGCCGGCCGACCATAGTGCGCATGCTGTTGAGTTTTCAAAGACCGCCGCGTCGCTCTCGCTCGGCGGGGATTCCGCCGGATCTGACGCGGCTCGGGCGCCTGAAAGGGCTCCCGAGCGGGCAGCAGAGTGTAGCGCACCGCCTCCGAGCCGGGAAGGTCCCGGTCGGGCTCGGTTCGCCGACCTCGCACCGCGACGCGGAACTCTAGCGCAGCCTGCCTGAGCGGCGGGTAAAGCCGACCGCGCAAGCCGTACCCCGGGCACCGCGGGGCGCTTCAGGACACGACCTGGACGTGCACTTCGCGCCGCCGCGGGCGGTCGTCGAAGTCGATCAGGACCACCTGCTGCCAGGTCCCGAGCGCGAGCCGGCCGCCGATCAGCGGCAGCGTGACCGACGGCCCCACGAGTGACGCGCGCAGGTGCGCGTGCGCGTTGTCGTCGGCATTGCGACGGTTGTGGGCGTAGTCCTCCGCGCCCGGGCGCTCGCGCGGCAGCAGCCGCTCGAGCGCCTCGCCGAGGTCCTGGACGCCGCCCGGCTCGAACTCCATCGTCGTCACCGCGGCCGTCGAGCCGCCGACGAACACCGACACGCTGGCGTGCTGCACCCCGGCGGTGCGCACGACGGAGGCGACGCCCTCGGTGAGGTCGACGATGTGGCCTTCCCCGCGCGTGTCGAGGGCGAGCACGCCGGCGTGCAGCGCCATCAGCGGCGCCCCGGCGCCCGCAGCCGCCGGAACTGGCGCTTGCCGACCTGCAGCACGCGGTCCTCGAGCGCGCTCGCGGGCACGTCGAGCGCCGCGCCGTCCAGCGGCTCGCCGTCCAGTCGGACGCCGCCCTGGGCGAGCTTGCGCCGCGCCTCCGAGCGCGAGCCGCCGAACAGCCCGGCGATCAGCTCGGGCAGGTGCACGGCGCCGCCGTCGGCCACCGGCAGCTCGGCCTCCTCGATCTCCTCCGGCAGCGCGCGCTCGACGTGCAGCCGGTCGAACGCGGCCTCGGCCGCCGCGGCGGCATCCTCGCCGTGGTAGAGCCCCACCAGCCGCCGCGCCAGCGCGCGCTTGGCGTCGCGCGGAGCGAGCTCCGCCGGCGCGGGCTCGCCCAGCAGCAGCTCCCACCACGGGGCGAGCTGCTCGTCGGGAAGCCGCAGCGTGCGCCCGTAGGCCTCTTCGGGCGCCTCGGTCACCCCGATGTGGTTGCCGAGCGACTTGGACATCTTGCGCACGCCGTCGATGCCGGTGATGATCGGCATGGTCAGGATCACCTGCGGCGCCACGTCGTAGGCGGCCTGGACGTGGCGACCCATCAGCAGGTTGAACTTCTGGTCGGTGCCGCCGAGCTCGACGTCGGCGGCGACCATCACCGAGTCGTAGCCCTGCAGCACCGGATAGAGCAGCTCGAGCAGCGATACCGGCTCGCGTGCCGCCCAGCGCCGTGCGAAGTCGTCGCGCTCGAGCAGCTGGGCGACGGTCACCCCGCGCACGAGCCGGAAGAGCGCCTCCATCGGCATGTCCAGCCACTCGGAGTTGCGGCGCACCTCGAGCCGGTCGTCGGTCGCCAGCACGCGGCTCGCCTGCGCCTGGAAGGTGCGCGCGTTGGCGTCGATCTCCTCGCCGGTCAGCAGCGGCCGGGTGGCCGAACGCCCGCTGGGATCGCCGACGCGGGCGGTGTAGTCGCCGACGATGAGCACGACCGTGTGGCCGAGGTCCTGGAACTCGCGCAGCTTGCGCAGGACCACCGTGTGGCCGAGATGGATGTCCGGCGCGGTGGGGTCGATGCCGAGCTTGACCCGCAGCCGGCGCTGCTCGCGGGCGGCCTGGGCGAGGCGCTCGGCCAGCCCCCCCTCGGGCAGGCAGTCCACCGCGTTGCGGGTCAGCCAGGCGGCCTGCCGGGCGGCCTCGGAGGCGGGTTCTGCCATCCGCGCCAATGCTAGTCTCTCGCCGCGCGGCCCAGCGAACGTCCGCGTTCCCGATCCGATGAGGACGCCCGCCGCTCGCGGCGGGCGACCCGAGCGCTGGACGCGCGTGGGTGATCGGCTCCCGCCGCCCGCGGGCCCGTCGAGAGCATGAGCGATTCCGAGCGCCACACCGAGCCCCCAGAGCCTGCCGCCGAGGAGGCGCCGAGCAACGTCGTCCCGCTGCGCCCGCGGCCCGCGGGCCTCGTCGACGCGCCCGGGCCGGCGGCCCCACCGCCGACGCCGATCGCACCCGGGCGCGACGCCCCGCCACCCGGCGAGGACGACGACGGCGGTGGCGGCGACGACGGCGAGCCGCCGCGGCACCGCGTGCGCATCAAGAAGCTCCGCATGCTGCTGCTGCTGGCCGGCCTGACCGCGCTAGCGTCCATCTCGACGGTCTTCGGGATGATGATGGCCGTCGCCTCAGACCTGCCCGCGCTCGAGGAGCCGGCCTCGACCAACTCGGTGATGGTCGACCGCGAGGGCAACGAGATCGGCCTGCTGACCGGCAACCAGCGCCGCATCTTCCTCGGTGCGGAGGACATCGCGCCGCGCATGAAGCAGGCGATCATCGCGATCGAGGACAAGCGCTTCTACACCAACGACGGCGTCGACCTGCGCGGCAGCGCCCGCGCGCTGTGGACGGACATCATCGAGCGCGACATCGTCCAGGGCGGCTCGACCATCACCCAGCAGTTCGTCAAGGTCGCCCAGGCCTCCGAGCAGAACCGCAGCCTGCTCAACAAGCTCCGCGAGGCCGCGCTGGCCTACCACATCACGCGCAAGTGGGACAAGCAGCGGATCCTGCGCAACTACCTGAACTCGATCTACTTCGGCAACGGCGCCTACGGCATCGAGTCTGCCGCGCGCGTGTACTTCGGCAGCCAGCACGCCGGCTGCGGGGAGAAGGGCGCCCGCCCGTGCGCAGCGGTGCTCGAGCCCCACGAGGCCGCGCTGCTGGCCGGCATCGTGCAGTCCCCCAGCGCCTACGACCCGCTCCAGCACCCGCAAGCGTCCAAGGCTCGCCGGGACACGGTCCTGGACCGCATGCTCGAGCAGGGCTTTCTCAGCCGGCTCGAGCACGACACGGCGGTCGTGCAGCCGCTGCCGGTCCGCAACGACTTCCAGTTCCCGCGCGAGGACACGCGCTACCCGTACTTCACCTCGTGGGTCAAGCAGCAGGTGGTCGACAAGCTCGGCGGCGGCCAGGTCGGCGCCCGGCTGGCCTTCGAGGGCGGCCTGCGCGTGCGCACGACGATCGACGCCAAGCTCCAGGGCGCGGCCGAGAACGCGATCGAGCAGTGGCTGCCCAGCGGCGGCGGCGGCCCGCGGGCCTCGCTGGTGGCGCTCGACAACGAGACCGGCGAGGTGCGCGCGATGGTGGGCGGCGACGACTACGCCACCAGCCCGTTCAACCTCGCCACCCAGGGCCAGCGACAGCCGGGCTCGGCCTTCAAGCCGTTCGTGCTGGCCGAGGCGCTGAAGGCCGGCGTCTCTCCCAGCTCGACGTGGGAGTCCAAGAAGAAGGTGTTCAAGGTGCCCGGCTCGAGCGAGAAGTTCACGGTCACCAACTACGAGAACAGCTATTCCGGAGTCACGTCGCTCGACCGCGCCACCTACTTCTCCGACAACGCCGTCTACTCGCAGGTCGGCATCCAGGTGGGCACGAGGAAGATCGCCCGCCTGGCGCGCAAGATGGGCATCCGCTCGCCCGTCTCGGACAACTACGCGATGACGCTCGGTGGCCTGCGCCAGGGCATCACGCCGATGGACCTCGCCCACGCCTACGGCACGTTCGCCACCGGCGGCCAGTTCGTCTACGGGACGATGAGCCCCGGCGACCTGAAGCGCAACGGGCTGCGGCGCCCCGGGCCGGTTGGGATCTCGGCGATCGGCCGCGGCCGCGACGAGAAGTTCAAGCCGGTCGAGCTGCCCAGCGGCGAGCGGGCGCGCAACAAGACCCGCCGGCTGCGCGTCCTGGACCCCGCGATCGCCGGCCAGGTGACCGGCCTGCTCAAGGGCGCGGTCAAGTACGGCACGGGCACGCGCGCCCAGCTCGACCTGGTCGAGGCGGCCGGCAAGACCGGCACGACCGAGAACTACGGCGACGCCTGGTTCGTCGGCTATACGAAGGAGTACACGGTGGCCGTCTGGGTCGGCTACCCCGACCGCTTCCAGCCGATGGAGACCGAGTTCCAGGGCTCCGCGGTGGCCGGCGGCACGTTCCCGGCGGGCATCTGGAAGACGTTCATGGACCAACTGCTCAACCTCGACCCGCCCAAGCAGGCCGACCGCGTGGACGAGTCCGACGACCTGCCCGAGCCTGGCGCCGTCGCGCCCGAGCCCGGCGTCGAGGGGGAGGCCGCGCCCGAGGAGTCGGCGCCCGCTCCCGAGTCCGGCGACGACGGCGCGACGGTCCCGGAGGCCGAGGCTCCCGCCCCCGAGGTCGAGGAGGCGCCGGCCCCGGAGGCCGAGGCGCCGGCGCCGGAGGAGGCCGCGCCCGAGGAAGCGGCGCCGCCGACCGACGACGGCGGCGCGACGCCTCCGTAGTCCCGGCGACGGGACGGTGTCCACGACCGGGGCAGAGCGGCGGGCGGCACGGCTCGCCGCCATCGCCGCCGCGGCCGACCTGCTCGTCGTAGCTGCCTTCCAGGCGTTCCTGGCGCTGGGCGGTCGCGCGAGCAGCGCGGCCTGGGGCGGCGCCCACCGCCGGCTGCCGGCCCGCCTGCGCGCCGGCAGCGCGCTGTCCTCGCCGGCGCTCTGCGGTTTCGCGTGGGCGGTGCTGGCGCGCGCCGGCCACCTGCGCGCGAGCCCCGAGCGCCCCGGCGTGCGCCGCGCCGTGTGGGGGCTGGTCGGGGCCATGGCCCTCAGCGCGGTCGCGAACCTCGCCTCGCCGAGCCGGTGGGAGCGCTACCTGATGGGGCCCAACGCCGCGCTGATCGCGCTGCTCGCCGCGGTCGTGGCGCGCGACGGGCGACTGGGCCGTCGCTGAGCGGGCGGACGACCCGCGTCAGGCGGCCTGCACGGGCCGTGCCGCGCGCGGCACGTCCAGGCCGGCCGGCCAGGGCTTTGAGACGAAGCGCGAGCCGACGGCCGAGAAGCGCCACGGCAGCTCGGCGGCCTTCGTGATGCCGATCCGGGGACTGGCGACGGCCGGGACGGCGCGGGCGCCGGGCGGCCGGGCGCCGAGGACGATCGGTCCGGCGGCGAGGTCGGAGGTGTTCAGCTCGAGCCCGATGCCGAGCGCCTGGGTCAGCTTGCCCGGGCCCGAGCAGAGGTCGGCCGCGCGCTCGAGCCCGCGGCGCGCGCGCATCGCCTCCAGCCCGTCGCGCGGCTCGAGCGCCCGGATCAGCACCGCCGCGCCGATCCCCTCCGGCTCGCAGACGGCGTTGAGCAGGGCGTGGATGCCGTAGGAGCGGTAGACGTAGGCGCGCCCGGGCGGCCCGAACAGCGGGTGGGTGCGGGCGGTCAGCCCGACGTGCGCGTGGCAGGCGGGCTCGGAGTCGTGGTAGGCCTCGGTCTCCACGATCACGCCGCAGGCCTCGCCGTGGCGCACCGTGCAGCCGAGCAGGTCGCGCGCCACCTCGAGCACCGGGCGGGCGAAGAACGCGGCCGGCAGCGCCGCCGCCGGGCCGCCGGGGGCGGCGCTCACCCGGCCTGGGCCTCGAGCGCCGCGCGCGCGTGGGCGAGCTGCTCGCGCACGCGCGGCAGCGCCGTGCCGCCCTCGGACACCTTGGACTCCAGCCACGAGCGCCGCTCGAGCACCTCGGCGACCTCGCCGTCGAGGTGCTCGGAGTGGCGGGCGAGCTCCTCCGGGGTCAGCGCGCTGAGCGCCCGGCCGGAGTCCACCGCCTCGCGCACGACGCCCGCCACGATGCCGTGCGACTCGCGGAACGGCACGCCGCGGCGGACGAGCAGGTCAGCCAGGTCGGTCGCGGCGATCATCTCGTCCGCGGCCGCCGCCGCGAGCCGCTCGCGGTCGAAGGCGATGCCGCCCAGCATCTCGCGCGCCGCGACGAGGCAGAGCTCGAGCGTGTCGACCGCGTCGAAGAGGTGCTCCTTGTCCTCCTGCAGGTCCTTGTTGTAGGTCAGCGGCAGGCCGTGCAGCACCCCGTGCAGGGCGAGCAGGTGGGCCGCCACCCGCGGCGCCTTGGCCCGCAGCAGCTCGGCCGCGTCGGGGTTCTTCTTCTGCGGCATGATCGAGGAGCCCGACGCCCAGGCGTCCGAGACCTCGCAGAAGCCGAACTCCTCGCTGGACCACAGCACGAGCTCGGCGCCGAGGCGGGAGAGGTGCGTGGCGCACGTCGCCGCCGCCCCGAGGAAGTCGAGCACGAAGTCGCGGTTGGAGACGGCGTCGATCGAGTTCGGCGCCACCGCGGCGAAGCCCAGCTCGCTCGCCACCAGCTCGCGGTCGGTGGCGAAGTTCACCCCGGCGAGCGCGCCGGCGCCCAGCGGCAGCTCGGTCGTCGCCCCCAGCACGAACTCGAAGCGCCGCGCGTCGCGCCGGAACATCCAGAAGTAGGCCAGCAGGTGGTGGGAGAGGTAGACCGGCTGCGCGCGCTGCAGGTGCGTGTAGCCCGGCATCGCCCAGTCGAGGTGGCGCTCGGCCTGCTCGAGCAGCGTCTGCTGCAGCGCGCCGAGGCGCTCGAGCGCCTGCAGCGCGTGCGCGCGGGTGAACATCGCGAGGTCGGTCGCGACCTGGTCGTTGCGCGAGCGCGCCGTGTGCAGCTTGCCGCCGACCGGCCCCGCGAGCTCGGTGAGGCGTCGCTCGACGGCCATGTGGATGTCCTCGTCGTCGGCGGCGACCGCGAAGCTGCCGTCCTCGAGCTCGCGCTCGACCTGCTCGAGCCCCGCGATCAGCGCGTCGCGGTCCGCCTCGGCGATGATCCCGGCGGAGGCCAGCATGGTCGCGTGCGCGCGCGACTGGGCGATGTCGTAGGGCCCGAGCCGCCAGTCGAAGCCGATCGACGCGTTGAGCTGGTGGAAGGCGGGATGCTGGGGCTCGGAGAAGCGGGCCATGGCGTCAGCCATCATGCCGTCAATGGAGCTGGTCGTGCGCCCCGCCCGCCCGCAGGATCCGGCCGACGAGCTGCTCTACCTCTCGGCCAAGCCCTACTACGACGCCTACGCCGGCGACGCGGCGCGCGCCCGGCGCCTGCTGGGCGCCGTCTACGGCCGCGCGGGGCACGCCGCGAGCTGGCAGATCTGCCACGTCGCCGAGGCCGAGGGTGAGCTCGTCGGCGTGCTGGCGGCCTTTCCCGTCGGGCAGGGCGACCGCCTGGCACGCCGCTTCGTGGCGCTCACCTTCCCGCGGCTGCCGGCGTGGCGCTGGCCCGGGCTGCTGCGCCACCTGGCCGCGTCGGGCACGGTGGCGCCGCGGCCGCCCGCCGGCGCGCTGTACGTCGACGCGCTGGCCACGGCGCCCGGGGCCAGGCGCCGGGGCGTGGCGAGCGCGCTGCTCGGCGAGGCCGAGCGCCTCGCGCGGCGCGAGCGGGCGATCGGGGTGGCGCTCGACACCGGCCTCGGCAACCGGGCGGCGCGCGCGCTCTACGAGGGCGCGGGCTACGAGCGGCGCGAGGTGCGCCACGCCGCCGACGACCGGATCGCGCGCGCGATCGGCGGGCCCGGCTTCGTGAGCTACTTCAGGCCGCTCGCGAGCACGCGCTCGAGCGACTCGGCGACGCGCGCCACCTGACCCTCGGAGAGCTCCGGGAAGAACGGCAGCGCCAGCGAGCGGGCGGCCACGTCCTCGGCCACCGGGAACTCGCCCGGCTGGTGGCCGAAGCGCTCGCGGTAGAAGGACATCAGGTGGATCGCGGGCAGGTAGGGCTTGCTCTGGACCCCGAGCTCGCGCAGGCCCAGCATGGTGGCGTCACGGTCGATGCCGGGCGGGAGCTGGATGACGAACACGAACCAGCCGCGCCGGTCGCCGCCGGCGTCCGGGCACGGCAGGCCGAGCTCGCGCTCGGCGGCCAGCGGGGCGAGCGCCTCGCGGTACCGCGCGGCGGCGCGGGCCCGGCCATCCAGCATCGCGTCGAGACGCTCGAGCTGGGCCAGGCCGAGCGCGCACGCGAGGTCTGAGAGGCGGTAGTTGAAGCCGAGCCGGTCGTGGTCGAGCCAGCCCATGTCGGGCGCGCGGCCCTGGTTGCGCTCGGCGTCCATGCGCTGCTTGTGCTCGGCGGAGCCGGTGACCACCATGCCGCCCTCGCCGGTGGTCAGCTGCTTGTTGGCGTAGAAGCCGAAGGCCGCCGGATGCCCGCGGCCGCCGACCGCCCGCCCGTCGGCGTGCACGGCGCCGAGCGCCTCGCAGGCGTCCTCGACGATCGGCAGCCCCAGCCGCTCGAGCGCCGGTACGTCGGCCGGATAGCCGAAGATGTGCACCGGCAGCAGCGCCGCCGTGCGCGGCGTGACGGCGGCGGCCGCGGCGTCCGGGTCGAGGTTCAGCGTGACCGGGTCGACGTCGGCGAACACGGGGCGCGCGCGCTCATAGAGTGCCGCGTTGGCCGAGGCCACGAACGAGAACGGCGAGGTGACGACCTCGTCGCCCTCCCCCACCCCGACCGCGCGCAGCGCGAGGTGCAGCCCGGCCGTCCCCGAGGAGACGGCGCTGGCGTGGGCGGCGCCGAGGCGGGCGGCGAAGGCCGCCTCGAAGGCCGGCACGCGGGGGCCGAGCGAGAGCTGCCCCGAGCGCAGCACCTCCAGCACCGCGGCCTCCTCCTCGGCGCCGAGCACCGGGCGGGCCAGCGGGACCACGTCCAGCGAGGCCGGCGCGGTCACGAGGCCGAGGCCTGGCGGCCGGCGGCGGCCCCCCGGCGGTGATGGCGCCGGCCGGGGAGCATCCCGGCCTCCAGCGAGTCCACCAGGGCGTCCCAGCTGGCCTCGATCACGTTCTCGTGGACCCCGATGGCGCCCCAGGTGGCGACGCCGTCGGAGGCGTCGAGCAGCACGCGGGTGACCGCGCCGGTGGCCTTGAACTCGTCCAGGATGCGCACCTTGTAGTTGACCAGCTTGATGTCGGCCAGGTGGGGGTGGGACTCGGTGATCGCCTCGCGCAGCGCGCGGTCCAGGGCGTTGACGGGGCCGTTGCCCTCCGCCGTGCGCACGTGGCGCTCGCCGTCGATCCAGACCTTGATCGTCGCCTCGGTCTGGACCTTGCCGTCCTCGCGCTTCTCGGCGATGACGCGCCAGGACTCCAGCCGGAAGAGCGGCTCGAAGTCGCCGGTCTCGCGGCGGATCAGCAGGTCGAAGGAGCCGTCGGCGGCCTCGAACTGAAAGCCGCGGTGCTCGAGCGCCTTGACCCGCTCGACCACGCGCGCGGCGGTGGCCTCGTCGAGCTCCAGCCCGCCCGCGGCCGCGCGCTCGAGCACGGTGCCCTTGCCCGAGAGCTCGGAGATCAGCAGCTCGCGCGCGTTGCCGACGACCGCCGGGTCGATGTGCTCGAAGGTGGCGGGGTCGGCGGCGACGCCGGCGACGTGCAGGCCGCCCTTGTGCGCGAAGGCGTTCTTGCCGACGTAGGCCTGGTTCGGGTCCGGGACGAAGTTCAGCAGCTCGGCGACGTAGTGCGAGGCCTCCGTGAGGCCCTCGAGCGCCGGCAGGCAGTCGTAGCCGAGCTTGAGCTGGAGGTTCGGCACGATCGAGACGAGGTTGGCGTTGCCGCAGCGCTCGCCGTAGCCGTTCAGCGTGCCCTGCACCATGCCGGCGCCGGCCTGCACCGCGCCGACGGAGTTCGCGACGCCGCACTCGAGGTCGTTGTGGCAGTGGATGCCGACGCCGACGGACGGCAGCGCGGCGACCATGTCGGCGGTCGCGGCGGCGACCTCGTGCGGCAGCGACGCGCCGTTGGTGTCGCACAGCGTCACCCACTCGGCGCCCGCCTCGGCCGCCGCGCGCAGGCAGCGCAGCGCGTAGGCGGGGTCGTCGCGGTGGGCGTCGAAGAAGTGCTCGGCGTCGTAGACGACCGTCTTGCCCTCGGCGACGAGGAAGGCGACCGACTCGGCGATCATCCGCAGGTTCTCCTCGCGGTCGACGCGCACGACCTTCTCGAGGTGCAGCCCCCAGGTCTTGCCGACCAGCGTGCACACGGGCGCAAACGCGCCGGCCAGGGCGCGCAGCGCCGGGTCGGCGTCGGCGGCGAGACCGCGCCGGCGGGTCATGCCGAAGGCGGCGATCCGGGTCTGCTCGAAGCGCTCGGCGGCGAGTAGCTCGAACAGCGCGGCCTCCTTCGGGTTCGAGGCGGGGAAGCCCGCCTCGACCATGTGCACGCCGAGCCCGTCGAGCAGGTGGGCGACGCGCACCTTCTCCTCGGCCGAGAGCGACATCGCCTCCCCCTGCATCCCGTCGCGCAGGGTGGTGTCGTAGACGAGGACCGAGCTCACGTGGCGCGCGCGGAAGCGGCTTGCGGCAGGACGTCCAGCCAGTCGGCGTAGCGGTCCGAGCGCCCGTGCAGGGCGTCCTCGAAGGCGCTCTGCACCGCGCGGGTGATCTCGCCCGGCTCGCCGGCGCCGACCGGCCGGTCGTCGACCTCGCGCACCGGCGTCATCTCGGCGGCGGTGCCGGTGAGGAAGATCTCGTCGGCCATGTAGAGCTCGCCGCGGGCGATCTCGCGCTCGTCGACCTCATAGCCGAGGTCGCGGGCGATCTGGATCGCCGAGTGGCGGTTGATGCCGCCGAGGATCGAGGACGTGAACGGCGGCGTGGCGATCCGCCCGTCCTTGACCAGGAAGAGGTTCTCGCCCGTGCCCTCGCAGACGTTGCCGACCTGGTCGAGCAGGATCGCCTCCTCGTAGCCGGCCTTGCTGGACTCGATCTTGGCCAGCACCGAGTTCAGATACTGCCCGCACGCCTTGGCGGCGGGGATCAGGGCGTCGGGCGAGAGCCGCCGCCACGAGGAGACCTTCGCGCGGATCCCGCGCTGCTTTCCCTCCTCGCCCAGGTAGGCGCCCCACTGCCACACGGCGATCGCGACGTCGACCGGGCAGTCGAGCGGGTAGAGGCCCATCGGGCCGGCTCCGCGGAAGACGATCGGGCGGATGTAGCAGGAGGCCAGCCCGTTGCGGCCGATCAGGTCGTGGATCGCCGCGCGCAGCTCGTCGCGCGAGTACGGGATCTCCATGTAGTACATCCCGGCGGACTGAAAGAGCCGGTCGAGGTGGTCGGCGTGGCGGAAGATCGCCGTGCCGCGCGGGGTGTCATAGGCGCGGATGCCCTCGAAGACGCCGGTGCCGTAGTGCAGGCCGTGCGTGAGCACGTGGACCTTGGCGTCCTCCCACGGCACGAGCTCGCCGTTCATCCAGATCAGCTCCGCCGCGTTCTGCACGTCTGCGCTCCTAGTCGAGGGTGGCCAGGACGGCCCGGGTGGCCTCGTCCGTGGTGGCCGAGCCGCCGAGGTCGGCGGTCCGCAGCCCGTTGGCCAGGGCGCGGTCCACGGCCGATTCTAGCCTCGCAGCGTCGGCCTCCCGGTCGAGGCCGTGCCGCAGCATCAGCGCGGCGGAGAGGATCATCGCCAGCGGGTTGGCGATGCCCTGGCCGGTGATGTCGGGCGCCGAGCCGTGGACGGGCTCGAAGACACCCGGGGTCCCGGGGTCGCCGAGCGAGGCGGAGGGCAGCAGGCCGATCGAGCCGGTGAGCATCGCCGACTCGTCGGAGAGGATGTCGCCGAACATGTTCTCGGTGACGATCACGTCGAAGTGGCGCGGGGCGGCGACGAGCTGCATCGCGGCGTTGTCGACCAGCAGGTGCTCGAGCTCGACGGCGGGGAACTCGGTCGCGTGGATGCGCATGACCACCTCGCGCCACAGCCGCGAGGTCTCCAGCACGTTGGCCTTGTCGACGCTCGTCACGCGCGAGCGGGCCGCGCGGAAGGCGACGCGCGCGATCCGCTCGATCTCCGGGACGCTGTAGACGCAGGTGTCATGCGCGCGGCCGTCGACGCGGCCGCGGTCGCCGAAGTACAGCCCGCCGGTCAGCTCGCGCACCACCAGCAGGTCGGTCCGCTCGATGATCTCGCGCTTGAGCGGGCTGGCGTCGTAGAGCGCCTCCTGCGGGCGGACGGGGCGCAGGTTCGCGAACAGCCCGAGCCCGGCGCGCAGGCCGAGCAGCCCCTGCTCGGGCCGCGGCGCGGCCGGGTCGGTGGTGTCCCACTTGGGGCCGCCGACGGCGCCGAGCAGCACGGCGTCGGCGCCGCGGCAGGCGGCGAGCGTCTCGTCGGGCAGCGGGGTCCCGTGCGCGTCGATGGCGGCGCCGCCGATGAGATGGGACTCGTACTCGAAGGCGCCGACGGCGTCGAGCACGCGCGTGGCGGCAACGGCGATCTCCGGCCCGATGCCGTCGCCGGCCAGCAGGACGATCCGTGCGGCGGGCACTCAGAGCTCGACTGTCACGGGGCCGCTGCGCTCGCGGTCGCGCTCGTAGGCGTCGATCGCGTCGGCCTGGCGCAGCGTCATGGCGATGTCGTCGAGCCCCTCCAGCAGGCGGTGGCGCAGCTCGTGGTCGATCGAGAAGGCCACGTCGCGGCCCTCGAAGCGGACCTCCTGGGCCTCGAGGTCGATCTCGGCCTCGCCCGTGAACATCAGCGCGCGCACGTCCTCCTCGTCGAGCACGACCGGCAGCAGCCCGATCTTCGTGCAGTTCGAGTAGAAGATGTCAGCGAAGCTGGCCGCCACGATCGCCCGGAACCCGTAGTCCTGCAGCGCCCACGGCGCGTGCTCGCGCGAGGAGCCGCAGCCGAAGTTCGGGCCGGTGGCGAGGATCGGGTTGGCCGGCAGCTCGAGGCCGTTCTCCTTGCGCCAGTCCTCGAAGAGGAACTGGCCGAAGCCGCTGCGCTCGACGCGCTTGAGGTAGCGCGCCGGGAGGATCTGGTCGGTGTCGACGTCGGAGCGGTCCAGCGCGGTGACGCCGCCCCGGATCCTGATGACCGGTTCCATCAGCTCCACGTCCTGACGTCGACGAAGTGGCCCTCGACCGCCGCCGCGGCCGCCATCTGCGGGGAGACGAGGTGGGTGCGCCCGCCCTTGCCCTGGCGGCCCTCGAAGTTGCGGTTCGAGGTCGAGGCGCAGCGCTCGCCCGGGGCGAGGATGTCGTCGTTCATCCCGAGGCACATCGAGCAGCCGGCCGTCCGCCAGTCGAAGCCGGCGGCGCGGAAGACACGGTCAAGGCCCTCGGCCTCCGCTTGGGCGCGCACCTGCTCGGAGCCGGGGACGACCATCGCCTGCAGGTCCTGCGAGACCCTGCGCCCTTCGATCACCGACGCGGCGGCGCGCAGGTCGCCGATCCGCGAGTTGGTGCACGAGCCGATGAAGACACGATCGAGGCGGATGTCCTGCATCGGGGTGCCGGCCTCGAGGTCCATGTAGGCCAGCGCGCGCTGCTCGCTCTCGGTCTGCGGCTCGGGCACGGCGTCGGCGACTCCGACCACCTGCGCCGGGGTCGTCCCCCAGGTGACCAGCGGCGAGAGCGCCCCGGCGTCGACGACGATCTCCTTGTCGAAGTGGGCGCCGTCGTCGGTGCGCAGCTCGCGCCACTCGGCGACCGCTGTGTCGAAGTTCTCGGGCGCGCCCGGCCGGCCCTCGATCCATTCGAAGGTCGTGTCGTCCGGCGCGATCATGCCGGCCCGGCCGCCGCCCTCGATCGTCATGTTGCAGATCGTCATGCGGCCCTCCATCGAGAGCCCCTCGATCACCGGGCCGGCGTACTCGACCACGTGGCCCGCGGCGCCGCCGGTGCCCATCTGCCCGATCGTGCCGAGGATCAGGTCCTTTGCCGTCACCCCGAAGCCGAGCTCGCCCTCGTAGCGGATGCGCATCGAGCGCGGCCGGGCCTGGCCGAGGCACTGGGTGGCCAGCACGTGCTCGACCTCGCTCGTGCCGATCCCGAAGGCCAGCGCGCCGAAGGCGCCGTGGGTGGCGGTGTGCGAGTCGCCGCAGACGATCGTCATGCCCGGCTGGGTGATCCCCAGGTCCGGTCCGATGACGTGCACGATGCCCTGGCGGTCGGAGCCGATCGAGTAGAGGGGGACGCCGAACTCCTCGCAGTTGCGCTCGAGCGTCTGCACCTGCACGCGCGAGAGCTCGTCGCGGATGCGGGCCGCGACCGGCGTGCCGTCGGTGGGGACGTTGTGGTCGACGGTGGCGAGTGTGCGGTCGGGCCGGCGGACGGTGCGGCCCGCGAGCCGTAGGGCGTCGAAGGCCTGCGGGCTCGTGACCTCGTGGACGAGGTGCAGGTCGATGAAGAGCAGCCCGTGGGCGACCTCGTGGGCCGCCCACAGCCGGTCGAAGAGCGTGGCGGGGGTCATGAGCGGCGCAGGCCCGCCGACACGACGGCCAGCAGGACGGCCTCCTCCTCTCCGGGGTTCTCGAAGTGATGGGGCAGGTCGGCGTCGAAGGTCACCGCGTCGCCGTGGGCCAGCTCGTGGCGGACGCCGTCGAGCACCAGCGCGACGCGGCCGGTCTCCACGACCGCGGTCTCGCGCGAGCCGGGCTCGTGCATCGGCGGGTCGCCGGGGCCACCGGTGACCGCGCCCGGCGCGAGCGCGTGGCGGGAGACCTCCGCGCGCTGACCGGGCAGCGGCGGGGTCAGGATCTCGTAGCGGTGCCCGGCGGTGCCACCGCCGCGGCGATCCGCCGCGCGCACGACCGAGACCGCCTCCGCCTCGTCGAGCCGCAGCAGCTGGGAGAGCCGCAGGTCCAGCCCGGTCGCGATGCGCGCGGCGACCTGCAGCGTCGGGCTGGTCTCCCCGCGCTCGACCTGGGAGAGCATCGGCGCCGAGACCCCGGCTCGCGCCGCCAGGTCTCTGAGCGACAGGCCGCCGGCCTCGCGCAGGGCGCGGACGCGGGGGCCGAGGCTGGGGATCGCCGGCGGGGGTGGCTGGCCGTGGCCGTGGCCATACGGGTGTACGTTATCACGTACAGGTCCGTGCGCGGTGGCCGGCGACGTCGCCGACGACGTCGAGCTCGGCGCGCCGATCGCCGACATCCTCGGCCGGATCGCGCGGCGGCGCGGCAAGTCCGCCGACGAGATCACGGTGGCGATCGTCGACCGCCCGCGGCACGCCGAGCTGGTGCGAGACGTGCTCGCCACCGGCGCGCGGATCAAGTTCCTGCTCGACGGCGACGTGGCCGCCGCGATCCTCGCCGCCGACCCGGACTCGAGCGTCGACCTGTGCATCGGCACCGGCGGCACGCCGGAGGGCGTGATCACCGCCTGCGCGCTGAAGTGCATGGACGGCCAGATCCTCGGGCGGATGAACCCGCAGAGCGACGCCGAGCGCGCGGCGGCCCGGGAGCAGGGCCACGACCTCGACCGCCTGCTGACCACCGCCGACCTCGTCTCCGGCGAGGACATCTTCTTCGCCGCCACCGGCGTCACCGACGGCGAGTTGCTGCGCGGGGTGCGCTACACGCCGGAGCGGGTATACACCCAGTCGCTGTCGATGAGGTCTCGCTCGGGGGCGATCCGGCTGATCGAGGGCCGGCATTCGACCCGCCGCTCGAACCTGATCCAGACCGGCCACCGCGAACCTGGAGACTGACGTGCCGCTCGTGCCGATGCGCCCGCTGCTGGACGCCGCCGCCGAAGGCGGCTACGGCCTCGCCGCCTTCAACTTCAACGACCTCGAGCAGCTCCAGGCCGTGCTGCTGGCGGCCGACGAGACCGCCTCGCCGGTGATCGTCGCGTGCTCGTCGGGCGCGCGCAAGTTCGCCGGCGACGCCTTCCTGCGCCACATGGCCCTGGCCGGGGCGGAGACCTGGCCGGACGTGCCCTTCTGCCTGCACCTCGACCACGGGTCCGATCCCGACGTCTGCAAGTCCGCGATCGACGCCGGCTTCACCTCGGTGATGATGGACGGCTCGCTGGAGGGCGACGGCAAGACGCCCTCGAGCTACGAGTACAACGTGGCGGTGACGCGCGAGGTCGTCGAGTACGCCCACCCGCGCGGCGTCACGGTGGAGGGCGAGATCGGCACGCTCGGCGGCGTCGAGGACGGCCACGGCTCGGGCGAGGTCCACCTCACCGATCCCGACCAGGCCGAGCAGTTCGTCGCCGACACCGGCGTCGACGCGCTGGCCGTCGCGATCGGCACGAGCCACGGCGCCTACAAGTTCACCGAGGCGCCGGCGGGCGACGTGCTGGTCATGGACCTGATCGAGGAGATCAACCGCCGGCTGCCCGACACCCACCTGGTGATGCACGGCTCCTCCTCGGTGCCCGGCGACCTGATCGAGCGCATCAACGCCGCCGGCGGCGCCCTGGAGCCCGCCTTCGGCGTTCCGGTCGACGCGATCCAGCGCGGCATCCGCCACGGCGTGCGCAAGGTCAACGTCGACACCGACGGGCGCCTCGCGGCCACCGCGGCCGTCCGCGAATACGTGCGTGACCACCCCGACAAGTTCGACCCGCGCGGCTTCTTCGTCGCCCTGCGCGACGCCGTGCAGGTGATCTGCCGCGAGCGGATGGAGCAGTTCGGCCAGGCCGGCCACGCCGGCGACGTGGACTGGGCCACGCTGGAGACGATGGCCGCGCGCTACCGCGAGGCGCCGGTGGCGGGCTCGCCGCCGGCGTAGCCGGCCGGCGGCCGGGGCCGCCGGCCGAGCGCCGTCAGGGCAGCTGCCAGCGCTGGTTGGCACCTCCGTGGCAGTCCCAGATGATCAGCGGCGTGCCGTTGGCCGAGCTCTCACCCGTCGCGTCCAGGCAACGGCCGGACTGCGGGTTGCGAAGCGTGCCGTCCGCCTGTGACTCCCAGCGCTGGGCGCCCGTCCCGTTGCACTCAAACAGCTGGACGCGGCTCCCGTTGCCCGTCGCGCCGCCCGCGACGTCGAGGCACTTGCCGAGTGCCTCCAGCGTGCCGTCCGCCGTGACGCTCCAGCGCTGGGCGGTCGTGCCGTTGCAGTCGAACAGCTGGATGGCGGTGCCGTCGGCCGTCGCCCCGCCGGCGACGTCGACGCACTTGCCGCCGATCCCGGTGATCGGCCCGCGCGGGACGACCGGATCCTCCTCACCGGCCGTCACGGCGACGGAGCCCGTGAGGCGGAGGTCGCGGGACGAGCTGCCGACGGAGATCGCCACCCGCCCGCCCGGCGTGACCCAGGCGTTGCGGGCGCTGTCGAAGTAGGAGAGCGAGCGGCGGTCGACGGTGACCGTGACGCGCTCGCGCTCGCCCGGGTCGAGCGTGGCCTTGGCGAAGCCGGCGAGCTGCCGCGGCGGCGTCGGCACGCCGGTGGGCAGCGTTCCGACGTAGACCTGCGCGGCCTCGGCACCGGTGCGCCGGCCGGTGTTGCGAACGGTGAACTGGACGCGGACGTCGCCGCCGCGCACGCTCGCCTGCAGGTTGCTGTAGGCGAACGACGTGTAGGAGAGGCCATGGCCGAAGGCGAACAGCGGATCCTCGTCCTCGCGGTCGTAACCGCGGTAGCCGACGAAGATGCCCTCGTCGTAGTCGACCGTCAGGTCGTCCCGCACGTCCCACGGGTTCTCGATCCCGAGCCGCACCGGCTGGTCCTCGTTGCGCGGGAACGTGATCGGCAGCTTGCCGGACGGATTGACGTCGCCGAAGAGGACGTTGGCGATCGCGTTGCCCTGCTCCTGGCCACCGAAGTAGGCGTCGGCCACGGCATCCACCCGACCGAGCCAGGGCATCGTGACCGGGCCGGCCACCCCCAGCACCACGACGGTGTTCGGATTGACCGCCGACACCGCCCGGATCAGCTGGTCCTGGTCGTTGGGCAGCGTCAGGCTGGCCCGGTCGCGCTGCTCGTTCTCGTAGGTGGTGGCGTAGACGACCGCCACGTCGGACTCGCGCGCGAGCTCGACGGCGTCCTCGACGTCGGGAGCATAGGCGTTCGCCGGATGCGTCCAGCCCAGCTGCAGCGACCCGGCCTCGAGGCCGGTGAACGGACTGGTCACGCGGTACTCGACGGTCACCTCGTGCTGATCGCCGGCTTCGAGGCTCAGCGTGGCCGTGCTCTCCGTCGCGACCTCGCCGGACGCCGTGGCGAAGTCGATCACGGTGTCGCCGTCGAAGGACATCTCGCCCTGCCCCCAGCCCGTCAGGGCGAACGTGTAGTCGCCGGACTCGGGAACGGTGAACGTGCCCGAGTAGCGGACCGATCCCGCCGCGAACGGCGTCTCGGGCAGCTGCGAGCCGTACAGGCTCCCGAAGAACGGCCCGCCGCCGAGGAAGCTCTGCTCGAAGCGGACGCCCGCCTCGGTCCGGGTCACGACCGGCTCGCCCGCGAGCTCGGTGCCGGCGAAGTAGTCCGCCTCGAGGCCGGAGCCGCCGTCCGGCGCGGTGAAGACCGACGACGGAGCGGCGGCCGGTCCCGGCAGCATCGACGTCGGCCCGACCGGGTCGGTGCCCGGCGCGTACTCGACGTCGACGCCGGCCGGCGCGCGGTCGCGCACGCCGTCGAGGAGCGGACACCGGGTCGATCGGGTTGACGTGGGACGCGCCGCCCTGCGTGTGGGCGCGGCCTGAGTTGGCCTCGCTGCCGATCACCGCGATCGAGTCGACCGCTCGCCCGTCCAGGGGCAGCGCCGCATCGCGGTTCTTGAGCAGCGTGATGCCGCCCTCGGCGACTTCGCGAGCGGTTTCCGCGTGCTCCTCGACCGGGATCGCCGACGGCTCGGGGTCGTCCTCGAAGAGGCCGTGGTCGAACATGGTGCGCAGGATCCGCTGCACGTGCTCGTCGACGGTGGCCTCGGTCACCTGACCCGACTGCACCGCGGCGGTGATGGTCTCCGGCGTGTAGAACTGCCGGTTGCCCGTCTCCATGTCGAGCCCGTTGTTGAGCGACTGCACCGTGGAGTGCGCAGCGCCGAAGTCCGTCAGCACGAAGCCGTCGAAGCCCAGCTGGCGCTTGAGGATGTCGACCAGCAGCGAGCGGTTCTGGCAGGCGTACTCGCCGTTGACGCGGTTGAACGCGCACATGGTCGAGCCCAGGCCGTTGTCGACCGCGGCCTCCCACGGCGGGGTGTAGATCTCCTGGATCGCCCGCTCGTCGGCCAGCGCGTCGTAGGGCACGTTGCGGTTGAGCTCCTGCGTGTAGAGGTTGTAGTGCTTGAGGTCGGCGATCACGCCGCGGTCCTTGACGGCGCGCACGTACGGGCCGACCACGCGGCCGGTCAGCAGCGGGTCCTCGCTCTCGCCCTCGTTGGCGCGGCCCCACCACGGATTGCGGACGATGTCGCCGTTCGGGCCGAGCAGCACGTTGCCACCGACCTGGCGCACCTCGTCGGCGACGGTCCGCCCGTAGCGGGCGGCGAGCCCGGGATCGAAGGCGGCCGCCAGCAGCATCGTGGACGGCATCGCCGTCGCGCGGTTGCCCGTCTCGGGCAGCGTCACCCCGCCGAGCCGCAGGCCGCTTCCGGCGTCGAGCATCCGCAGCGACGGGATGCCCAGGCGCTCGATGCCGGCGTTGAAGTACGCCCACGGCGTACCCGTGTCGTTGGACATCAGCTCGGCCTTCTCCTGCAGGGTCATCTCGGCGACGAGCAGCGCCGCGCGGCGGTCCGCCGGCAGCGAGGGATCCGTCCACGGCCCCTGCGCCCCCGCCACGCCCACCGAGCCGAGCAGCATCCCCAGCGTCGCCATGGCCAGCACCAGACCACCGTGCACTCTGCGCATCCCCCCACCCCTCGATCCGGCCCGACCCTGGGCTCCGAGGTCGCAGCCGCGCGACCTCCGGACCGGTCATTCAAGAGCAGTTCACCGCTCGCGTCAAGCTGATCAATCAGGGATTGACGTAGGTCCGCCGGGAGTAGCCGGAGCCCGCCGCGGGAAGGGAGAGGGCCTATGGCGGCCCCTGCCACGACCGAGCGCCGCGACGACCCCGACGCTCCGCCCCCCGCCGCGATCCCGGAGGGCAGGATCGGGCCGGTCACCGAGCGCGAGCTGCCCGAGGCCGCGCCGCTGCGCAGGATCATCGGCCCGAGCGTGATCCTCGTCGGGGTCGGGATCTCCTCGGGCGAGTACATCCTCTACCCCTACATCGCCTCGCAGGTCGGGCTCGTCTTCCTGTGGGCGGCGATCGTCGGGCTGCTCACCCAGTACTTCATCAACATGGAGATCGAGCGCTACACGCTCGCGACCGGCGAGACGGCGATCACCGGCTTCCAGCGGCTGTGGCGGCCGCTCGGACTCGTCATGGTCGTCGGCGCGATCCTGCCCAACATGTGGCCCGGGTGGGCGATCAGCGGGGCGACCATCACCACCTTCCTGTTCGGCGGCGGCGACCCGACCGTGATCGCCATCGGCGTGATGATCCTGATCGGGATCGCGCTGTCGGCCTCGCCGGTCGTCTACCAGACGATCGAGAAGCTCGAGTTCGGCAAGGTCGCCGCGGTGCTCGTGTTCGTCGTCGTCGCGCTGACGACCGCGATCAGCGCGACCGCGTTCAGCGACGCCAGCCAGATCGTCACGAGCTTCGGCACGTTCCCGGCCGAGATCGAGCTGGCGGTGCTGATGGGCGCGCTGGCCTACGCGGGCGCGGGCGGGACGAACAACCTCGTCCAGAGCAACTGGATCCGCGACAAGGGCTTCGGGATGGGCCAGTACGCACCCCGGGTCGTCTCCCCGCTGACCGGTGAGGAGGAGGCGGCGCCGTCGGGCAAGGGCTACGTGTTCCCGGCCGACGAGGAGAACATGGCCCGCTGGCGCCTCTGGTGGAAGCGGGCGAACGTCGAGCAGTTCGTCTCCTTCTTCTGCATCGGGGCGATCAGCATCACCGTCTTCTCGCTGCTGGCCTACTCGACCGTGTTCGGCCGCGACCTGGGCGAGGCCGCGAGCGACAACTTCGGCTTCATCGAGGTCGAGGGCCAGGTGCTCAAGGAGCAGGTCGGCACGTGGTTCGGCACGTTCTTCTGGCTGATCGGCGCGATCAGCCTGTTCGGGGCGGCGCTCGGGATCACCGACTACGTCGGCCGGCTCGTCGCCGACGTGCTGCGCGTCGGCTACCTGCGCGAGAGCGCCCGCTGGACCGAGAGCAAGCTCTACTTCGTCGTCATCTGGGGGATGCTGGCCTTCGGCTGCGCGACGCTGCTCTCGGGCTTCGACCAACCGCTCGTGCTCGTCACGCTCTCGGCCGCGCTCAGCGGGGTCGTGATGTTCATCTACTCGGGGCTGCTGATGATCATCAACCGCCGCTTCCTGCCGGCACCGATCAAGGTCCGCGGCGTGCGGCTGGTCGCGCTGGCGTGGGCCTTCGGCCTGTTCGGCGTGCTGTCGGTGATCGTGTCCATCACGCAGTTTCGCGAGCTGTTCTGAACGCCCCCGACATGCTCGTGGTCGGGGCCGGCGGGACCCTCGGTGAGGCGTGGGCGCGCGGCGTGCTCACGGGCGCCACGGCGGCGTCCGGGATCGACTTTCGCGCGTGCGCGTGCCTGCTGGGCACCTCGGCGGGCTCGATCGTGGTGGCCGCCCTGGCCGGCGGCCGGGCGCCGGCGGCGGGTGACCGCGGCGCCCGCGAGCTCGGCGACGCGGCCGCCGAGGTGCACGACACCGGGGAGCGCCGCCTGCCGCGGCCGCTGCTCGGGGCGCTGCGGGCGGGCCGGGCGGTCACGGCGCCCGTCGCGCCGCTCGCGCTGGCGGCGTCGGCTCCCGGCGGCGCGGCCGCGCGGGCGCTGGCGCTGCGCCGCGCCCCGCGCCCGGCGCGGACGCTCGCAGAGCTCGGCGACGCCGTGGACGAGCTGGGCGCCCGCTTCGACGGCCGGCTGCGGATCGCCGCCGTCGACCGCCGCTCGGGCCGGCGGGTGATCTTCGGGGCCCCGGACGCGCCGGGCGCGAGCGTGCGCGACGCGGTGCTCGCCTCCTGCGCCGTCCCCTGGCTGTTCGCCCCGGTGGAGATCCGCGGGCGCGAGTACGTCGACGGCGGCGTCTGGAGCCCGACGAACCTCGACGCGGTCCCCGCCCGCCGCGGCGACGAGGTCCTGTGCCTCGTGCCGACCGCCCTGCCGGGCTCGCGCCGCTCGGCCTACCACGCGTTGCGCTCGCTCACCCGCGCCGGGGTGGCGGCCGAGACGCTCGCGCTGCAGGCGCGCGGCGCGCGCGTGCAGGTCGTCGCCCCCGACCGCGCCAGCGCCGCGGCGATGGGCGAGGAGCTCATGGACGCAAGCCGCGCCGAGGCGGTGCTCGACGCGGCCGTCGCCCAGGGCCACCGGTGGGCCCGGGCGGCCCGGGCTACGGCGTAGCGGTCAGCTTGCGCTCGGGCTCGGCGACCGCCGCGGCCGGTGGCTCGGCGGCGGCCGCAAGCACGCGGCGCTCCGCGTTGGAGAGCGCGCGCACGTAGGCCAGCGCCGCGGCCTCGATGATGTCGGTGGAGACGCCCTGGCCGGCCGCGGACTGCCCGGCCATCTCGAGCACGACGCTGGCCTCGCCGAGCGCGTCCTGGCCGCCGGTCACCGCGTCGATGCGGAACTCGCGCAGGCGTGCCTCGCGCCGCGTCGCCGCGTTGATCGCGCGGAAGATCGCGTCGACCGGCCCGTCGCCGGTGAAGTCGCCGCGCATCAGCTCGCCCTCCGGGTTGCGCACGGTCACGCGGGCATGCGGCGGGCGGACGGTCGAGACGTCGACGTCGAAGCCCTCCAGCACGTAGGCGCGCATCTGCTCGCGCAGCTCGTCGGTGACCAGCGCCTCGAGGTCCATCGCGGTGACCTGCTTCTTCTTGTCCGCGAGCTCTTTGAAGCGCTTGAAGGCGGCGTTGAGTGCCTGGCCGTCGACCTCGAAGCCGAGCTCTTGCAGCGCCGAGCGCAGCGCGTGGCGGCCGGAGTGCTTGCCCAGCACCAGCTGGTTGGCGTCCAGGCCGACCGTCGTGGCGTCCATGATCTCGTAGGTCTCACGTGCCTTGAGCACCCCGTCCTGGTGGATGCCCGACTCGTGCGCGAAGGCGTTACGGCCGACGATCGCCTTGTTGGGCTGGACCGTGTAGCCGGTCAGGCGCGAGACGAGCCGGCTCGTGCGGGCGATCTCCTTGGTGACGGCCCCGGTGCTCAGGCCGCTCGCGGCGCCGCGCGTGTGCAGCAGCATCACGATCTCCTCCAGCGAGGCGTTGCCGGCGCGCTCGCCGATCCCGTTGATCGCGCATTCCACCTGGCGGGCACCGGCGCGCAGGCCGGCGTAGGAGTTCGCGACCGCGAGGCCGAGGTCGTCGTGGCAGTGGACCGAGAGCACCGCGTCGCCCAGCGCCGGCACGAGCGCGTACAGGCGCGTCAGGAAGGCGGCGTACTCCTCCGGGGTGGTGTAGCCGACGGTGTCGGGCACGTTGATCGTCGTCGCGCCCTCCTCCAGCGCGGCGGCGATCACCTCGGCGGTGAACTCGGGCTCGGCGCGGGTGGCGTCCATCGGGGAGAACTCGACGTCGTCGACCAGCGCGCGCGCGTGGGCCACCGCGGCGCGCGCCTGGCCGAGCACGTCCGCGCGCGTGGACTGCAGCTGGTGCTCGATGTGGATGTCCGAGGTCGAGATGAAGGTGTGCACGCGCGGGCGGGCGCTGTCGCGCACGGCCTCCGCGGCGCGCTCGATGTCCGCCGCGTGGGCGCGGGCCAGCCCGGCGATCACGGGACCCTCGACCTGGCGGGCGATCGCCTGGACGGCCTCGAAGTCGCCCGGGGAGGCGATCGGGAAGCCGGCCTCGATGACGTCCACGCCCAGGCGCGCGAGCTGGTGGGCGATCTCGAGCTTCTCGCCCGTGTTGAGCGAGATGCCCGGCGACTGCTCGCCGTCGCGCAGTGTCGTGTCGAAGATGATGACCCGGTCGGGGTCCATTGGGTCGCTCCTATCTCAAGTCTCTGATTACCTCGGGCCCTGCTCCACCTCGTGTCGCGGCTGCTGCGGCCGCCCGCGCGTTATTCCCCCCGCGGGGGGAGGAGAAGGAGGAGGAGGTGACGCCGGAGCGACATCGGGGCTGAGCCTAGCAATCAGGCCGCGGCGGCGACGAAGAAGCGCTCGGAGGCGTCGGCGAGCACGGCCTCGGTCTTCTCCACCAGCTCGGAGAGCTCGGCGCGGCTGCAGACCAGCGGCGGCGCGAGGTGCAATACGGCGTCGCCGCGATCGTCCGGTCGGGCGATCAGGCCGGCCTCCAGCAGCCGCCCGGTCAGGAAGCCGCGCAGCAGCTCCTCGCGCTCGTCGGCCGAGAAGCGCGACCCGCGCTCGTCCTTGACCAGCTCGAGCGCCCAGAAGAAGCCGGCGCCGCGCACGTCGCCGACGATCGGCAGCCGGTCGCGCAGGCCCTCGAGCTGCTCGCGCAGCCACGGCTCCTGGGCGCGCACGTTCTCCAGCACCCCTTCGCGCTCGAAGAGCTCGAGGTTGTGCAGGGCGATCGCCGCCGCGACCGGGTGGCCGCCGAAGGTGATGCCGTGCAGGAGCATCCGCCCCTGGTCGTAGAGCGGCTCGGCGATGCGGTCGGAGACCAGCACGGCGCCCATCGGCGCGTAAGCCGAGGTCAGGCCCTTGGCGACGGTGATGATGTCCGGCGTCGTGTCGTAGCGGGTGACGCCGAACCACTCGCCCAGACGGCCGAAGCCGGTGATCACCTCGTCGGCGACCAGCACGATGCCGTGACGGTCGGCCAGCTCGCGCAGGCCCGGCCAGTAGCCCTCCGGAGGCACGAGGCAGCCGCCCGCGTTCTGGACCGGCTCGGCGATGATCATCGCGACGGTCTCGGGCCCGGCGTCGAGGATCGCCCGCTCGACCTCGTCGAGCAGCCGCCGGCACTGCGCGGCCTCGTCGCCGGCGTCGGGCGCGCGGTAGGGGTTCGTGTTGGCGACGCGCACCACGTCGACGGTGGGGGCGCCGAAGGGCGCCTTCATCTTCTCCACGCCGGTGAAGGCCAGCGCCCCGAGCGTGACCCCGTGGTAGGCGATGTCGCGGGCGACGACCTTCGTGCGCCGCGACTCGCCGTTGGCCTCGTGGTACTGGCGCACGAGCTTCCACGCCGCCTCGACCGCCTCCGAGCCGCCCGAGGTGAAGAACACGCGCTCGATGTCGCCCGGGGCTCGCTCGGCCAGCGCCTTGGCGAGCTCTATGGCCGGCGGGTGCGCCGTGCCCCAGTTGGTGTGGAAGCCGAGCGTCGTGAGCTGCTCGCCGGCGACGGTGGCCATCTCCTCGCCGTAGGAGTAGCCGAGCTGGGCGCAGAAGAGCGAGGAGAGGCCGTCGAGGTAGCGGTTGCCCTCCGTGTCGAAGACGTAGGCGCCCTCGCCGCGCTCGAGCACGAGCAGCGGGGTGCCGCCCGGGCCGTAGGCGCCGTTGCGCGCGAAGTGCAGGAGCAGGTGGTCGTGGGCGTCCTCGGCGAGCGACATGCCGCCACCTTAGAGCGCAGATCCGCACTTGGCGCGCCGCGGCGATCGCGGGCGTCAGACTCCCGTCGCGATGCGACACGACGCCCACGGCTGGTGGATCGCCGACGCCGGCCCGCCCCCGCCGCTCGCGCCGCTGGAGACCGACACCAGCGCCGACGTCGTGGTGATCGGCGGTGGCTACACGGGCATGTGGGCCGCCTGGCACGTGCTGGCGGCCGCGCCGGACGCCCGTGTGGTGCTGCTGGAGGCCGGTGGCTGCGGCCTCGGACCGAGCGGGCGCAACGGCGGCTTCGTGAGCCCGCTGGGGCTCAGCCGGCGCCGCCTGACCGAGGCGTTCGGGGCCGAGCGCGCCGACGCGCTCGTCACGGCGTCGGAGGCCAGCGTGCGCGACATCGGCGCCTTCTGTGACGCCGAGGCGGTCGACGCGTGGTATCGCGCCTCCAGCCAGCTGGTGGTCGCGGCGGCGCCGGCGCAGGACGGCGTCGGGAGCGCCGCGGTCGACGGGCGCGCGGTGCTGGCGATCTCCGCCGAGGAGGTCCAGCGGCGCTGCGCCTCCCCCGTGCTGCGCGGCGGCGTGCGGATCACCACCCACGCCACGGTGCATCCGGCCCGCCTGGCCTTCGGGCTGCGCGACCGGCTCCTGGCCCGCGGCGCCGCGGTCCACGAGCGCTCGCGGGTGCGCGCGCTGCGCCACGAGGGCGGCGGGGTGGTGGCCGAGACCGCCGGCGGCCGCGTTCGCGCCAAGGCGGCGGTGGTCGCCGTCAACGCCTGGTCGGGCACGCTCGCCCCGCTCGCGCGCCGGCTGACCGTCAGCTCGAGCCACATCGTGCTGACCGAGCCGGTTCCGGACGTGATCGAGACGCTCGGCTGGACCGGCGGCGAGGCGATCTCCGACGGCCGGGCGCTGCTGCACTACACGCGCGTCACGCGCGACGGGCGCATCCTCTTCGGCTGGGCCGGCGGCCGGATGGCGGCCGGCGCGCGCCCGACGCACCGGATGGAGGTCGACCCACAGGTGATCGCCCGCACGACTCGCGATCTCCTGCGCTTCTTCCCCGCGCTCGAGGGGCGCCGCCTCGACGCCGCCTGGGGCGGGCCGATCGACGTCTCCCCCACCCACATCGCGACGATCGCTTCGCTCCCGGGCGGACGGGCGTGGGCGGCGTTCGGCTACACCGGCAACGGCGTCGGGCCCGCGCACCTGGCGGGGCGAGCGCTCGCCTCGCTCGCGCTCGACCGCCGCGACGACGTCTCGCGCCTGGCGATCGTCGAGCCGCCACCAGCGCTCGTCCCGCCCGAGCCGCTGCGGATCACCGGCGCGACGGTCATTCGCCGCGCGCTCGCCCGCCGCGAGGCGATCGAGGAGACCGGCGGCCGCGCCGATCTGCCGACCCGCGCTGTCGCGGGCCTGCCGGCACTGCTGGGCATGCACATCGTGCGCTGAGCGAGGTCAGGGCGCGCGGCCGTGCGGCGCCGGCACCACCAGCACGGGCCGCTCGGAGAGGTGCAGCAGCTTGTGCGGCGTCGAGCCGACCACGGCGCCGCGCAGCGGGCTCTCGCCGTAGGTGCCGACGACGATCAGGCGCGCGTCGAGCTCGTCCGCGAGCCCGAGCAGGAGGTCGACCGGGCCGAGCGGCTCGACGCGCGCCTCGACCGCGACGCCCGCCTCGGTGGCGCGGCGGGTGGCCTCGGCCACGGCCTGCTCGCCGAGCTCGCGCGTCGCCTCGGCGAGCGCGCGGTACTCCTCGCCCGGGCGCCCGGGCGGCTTGGCGGCGTAGGCGACCACCACCCGGTCGCCCGCAAGCGCCGCCAGCTCCAGCGCGAAGTCCAGCGCCTGGCGCGCGGCAGGTGTGTCGTCGTAGCCGACGATCAGGGTGCCGCTCATCAGACCGGGTCCTCGGCCGCCGCCGTGTCGAGCGGCTTGGCCTTGCCGGAAGCGATCTCCGGCGGCACCGCCTCGAAGGGCTTTCGCCCGAAGAAGCGCTCGTGGCCGCCGAGCCGCCACAGGATCATCAGGATCGCCCCGAGCAGAAGGAATCCGCCGCCGATCACCAGCGGGATGCCCAGGCCGAGCACCGAGCCGCCGCTGTAGGACGCCCCCGGGTCGGCCAGGTCGAGCACGGAGCGCAGGAACAGGTAGCCGAGCAGCAGCGCGCCGAGCAACGGCGCCACGCCGATGAAGAGGAAGTTCGTGATCGACTTCGTCAGCTCCCGCCGGTAGTAGATGACGCAGGCGAAGCCGCTGAGCGAGTAGTAGAAGGCGATCATCAGCGACAGCGCGGAGAGCGTGTCGAAGAGGAAGTTCTCCGAGATCGCGTTGACCGAGACGTACCAGACCGTCGCCAGCACGCCGATCACGACCGTCGAGACGTGCGGGGTCAGATAGCGCGGGTGCACGCGGCCGAGCGCCTCGGGCATCGCGGCCGCGCGCGCCATCGAGAGCGAGGTGCGCGACGCCGGCAGGATCGTGGTCTGGGTCGAGGCGAGCGCCGAGGTCAGCACCGCGAGCACGACGAGCTGGTCCCACGGCGTGCCCAGCACGTCGGTGGCGAGCGTCGAGAGCACCGCGTCGTCGTCCTCGAACTCCGACACCCGCCCGAGGCCCGCGAAGGCGACCACCGCGACCGCGACCGAGAGGTAGGTGACCAGCAGGATCAGCGTCGAGAACACACCGGCGCGGCCGGGGGCGCTCGCGGAGTCCTCGACCTCCTCGGTGAGGTTGACCGCGCTCTCCCAGCCCCAGTAGATGAACACGCCGATCAGCAGGCCGCTGATCAGCAGGCTCGTGCTCTCCACCGCGAACGGCGAGAACCACGACAGCTCGGGCGTGAGCGAGCCCTCGGGGGCATCGCCCGCCGCGACCTTGTAGAGCGCGACGACGGCGAAGACCAGCAGCGCGCCCACCTGGGCGAAGATCAGGATGTTCTGAAAGCGCGCCGAGAGCTCGGTGCCGAGCACGCAGACCAGCGTCATGAGGGCGATGACCACGACCGCCAGCACCGTGATGGCGAGCTTGGACTCCGCCGCGCCGTCGGCGCCGATCAGCAGGTAGAAGTAGCGCGCGGCGACGTCGGCCAGCGACCCGATGACCAGGATGCCGGTCGTGCAGATCGCCCAGCCGCCCATCCAGCCGAGCCACGGCCCCAGCGCGCGCGTGACCCACGAGAACGTCGTCCCGCAGTCCTGGTCGGCGCGGTTCATGTAGAAGAACGCCGCCGCGATGAAGAACATCGGGACGAAGGAGGCCAGCAGCACGGCGGGCGCCTGCACGCCGACGGCCACCACGACCAGCCCGATGACCGCCGCCAGCGAGTAGGCCGGCGCTGTGGAGGCGAGCCCGATGACGAGCGCGTCGACGAAGCCGATCGCGTTCTGCTTGAGGCCCTTTCCGCCCACGCCCGACTCTGCGGGCGGCGCCGGCTCGGCGCTGCTTGCCATCTCCCAGCCCCTCTCCCGTCGTGGTTCCGAGTCCCCGGTGGGCCGGGGAACCTACTGGACCCGCGGCTACAGGGTGACCGCTCGCCCGGCCAGAAAGCCGTCGGAGGCGACGATCGCGTCGACCACGTCGGCCGGCACCGGGTTGTCGGTCATCACGACCATCACGGCGGTCTCGGCCGAGCGGCCGTCCTCGCCCGGGGCCGCGCGGCCGACCGCGGCGCCGGAGATGTTCACCCCGCGCTCGCCGAACAGCGAGCCGGCGCGGCCGATCATGCCGGGCTGGTCGACGTAGCGGAAGAGCGCGAGGTGGTCGTACTCGAGCTGCAGGTTGAACCGCTGGCCCCAGGCCTCGAGCAGGTGCGGCCGGTGATGGCGGCCGAGCGTGGTCCCGACCACCCGGCTGCGGACCCCGCCGGCCACGACCGTGATCCGCACGAGGTCGGTGAAGTCGCGCGCGACGGTCTCCTTGCGCTCTGAGAGCTCGAGCCCGCGCTGCTCGGCCAGCGCGGTCGCGTTGACGAGGTTGACGTCCTCCTCGGTCAGGCTGAGCAGCCCGTTGAGCACGGACAGGGTGAGCAGGCGGGTGTCGCGCTCGGCGATCCGCCCGAGGTAGTCGACCTCGATCCGCTCGATCCCCTGCGCCTCGACCAGCGCCATCGCGAGCTTCCCCAGCCGGCGGCAGAGCGGCAGGAACGGCCCCAGCACCTCCATGTCCTCCGGCGAGACGGCCGGCACGTTGACCGCGGTGGAGACGACGCCGCCGGTGAGCGCGGCGACGACCTGCTCGGCGGTCTGGATGCCGGCGCGGTCCTGGGCCTCGGTCGTGGAGGCGCCCAGGTGCGGGGTGACCACGACGTTGTCGTAGCCGTCGAAGAGCGGGTAGTCGGTGATCGGCTCCGACGGGAAGACGTCGAGCGCGGCGCCGGCCACCTTGCCGGCGTCCAGCGCGGCCTTCAGGGCCGCGTCGTCGACGAGCTCGCCGCGGGCGCAGTTGACGATCCGCACGCCGTCGCGCATCTGGGCGAAGGCCTCCGGGCCGAGCCAGCCGCGCGTCTCGGCCGTCTTGGGCAGGTGCAGGGTGAGGAAGTCGGCCTGGGCGTAGACGTCGGCCGGCGTGGCGGCCTGCTCGGCGCCCAGCTCGCGGAAGCGCTCGGCGCCGACGTAGGGGTCGTAGGCCAGCACGCGCATCCCGAACGCGCGGGCACGGGCGGCGACGAGCTGGCCGATGCGCCCGAAGCCCAGCACGCCGAGCGTCTTCTCGTAGACCTCGACGCCGCCGAAGCGCGAGCGCTCCCAGCGCCCGGCGATCAGCGAGCCGTGCGCCTGCGGGATGTTACGGGCCAGCGCGAGCATCAGCGCCACGGTGTGCTCGGCGGCGGCGACGACGTTGGACTGCGGCGCGTTGGCGACGATGATCCCGCGCCGGGTGGCGGCGCCGACGTCGACGTTGTCGACGCCGATGCCTGCGCGGCCGATCACCTTGAGGTTGTCGGCCTTCTCGATCACGTCGGCGGTCAGCTGCGTCGCCGAGCGGATCAAGATCCCGTGGTAAGCGCCGATGCGCTCGGCCAGCTCTTCCTCGGACCACCCGAGCCCCAGGTCGACGGCGAAGCGCTCGCGCAGCAGGCCGACCCCCGAGTCGGCGATCTGCTCGGAGACGAGGACCCGGTACTGCGCTTCGAGCACTAGCCCGCTGCGGCGGTGGCGAGCACGCCGGCCTCGAGGAAGACCCGCTGGGCCGCCCCCACGCCGGCGCCGTGGTCGACGTCATGGCCGAGCTGGTCGAGCGCCATCTCCAGCCCCGACAGCGAGGTGAGGATGTCGAAGGCGCCGAAGTAGCCGCAGTGCGCGATCCGCAGGATCCGGCCCTTGAGCTGGTTCTGCCCGCCGTTGGCGGTGATACCGAGGCGTCGCAGCGCGCCCGGCAGCTTGGCGCCGTCGATCTCTGACGGCAGGTCGATGGCGGTGACCACGGTCGAGCGCTCGTCCGGGTCGCCGTACAGGTCGAGCCCGAGCGCTCCCACGCCGGCGCGGGTGGCCCGGGCGAGCAGCGCGTGGCGGGCGAAGACCCGCTCGAGGCCCTCGTCGAGGATCAAGTCGAGCGCGACGTCGAGCCCGAGGATGAGCGGCACCGCCGGGGTGAACGGGCTGTCGCCCTTGCGCTGGCTGGCGGCGGTCCTCGCCCAGTCGAAGTAGTAACGCCCGCCGGGTCCAGTGGCGGCGAGCTCGAGCGCGCGCGGCGACACGGAGGCGAACGCGAGCCCGGGCGGGCACATCAGCGCCTTCTGGGATCCGGCGACGACGACGTCGATCCCCCACGCGTCCTGGCGCAGCTCGGCCGCGCCGAGCCCGCTGACCGCGTCGACGACGAGCACGGCGCCGCGGGCGCGGGCGACCTCGGCGATCGCCTGGACGGGGTGCACGACACCGGTCGAGGTCTCGCTCAGCGTCGCGAAGACGACCTCGATGCGCGGCTCGGCGGCCAGCTCGGCGTCGATCGCGGCGGGATCCAGGCGCTCGCCCCAGCCGGGCTCGTAGCGATGCAGCTCGGCCCCGTAGGCCTCGCCCAGCTCGATCCAGCGCTCGCCGAACTTGCCCGCGGCGCACGCCAGCACGTGGCGCCCCGGCCGCGCGAGGTTGGCGACCGCGGACTCCATCGCGCCCGAGCCGCTGGCCGCGAAGGTCAAGACGTCGTTGGTCGCCTGAAAGACGGCCGGCAGCTTGGCCAGCACCCGCTCGTAGACCTCCACGAAGGCCGGTGCGCGGTGGTAGAGCATCGGCGTGGCCATCGCCTGGGAGACGGCGGGCGGCACGGGCGTGGGCCCGGCGGTCATCAGGTACTGCTTGACGAAGGGATTCGGCGGCTGGGTCATGGGCGGGCGATGAGGTTAGAAGGGGCGCAGGAGGGCATGGGCGGCCAGGCGCAAGCCCTCCAGGAGCGCGCGCGGATCGTCGCTGCCCTGCTGCTCGCGCTGGCGTTCGAGCTCGCGCTCGAGGTCGCGGCGGAAGTCCTCCAGCGAGAAGTCGAAGACCGTGATGAGCACGATCCAGGCGACGGCCGCGCCGACCGCGAGCACCGTCGTGGCGATCGCGAGCCAGAACGCGGCCTTGACCTGCCCGCCGCCCGGCTCGCCCCTGGCCATCCGGTTGCGGGCGCGCTGGGCGGCGACCCAGCCGCCGCCGGCGAGCGGGATGGAGAAGATGAACGACAGCCCCAGGGAGAGCAGCAGGAGCGCGAGCCCGCAGCTGCTCAGGACCAGCGAGACGACGGCGAGGCTGTTGGCCGGGCTGCGCGGGGGCGAGGCGACGAAGCTCGGCGGGGTCCCGCCGTCCGGCGCCGACGCCGACGCGGCTGTGGGCGGCGACGGGCCGGCGGGCGGGGTGGCGGCCGGCGGCGCCCAGCCGCCCGGCGCCGGGTCCTCGCCGGCCGGCGTCGCGGGAGCCGCCGGCGCCTCGTCGGGCTCGGTGGGCTCGGTCGGCTCGGGGGCCGGCTCGAACCGCGGCGGCGGCTTGGCGCCCGGCGCGTGCGGTGGCAGCCAGCCGGAGGCGGTGGGCTCCTCGGCCATGGTCTCGGGGATTCTGTCAAGCGGACGGGCGGCGACTGCGCCGCCACGCGCGCCCGCGATCAGAACTCGGTCTCGATCCAGTCCATCATCGAGCGCAGCTCCTTGCCCTCGCGCTCGATCTGGTGGCCGGCCTGCTCCTTGCGCATCCGCTGGAAGTTCTCCTGGCCGGCGCGGTTCTCGGCGATCCACTCGCGCGCGAAGGCGCCCGACTGGATCTCGTCCAGGATCGTGCGCATCGCCTCGCGGGTCGGCTCGCCGATCACCCGGCTGCCGCGCGTGAGGTCGCCGTACTCGGCGGTGTTGGAGACCGAGTAGCGCATGCCCGAGATGCCCTTCTCGTACATCAGGTCGACGATCAGCTTGAGCTCGTGCAGGACCTCGAAGTACGCCAGGCGGGAGTCGTAGCCGGCGTCGACGAGCGTCTCGTAGCCGGCCCGCACCAGCTCGGACACGCCGCCGCAGAGGACGGCCTGCTCGCCGAAGAGATCGGTCTCGGTCTCCTCGCGGAAGCTCGTCTCGATCACGCCGCCGCGCGTGCCGCCGATGCCCTTGGCGTAGGCGAGCGTGAGCGCGGAGGCGGTGCCGCTCGGGTCCTGCTGGACGGCCATCAGGCACGGGACGCCGCTGCCCTCGGTGTACTGCCGGCGGACCAGGTGGCCCGGGCCCTTGGGCGCGACCAGCGCGACGTCGACCTCGGGCGGCGGCTCGATCTCGCCGTAGTGGATCGAGAAGCCGTGCCCGAACAGCAGCAGGTTGCCGCGCGCGACGCCGTCGGCGATCTGCTCGCGCCACACCGCCCCGTGCTTCTCGTCGGGCAGCAGGATCATCACGATGTCGCCGCGCGAGGCGGCCTCGGTGACCCCGGTCACCTCGAGCCCCGCCGCCCGAGCCTTCTCCACGGACGATGAGTCGGGCCGCAGGCCCACCACGACGTCGACGCCGGAGTCCTTGAGGTTGAGCGCGTGCGCGTGGCCCTGGGAGCCGTAGCCGATGATCGCGACGGTCTTGCCGTCGAGAAGGGAGAGGTCAGCATCGTCGTCGTAGAACATGGCGCGTGACTGTAACGTCGCCGAAGTCGAGCGCACCGCAGGTGCGACTCGACTGGCAGGCGAAACCCAAGTCGAGCGCACCGCAGGTGCGACTCGACTGGCAGGCGAAACCCAAGTCGAGCGCACCGCAGGTGCGACTCGACTGGCAGGCGAAACCCTCATCCGCGAGCCTCATCCGCGAGCCGCCACTCACTGCCGGACAACCCGCATCGAGGGCGGTCGGGGGTACTTGGGCGGGCGAGCCAACCGGCCTTTCTTCAGCACCGCGGGAGCTGGAGGCTCGCTGCTGAAGGAGTGCCGCTCAGAGCGGCTCAACCACAGCTTCGGGACTGCGATCGGCCCGATGCTGAGGAAATGCCGTCGCGCGTCCGGCGCGGACCGAGCCGCCCCACCCCGGGCCACCCTCGATGCGGGGTTCGCCGGAACCCGCTCAGGCGGTCGCCGCCGCCACCCACGTCCGCGCAGGAAACACGAGCCGCCCGTCGCCGACGACGAACGGCTCGGCCGAACCCGCCAGCTCCGCCCGCAACTCGTCGCGCTCAGCGCCCGCGAGGCCGGCGGCGGCGTCCTTGAAGCGCATCGACGTCCCCTCGATCGCCGCCCACCAGTCGTCCACGTCGCGGTAGTCCATCGTGAAGTCGACCGCCTCGACCTCGACGTCCGTGAACCCGCCGTCCTGGAGGGCAGCCGCGGCGAGCCCGGGTTCGGCCCAGGCGAACTGGCCGGGCTCGCCCGGCGGGGGCGGCTCCAGCAGCCCGCGCTGCACCAGCGCGCGGCCCGGCAGCGCGCTCCACGGGTTGTCCTCCGGGCCGGTCCAGGCGGCGAGTGCGACCCGGCCGCCCGGGCGCAGCACCCGGCGCGTCTCGCGCAGCGCCGCGACCGGGTCGGCGAGCAGCATGTAGCCCCAGCGGCACAGGATTGCGTCGAGGCTCGCGGCCGGCTGGTCGATCGAGGTCTCGACGTCGATCTGGCGGAAGCGCACGTTGCGGATCCCGAGCGCCCGCGCCCGCTCCTGGGCGGCGGCGAGCATCTCGGGGACGAAGTCCGAGCAGATCAGCTCGCCGCCGGGCTGGATCAGCTCGGCGGCGAGGAAGCCGGTGTCCCCGGTGCCGGCCGCCAGCTCGAGCACCGTGGCGCCGGGCTGGGGATGGATCGCCTCGACCATCCACGCCGAGACGGGCATGCTCGCCGCGCGCAGCTCGTCGCCGCGCGCGCCCCAGCCGGGCGCCGAGCGCGCCCAGCGGCGGCGGCTCTCGGCACGGAAGTCGTCGGGCAGTCCGCTCATCGCCGCCACGCTAGATGATTGATTCCACGGCCGCGCGGTCGTGGAATCACTCATCTGGGCAGCACGCGCCGCAAGAGCTTGCCCGACGCCGTGCGCGGGAGCTCGCCGACCGGCTCGACCGCCTTCGGGACCTTGTAGTCGGCCAGCCGCTCCGCGCAGAACGCGCGCAGGGCGCCCGCGTCGACGGCGGCGCCGTCGCGCGGCACGACCAGCGCCGTGACCGCCTCCCCCCACTCCGCGTCGGGCCGCCCGACCACCGCCACATCCGCGACCGCCGGATGGGTCACCAACACGGCCTCGACCTCGGCGGGCGCGACGTTCTCCCCGCCCGTGACGATGGTGTCCGCCTTGCGCCCCACAACGATCAGGCGCCCGCTCGCGTCGAGGCGGCCGAGGTCGCCGGTGGCGAGCGTCCCGCCGCCCGCCACGGTGGGGCCGGAGACGAGGATCTCGCCGTCGGCGGCGATCGCGACGCCGATGCCCGGAAGCGGATGGCCGGCGGTCTCGAGGTCGCCGGCCGCGGCGACGGTCACCTGGGAGCAGGCCTGCGTGAGGCCGTAGGTCGCGCGGACGGGAAGCTCCGCGGAGCGCGCTCGCGCCAGCACCGCCCGCGGCGCGCCGGCGCCGCCGAGCAGGATCGCCCGCAGCCCCGGCGCCGCCGGCGGGCCGGCGTCCAGGACGCGCGCGAGCATCGTCGGCACGAGCGAGGCGAGCGTGACGCGGCCGAGCGCCGCGGCGGTTGCCTCGGCGTCGAAGGGTGCCGGCTGCAGGACGGCGGTCGTCGCGTAGATCGCCGAGCGCAGCATCACCATCAGCCCGCCGACGTGCGAGAGCGGCAGCGGGCACAGCCAGCGCTCCGCGGGGTCGAGGCCGAGCGCGACGGCGGAGCCGAGCGCGTTGGCCAGCACGTTGCCGTAGGTCAGCAGCACCGGCACGGGCGCGCCGGTGGTCCCGGAGGTGTGGACGACCATCAGCGGCGCGTCGCCGACGCCCGCGAAGCCCGGCAGCGCCCCGGCGCGGCCGGCGGGCAGCGCGTCGAGGACCACGGCGCACCCGGCGGCCTGCGCCGCGCGCTCGTCCGCGGCGAGTCGCGGGTCCAGCGGCACCGCCACCGCCCCGAGCAGCAGGCACGCGTGCAGCGCGACCGCGAAGTCCGCACCGGCGGGCAGGGCCAGGCCGACCAGCTCCCCCGCCCGCACGCCGTCGCGCGCCAGCCGCCCGGCCACCACCCGCGCCTCCGCGTGCAGGGCGACGTAGGTCATCGCCCCGCCCGCCAGCTCGACGGCGGCGCGCTCGGGGTGCAGCGCGGCGGCGCGCGCGATCCATGGGACGGGGGTGGCCACTACGCTCATTCTGCCCGTCCCCTTTCAGACCCGGAGGCATTGAAGGACGTGTCCGTGACCTGGACCTCCGCCGGCGAGTACTCAGACATCCGCTACGAGCTCTCCGGCGATGGCATCGCCAAGATCACCATCAACCGGCCCGAGGTCCGCAACGCCTTCCGGCCCCAGACGCTCTTCCAGCTCTCCGAGGCCTTCGACCGCGCGCGCGACGACCCGGCGGTCGGGGTGATCGTGCTGACCGGCGAGGGACCGGACGCCTTCTGCTCCGGCGGCGACCAGCGGATCCGCGGCGACGACGGCTACATCGGCGACGACGGCGTCGCCAAGCGGGGCATCGGGCGCCTGAACGTGCTCGACCTCCAGGTCCAGATCCGCCGCACGCCCAAGCCGGTGGTGGCGATGGTCGCGGGCTACGCGATCGGCGGCGGTCACGTGCTGCACGTCGTGTGCGACCTCACGATCGCGGCCGAGAACGCCCGCTTCGGGCAGACCGGGCCGCGGGTCGGCTCCTTCGACGGCGGCTACGGCTCAGGGCTGCTCGCCCGCCAGATCGGCCAGAAGCGCGCGCGGGAGATCTGGTTCCTGTGCCGCCAGTACGACGCGCAGACCGCGCTGGAGTGGGGCCTGGTCAACGCGGTCGTCCCGCTCGAGCAGCTCGAGGCAGAGACGGTCAAGTGGTGCCACGAGATGCTCGCCCTCTCCCCCCTGGCCCTGCGGATGCTCAAGGCCTCGCTCAACGCGGCGGACGACGGCCTGGCCGGCATCCAGCAGCTCGCGGGTGACGCGACGCTGCTCTTCTACATGTCCGACGAGGCGCAGGAGGGGCGCGACGCCTACGTCGAGAAGCGCCCGCCGGACTACGCGAAGTTCCCCAAGCGACCTTGACCGGGGCGGGGCACGCACCGGCGCTGCAGGCGGACCGCCCGAGCGCCGCCCGCATCTGGCTGATGGCCGCTCGGCCGCGGACGCTTCCGGCGGCGGTCGCGCCGGTGCTGGTCGGCACGGCGCTGGCCGCCACCCAGGGCACCTTCAAGGCGCTCACCTTCCTGGCGGCGATGGTGGGCGCGACGTTCATCCAGGTCGGCACGAACCTGTCCAACGACTACTCCGACGCGCGCCGCGGCGCCGACACCGAGGACCGGCTCGGGCCGGTCCGCGTCACCGCCGGCGGGCTCGTGCCGCCGCGCCAGGTGCTGATCGCCACCTACGTCGCCTTCGCCGCTGCGGTGCTGGCCGGCACCTACCTGATCGCCACCGCCGGCTGGGAGCTGCTGCTGGTCGGGGCGGCCTCGATCCTCGCCGGCGTGCTCTACACCGGCGGCCCGCGGCCGTACGGCTACGAGGGCCTCGGCGAGGTCTTCGTGTTCCTCTTCTTCGGCGTGGTGGCGGTGACCGGCTCGTTCTTCGCCCAGGTCGAGCGGCTCGACTGGGAGGCGCTCGTGCTCGCGGTGCCCGTCGGGCTGCTGGCCTCGGCGATCCTGGTGGTCAACAACGTCCGCGACCTGCGGACCGACCGCCGCGCCGGCAAGCGCACGCTGGCGGTACGCCTCGGGCCGCGGCGCGGGCGCGACCTCTACACCGCGATGGTCGTCGGCGCCTTCCTGACCGCGCCGCTGCCGTGGCTGCTCGGGTCCGCCGAGCTCGGCCCGTGGCTGCTGCTGGTGCTCGGCGCCGTCCCGGTGGCGATCCCGGTCGTGCGCACGGTGCGCACGCGCTCGGACGGGCCGGCGCTCAACGGCGCGCTGGCGGGCACCGGCCTGCTCCAGCTCGCCTTCTGCGTGCTGCTCTCCTCGGGGATCCTCGCGAGCTGATGCGCCTCGAGGTCGAGCCGGTCGTGCTGTCCCTGCGCCGGCCCCTGGCGGCGGCATGGGGGACGCTGACCGAGCGACGGCTGCTGCGCGTTCGGCTCCTCGCCGCCGACGGCACGGTCGGCCACGGCGAGGCGGCGCCGCTGGAGCCCTACGACGGCGTGCCGCTCGCCGCGGCCCGGGCCGCGCTCGACGTCTACGCGAGCGTGCTCGACGAGCTCGGCGAGCGCTGGCCGGAGGAGCTGCTGGACGCCTGCCGCGCCGAGCGCGACCTGCCCCAGGCGCTCGCCGCGGTCGACCTCGCGCTGTGGGACCTCGCGGGCAAGCGCGCCGGGCGCTCGGTGGCGCAGCTGATCTCGATCGAGGCCGCGCGCTCGATCGAGGTCAACGCGACGATCGCGGCCGAGGACCGCGAGGGCGCCGCACAGGACGCGGCCGCGGCGGCGCGGGACGGCTTCGGCACGGTGAAGGTCAAGGTCGCGATCGGCGACGACGCCGGGCGCCTGGCGGCCGTGCGGGCGGCGTCAGGGCCGGGCATGGCGATCCGGGTCGACGCCAACGGCGCCTGGAGCGTCGCGGAGGCCACGGCCGCCCTGAGGACGCTCGCGCCCGTCGGGCTCGAGCTGGCCGAGGAGCCCGTGCACGGCGTCGAGCCGCTGCGCGAGGTGCGCGCCGCAGTCGACGTGCCGCTCGCCATGGACGAGACCGCCGCGGAGGCGGGCGCCGCGCACTCCGGCGCGACGGACGCCGTGTGCCTGAAGGTCAGTCGCTGCGGCGGGCTCTTCGGCGTCCTGCGCGACGCCGCGCTGGCCCGCGCGGCCGGCTCCGCGGTCTACCTCGCCTCCACCTACGACGGGCCGGCCGGGATCGCCGCCGCCGTCCACGCCGCCGCCGGCCTGTCCGCCGGCGGGCCGACGCCCGCGCACGGGCTCGCCACCCTGGACGTCTTCGACGGTGAGATCGACGGGCCGCGGCCGGTGCGGGGCGCGATCCGCGTGCCCTCGGCCCCCGGGCTCGGCGTGGAGTAGCCACCGGCACGAGGCCGAGCTGTCACCTGGGCGACTGACAGGGCGGTCACGAGCCCTGAGAATGCCATCCCATGCCCACCACCCGCGGCCTCCTCGCCGGATGCCTGGCCCTCGTCGCCCTGTTCGCGTTCGCACCGGCCACGGCGCAGGCCCAGGACGGAGGGGCCGTGCGCTTCGGCCCCGGCGACTTCGCGGGGCTCGTCGGTATCGGCGACGGCCGCAAGATGTACGTCGAGTGCCACGGTCGCGGCCGCCCGACCGTGATCCTCGAGGCCGGCCTGCGCAGCCGCGGCGACTTCTGGATGCCCACCCGAGGAGACCACGGGCACGGCGGTCGCGACCGGCGTGGCGCGCTTCACCCGCGCGTGCATCCTCGACCGCCCCGGCACGACCCTGGGCGCCGAGGCGTTCAGCCGTAGCGATCCGGTGCGCATGCCGCGCACCGCGGCCGACACCGTGGCCGACCTGCGCGCCCTGATCCGCGCGGCCGGCATCCGCGGCCCGCTCGTGCTCGCGGGCCACTCCACCGGCGGGCTGATCGTGCGCCTCTTCGCCAGCACCCATCCCGGCCGGGTGGTGGGCATGGTGCAGGTCGACGCGCTGAACGAGTCCTGGCCGACGAGTTCACGCGGGGCCAGCTGGCCGCCTTCGACACCATCAACAACGGCCCGCTGCCCGGCCTCGAGGACTACGCCGACCTCGAGCAGGTCCTCTTCCGGCCGAGCTTCAGCGAGATGCGCCGCGCGAAGCGTCGCGAGCCGCTGCGTTTTGACCAGGCTGGTGCCGGGCGGGCGGCAGGTCTTCGCCCGGCGCAGCCGGCACTACATCATGTTCAGCGAGCCGGGCGTCATCGTCCGCGCGATCCGCGAGGTCGTCCAGGCGGCGCGCCGCGACCGCTGAGCGCCCGCCGTCAGCGCTCGCCCGGCCACTGCAGCTCGGCGAAGCGCTCGACGGCCTCGTCGACGGCCGCGCGGTCGCCCGTGGCCAGCAGGTCGAGCAGCAGGCCGCGCGTCACCGCCAGGCCCAGGCGCGCCTGGGCCCGCGCGGTGCGCTCGTCGAGCCCCTGGCGCCGGTAGAGGCCGGCGGCGGGCTCCAGCCAGGAGTCCACGATGCCCTCCAGCAGCGAGGTCGTGTGCTCGCGGCCCTGCAGCGCCTGGCCGTAGATCTCGAAGAAGAGACGCTCGTGCGGCCACAGTGCGGGATCGGCGAGGTGCTCCCACATGCGGCGCATGACCTGCTCCGGGGAGAGTCCCGGCTCGAGCTCGAGCTCGGCCAGCGCGTCGCGCTGGCGCTGCTCGACGGCCTGGACGACCGCGACCAGCAACCCCTGCTTTGAGCCGAAGTGGTAGCTGAGCATGCGGTGGCTGGTGCCCAGCTCGCGTGCGAGCCCGCGCAGGCTGAGGTCGCCGAGCCCGTGGCGGGCCACGTGCTCGACGGCGGCGTCCAGCAGCCGCTGGCGGCTCTCCGAGGCCATTGATCCACATGGTACATTGCCTGTACCGACTGGTTCACTTCTTCCCCCACGAGGAGCCTCCCCATGAGCCGCCGCCGCGAGATCGACGTCCGCGCCCACGCCGCCGCCCCGCCCTCGGTCGTCTTCGCACTGCTGGCCGACGGAGCCAGCTGGCCGAGCTGGTCGCCGATCGAGGCCTTCGAGCTCGAGCGCCCGGGCGACCCGGCGCCAGAGGGCCCCGGCGCGATCCGGCGCTTCACGCGCGGCCGCACCCTCGGGCGTGACGAGCTGCTCGAGGTCACGCCGGACAGGCGGCTGCGCTACGCCTCGCTGTCAGGGCTCCCCGTGCGCGACTACACGGCGAGCGTCGAGCTCACGCCGGCCGCCGGCGGTGGCACCGGGATCCGCTGGCGCGCGTCGTTCGAGGCGCAGCGCCCGGGCACGGGCTGGGTGCTGGAGAAGGGCATCGCGCGCTTCCTCGGCCAGTGCGCGAGCGGGCTCGCCGAGCGCGCCGGCTCGCGCAGCGCCGCGCCCGCCGCGGCCTAGCGCCGCGGCGTCCAGCCGGCGATCGCGGCGGCGACCGCCTCCGGGCGCTCGAGCTGCGCGGCGTGCCCGGCGCCCGCGACGGCGACCCGCTCTGCCCGCGGCAGCGCCGCGGCCATCCGCTCACCGAGCGCGCGGAACTTCGCGTCGCGCTCGCCGGCGACCAGCACGACCGGCAGCGCCAGGCCTCCCAGCCGGTCCCACAGCGGCGTCATGACGCCCGTGCCGAGCCCGCGCAGCGCCGCGGCCAGGCCGTCGGCGGTGTTACGCAGGCGGTCGGCGCGGGCGGCCCGGGCGACCGCGGCCGGCTGGCCGGCGAAGAGGGGCTGCGTACCCCACTCGCGGGCGAAGACCTCGACGCCGATCGCCTCGATGCGGGTCGCGAGCTCGTCGTCGGCGCGGCGACGGCTTTCGCGTTCGGCCGCGTCCGCCAGGCCCGGGCTCGCCCCGACCAGCACGAGCCGCCGCACCCGCTCCGGGCGGCGCAGCGCGTAGTCGAGCGCGATCCGGCCGCCCATCGAGTAGCCGGCCAGCACCGCTCCCGCCGCAGGCAGCAGGTCGTCCAGGTCGTCCGCGACGGCGTCGAAGCTCACCGGCCGCGTCGCGGACGCGCCCCCGTGGCCCCGGAGGTCCGGCGCGACGGCTCGGTAGCGTTCTCCGAGCGCCCGGGCCACGGGGGCCCAGCTCGCTCCCGTCTGGGTGAAGCCGTGGAGCAGGACGACGTCCTCGGGCATCGCCGAGCACCATGACAGCGCCCGCCCTCCACGCCCCGCGCCCGTGAGCGCCGCCGACGCCTATCTCGGGCTGCGCGCCTTCGTCGACGAGCTCGTCCGCTGCGGGGTGCGCCACGCCTGCACCTCGCCCGGCTCGCGCTCCACGCCGCTGGTGCTCTCGCTGGTGTGGGAGGAGCGGCTCGAGACCAGCTCGCACCTCGACGAGCGCTGCGGCGCCTTCTTCGCGCTGGGCGTGGCCAAGGCGAGCGGTGTGCCCGCGGTGCTCGCCTGCACGTCCGGGACCGCGGCGGCCAACTACCTGCCGGCGGTGGTCGAGGCGCACGAGGCGCGCGTCCCCCTGATCGTGCTGACCGCCGACCGGCCGCCGGAGCTGCGCGACGTCGGCGCCGGGCAGACGATCGACCAGGTCAAGCTCTACGGGACGGCTGTGAAGACCTACGTCGAGGTCGACGACCACCCGGCGACCGAGGGGCGGGTCCGCTGGCTGCGCCAGCTCGCGTGCCGCATGGTGTGGACGGCGACGGCGGGGCGCCCCGGTCCCGTGCACGTGAACTTCGCGCTGCGCGAGCCGCTCGTGCTCGACGCGCCACTGCCGCCCGAGCCGGCCCCGCTCGCCGGGCGCGAGGGCGGGCGCCCGTGGGTCACGCGTCCCGCCCCGCCCGCGCCGGTACCCCCGGCGCTGCTCGACGGCCTCGCCGCGGAGCTCGCGGCGCGGCCGCGGGCCGTGATCGTCGCCGGGCGCGCCGAGCGCGACCCCGGGCTCGGGCCCGCCCTGGCCGCCCTGGCCGAACGCGCGCGGATCCCGCTGCTGGCCGACCCGCTGTCCGGCGCGCGGCGCGGCCCCGCAGCAGTCGCCCACTACGACGCGCTGCTGCGCGACTCCGGCTGGGCGGGGCGCAACGCGCCGCAGCTGGTGCTGCGCTTCGGCGACCTCCCCACCTCCAAGCCGCTGCGCCAGTGGCTCGCGGGCCTCGGCGGTGCGCTGCAGGTCGCCGTCGACGACGAGAACGCGTGGCAGGATCCGGCCGCGGCGGTGGCGACGATCGCCGCCGCCGACCCGCACTCGCTGGCCGAGGGGCTGGCAGAGCGGGTCGCCGCGCCGGCCGAGGCGGCCTGGCTGGACGGCTGGCGCCGGGCCGACCGCGCCGCCGCGGGCGCGATCGCCGCCACGCTCGGCCCCGCCGGGCTGAGCGAGCCGCGCGTGGCGGCCGAGCTCGGCGTCCGCCTGCCGGCGGCCGCCACGCTCGTGGTGGCCTCCTCGATGCCGGTGCGCGACGCCGAGAGCTTCTTCCCGGTCCGCGACGACCCGCCGCGAACGCTCTCCAACCGCGGCGCCAACGGGATCGACGGGACGGTCTCGACGGCCTTCGGGGTGGCGGCGGCCGGCGGCGGGCCCGTGGTGCTGCTGACCGGCGACGTGGCGCTCGCCCACGACCTCGGCGGGCTGCTCGCCGCGCGCCGGCTCGGGCTCGCGCTGACGATCGTGCTGGTCGACAACGACGGCGGCGGCATCTTCCACTTCCTGCCCGTGGCCGGCGCCGGCGCGGCGTTCGAGACCCACGTCGCCACGCCGCACGGGCTGGACTTCGCCCACGCGGCGGCGCTCTTCGGCTGCGGCTTCGAGGACCTCGGCTCGCCCGAGGGCTTCCGGGCCGCGCTCGACGCCGCGCTGGCCTCGAGCGCCACCACGATCCTGCGCGTGCGGACCGAGCGCGAGCCCAACCGCGCGCTGCACGCGGCGGTGTCGGCGGCCGTCACCGCCGCGATCGCCTGAGCACCAGCGCGAAACGCGGGACGAACGCCGCGGCATTAGCGTGTAGGCGCATGGACACCTTCCTCGCGGTAGCCAGCCGGCGCGAGGTCCGCCGCTACGCGGACCGGCCGCTCGAGGCCGCGGCGGAGCGCCGCATCCTCGACGCCGGGCGGGTGAGCGGCAGCTCGAAGAACGCCCAGCCGTGGACCTTCGTGATCGCCCGCAGCGCGGCCGCGCGCGAGGCCACCGCGCGCGCGGTGTGGGCGCCGGAGAACGTGCTCGGCGCGGCGCTCGTGGTGGGCATCGTCGTGCGCGGCAAGGGCCCGCTCATGTTCGACGCCGGCCGCGCCGCGCAGAACATGATGTTGGTGGCCTACAACGACGGCATCGGCTGCTGCCCGAACGGGATCCGCGACCCGGCGGAGATGGCGGCCGCGCTGGGGCTCGAGCCCGACGACCAGATCGCCAACGTCCTGAGCTTCGGCTATCCGGCCCGGCCGGGCGATCCCGAGCGCCTCAGCGCGCCGGAGTGGCTCGAGCGGGCCGACCGCAAGCCGTTCGCCGAGGTCGTCCGGGAGGTCTGAGGCTCAGCCGGAGAGGACCGGCAGCAGCGCGCCGAGCTTGACCTCGGTCTCGGCCAGCTCGGCGGCCGGGTCGGAGTCGCGCACGACCCCGACGCCGGCGTAGAGCCGCGCCTCGGGACCGCGGAGGAGCGCGCACCGCAGCGCGACGCAGAACTCGCCGTCCTCGTTGGCGTCCGTCCAGCCGACGGGCCCGGCGTACCAGCCGCGGTCCAGGCCCTCGAAGGCTGGGATCTGCGGCGTGGCGACTGCGTGCGGCTCGCTGCCCACGGCCGGTGTCGGATGCAGCCGGCCGGCCAGCTCGAGCACGCTGACCGGCGCGGTGAGCTGCGCGCGGATCGGCGTCGCCAGGTGCTGGATGTTGGCGACCTTGACGATCGCCGGCTCCTCGGGCGCGGCGACCCACACGCTCAGCGGGCGCAGCGCCCGGCCGATCCGCCGCGCGACGATCTGCTGCTCCTCGCGGTCCTTGTCGGAGCGCAGCAGGCGCTCACCCAGGTGCGCGTCGACGGCCGGGTCGGCCGAGCGCCGCGTGGATCCGGCGAGCGCGACGGTCGAGGCGCGCAGGCCCTCGCGGCGGACCAGCAGCTCGGGCGAGGCCCCCAGGAACGCCGCCTCGCCGGCACCGACGCAGAAGACGAAGCACGAGTCGAAGGCGGCGCGCAGGACGCCGAACACGGCGGCGGGATCGTGCGGCGCCGGCGCGTGTACGGACACCTCGCGCGCGAGCACGATCTTCTCGAACGCGCCCGCCCGGATGCGCTCGACGGCGCGGGCCACCGCCGCCTCGTAGTGCTCCGGCGGGGCCGTGGAGGCGATGCGGAAGCGCCCGGTCGGCGCCGGGTCCAGCAGCGGGAGCGGGTCGGTGCGCAGCTCCTCGAGCCGGCGCTCGGCGCGCTCGACCAGGGTCTCGGGCACGTCGTCGGGGGTGGCGAGCACGGCGAGCGTCAGGCGCACGTCGTCGCCGCGCCGCGCGAGCGCGAGCTCGGGCACGTTCAGCTCGCCGTGGGCGAAACCGGCCCAGTGCGGGGCCGAGCCGCCGTCGGGCGCGAAGGCGAAGCCGCCGACCGCCACCAGCCCGGCGCCGGGGGGGCCGTCGGGCGAGTCGGCCACCGCGCGGCCCGCCAGGTCGCACCACTCCGCCGCGGCGCGCGAGAAGCGCCCCGGACCGGCCGCGCGCACGCTGCGCACGCAACCGAGGCCGGCCAGCGCGGAGCCGTCGCGGTCGGGCTGCTCGAAGCAGAACCACGGCTCGCCGGGGCGGCGGGAGGCGAAGGCGGCCGCGCTCGGATCCACCTCGGCGCGGACCGGCACGGTGAGTCCGGCGAGGACCTCTCCCTCCCCCCGCCGGGCGCGGCGCACGGCCCGCTTGGCGCGCCGCAGGAGCGCGGCGCGGGCGCCGGCGTCGAGGGCGAGGCGGCCGTCTCTGGTCGGTGAGAGCTCGACGGTCATGGTCTCTCGCACAGGGTACGGAGCCGCCGCGCCGGCGCCCGCCGCGCCCGCTGGATGCGGACCCGAGGGCCCCGGGTCCTGCGTCATCATGGATCGCGATGACGTCGCGAGCCGAGACGATCGCCCCGGCCGCCCAGCGGGTGGACCGCCGCGGGATGTCGGTGGTCTCCGCCGGGCACGCGCTGACCGACACCTGCCAGGGTGCGGTGCCGGCGCTGCTGCCGTTCCTGATCGCGGAGTACGGCTGGACCTACGCGGCCGTCTCCGCCCTCGTGCTCGCCGGGAGCCTGTCCTCCTCGGTGGTCCAGCCCGCCTTCGGCCTGTGGGCCGACCAGCGATCGATGGCGTGGCTGATGCCGCTCGGGATCTTCACCGCCGGGCTCGGGATCGGGCTCGCGGCGGTCGCGGACGGCTACTGGCTGACGTTCTTCGCGGTGCTGATCTCGGGGCTCGGCGTGGCCGCCTTCCACCCGGAGGGCTCGCGCTACGCCAACTACCTCTCGGGCGACCGGCGGGCGCGCGGGATGAGCTACTTCTCGCTCGGCGGCAACGCCGGCTTCGCGCTCGGCCCGCTGCTGGTGACCCCGCTGGTGGCCGTCTTCGGTCTCCCCGGGGCGCTGTTCCTCGTACTGCCGACGTCGCTCGTGGCCCTGCTGCTCGTGCGCGAGCTGCCGCGGCTCGAGCGGTTCCGCCCCGTGCCGGGGAACGCCGGCGCCCCGGGCGCCGGCGGCGTGGGCGCCGAGCGCGACGACTGGCCGTCCTTCCGCCGCCTCGGCGTGGTGATCGTGGCACGGACGTTCGTGTACTTCGGGCTGCTGACCTTCGTCCCGCTCTACTACGCGGGCGTGCTGGGCACGAGCAACGCCGAGGGCAACGTCGCGCTGGTCGTGATGCTCGTCGGCGGCGCGACCGGCACGCTGGTCGGCGGCCAGCTCGCCGACCGCGTCGGGCGCCGCCCCGTCCTGCTCGGCTCGCTCGGCCTGCTCCCGCCGCTGGTGCTGGCCTTCGTCGCCGCGCCGCCGCTGATCGCCACGCCGCTGCTGTTCGTGATCGGGATGTCGGTGGTCGCCACGTTCTCGGTCACCGTGGTCATGGGCCAGGAGTACCTGCCCAGCCGGATCGGGCTGGCCTCCGGGGTGACGCTCGGGCTGGCGATCGGGCTCGGCGGCGTCGGCGCGCCCGCGCTGGGCCTCGTGGCCGACGCCGAGGGCCTCGAGACGACGATGTTGGTGGTCGCCGCCATCCCGCTGATCGGGCTGGCGTTCGCGCTCACCTTGCCGCGCGAGCGGCGTGAGCGACCGGCTGACGCCGCTGGCGGGGATCGGGCAGCCGTACCGGGGCGTGCGGCGGCTCAGCCGGGGACGAGCCTCGCGAGCGCGTCCGGGACCGACAACCGCCGGTAGTCCTCGGTGGCCAGGCCGTCGTCGAGCATCGCCCGGCGGCACGCGGCGACGCGCTCGCGCTCGGCGCCGGGCACCTCGTCGGCCCGCACGGCCAGCGACGCCGCCCAGCGGTAGGTCTCCTCGACCGGCGTCGGGCCGGCGAACGACGGCTCGATCTCCTCGGGCGCCAGGCCCTCATACCACGCGAGCCGGGCCTCCGGATCCAGCGCCCGGCCGCCGTTGACCTCGAGCACCGGGTCGCGCGCCGTGACCCGCAGGTCCGCCCCGTCGACCGTGGCGCCCGGGGCGGCGTAGGCCACGGCGGTCACCAGCCGTTCCTCGAAGGCCGTGCGGTCGGCCCAGTACTCCGCGACGCGCGGGTTCCCCGCCGGTCCGTCGGGCACGGCGAGCCGGCTGATCGCGCGGTCGTTGAGCGCGGCGAGCACGGCCGCCGGGTCGGCCGCCAGGAAGACCTCCTTGCGCGGCGGCCAGAAGTCGAAGGCGCGGTGGTCGCCGTGGGGGCCGCCGACGTGGAAGAGGTAGATCTCCGGGTACTGCGGCGAGCCGTTCGTGCGACGCTCGGGCCGGGCGTCGTAGAACGCCGTCGTGGCGGCCTGGATCAGCAGCGAGGCGCCGAGCGCGCCGAAGGGCTCGTGCACGACGATGCCGAAGCGGTCGTGCACGGTCCAGTCCGGCAGTAGCGCGCTCAGCGACGCGGGGCGGCCGTCGAGCGCGACGGCGAACTGAGCGGCGTGCAGCTGCTCGGCGGTGTGCATCGTGGCCGCAGGCTACCGCCGTGATCCCGCCGCACGGGCGTCGCTACCCGGCGTGCACCACCCGGAGTGGGGTGCGTGCCCGGTAGCGCGCACGGCATCCAGTCAGCGAGGATGCCTGCCGTCGACATGCGCAAGTGGCTCCCCATGATCATCCTCGCCTCGGCCCAGTTCGTCATGGTGCTCGACTCGAGCGTCATGAACGTGGCGATCTCCCAGATCGTCGAGGACCTCGACACGTCGATCCAGGGCGTGCAGACGGCGATCACGCTCTACACGCTGGTGATGGCCGCCTTCATGCTGCTGGGCGCAAAGCTCGGCGACATCCTCGGCACCAACCGGGCGTTCGCGATCGGCCTCGGGATCTACGGCATCGGCTCGCTCACGACGGCGCTGAGCCCGAACCTCGCAGTGCTGCTGGTCGGCTGGTCGGGGGTCGAGGGCTTCGGCGCGGTGCTCGTGGTACCGGCGATCGCGGCGCTCACGGCCGCGAACTACGAGGGGCGCGAGCGGGCGCTTGCCTACGCGCTGCTCGGCGGCATCGCCGCCGTCGCCATCGCCGCCGGTCCGCTGATCGGCGGCTGGGTGACGACGGAGTTCACCTGGCGCTACGTGTTCGCGGCCGAGACCGTGGTCGTGATCGGCATCCTGCTGCTGCGCGGGCAGATCGCGGCGGCGCCGCGCGCCGCCCGGCGGCCGCAGCTCGACATCGTCGGCGTCGCCCTGTCCTCGGCCGGCCTGGGGCTGATCGTGTTCGCGATCCTGCGCAGCAGCGTGTGGGGCTTCGTCCAGTCGCGCACGCCGCCGACGATCGACGGCACAGAGATAGCCCCACTGGGCTTCTCGGTCGTGCCGTTCATGGTGCTCGCGGGCCTCGCGCTGCTGTGGGCGTTCACGGCGTGGGAGGAGCGCCGCCGCCGCCAGGGCCGCGACGAGCTGCTCGACACGGCGCTGCTCGGCATCGCGCAGCTGCGGGCGGGGCTCTCGACCCTCGTCGGCCAGCAGCTCGTCCTGATGGGGACGTTCTTCGTCATCCCCGTCTACCTGCAGGTCGTGGTCGGCCTCGACGCGTTCGAAACCGGCAAGCGCCTGCTCCCGCTCTCGCTGGCGATGCTGGTCTTCGCGCTGCTGGGGCCGCGCATGGCCGCGCGGCGCTCCTCGCGCACGGTGGCGCGGATCGGGCTGGTCGCGGTCAGCGTCGGCGCGGTCGTGATGCTCGCCACGCTCGACGTCACCCTCAACGAGACCGGCTTCAAAGTCGCGCTCGCGCTGATCGGCGCCGGCGCCGGACTGCTCGCCTCCCAGCTCGGCAACGTCATCATGTCCTCCGTCGCGCCCGCCCAGTCCAGCGAGGCCGGCGGGCTCCAGGGCACCGCCCAGAACCTCGGATCCTCGCTGGGCACGGCGATCATCGGCGCCGTCCTGCTCGCGTCGCTCGCCACCGGCTTCAACGAGCGCATCGCGACCAACCCCGACGTCCCGGCGGCGGCGCGCCAGACGATCGCCACCGCCACCGAGCAGGGCATCGACATCGTGCCCGTCGCCGCCGCCGAGCAGGCGGCCGTGGCCGCCGGCCTCTCCCCCGAACAGGCCCGGGCCGTCGCCGCCGACTACGGTGACGCCCAGCTCGACGCATTGAGGCTCGCGCTCGGCGCGGTCGCGCTCGCGGCCCTGCTGTCGCTGTGGTTCACGCGGCGGCTGCCGTCCACGTCGCTCGCGGAGAGCGCCGCGCCGGCCGCGGCCGCGCCACCGGTCGCCGCATAGTCCGGGCGTGGATGCCGTGCAGGGCTCTGGACAAGGGTTCGCCTGCCAGGCGAGTCGCGAGTCGCGGCTCGACGTCGTGCAGGGGGCCCCGGATAAGGGTTTCGCCTGCCAGGCGAGTCGCGCCTGCGGCGCGCTCGCCTTCGGCGACGTTACTCAGGTCTCCCCGCGCCCGCGCGAGATGGCGATCTCGCCGGTCCGCGCCATCTCGACCAGGCCGAACGGCCGCACCATGCGCTCGAAGGCCTCGACCTTCTCCCACGTCCCCGTGACCTCGGCGATCAGCGAGCGCTTGGTGACGTCGATGATCTTCGCGCGGAAGATCTCGACGACCTGCATCACCTCGGCGCGGGCGCCGCCGTCGGCGGAGATCTTGAACAGCGCGAGCTCGCGCGCCACGGTCTCCGACGGCTCGAGGTCGCGGATCTTGAGGACGTTGACCAGCTTGTGCAGCTGCTTGGTCACCTGGTCGATCGGGTGCGAGGCCCCGTCGAGGGTCAGGGTGACGCGCGACAGCGCGGGGTCGTCGGTCGGGCCGACGGCCAGCGTCGAGATGTTGAACCCGCGGCGGGCGAAGAGGCCCGCGATGCGGGTCAGGACGCCCGGCTTGTTCTCGACCAGGATCGAGAGGATGTGCTTGCGGCCCGTGTAGGTGCCGACGGTCGCCTCGAGCTCCTCGAGGCTGAGCAGGTCCTTGGTGCCCGGCTCGCCCATGACCTCAGCCCACCATGTCGCGCGCGGCGGCGCCGGGCGCGATCATCGGGTACGTGTTCTCCTCGCGGGTGACCCGCACGTCGACGACGACGGGGCCCGGCGTCTCGATGGCGGCCTTCATGTCCTCCACCAGGGTGCCCTTCTCGGTCAGGCGCAGGCCCGTGCAGCCGTAGGCCTCCGCGAGCTTGACGAAGTCGGGATGGTTGCCCATGTCCACGTGCGAGTAGCGGCGGTCCCAGAAGAGCTCCTGCCACTGGCGGACCATGCCCAGGAAGCCGTTGTTCATGATGAACACCTTGACCGGGATGCCGTACTCGGCGCAGGTCGCGAACTCCTGGGCCATCATCTGGATCGAGGCGTCGCCGGTGAGCACGACATTGAGCTCGTCCGGGCGAGCAACGGCGGCGCCCATGCCGGCCGGCAGGCCGAAGCCCATCGTCCCGAGCCCGCCCGAGTTGATCCACGTGCGCGGGCGCGCGAAGTGGAAGTACTGCGCCGCCCACATCTGGTGCTGGCCGACGTCCGAGGTCAGGATGCAGTGGCCGCCGGTGGCCTCGTAGAGCGCCTCGACCATGAACTGCGGCTTGATCTCGGAGTCCTCGGAGTCCGAGTAGCGCAGCGGGTGCTGCTGCTGCCAGCTCGCGATCCGCTCCCACCAGCCGTTCATGCGCTCGGAGTCGGTGTCCAGCGCGCGGTACTCGTTGAGCAACCGCGGGATGACGTTGCGCGCGTCGCCGACGATCGGGATGTGCGCGGGCACGTTCTTGGAGATCTCGGCCGGGTCGATGTCGACGTGGACGAACTTCGCCCGCGGCGCGAACTCGGCCAGCTTGCCGGTGATGCGGTCGTCGAAGCGGGCGCCGAGCGCGACGATCAGGTCGGCCTCGTCCATCGCGTAGTTGGCCGCGCGGGTGCCGTGCATCCCGAGCATCCCCAGCCACTGCGGATGCGGCGCGGGGAACGCGCCGAGCCCGTTGAGGGTGCAGGTCACCGGGAAGCGGTCGGCGGTGGCGAGCTCGGTCAGCTCGGCCGCCGCGTCGGCCGCGATCACGCCGCCGCCGACGTAGAACACCGGCCGGCGCGCGTTGGCCAGCGCCTTGGCGGCGAGGCGGATCTGCTTGGAGTTGCCCTCGGTCGTCGGCTGGTAGCCGGGGAGGCGGACCTCGGTGACCGGCTCGTACTCGATCTCGGTGCGGCTCAAGTCCTGCGGGACGTCGACCAGCACGGGCCCCTGGCGGCCGGTGCGGGCGATGTGGAAGGCCTCGTGCACCACGCGCGGGATGTCGGCCGGGTGGCGGATGACGAAGGAGTGCTTGACGATCGGCATCGTGATGCCGAACGTGTCGGCCTCCTGGAAGCCGTCGGTCCCGATCAGCTCGGTGCGGACCTGGCCGGTGAAGGCCACGAGCGGCACGGAGTCCATCATCGCGTCGGTCAGCGGCGTGACGATGTTCGTCGCGCCCGGGCCCGAGGTGGCGAACACCACGCCGACCTTGCCGGTCGCCTTGGCGTAGCCCTCCGCGGCGTGCCCGCCGCCCTGCTCGTGGCGGACGAGGATGTGGCGGATCCCCGAGTCATAGAAGGCGTCGTAGGTCGGCAGGTTGGCGCCGCCCGGATAGCCGAATACCACGTCGACGCCCTCGGCCTTCAGACACTCCATGATGGCATCGACGGCGCGCATGACGACGCGGACCTCCTTCGGGGACGACAGCAGGGCCCGCCTGCGGCGGGGAAGCCGAGTCTAGCGGTCGTTCAGCGGGCGTCGGGGACGGCTTGGGCGTGCGCCTCGAGGGCGCCCGGGAAGTACAGCTCTTCCCCGCACCGGGTGCAGATCGAGTCGTGCAGCTTGACCGTCTTGCCGCACCGCGGGCAGAGCTGCCCGGGCTCGGCCGAGTCAAAGCGGTAGAGCAGGGCGGCGATCAGCCCGGCGACCGGCAGGATGGCCGACACCAGGAACCAGATGAAGAAGGACGAGCCCTTGACCTTGCCGACGATCCCGCCGGCCAACCCGAAGAAGAAGCAGAGCACCAGGTAGGCCACGCCGTAAGCGTAGTGGCCGTTCCCGTGACGGACCGCGTGGGAGACGGGTCGTCGGCGCCGTCAGGCAAGGACGCAGGATCGGCCCATGCTGGTTGCATGGGCCGATCCGAGGACGCCGCATGGCGGTGATCGGCGGCCGCCGATCTCGCGGGGAACGTTGCGGGGAGGGCCACCGCCCCCGGTGGTCAGCGCTGAGGGGCGCGCGGCGGCGCCGTCGGGCGGGCCGCGGCGGCGCCCTCGAGGCGCAGGCGGGCGAGGCGGAAGCGGCGCAGCTGTTCGTCCCCGCGCCGGGCTCCGGAGGCCGGGACGAGGACCACGCGTCGGGCGGTCCCCGGAGTGAGAAGGGAGGCGGTGGTCATGGACAGGATGGTGCCGCGGTCACGGGCCCGTGACTATGGACCGCGCGGCGAGAAGGCGCCGAGCGGGCTAGGACCGGCGGTCGAGCCCGGCGGCCATGCGCCGGCCGGCGTCGATCGCGGGACGCAGCTTCGGCGCGGTGCGGCGCCGCACGCGCCAGGGCGCGCCGCTGAAGGCGAGGTTGGCCACGGTCGCGAAGCCGGCCTCGTCGGTCCGCAGCGCGAGCAGCAGATGCGCGATCCGGTCGCCCGAGGGCAGGTCGTCGGCGCGGGCGCGCACGCACCAGCAGTCCGCCCGCCGGCCGCCGGGGTGCACCAGCACCGCGCCCTGCTCTCCCACGACCCACACGCCCAGCGCCCCCCGCTCGATCACGAGCCCGGTGCGGGCGAACAGCTCGCGGGCCTCGTGGCCGACGAGGTCGCCGAGCAGGCCGGCCGCGACGCGCTCGGGCCCGTCGGACCTGCGCGGCTTGGGCCGCAGCACGTTGGCGCCGCGCTTGGCGTAGAGCTCGGGGATCGCCCAGGCGTGCGCGAGCGCCATCAGGCCGACCGGGAAGCTCAGCGGCTCGATCACGAACAGCAGCACTGCCGTGGCGATGAAGGGGATCGTGTGCGCGACCGTCGTCGCCGTCCACACCCAGCCCCGGCGGGCGAGGCTGGAGGCGTCGACGCGCGGGCGCCAGGCGACGTTGGCGGTCTCGGGCAGGACCTCCGCGGGCCCTGCGTCGACGTCGGCGACGGCCACGCGCCCGGCGGGCTCAGCCGCCGGCGATCGGGCGGCGCAGGATGACGAGCTCGGCGTCGAGCGGGAGGTCGGTCACCTGCCGCGCGTGCCCCTCGCCCTCGGTGACGACGGCGTAGTAGCCCGCGTCGAGCTGCTCGCGGAAGGCGGCGACGGCGGCCTCGACCGCGGCGTCGTCGCCGGCCGTCCACTCGGCGAGCGTCGAGTGGCCGGTGTTGTCCATGCGGATGAGTCGTGCCATGCGGCGAATCCTACGCCCCGTGGCGGTGCAGGACGTGGTTTCGTAGCGGCCTGGCGCGGAGGCCGGGCCGGAGCCTATGGTGATCGCATGACCACGCTGCACGTGCGGTCCGAGCCGTTGGACGACGAGCGCCGCGGGGCGCTGCTCTTCGCGGGCGACCTGCTGATCTTCGAGCGGGTGACGGCGCTCGGCGAGCTGTGCCGGGCGACGGAGGGCCTGATCGAGGCGTCCGTCACCGAGGAGGGCGACCGCGAGCGCCTGCTCGGCGCGATCGCCGAGCTGCAGGCGAGCTTCCGCGCCGACCCAGAGGTCGCGCGGCTGTTCCGGGAGACGCTCGAGGAGCTCGGCGTCGACCTCGAGCAGACTTTTTGGGACCGGCTCTTCCTGCGCGTGCAGCTGCCCGCCGTGCCGGGCGACGGCCCGCGCGCCGGCTCGCTCGGGGTCCACCGCGACACGTGGTCCTCCAACGTCTACGCCCAGGTGAACTGGTGGGCGCCCATCCGGGCGATCACCGCCGAGCGGACGATCGCGTTCTATCCGGCCTATTGGACGCGGCCGCTGGCCAACACCAGCGCAGACTGGGACCTCGACGTGGTGCGCGCCGAGCGCAAGGCGGGCCGCGAGGACGGCGTCGCGATCGTGCCCGAGCCGGCCGAGCCCGTCGACACGGGTTCCGAGCTGCGCGTCGTCATCGACCCCGGGGACATGCTCTGCTTCTCCGGCGCGCACCTGCACTCGAGCGTGCCCAACACCTCCGGCCTGCCCCGCTTCAGCGTCGAGGCGCGCACCGTCGCGGCGAGCGACGTCCTGCGCCGCCGCGGCGCGCCGAACGTCGACGGCGCCGCGCCGCACGTCCCGCTGCACTGGTTCAAGCGCATGACCGACGGCGCCTCGCTGGCGAGCTAGGCGCCGAGCCGCTCGCGCACGAGCCGGCCGACCTCGCCGCCGTCGGCGCGGCCCTTGGTCTCGCGCATGACGAAGCCCATGATCGGGCCGATCGCCTTGGCGTTGCCGCCGCGCACGCGCTCGGCCGCGTCCTGGTTGGCGGCGATCGCCGCGTCGACCACCGCGCCCAGCTCGTCGCCGTCGCCCATCGCACCGAGGCCCTCGCGCTCGACGATCGCCGCGGCGTCGCCGCCCTCGGCGACCAGGCGGTCGAGCACCTGGCGCGCGCCGCCGGCGTTGACCGTCCTGGCCTGCACGAGCGCCGCGAGCGAGGCGACCGCCTCGGGTTGCACCCGCGAGGCGGCGGGGTCGGCGTCGGCGCCCAGGCGCGAGCGCAGGTCGGTCACCCAGTTGGCGACCGCGCGCGGCTCGGCACCGTCCACCGCGGCGCCGACCGCGGCCTCGAAGTAGTCGCCCCACGCCGGCCCGAAGGCGAACAGGCGCGCGGTGTCGGCCGGCAGGCCATGGTCGCGCTCGTAACGCTCCGCGCGGGCGGCCGGCAGCTCGGGCAATGCGAGCCGGGCGGCGGCGAGCATCGCCTCGGTCGGCGCGACCGGCACCAGGTCCGGCTCCGGGAAGTAGCGGTAGTCGTGCGCCTCCTCCTTGGAGCGCAGCGACGTCAGCCGGCCGCTCGAGGGATCGAAGTGCAGCGTCTCCTGGACGACGGGCTCGCCCGCCTCCAGCAGCGCGGTCTGCCGGGCGACCTCCGCGTTGATCCCCTGCATCAGGAAGCGGAAGGAGTTCATGTTCTTCAGCTCGGTCTTCGTCCCGAGCCCGGTTGAGCCGAGCGGCCGGACCGACACGTTGGCGTCCGCCCGCAGCGAGCCCTCCTCCATGTTGACGTCGGAGACGCCCAGCTGGCGCAGCGTCTCGCGCAGCAGGCCCAGCCAGTCGCGGGCCTGCTCGGCCGAGTGGATGTCGGGCTCGGTGACGATCTCGGCCAGTGGCGTCCCGCCGCGGTTGTAGTCCACGACGCTGGCCTCCGAGCCGTGGATGCGCCCCGACTCCCCCACGTGGACGAGCTTGGCCGCGTCCTCCTCGAGGTGGATCCGGTGCAGGCGCACGTCGCCCAGGCGGCCGCCGCTGCAGAGCGGGATGTCGTACTGGGAGATCTGGTAGTTCTTGGCCTGGTCGGGATAGAAGTAGTTCTTGCGGTGGAAGATCGAGCGCGGCGCGAGCTCGCAGTCCAGCGCCATCCCCATCATCAGCCCGAACTCGATCGCGCGCGCGTTGACGACCGGCAGCGTGCCCGGGAGACCCAGACAGACGGGGCAGGTGCGCGTGTTCGGCGGAGCGCCGAAGGCCAGCTCGCAGCCGCAGAACATCTTCGTCCGCGTCGCGAGCTGGACGTGGATCTCCAGGCCGATGACGGGCTCATACGCGGTCATCGCGTCCTCGCCGGGGTGCCGTCGAAGCCGATCGCGCCCTCCAGCGCGTGGGCGGCGTCGAGGATGCGCGGCTCGCTGAACGCCGGCCCGCAGAGCTGGAAGCCGACCGGCAGCCCCTCGCTCAGGCCGCTCGGGATCGAGATCGCCGGGATGCCGGCCAGCGACATCGGCACCGCGCAGAAGTCGTTGAGGTACATGGAGAGCGGGTCGCCGAGCTTGGCGCCCAGCGGGAAGGCGACCGTGGGGCTCGTCGGGGTGGCGATGAAGTCGAAGCGTTCCCACGCCGCGCGGAAGTCCTCGGCGATCTTCGTGCGGACCTTCTGCGCGCGCCCGTAGTAGGCGTCGTAGTAGCCGGAGGACAGCGCGTAGGTCCCGAGCATGATCCGCCGCTTGACCTCGGCGCCGAAGCCCGCCTCGCGGGTGCGGGTGTACATGTGCAGCAGGTCGCCGTCGCCGTCGGCGCGCAGGCCGTAGCGCACGCCGTCGTAGCGCGCGAGGTTCGAGGAGCACTCCGCCGGCGCGATCAGGTAGTAGGCCGCGAGCGCGTGTGGCGCGTGCGGGAGCCGCGTGGGCTCGACGGAGGCGCCCAGCTCGCGCGCCAGCTCGAGCGTGGCCTGAAAGCTCTCCAGCACGCCGGGCTCGATGCCCTCGCCGGAGAGCTCTTCGGGCACTCCGAGCCGGATCCCGCGCAGGTCGGTGGCGGTCGGCGGCCCCACGGGGTGCGGGTACTCCAGCGAGGTCGAGTCGCACGGATCGTGGCCGACCATCGCGCCGAGGAGCAGTGCCGCGTCGGTCACGTCGCGCGCGAACGGGCCGGCCTGGTCGAGCGAGGAGGCGAAGGCGATCATCCCGTAGCGCGAGACCGCGCCGTAGGTGGGCTTGAGGCCGACGATCCCGCACAGCGCGGCGGGCTGGCGGATCGAGCCGCCGGTGTCCGTCCCGATCGCCCACGGGATCGTGCCTGCGGCCACGGCGGCCGCCGAGCCGCCGGACGAGCCGCCGGGCACGCGCGCTGGGTCCCACGGGTTCAGCGTGGGCCCGAAGGCCGAGTGCTCGGTCGAGGAGCCCATCGCGAACTCGTCCTGGTTGGTCTTGGCCAGCATCGGCGCGCCGGCCGCCTGCAGGCGCTCGACCGCGGTGGCGGTGTACGGCGGCCGGTAGTCCTCGAGGATGCGCGAGCCGGCCTGGCTCGGCACGCCCACGGTGCAGAAGAGGTCCTTGACCGCGACCGGCACTCCGGCAAGCGGCGCCGCCGGGTCGGCGGGCGGGGGCGTCTCCTCCGGCGAGATCCAGGTGAAGGCGTTGAGATCGTCGGCCAGCGCGCGGGCGCGGTAGGCCTCCCACAGCTCGACTGCCTCGAGCTCGCCGGCGCGGATGCGCGCGACGGCAGCGGCCGCCGACAGGTCGAGCGCGGTGCTCACGGCCCGCTCGCGCCGGGGCTGGGGACGCGGAAGCCGCCCTGGGCGACGTCCGGCGCCGCGGCGAGGGCGTCTTCGGCCGACAGCGACGGCCGCGGCTGGTCGGCCCGCAGCGCGTTCTCGACGTCGACCACGTGGGAGGTGGGCTCGACGTCCTCGAGCGAGCCGAGCTCGCCGATCGTCTCGATCTGGTCGAGCACGCCGGAGAGCTCGCCGGCGAAGCGCTCGACCTCTTCCTCGGTGAGCTCGAGGCGGGCGAGACGGGCGACGTAGTGGACCTGATCGCGGCTGAGCATGGGCGGCGTCCGAGTCTAGTTCGCGGCCGTCGGCTCGCGCTCGGGCTCGGGCTCGGGCGGCGGGGTCGGGCGCAGCTCCGGCTCGGGCGACTCGGGCGCGCGCCCTGCCCGCTCGTCGCGGACGCCCAGCCAGCAGCCGGCGGTGATCGCGAGCGTGCCTGCCAGGCCGAGCCAGGTCGCAGTGCCCGGGTCACCGAGGAGCCGCACCAGCGCGAGCGCCACGCCGACGACACCCACCACCGAGCCGACCACGGAGGCCGCGAGCGGCAGTGCGGGTGACCGGCGCACGGCGGCGAGCGCGACGGGCGCCAGGCCGGCGACGGCGACGGCGAGGAGCAGCAGCCGGACGACGACGGCGCCCGGCTGCTGGGCCAGCGCGGCGAGCAGCGCCACGGCGCCGACGGCCGCGATCCACTCCGCGGCGCGGGGGCGGCGCAGGTCGAGCTTCACGACGCGACCCCCGCGGTCGGCGCGGTGCGCCGGCGCACCGAGCGGGCGAAGAGCGCGAGCGTGACCGAGCACAACGTGGCCAGCAGCGCGTAGGGCAGCCCGTCGCCGAACGCCTCCGCGAGCCGCGAGCCGCCCGAGGCGCCGGCCGTCTCCCCCATCGACCACGCGAGGTTGAGCAGCGCGAAGGCGAAGCCCTGCTCGAGGCCCAGCGCCTCGGCGCCGTCGGACATCAGCGTCATGGCCGGTGTCCACAGGATCCCGACGGCCGGGGCGGCCAGGATCACCAGCGCCGCCAGCACCCAGCCGGTCTGCGCCAGCGCCAGCAGGGCGAAGACCACAGCCGCGGAGCCCAGGCCGAACATCGCCGGCCCGACGCGCCCGCGCCGGTCGGCCACCCGCCCGATCACCGGGTTGACCGCCGCCTCCAGCAGGCCGGCGGCGACGAACACCGCCGCGATGGCCGCCGCGGCGGCGCCGAAGTCGTCCAGCTGCAGCGGCGCGAGCACCCCGAGCGTCCCGAACAGCAGCCCGGGCAGCGCCACGAGCCACATCCCCATGGCGATCCGCCGGTCGGCGGTCGCGGAGGCGAGCTCGCGCAGCCGCGGCGCGCGCTCGGGCGCCGCCGCCGGGGTCCGCACCGCCCACACGGCCAGCGCGGCGCCGACGACCGCCACGCTGCTGAAGACCAGCTCACGGCCGAAGGCGTCGGCGGCAGCGCCCAGCACCGGCCCACACAGCGCGCCGCCGATGGCCGCCGCGGTCGCCGAGCCGATCAGCTCGCCCCGGCGCTCGCGCGGCGCCGCGCCGATCAGCCAGCCGAAGGCGCCGGCCCACGAGAACGCGCCGCCGATGCCCTGGACGAAGCGGGCGGCGTCCAACAGCGGTGCGCTCGGAGCGAAGGCGAAGGCGAGGCTCGAGACGCTCATCAGCGCGAGCCCGAGCAGCACCGTGGGCTTCACGCCGGCGCGCGCGGCGATCCAGCCGCCGGGCAGGGCGCCGATGAACGTCCCGGCCGGGTAGGCGGCGAGCAGCACGCCCGCCTCCGCCTTGGAGAGCCCGAACTCGTCGCTGAAGCTCGGCAGCAGCGGCGAGATGGCGGCGAAGAAGAGCGTGTCGACGAAGACGATCGCCGAGGCGAGGAGGAGCAGGCGCCGCATACGGGGTGATGCTACGAGAGCGTCAGCGGCGGCGGATCGGCGCGTAGTCGGCCATCAGCTTGCGCTCCGAGCCGTCGCCGGCGAAGCGCACCACGACGATCCCGCCCGGCTCGGTGGCGGTCACGACGCCCTCGCCGAACGCCGCGTGGATGACGTCGTCGCCCATCCGGAAGACCGCCCCCGCCGGGTCCCCGCTGCCGCCGCCCGCGCCGCCGGTGCCGGTGCCGGCCCCAGCTTCGCCCCCGCCCGCCGCCGCCTCGCTGGAGGCCGCCGCGTTGGCCCACGACGCGACCCGGCCGGGCGAGAACGCCCGGCCGGCCGCCGCCGGGTCGGGCTGATCGGTCAGCTCGCGCGGGATCTCGTCGACGAAGCGCGAGCGCAGCCCCCACGAGTCGGCGCCGAAGGCGTTGCGGCGGCGCGCGTAAGTCAGGTAGAGGTCGCGCATCGCGCGGGTGATGCCGACGTAGGCGAGCCGGCGCTCCTCCTCCAGGCTGCCCTCGTCGAGCGCGCGCGAGTGCGGGAAGACGCCGTCCTCCATCCCGAGGATGAAGACGATCGGGTACTCCAGGCCCTTGGCGTTGTGCAGCGTCATCAGCGTGACGAGGCCCTCGTCGTCGCGCAGCGAGTCGGCGTCGGCCAGCAGCGAGATCTGCTGGAGGAACTCGCCCGGCGAGCCCTCCGGGTTCGTCGCGTCGTACTCCTGCCCCACCCGCACGAGCTCCTCGAGGTTCTCGATCCGGCCCTGGGCCTCGATCGTGCGCTCGACGGTCAGCGCCTCGAGGTAGCCGGTCTCGTTGAGCGTCTCCTCCAGCAGCGCGCCCACCGGCGTCGCGCCCTCCGCGCGCTCGCGCAGGCGCTCGAGCACCGACATGAAGCGCCCGAGCGCCTTCTGGGCGGCGGTGCCGAGACCGGGCACCGCGGCCGGGTCGGCGGCGGCCTCCCACACCGTGATGCCGGTCGTGTCGGCGTGGGTGAGCACGCGCGAGAGCGACGTCTGGCCGAGCCCGCGCCGCGGCGAGTTGGCGATGCGGGTGAACGCCCCGGCGTCCTGCGGGTTGATCAGGAACGTCAGGTAGGCGATCGCGTCGCGGATCTCCGCGCGCTCGTAGAACTTCGTGCCGCCGATGACCTGGTAGCCGATCTGGGCGCGGACCAGCATGTCCTCGAGCACCCGCGACATCGCGTTGGTCCGGTAGAAGACGGCGATCTCCTCGCGCGAGACGCCCTCGTCGACCATCCGCTGGACCTCGGCGGCGACGAAGCGGGCCTCGCCGTGCTCGTCGGCCAGCTCGCGCACCTTGATCGGGTCCCCCTCCCCGATCTCCGTCCACAGCGCCTTGGACTTGCGCCCGCGGTTGTTGGCCACGACCGCGTTCGCCGCGCTGAGGATGGTCTGCGTCGAGCGGTAGTTCTGCTCGAGCTTGACCACGTGGGCGTCGACGTAGTCGTCCTCGAAGTCGAGGATGTTCTTGATGTCCGCGCCGCGGAACCCGTAGATGCTGTTGTGGGTCACGAGCCCGCCGGCGATGAAGTTGTGCGTGTGCTCGACGTTGATGTCGTGGACCGGGCGCTCGAGCGCGACACGGCGGACCGAGGTCACGAGGTCGAAGCGCCCGTCCTCGCCGAACATGGCCATCCCGGGCCGGATCGAGGCGGCCTGGGTGAAGGGCAGAGCGTTGCGACCGAGCAAGCCGGGTTCGCGGGCCCCGAGCCGTGCCTTGTAGCGCACGGTCACGTCCAGTCCCGACCGGATCCGATCCACCAGCTCCACCGCCTGCCCGAAGTCCTTGACGCAGGTCTCGAATCGCCAGCTCGCCGATCCCCGCTTCGCCGGCCGCGCGTTCAGGCCGGCGGCCTCGAGCGCTGCCCTGGCCTCGGGATCCCGGCCGGCGACGGCGACCGTGTGCATGGGCGTCCTGCCGCGACGGTCACCGCAGAGGGTCACGGTCACGTGCCGGCGGCGGCCCTCGTGACTGTTAGGCCGGTGGTGTGGGTGGTCGAACTCGAGGTGATGCTCGCGGAGGAGCCGCAGCCCGCCGCCCAGGCTGTCGACAAAGTCGAAGACCCGGTCGATCAGCGCCTGGTCGTGGACGAGCCCGTTGACGCTTCCTCCCGGACGGGCGACGAAGGGGAGCGTCGGCAGGCCGTACCGGAGGGAGAGCTGCGTCTCGGCGAGCCGTGCCTCGACCTCGGTGGCGTGGGCGGAGAGGACCCAGGCGGCGTCCGCGTGCTCGGTCGCAGTGCGCAGGGTGAGGCCACTCGCCGGCTGCGGTTGGCCCGCGGGATGCGTCCGGGTGGTTCCGAGCCGGAACCCCTTCCCGCGGCGCCACATCAGGTAGGTGAGGTGCTGGGGCGGAGTCAGCTCGTGCCGGTACCCGGCGAAGTGGGTGTGCTCCGGCGTGCTGACGAGCCGGCGGCCGCTCGCGGTGACGACCTCGACGCCCATCGACCGCCCGCCGGCGAAGGCGCTCGTGACGCGCGCCGGCCGGAAGTCGCCGCTGCCGTAGCAGGACAACACCTCGTCGCCGGGCTCCACCGCCTCGATCGGCTTGACCGAGCCGTCGCCCATCGTGATCGGCGTGCCGGCGACGAGGCATTGGTCGTCGTCGCCGACCACCGCGAGATTGCGGTGCTCGGAGGTGAGCAGCTGCAGCCAGCGGTACTGGGCGTGGTTGGTGTCCTGGTACTCGTCGACGAGCACCCACCGGAAGGCCTGGGCGTAGCGGTCGCGGACCTCCTGGAAGAGCTCGAGCACGTTGACGGCGCGGACGAGCAGGTCGTCGAAGTCCATCGCGTTCATGCGCAGCAGCTCGCGCTCGTAGCGCTCGTAGACGTCGGCGGCGGTCTGCTCGAAGTAGGAGCCGACGAGCTCGCGGTAGTCCTCGGCCGAGCGCAGCTTGTTCTTGGCGTCGGAGATCTGGGCCTGCATCGCGCGCGGGGTGAAGCGCTTGGGGTCGATGTCCAGGTCGTCGAGGCAGCGCTTGATCAGCCGGCGCGAGTCGGCGGCGTCGTAGATCGTGAACTGGCGCGTGTAGCCGAGGCGGTGGGCGTCGGCGCGCAGCATCCGCGCGCACGCGGAGTGGAAGGTCATGACCCACATCGCGCGCACCGCGCGGCCGACCAGCAGCTCGACGCGGTCGCGCATCTCCTGCGCCGCCTTGTTGGTGAAGGTGATCGCCAGGATCTCGTCCGCGCGCGCCTGGCCGGTGCCGATCAGGTAGGCGATCCGGTGGGTGAGCACGCGCGTCTTGCCCGAGCCCGCCCCGGCGAGGATGAGCAGCGGCCCCTCGCCGTAGGTGACGGCGTCGCGCTGGGGCGCGTTGAGCCCGTCGAGCAGCGCCTCGAGTTGGGCCTCCGAGCGCGTGGCGCGGCGGCGGTCGGTGTCGGGCGCGGGAGCCACGCGAAGGACGGTAGCGAGCGGCCCGGTCGAGGCTGCGGGGTGCTAGAAGTCGGCCTCGCGATGGCCGTCGACGAGCGACTGATCAGGGCCCTGCACGTCGAGGCGATGCGCCACGGCGACGTGCACGCCGAGCACGAGCCGCACATGATCTTCCAGACGTCCACCATCGACGCGCTGCTCGACGGCGCCTACGACGGCGACATCTCCTTCGGCGAGCTCAAGCAGCACGGCGATCTCGGCCTCGGCACGCTCGAGGCCTGCGACGGGGAGATGATCGCGCTGGACGGCGAGTTCTTCCAGGCCGCCGTCGACGGCCGCGTCCGCCGGATCGCCGACGCGGAGCGGACGCCGTTCGCGCTGATCGTTCCCTTCGCCCCGCAGATCCACCTCAGAGTCGCGGGCCCGCTGCCCCTGCCCGCCCTCCAGGCCCGGCTCGACGCCGAGCTGCCCGCCGGCGCCCCGTGCCTCGCGATCCGCATCGACGGCCACTTCGACCACGTCCAGGCGCGCTCGGTGCCGCGTCAGCGCAAGCCCTACCCGCCGCTGGCGGACGTGGCGAGCCACCAGCGGGTCTTCGAGCTGGACCACATCGACGGCACGATCGTCGGCTTCCGCTTCCCCGACTACGCGGCCGGGATCGACGTGCCGCGGTTACCACTTGCACTTCATCGCGGACGACCGCGCGTCCGGCGGGCACGTGCTCGACGGCGTGCTCGGCGACGGGCGGGTCGCGCTCGACCCGTCCTCGGAGCTGCACCTGGAGCTACCCGCAGGGGTCGAGCTGCACGGCCCGGGCGGGGAGGATCGCAGCCGCCTCGTCGAGCAAGATCGAAGGCGGCGAGCGGGCGTAGATGGCGCTGCCCGACAACGTCCGCGCCGCCTGCGCCGCCGTCGCCGCGCGCGCTCGCAGCGTCCGCGTCGCCGACGACGCGATCGAGGCCTACGCGCGCACGCTGCCCGCCGAGTCCCCGCCCGCGCCGGACCTCGGCGGCGCAGACCCCGAGCGGCGCGCCGCCTTCTCGCTGACGCTCAACGCGATCAACTTCGGCTCGGGCTGGTTCCCGACCCTGCGCAAGCCGGCCGGCCTGTCGGGCTTTCGCACCGTCGAGGCCGGCCTGCGCGCCCACGGTCCGTGGCCGGCGGGCGAGCTCTCCGCGCTGACGGCCGCCGACGTCGCGTCGGTGCTCGGGCAGGACCCCGAGCACGAGCTGATGGGGCTGTTCGCCACCGCGCTCAACGAGCTCGGCGATGTCGTCGTCAGACCAGCACGGCGGCTCGTTCGAGGCGATCGCGCGCGACGCCGGTGGCGGCTCGCTCGCGGGCCTTGCCGCCCACCTGGCCGGCTGGCCGACCTGGCACGACGTCTCGACCCACGACGGCGAGCCGGTCCCGTTCTGGAAGCGGGCCCAGCTGGCCGCGGCCGACCTGCACCTGCAGGGCCTCGCGCCGGGCGACGACGTGGCCGCGCTGACGTTGTTCGCCGACAACCTCGTCCCCCACGTCCTGCGCCTGGACGGCGTGCTGGCCTTCGAGCCGGAGCTGGTCGCGCGCATCGAGGCCGGCGAGCTGATCGAGCACGACTCCGCCGAGGAGGTCGAGATCCGCGCCTGCGCGGTCACAGCCGTCGAGCGCCTGGTGCAGGCCCACGGCGCCACGACCGCCACCGCAGTGGACTACACGCTCTGGCTACGCGGCGGAGAGCCGCGCTACAAGGCGGTCCCGCGCCACCGCGCGCGGACGACCGCGTACTGACTCAGCCCGCGACGACCATCACGTCCAGCGTGCGCGGGCCGTGGACGCCCTCGACCCGCTCGAGCTCGATGTCCGAGGTCGCCGACGGGCCGGAGACGCAGCGTGATCGGGCGGCCTGCCTGGCGCCGCCTCGGCCAGCGCGGCGACAGCGTCGGGGACCGAGGCGACGACGTCGGCCTCGCGGACGACGCAGCAGTGGTAGTCGGGCACGAGCGTCAGCGCCCGGCGGCCGGAGGCCGGCCCGCAGTCGAGCACGATCGTGCCGGTCTCGGCGATCGCCACCGCGCAGCCGGTGAGCACGCCGTCGAGCCCGTCGAGGTCGCGCACCGAGAGCTGCGGGTCGTCTCCCACGAGCTCGACCCCCGGCACGGACAGCTCCCAGCCGCCGGGGACGGCGAGCCGCCGGGCGCCCCGCTCCGCGCAGGCCGCCGCGACGACGTCGGCGAGCCCCGTGCTCTCGACGCGGTGGACGGTCGCCTGGTAGTCGGCCACCTGCTCGCAGAAGCGCTCGACGACGGCGGGCGCGCCGGCCGGGGCCGTCGCCCCCGCGTGGTGGTAGGCGCGCGGGACGTCGGGCACGACCACGCCGCCGCCCAGGGCGACGCGCACGCGACCGAGCACGTCCGCGCGAGCGTCGCTCACGGCGCCCCGCCGGACCCGTTGCCGCGCTCGGCGCGCCACCACTCGCGGAAGCTCTGGCGCGGCACCTCGGGCAGGTCGCGCATCGCCGTCCAGCCCGACAGCGGCGCCGGGCAGCCGCGCCAGCGGCCCGTTGCCCGCGCCGCGCCAGCCGCTGCGCGCGCTCGTAGCGCTCGCGCGAGGCGAACACCTTGGCGACCACGTCCATCGCGAGCTTCTCGGGATCCGTGCGGCGCTTCTCCTCGCGCGTGACCCGTCCGCGCAGGTGGATCAGCACGCTCGGGATGTCGATCTTGACCGGGCAGACCTCGTAGCAGGCGCCGCACAGCGAGGACGCCCACGGCAGCGTCGGCGCCTGGTCGAGGCCGCGCAGCTGCGGGGTGAGGATCGCGCCGATCGGGCCCGGATAGACGGAGTCGTAGGCCTGCCCGCCGACGCGCGAGTACACCGGGCAGGAGTTCAGGCACGCCGAGCAGCGGATGCAGTGCAGCGCCTGGCGGCCGATCTCGTCGGCCAGCACGTCCGTCCGCCCCGCGTCGAGCAGCACGAGATGGAACTCGCGCGGGCCGTCGCCGTCGCGCACGCCGGTCCACAGCGACGTGTACGGGTTCATCCGCTCGGCCGTCGAGGAGCGCGGCAGCAGCTGCAGGAAGACCTCGAGGTCGCGCCACTCGGGCAGCACCTTCTCGATCCCCATCACCGTGACCAGCACCTCGGGCAGCGTCGTGCACATGCGCCCGTTGCCCTCGGACTCGACCACGCCCACCGTGCCCGTCTCGGCGATCGCGAAGTTGGCCCCGCTGATCGCCATCGGCACGGTCAGGAACTTCTCGCGCAGGTGGCAGCCGCGCCGCCTCGGCGATCGCCTCCGGGCTCGCGGCCGAGCTCCTGGCCCTCGGCGATCGTGCGCATGAACAGCGTGCGGATCTCCTCGCGGTTCTGGTGGATCGCCGGGACCAGGATGTGGGACTGCTTGTCGTGGCCGAGCTGGACGATCAGCTCGGCCAGGTCGGTCTCGATGGCGTCCACGCCCGCCGCGCCGAGCGCCTCGTTGAGCCCGATCTCGTCGGTGACCAGCGACTTGACCTTGATCACCTCGCGCGCGGCGTGGTCGCGCGCGATCCGGGTGACGATCGCGTTGGCCTCGGCCCCGTCGCGCGCCCAGTGCACGGTGCCGCCGACGCGCTGTGACGGACGCCTCGAGGCGCTCGAGCTGCTCGGGCAGCGTCGCCATCGCGTGCGCCTTGATCGCCGCGCCGGACTCGCGCAGCTGCTCCCAGTCGTCGAGCTCCTGCGACCGCCCGCAGGCGCTTGGCGCGGATCGCGGTGGTCGCCTTGCCGAGGTTGCGGCGCAGCTGGCTGTCGGTCAGCGTCTCGCGCGCCGCCGCGCGGGAAACCGCCGCCCGGTGTCATCCGCCCGCCGCCAGGATCTCGGCCAGGTGGACCGTCCGCACGCCGGCGCGCTGGCGCGAGAGCGCGCCGCCGATGTGCATCAGGCACGAGTTGTCGGCCGCCGTGCAGACCTCGGCGCGGGTGTCGAGCACGCGGCGCAGCTTGTCGGAGAGCATCGCCATCGAGGTGTCGGCGTTCTTGACCGCGAAGGTGCCGCCGAAGCCGCAGCACTCCTGGGCCTCCTCGAGCTCGACCAGGTCGATGCCCTGCACGGCGCGCAGCAGCCGCAGCGGGCGGTCGCCGACGCGCAGGAGACGCAGCGAGTGGCAGGTCGGGTGATAGGCGACCCGGTGCGGGAAGACGGCGCCGACGTCCTCGACGCCGAGGTCGTCGACCAGGAACTCGGTCAGCTCGCGCACGCGCGGAACGATCGCCTCCACCTCCCGCGCGAGGCGCTCGTCGCCCGCCAGCTCGGCCAGGCGCGCGTACTGGTCGCGCACCATCCCGACGCACGACGCCGACGGCGAGACGATCGCCTCCGCGTCGCCGAAGACCCGCACGAAGCGCCGGGCCAGCGGCGACCGCCTCGAGCTGATAGCCCGAGTTGGCGTGCATCTGCCCGCAGCAGGTCTGGTCCTCGGGGAAATCGACCTCGCAGCCGAGCCGCTCGAGCAGCTGCGACGACGGCTTGCCCGGTGGCCGGGAACAGGGTGTCGTTGAAGCAGGTGACGAAGAGGGCGACGCGCATCCCGAGCCGGTCTGGTTGGGTACCGGGGCGCGGAACCTTACCCGGAGGGGAAGAGGGGAGGCTGAGCCATGTACCAGCAGGTCTATGACCCTGTCAGCGACTCGCTCGGCCTGAGCGCGATCTTCGCCGCGCTGCCGGTCCTCACGCTGTTCGTCCTGCTCGGCGGGCTCAAGCTCAAGGCGCACGTCGCCGCGGCCGCCTCGCTCGTCGGTCGCGTCCTGGTGCGCGATCATCGTCTACTCGATGCCGGTCGGCCAGGCGCTCGAACTCCGGCGCTCGCTGGGCGCCTGCTTCGGCCTGTTCCCGATCATGTGGATCGTCTGGAACGCGATCTGGATCTACAACATGACCGTCGCGACCGGACACTTCGCGGTCCTGCGCCGCTCGTTCTCCTCGATCTCCAACGACCAGCGCATCCAGGCGGTCATCATCGCCTTCTGCTTCGGCGCCCTGCTGGAGGCGCTCGCCGGCTTCGGCACCCCGGTCGCCATCACCGCCGTGATGCTGATCGCGGTCGGCTTCACGCCGATGAAGGCCGCCTCCGTCGCGCTCGTGGCCAACACCGCCCCGGTCGCCTTCGGCGCGATCGCCATCCCGATCGTCACGCTGGCGGGGATCGTCGACATCCCGAAGGAGGACATCGGCGCGATGGTCGGCCGCCAGACGCCGATACTGGCGATCTTCGTCCCGCTGATGCTCGTCGGCATGGTCGACGGCATGCGCGGCGTGCGCGCGACGTGGCCCGCCGCCGTCGTCGGCGGCAGCGCCTTCGCGATCGCCCAGTTCGCCTGCTCGAACTACATCTCCGTGGAGCTGACCGACATCGTCGCGTCGCTGATCGGCGCCGGCGCGATCGTGCTGCTGCTGCGCGTCTGGCAGCCGAGCGACCCGCTGATCGGCGAGACGGGCGGCGAGGGCAAGCCGGCGATCGCCGGCGCGGCGGCCGACGACCCGGTGCACGAGTCCGAGGTGCGCCGGCGCGACGACGACCATCGCGACTCCGGCCGCGACATCGCCGAGGCCTACGCGCCCTACCTGATCATCATCGCGATCTTCGCGCTCGCCCAGCTCGGGCCGATCAAGACGTTCCTGGAGAACGGGATCGTGGAGATCGACTGGCCGGGGCTGAACGTCACCAACGCCGACGGCGAGGAGATCTCGAGCACCACCTACAACTTCAACTCGGCTGCCGGCCGCCGGCACGCTGCTGCTGATCAGCGGCCTGATCACGATGGCCGTGCTGCGCGATCTCCCCCGGCCGGGCGCTGAGCGTCTACGGCGCCTCGCTGAACCAGCTCAAGTGGGCGACGCTGACCGTCGCGCTGGTGCTCTGCGCTGGCCTACGTGGTCAACCTCTCGGGCCAGTCGATCACGCTCGGCCTGTGGATCGCGGGCGTCGGCGGCCTGCTCGGCGTTCTTCTCGCCGATCATCGGCTGGCTCGGCGTCGCCATCACCGGCTCTGACACCTCGTCGAACTCGCTGTTCGGCGTGCTGCAGGTCGAGGCCGCGCGCGAGGCGGGCATCAGCCCGACGCTGCTCGCGGGCGCCCAGACTCCTCCGGCGGCGTGCTCGGGAAGATGGTCTCGCCCCAGAACCTGGCGATCGGCGCGGCCGCGGTCGGCCTGGCCGGTCAGGAAGGCGACCTGTTCCGCAAGGTCCTCGGCTGGAGCTTGCTGCTGCTCCTGCTGATGTGCATCCTGGTCTACCTGCAGTCGACATCGATCCTGGGATGGATGGTCGTATGAACGCGCTGATCGAGGAGTTCAAGGCCGCGGTCGGGGAGCAGTGGGTCTACACCCAGCCCGACGAGCTGCGGACCTACGAGTCCGACGGGCTGCTGCAGTACACGGCGCAGCCCGTCGCCGCCGTCCTGCCGGCCGACGCGGCCGAGGTCCAGGCGGTCGTGAAGGCGTGCGCGGTCGCGGGCGTGCCGTGGGTCGCGCGCGGCGCGGGCTCCGGGCTCTCGGGCGGCGCCCTGCCGATCAAGGAGGGCGTGCTGATCGTCCTCTCGCGCATGAAGCGCGTGCTCGAGCTCGACCTCGACAACGGGCGCATCTGCGTCGAGCCGGGCGTCACCAACGCGGCGGTGTCGGCCGCGGTCGGGCCGGAGTTCTTCTATCCCCCGGACCCCTCGAGCCAGATCGTCTGCTCGATCGGCGGCAACGTTGCCGAGAACTCCGGCGGCGCGCACTGCTTCAAGTACGGCTTCACCACCAACTACGTCTGCGGGCTGGAGCTCGTGCTCGCCGACGGCGAGATGATCGAGGTCGGCGGCCGCGAGCCCGACGCGCCCGGCTACGACCTGCTGGGCGCCTTCGTCGGCTCGGAGGGCACGCTCGGGGTGGCCACGAAGGTGTGGCTGAAGGTGGTGCCCTCGCCCGAGACGGTCAAGACGCTCGTGGCCTTCTTCGACTCCACGCGCGAGGCCGGCGAGGTCGTCTCTGAGATCGTCTCGGCCGGCGTCGTGCCGGGCGCGATCGAGATGATGGACGAGCTGGCGATCCAGGCGTCGGAGGAGATGGCCCACGCCGGCTACCCGGTCGGGCGCGGCGCGGCGCTGCTGGTCGAGCTCGACGGCGCCGAGGAGGAGTGCGAGGCGCGCTTCGACGAGGTGGTCGCGATCTGCGAGCGCTGCGGCTCTGACGACGTGCGAGTGGCCAAGGACGAGACCGAGCGCCAGCTGTTCTGGAAGACGCGCAAGGCGGCCTTTCCGGCGATGGGGCGGATCGCGCCCAACTACTTCGTCCAGGACGGCGTGATCCCGCGCACCAAGCTGCCCGACGTGCTCGAGCGCATCGACGCGCTCGCCGCGGAGTACGACATGCAGGTGGCCAACGTCTTCCACGCCGGCGACGGCAACCTGCACCCGCTGGTCTGCTACGACGGCGCCGTCGAGGGCGAGGCGGAGAAGGCGGAGGAGCTCTCGGGGCTGATCCTCGACGCCTGCCTGGAGGTCGGCGGCTCGCTGACCGGCGAGCACGGCATCGGCGTGGACAAGAAGAAGCACATGCCCAAGATGTTCTCCGAGCCCGACCTCGACGCCTTCCAGCGCCTGCGCTGCGCGTTCGACCCGGCCGGCCTGGCCAACCCGGGCAAGGTCATGCCGACGCCGCGACTGTGCGGCGAGGTGCCGGGGCCCTACCGGCAGCACCCGCTCGAGGTGGCGGGGCTGGCCGAGCGGTTCTGATGGCGTCCACGGCGTCGCCCGTCACCGAGCGCCCGGAGTCGCCCGAGGAGGCCGCCGAGCTGCTGCGCGGGCTGGGCGACGAGCGCCGCACGGTCCGCCCGCGCGGCGGCGGCACGAAGCTGGGCTGGGGCGCGCCGGCCGAGCCGGCGGCGGTCGAGCTCGAGACCGCAGGCCTGAGCCGCGTCGTCGAGCACAACGAGGGCGACCTCACCGCGATCGTCGAGGCCGGCCTCCCGCTCGCCGAGGCGCAGTCGCTCTTCAACGACAGCGGGCAGATGCTGGCGCTCGACCCGCCGCTCGGCGCGAGCGACGCGGCGACCGTGGGCGGGATGCTGGCGGCGGCGGACTCCGGCCCGCTGCGCCATCGCTACGGCGGCGTGCGCGACCTCGTGGTGGGCATCACCGTCGCGCTGTCGGACGGCACGCTGGCGCGCGCGGGCGGCAAGGTCATCAAGAACGTCGCCGGCTATGACCTCGGCAAGCTCTTCACCGGCTCGCAGGGCACGCTCGGGCTCGTGACGACCGTCGCCGTCCGGCTGCATCCGCAGACGGACGGCACCGCGACGGCGCACGGGACCACCGACGACCCGGCGCGCCTCGGTGCGGCCGCCCTCGCGCTCGCCCGCCAGCCACTCGAGGCGGATTCGCTGGACGTGCGGTGGTCCGGCGGGTCGGGTCAGGTCCTGGTCCGCTTCGGCGGCGCGGCCGCCGAGCGCCAGGCCGCCGCGGTGCAGGAGCGCCTGCACGACGCCGGCCTCGAGGAGGTCGGCTCGACGCCCCAGGACGAGGAGCTGTGGGCCGCCCAGCGCGCCGGCCAGCGCGCCGACGCGGCCGCCGGCGCTGCGGTGGTGAAGGTCTCCGGGCGCCCGACCGACCTGCCCGCCGCCGTGCGCGCGGTCGACGCGGCGGGCGGCGCGCTCGTCGCGCGAGCTTCGCTCGGGCTGATGTGGATCCGGTTCGCCGGAGGCGACGACGTCGCGGAGCGGATCACGGCGGTGCGCACGGCGCTCGCTCCGCGCGCGTGCGTGATGCTCGACGCGCCAGACCCGGTCCGCTCGGCGGTGCCCGACGCGTGGGGCGCGGTCGACGCGGGCACGCTGGCGGTGATGAAGCGGATCAAAGAGCGCTTCGACCCGGCGCGGATCTTCCGCCCGGGCGCCTTCGTAGGGGGAATCTGATGAGCTCGCTCGACCTCACCGAGGTGGCCGCCGGCCGCGCCTGGGACGACCATCGCCCGCCGGACCCGGAGTTGATCCGCGACTGCGTGCACTGCGGCTTCTGCCTGCCGACCTGCCCGAGCTACGTCGTCTTCGACGACGAGGCCGACTCGCCGCGCGGGCGGATCGTGCTGATGCGCGTCGGGCACGAGCCTGGCTCGGAGGTCTCGCCGGAGATGGCGACGCACTTCGACCGCTGCCTGGGCTGCATGGCGTGCGTGACCGCCTGCCCGTCGGGCGTCCAGTACGACAAGCTGATCGAGCAGACGCGGCCGCAGATCGAGCGCCACCGCGACCGGCCGCTGGCCGAGCGCGCCTGGCGGCGGACGATCTTCGAGCTCTTCACCCATCCCGGCCGCCTGCGCGCGCTGGCGCCCGGGCTGGCGCTGCAGGAGCGCCTGGGCATCAACCGCCGCCTCGCCGCCTCACCGCTGGCCGATCGCCTGCCGCAGGTCAAGGCTCTGCTGTCGCTGGCGCCGAGCGTGCCGGTGCGCGCCGCGGTCCGGCAGCTGCCCGAGGTGGTGCGCGCCCACGGGGCCTCGCGCGGGCGCGTGGGCCTGATGCAGGGCTGCGTCCAGCGGGTGTTCTTCGGCGACGTCAACGCCGCGACCGTCCGGGTGCTGTCCGCCGAGGGCTATGAGGTCCACTCCCCCCGGCTCCCCCGCTGCTGCGGCGCCCTGCAGCTGCACTCGGGCCTGGAGGCAGAATCGCTCGACCTCGTCAAGGCGACGATCGAGGCCTACGAGGGCTTCGACCACGTCGCGGTCAACGTCGCCGGCTGCGGGTCGGCGATGAAGGACTACGGCCACCTGCTCTCCGACGACCCGCAGTGGGCGCAGCGCGCCGCCGACTTCTCGGAGCGGGTGCGCGACGTCTCCGAGCTGCTGGCCGGCGAGGAGCCGCGCGTGCCGCGCCATCCCGTCGAGCTGAAGGTCGCCTACCACGACGCCTGTCACCTCGCCCACGCCCAGGGGGTGCGCGAGCCGCCGCGCGAGCTGCTGGGCCAGATCCCCGGCCTCGAGGTCGTCGAGCCCGCCGAGTGGGAGCTGTGCTGCGGCTCGGCGGGCATCTACAACCTCACCCAGCCCGACGCCGCCGGCAAGCTCGGCGCCCGCAAGGCCGCGAACCTGGAGGCCACCGGCGCGCAGGCGATCGCCGCCGGCAACCCCGGCTGCCTGCTGCAGATCGCGGCCCACCTCGAGCGGCCGCTGCCGCTTTATCACCCGATGTCGCTGCTGGACGCGTCGATCCGCGGGGTGGCGCCGTAGGGCTCGACGTCAACCCCGCTGGTAAGGGTCGGGGCCAACCGGCATTTCTTCAGCACTCCGGCTCTGGCGGTCTCGATGCTGCAGTTACGCCGCTCAGACCGGCTTGAGTGCAGCACCGGCGTCGTTCAGCGGCCGATGCTGAAGAAATGCCGGTTCCGAACCCCCACCCTTACCAGCGGGGTTGACCTTCGGCCCGCCGATCCCACGCCGCGGTGAACACCACCCAGCCCACGGCCGCCACAAAGACCGAGGCCGCCACTGGCGGCCGCCGCGCGACCTGCCACAGGAGGACGGCGTGCACCGCGTAGAGCACGTGGGCGGCGCCCGGCAGCGGCGCGTCGCGGGCCGGCACCTCGAGCGGCCACCACAGCCACGGCACCGCGATGTTCATCGCGTCGGTGACCGCGTTCGCGGGGCGGTCGAGCGCGGCGGGAGCCAGGGTGATCGCGATCCGGCCGGGCATCGCCGCAGTGTGACCGACCGGGTTTGCCGCGACGCGACGCGTGGGAAGGGGCCGGAGTGATGCCCGCCAGCGAGCTGACCGCCGCCGATCCGCCCGACGAGCGCGGGGCGGAGATCCTCACCCCCGAGGCGCTCATGTTCCTCGCCGAGCTGCACGGGCGCTTCGGCGCGCGCCGCGACGAGCTGCTCGCCGCCCGCCGCGAGCGCGACGCCGAGCTGCGCGCGGGCGGGACGCTCGCCTTCCTCGACGAGACGCGCGAGGTCCGCGAGGCCGACTGGTCGGTGCCCCCGCCGCGCCCCGACTACGAGGACCGCCGCGTCGAGATCACCGGGCCGACCGACCGCAAGCTGGTCATCAACGCGCTCAACTCGGGCGCCAAGGGCTTCATGGCGGACTTCGAGGACGCCAACACCCCGACCTGGGCCAACCAGATCGAGGGCCACGCGAACCTGATCGACGCGATCGACCGGACGATCAGCTACGAGGACTCCGACGGCGAGGGCTACGCGCTGGCCGAGGAGACCGCGACGCTGCTCGTGCGCCCGCGCGGCTGGCACCTGCCCGAGAAGAAGGTCACCGCCGGCGGCGAGCCGATCGCCGGCGCGCTCGTGGACTTCGGCCTGTACCTGTTCCACAACGGGCAGCGGCTGCTCGACGCCGGCTCGGCGCCCTACCTCTACCTGCCCAAGCTCGAGCACCACCTCGAGGCGCGGCTGTGGAACGACGTCTTCAGCTTCTCGGAGGAGGCGCTGTCCCTCGAGGCCGGCTCGATCCGGGCGACGGTCCTGATCGAGACGCTGCCTGCCGCCTTCCAGATGGACGAGATGATCTACGAGCTGCGCGATCACTCCTACGGGCTCAACGCCGGCCGCTGGGACTACATCTTCTCGATGATCAAGTGCTTCCGTGACCGCCCTGAGATGGTGCTGCCCGACCGCACCGACGTGAAGATGACGGTGCCGTTCATGCGCGCCTACACCGAGCTGCTGGTCAAGACCTGCCACCGCCGGGGCGCGTTCGCGATGGGTGGGATGGCCGCGCTCGTGCCCTCCCGCAGCGACGAGGAGGCCAACGAGAAGGCGATCTCCGGCGTGCGCGAGGACAAGGAGCGCGAGGCGGCGGCCGGCTTCGACGGCACGTGGGTCGCGCACCCCGACGTCGTGGAGCCCGCGCGCGAGGAGTTCGACAAGGTCCTCGGCGAGCGGCCGAACCAGATCGACAAGCAGCGCCCCGAGGTGTCGGTCAGCGCCGAAGAGCTGCTCGACGCGGGCGCCACGCCCGGCGGGATCACCGAGCAGGGCTTGCGCAACGACGTCGCGGTCGGCTTCCAGTACCTCTCCTTCTGGCTCGGCGGCCGCGGCGCGGCGGCGATCAACAACCTGATGGAGGACGCCGCGACCGCCGAGATCAGCCGCGCGCAGCTGTGGCAGTGGATCGCCCACGGCGCGACGCTCGAGGACGGTCGCACGGTGACGCGCGAGCTGGTCCGCGAGATCCTGCAGGAGGAGATGGACCGCATCCACGCCGAGGTCGGCGACGAGGTGTGGGAGCAGGGCCGGCCCGAGGACACGCGGGCGATCTTCGAGCGCGTCTCGCTCAGCGACGAGTTCCCGGAGTTCCTCACGCTGCCCGCCTACGAGTACGTCGACTAGCGGATCGCCCAGGCCGGAGCGGCCGGGCGCCCCTACAATCTGGCGACCCATGGGCGAGCTTGGAGCCTTCTTGCGCGTGGGGCGCCTGCCCACGCCGCAGCGCGACCCCGCGAAGCGCACCGCCGACTACGACGAGATCTACCAGGTGCTGGGCGCCGAGCAGGCCGCCGAGGAGGGCGCGCGCTGCATGGACTGCGGCGTCCCCTTCTGCCACAACGGCTGCCCGCTGGGCAACCTGATCCCGGACTGGAACGACCTCGTCTACCGCGGCCGCTGGCGCGAGGCGCTCGACGCCCTGCACGCCACCAGCGACTTCCCGGAGCTGACCGCGCGCATCTGCCCGGCGCCGTGCGAGTCGGCGTGCGTCCTGGCGATCAACGACGACCCGGTCGGGATCAAGAACGTCGAGTTCGCGATCATCGACCGCGGCTGGCAGGAGGGCTGGATAACCCCCCACCCGCCCGAGGAGCGCACCGGCCGCACGGTCGGGGTGATCGGCGCCGGGCCGGCCGGGCTCGTGGCGGCGACCCGCCTCAACCAGGCCGGGCACTCCGTGGTCGTCTACGAGCGCGACGAGGGCCTCGGCGGCCTCGTGCGCTTCGGCGTGCCGGACTTCAAGCTGGCCAAGGACGTCATCGACCAGCGCTGCGCGATCTTCGAGGCCGAGGGCGTCGAGTTCCGCTGCAACGTCGACGTGGGACGCGACATCGACGCCGAGGAGCTGTGCGCCCGCCACGACGCGCTGGTGGTGGCGATCGGCTCGCGCGTGCACCGGCCGCTGCCGATCGACGGCATGGAGCTGCGCGGCGTGCGCTACGCGATGGACTACCTCTACGCCCGCAACCGCTGGGTCGCCCGGGGCGGCTCGCCCGCGCCCGAGGATGACCCCGAGCTGACCGCCGCGGGCAAGCACGTCGTGGTCATCGGCGGCGGCGACACGGCGATGGACTGCGCGGCCAACGCGCACCGCGAAGGCGCCGCGAGCGTGACGCTGCTGGACACCTATCCGGAGGTCACCTCCCCGCACCACCGCGACTACGCGCCGTGGCCGGAGGCGCCGCGGCGCCTGCAGCACACCTACGCCATGGACGAGGGCGGCGAGCGCCAGTGGACGCGCACCGCCACCGAGCTGTTGGGCGAGAACGGCCAGGTGGCCGGCCTGCGCGGCGCCGAGGTCGGCCCGCGCCCGGACTACGCGCCGGTGCCCGGCACCGAGTTCGAGCTGCCCGCCGACCTCGTGCTGGTGGCGATCGGCTTCAGCGGGCCGGAGCGCAACGGGGTGATCGAGCCGCTCGGCCTCGAGCTCGACCGCCGCGGGAACATCGCCGCGCCGCGCTTCGAGTCCTCGCGCACCGGCGTCTTCGCCGCCGGCGACGCGCGCTTCGGCCAGTCGCTGATCGTCACCGCGATGGCCGAGGGCCGCAAGGTCGCGCGCATGGTCGAGCGCCATCTGGCGTCGGTCTCGGTCGCGTAGGTTCAGCGGTTGACAGGGCGCGGCTTGTCAAGCTAGCTTGACAAGTCCGATGCAGAACGAGGTCCGGGGCTTGCGCACCGCAGAAGGGCTCTCCCAGCAACAGCTCGCCGACGCCATGGACGTCTCCCGCCAGACGATCAACTCGATCGAGAAGGAGCGCTACACGCCCTCCCTGCCGCTGGCGATGGCCCTCGCGCGCTACTTCGGACGAACGGTCGAGGACGTCTTCCATGCCAACGACGCGCACTGACCGACCGCAGCCGTTCTGGCGGCGGCGCTGGTACATGCCGGCGTTCTGCCTGTTCCTCGGCGCGCTGATGTTCGCCGCGCTGACGATCGGCGGCGACCTCGGCAGCGGGCTGACCAGCCTCGCGATCATGGCCGCGCTCGGGGCGGTCTTCCTCTTCGGCGGGCGCAGCGAGACGCTCAGCGGCCTCGGCGGCCCGGGCCGCGACGAGCGCTGGGCGATGATCGACCTGCGCGCGACGGCCTACACCGGCCTCGTGCTGGTCGTCGTGATCATCGGGGCCTTCTGCGTCGAGGTGGCCCGCGGCGAGGACGGCAGCCCGTGGTCGCTGCTCGGCGCGGTCGGCGGGGTCGCCTACGTCGTCTTCGTGGCGATCCTGCGCTTCAGGACGTGAGCTGCGCGCGCAGCGCCGCGAGGTCCTTGGTGATCTTGGCCTTGAGGTAGGGCTCGACGATCGGAGCGAGCAGGCGGGCCGAGAAGGAGCCGAAGCCGGCGTCCAGGGTCTGGGTCAGGCGCGTCTCGCCGGCCTGTTCCCGCAGGGCGTAGGTCGTCACCACGTCGAAGCCGTGCTCGGAGAAGCGGCTCTCGGCGCCGGCCGGCGGCTCGAAGCGGGTGATCTCGAGCTCGACCGTGATCCGCCGGCCGCTGATCGCGAGCGTCTGGCGGAAGCGGGCGCCGGCGGCCAGCGGCCCGTCGCCGACCCGCTCGTAGCTCTCCAGCGCCGTGGTCCAGCGCGGCACCTTGTCGGCGTCGAACAGCCACGGGAAGATCTCGATCGCCGGGCGCGCGATCGTGACGCTCTCCTCGAAGCGCGGCACCGCTCAGCCGCCCGCCGGGTTCGGCCCGCCGCGCGGGCGCAGCGCGACGACGTCGCCGGGCGCCTGGTGCCCGCGCGCCTCCGCCAGCTCGCGCTCGAGCTCTGAGATGCGGGCCGAGAGCCCCGCGATGGCGTCGGCGATCGGGTCGGGCAGGTGCACCCAGTCGGCGTCGGGCCCCTCGGGGCGCACGCCCTCGACGCGCACGGGATGGCCCGGATTGCCGACCACGGTCGAGTTGGGCGGCACGTCGTGGATGACCACGGCGCCGGCCCCGATCTTCGCCCCGTGGCCGATGGTGATCGGGCCGAGCAGCTTGGCTCCGGAGCCGATCGTCACGTTGTCCTGCACGGTCGGGTGGCGCTTGCCGGCGGCGAAGCCGGTGCCGCCGAGCGTGACGCCCTGGTAGATCGTGACGTTCTCGCCGATCTCGGCGGTCTCCCCCACCACGACCGCCATGCCGTGGTCGATGAAGAGGCCGTCGCCGATATGCGCCCGCGGGTGGATCTCGATGCCGGTCAGCGCGCGCGAGGCGTAGGCGAGCGCGCGCGGCGCGGCGGGCAGGCCGGCAGCATCGAGCGCGTGGGCGACCCGGTGGGCGAGCAGCGCGTGCACGCCCGGCCAGGCCAGCAGGATCGCGGCGCTGGACGCGGAGCGGGCGGCGGGATCGCGGTCGCGCGCGGCGGCGACGTCGCGCTTGAGCTCAGAGGCGATGCGGCGCAGGGCGCCGAGGCCGGCCATGGGGCGGAGCTTAGAGCGCGCCGCAGTCGGGGCAGCCGGGGCGGCGGCCGACGGCGACGCGCAGGAAGTCGAGCGTGCCGAGGTCGACCTGCAGGAACGCGTCGCCGAGGCCGCCGGGAAGGCCCGCCAGGAGCTTGAGCGCCTCGAGCGCCTGCAGCGACCCGATCACCCCGGCCGCCGGCCCGAGCACGCCGGCCTGCGCGCACGTCGGGCCGCCGTCGGCCGGCTCGACGGGGAAGGCGCAGCGGTAGCACGCGGTCTCCCCCGGGCGGATCGTCATCACCAGCCCGGCGAGCCCGACGACCCCACCCTCCACCAGCGGGATGCGCGCGGCGCAGCAGGCGGCGTTGACGGCGTAGCGGGTGGCGAAGGCGTCCGAGCAGTCGACCACCAGGTCCTGGCCCGCGACGAGCGCCGCGGCGGTGTCGGCGCCGAAGCGCACCTGGTAGGGCTCGACGACCACCTCCGGGTTCAGGAAGCCGAGCTTCGCGGCGGCGCTGTGGGCCTTGGGAACGCCTTCGTCGGGCGTGAAGTGCAGATGCTGGCGGTGCAGATTGGACAGCTCGACCTCGTCGTCGTCGACGATCCCGAGCCGGCCGACGCCCGCGCCCGCCAGGTAGGCCGCCACCGGCGAGCCGAGCGCGCCGGCGCCGACCACGAGCACGGAGGCGTCGCGCAGGGCGACCTGCGCCGCCTCGCTCCACTCGGGCAGCACGAGCTGACGGCTGTAGCGCTCGAGCTCGGCATCGGAGAGGGGGCCGGTGGCGGCGGGCGCGGGGGTGGTCTCGGGCGCGACGGGCTCCCGCGCTCCGGTGGCCGACGCGGCGAGATCGCGCAGGAAGCCGCGGCGGCTGCTCACCGGCGCACGATCCGCACGACGGTGTCCTCGACGGTCACGCCGTGTCCCGCCTCGCGCGCGGAGCGCGGGACGTTCTCCAGCGCCTCCCCCGGCGCGCACACGACGGTCAGCTCCTCTCCGGGCGCGAGCCGCTCGAGCGTGAGCTTCGTTCGCACCCACGTCAGCGGGCACGTGAGCCCGGTGATGTCGAGCGTCTGGGCCACGGCCGTGAACGGTAGCGGCGAGCCTCAACGGAGCCTGGACCCCAGCGAACCCCGCATCGAATGGGGTCCGGAGGGGTGGAGGTGCCTCGATGCGGGGTTCGCCGGCGAAACCAAGCGGCCGGGCGCGCTCGCCACGCCGACCGCACCCACCCATCCTCGAAGCCGGGGGTTCGTCGGCCCCGGCACGGCGCCGGCACCGCACCGACGCGCGGCGAGCCCTACTCCCGCGCGCCCGCAGCCACCGGCTCGGGCGCGAAGAACGGCGTCGAGACGTACCGCTCGCCGGAGTCGGGCAGCACGACCGCGATCCGCCAGCCGCGCGCCTCCTCGCGCCGGGCGACCTCGAGCGCGCCGTGCAGCGCCGCCCCGCAGGAGATCCCCGCCAGCACGCCCTCGCGCCGCGCGGTCAGGCGGGCGGCCTCGAGCGCGTCCTCGTCGTCGACGCCGAGGATCTCGTCGACCACGTCGAGGTCGAGCACGGCCGGCACGAAGCCCGCGCCGATGCCCTGGATCTTGTGCGGCCCCGGCGAGGCGCCCGCCAGCACGGCGGAGGCCGACGGCTCGACGGCGACCACCCGGCAGTCCGGGTTGCGCTCCTTGAGGAACGCTCCCACGCCGGTGATCGTCCCGCCGGTGCCCACCCCGGCCACGAGGCAGTCGATGCGGCCGTCCAGCGCCTCCCACAGCTCGGGCCCGGTGGTGCGCCGGTGCGCCTCGGGGTTGGCCGGATTGGTGAACTGGTCGGGCAACCAGACGTCGGCGTCGCGGGCCATCGCCTGGGCGGCCGCGACGGCCTCGTTCATGCCGCCCAGCGACTCGGTGATCTGAAACTGGGCGCCGTAGAGCCGCAGCAGGCCCTCGCGCTCGCGGCTCATCCCCTGCGGGAGCGTGAGCACGAGGTCGTAGCCCTTGGCGGCGCACACGAACGCCAGCGCGATCCCGGTGTTGCCGCTCGTCGCCTCGACGATCGTCGTGCGCCCCGGCTCGATCCGCCCCTCGGCCTCGGCCGCCTCGATCATCGCCACCCCGATGCGGTCCTTGACCGAGCCGCCGGGGTTGTACATCTCGAGCTTGGCGAACAGCTCGACGCCTTCCGGGGCGATCCGCGTGAGCTGCACCATCGGCGTGCGTCCCACGTGCTCGGCAATGTTGATCGGGATCGTCACGAATTTCCTAGCGTATCGTCGCCGGGATGAGCAAACCGCGCCTGATCGGCATCAACCACGTCGCCCTGGAGGTGGCCGACGTCGACGCCGCGCTGCAGTTCTACGGCGCGATCTTCCGTTTCGAGCTGCGCGGCCGCGTCCCGCGGATGGCCTTCCTGGACATGGGCGACCAGTTCATCGCCATCTCCGAGGGCCGCACCCAGCCCGCCGACGACAGCCGCCACTTCGGCCTGGTCGTCGACGACCTCGAGGCGACGCGGGTGGCGCTCGCCGAGGCGGGCGTTCAGCCGCTGCCCGGCCGCGGCCTGGACTTCATGGACCCGTGGGGCAATCGCATCCAGGTCGTCGACTACCGCGAGATCCAGTTCACCAAGACGGCTGCCGCGCTCGGCGCGTTGGGGGCTGGGACGATCGAGAAGTCCGAGCGCGCTCGCGAGGAGATCTCGGCCCGGGGACTCGCCGGGCCGCCGGGGTGAGACCCGGCCGACGGGTCACCGCACCCGGCACGACCCCGGCAGCGGATGCGAGAGCCGGTCGCGGTCCGACAGCGGGACGATCCGGCACCACGCCACCCGCCCGCGGTCGAAGCGGGCGACGAGCCGGAACGGGATACCGATCACCCCGCGCCCGCCCGGCGCCGACTCCTGCCCGAAGCGGGCGGTGACCGCGACGCAGTCGAAGGCTGCGGCCGGCTCGCCCAGGTCCCTGGCGCGCGCGGCCGCCGCGGGCGTAGTGGGGAACGGCTCGCAGTCGACGCCGCTGATGCGCCGGCCGGTCCGCCGGGCGGCGTCGGCGGCGAGGGCAGCGTCCGCTGCGGCGAGCAGCCGCGCGCGGGCGGCCCGGCGCTCGCGCTCCGGCGCGCCGCCTCCGGGGTCGGCCGGCCCGTCCGCCCGGCGCGGGCGCTGCTCTGAGTCCACCGAGGCGAGGAAGGCGGTCCGGCGCTCGGCGTCCGCGCGCCGCTCACGCTCGCGGTCGGCCTGCCGGTCCTCGGCCACGCGCGGCACGACGACGGCGGCCGTCGCGCCCAGCGCGGCGACCGCGACCACGAGCCCGACGACGATCTTTGGCCACGGCACCGGGGGAACGACCACGTCGCGCGGCGGCGTCCACACCCCGAGCCACGCGCCCAGCACCTCGAAGCGCCCCATCCGCTCGGGCGAGCGGGGAGGCGGGGGAACGTCGCCGGGCACGCGACCCAAGGGTGAAGGCCACCGATGTGAAGCACAAGTACCGATGGCTTCGGCCCTGCGTAAGCTGGGCTGCACGATGCTCGACGTGCGCCGCCTCAGGCTGCTGAGCGAGCTCTCGCGACGCGGGACGATCGCCGCGGTCGCGCGCGTGGCCGGCTACACGCCGTCGGCGGTCTCCCAGTCGCTGCAGCTGCTCGAGCGCGAGGCGGGCGTGGCGCTGCTCGAGCGCGACGGGCGGCGCGTGCGGCTGACGCCGGCGGCGCGCGGGCTCGTCGTCCGCACCGACCGCGTGCTCGCCGAGCTCGACGCGGCGGCCGCCGAGCTGGCCGCCGAGCCGCAGGCGCTCGCGGCATACCGCGACGCGCCGTGGATCGCGGGCGTCGCCGGTACGCAGTTCGCCGCCGCGCTCGAGCACGCGTGCCGCGCGGCCGGCTTCGCGCCCCGGATCGCCCACCGGGCCGACGACGCCCGGCTCATCCCGGCGCTCGTCGCGGCCGGACTCGGTATGGCCCTGCTGCCGGCGCTGGCGTGCGCCGAGGCGACCGGCGTGCGCTTGGCCGAGGTGACGCCGCTGCCGCCGGCGCGCCACGTCGACGCACTCGCCGCCGTGGCGCCGTCGATCGCCCGGCGCTGACGCCCTGCAGGCACGCGCGGCCGCGTGACGTGGGCGGGCCTCAGCCCGCGAGCGCCACGCCGGCCGTCACGTGCGCGTGCCAGGCCAGCGTGCGCCGCAGCCCGGCGCGCAGACCGACCGTCGGGCGCCAGCCGAGCTGCTCCTGCGCCCGGTCGATGGCCAGGCAGCTGCGGCGCACCTCGCCCAGCCGCGGCGGGGCGAAGCGGGTATCCGCGAGCCGCGCGTCCGTGCGGCGCAGCGTGTCGATCAGGCCCAGCACGGAGATCTCCTCCCCGGAGCCGACGTTGACCGGCCCGCCGGCGGAGCGCTCGCCGGCGACGGCGAGCGCGTCGGCCACGTCGCCGACGTAGACGAAGTCGCGCGTCTGGCGGCCGTCGCCGAAGACGACGGGCGCCCGGCCCTCGAGCGCCGCGGCGCAGAACAGGGCCACCACCCCGCCCTCGCCCTCGGCCGCCTGGCGCGGACCGTAGACGTTGGCGAAGCGCAGGCTGACGGTCTCCAGGCCGTGCAAGCGGCCGAAGAGCTCGCAGTAGCCCTCGCCGGCCAGCTTGCTCTGGCCGTACGGGGACAGCGGCTGGACGCTTGCGCCCTCGGGCGTCGGCACGGTCTCGGCGTCGCCGTAGACGGCGCCGCCCGAGGAGGTGAAGACCACGCGCTGCACGCCCGCCTGGCGCGCCGCGTCGAGCACGTTGACGGTGCCCGCCACGTTCGACTGCAGGTCGCCCAGCGGATCCGCCACCGAGGAGCGCACGTCGATCTGCGCTGCCAGGTGGTAGACGACCTGCGGGCGGGCCGCCATCAGGGCGGCGCGGACCGCGTCCGGATCGCGGACGTCGAGCTCTCGCAGCGTCGCCCCGCCGGCCATCGCCTGGTGCAGATTGGCCACCGAGCCCGTCGAGAGGTCGTCGAGCACCGTGACCTCATGGCCGCGCTCGACCAGCGCGTCAGCGAGCGTCGAGCCGATGAAGCCGGCGCCGCCGGTGATCACCGCCCGCGGAGGGCCCTGCGTGCTGTGCAGCCTGACTTCCATGTCGTCCGTCGCCTCCCTGGGGCTCCGTCGGTTAGGCGATCCGCCCGGCCCCTGCCGGGGTCGCTGAAGCAGATGGCCGCCCGTTGCGCGCTGGGGCGGGAGCGGCCCTGGCCACGGCGGCCGCCGCGTCGTGCAGGGCGAAGTCCGGCAGCTCGCCGAAAGCGCGCTGCAGGCGCAGCCGCAGGGCCGCGTAGTGACGTACGGCCTCGGTCCGCCGGCCGCGGCGCAGGCACACCTCGACCAGGCGACGATGGACGTCCGAGTCGAAGGGCTCCATGCGCGCCAGGCGCTCGAGGTGGGCGGCGGCGTGGTCGAGCCGGTCGGCTCCCAGCGCCAGCTCGGAGAGCGCCCGCAGCGCGTCGCCCGCCCGGCCGCGCAGCCGGTCGCGCTCGTCGACGGCCCAGTCGCCGTAGGGCTCCTCGGCCAGGAAGTCGCCGCGGTAGAGGGAGAGCGCCGCGCGCAGCTCGCGCTCGGCGCGACCCGCGTCGCCCTGCGCCTGCGCCTCCAGCCCCGCGGCCACGCCGGCGACGAAGCCGTCGACGTCGAGCCGCACCCGCGCCGGGTCGAGGTGGTAGCCGCCGGGGCGCCGGACGATCAGCGAGGCGCCCGAGCGCTCCGGGCCCTCGAGATGCTCGCGCAGCTTGTAGATCGAGTAGCGGACGTTGGCCATCGCGGCGGGGCCGCGGTCGGGCCACAGGGCGTCCGCGATCGCCTCAGAGGACGCGGGCCGCCCGCGGTGGGCGATCAGGTAGCGCAGCGCCTGTCCCGGGCGCTGGGCGAGCCAGTCCCCCCCACGCTGCTGGGCGCCGACCTCGACCGTCAGCGGCCCGAGCGCGCCGATGCGCAGCTGCGGCCCGTCGGCCGGCGGCGCGTCGGGATCATCACCGGACGCGGTGGCCGCGAAGCGCAGCTCGAAGGCCACGAGCGGCGGCGTGGCACCGGCGAGCGAGCGGACCGACACCCAGGCGGGACGCCGGTGCCCGGGAGCGCCGACGGCCGCCCGGCGAGCGGCGGCGCCGTCCTGGCCGGTCAGCGCGCGCCGTGTCTGGCAGGCGTGCGGGGCACACCCGAGCAGTGCGCAGCAGGACGCCTTGCCGCGCGCGACGGCCGTCAGCCCCAGCCCGTCGGCGGCCGCCGGGTTGCACCAGCGCAGGTTGCCTTCGCCGTCGACGAGCACCACGCCCTCGCTGAGCCCCTCGAGCACGGAGCTCAGCAGGCCGGAGGCCAGGCGGGTCGGGGGACGGCCGTTCCGGCCGCGCGCGCGGGCCGGGCGGGCGGCGGGCGCAGCTGGAGCCGCGCCTGACCTGCCTGTCGACTGCCTGTCCTCGTCGGTCATTCAGTGTCTCCGAGCCTCGCTTGCCGCCGGCGCCTCCGGACCGCATGCGGCACGTCGGAGGGCCTACCCCAGATCGCCGCTTCCGAAGTTCAGAGCTTCGATCTACCGGTTACCTTACTATTGTGTGGGATGTCCGATAAGCGGCACTAGACAAACGTCCGATTTGCAAGTCCCTGACCCCGCGTGACCATGCTCGAGATCCCAGCCACCAGCTCACCTGAGGCCCCTGTGAACGATCCCGCCGACCAGCCCATCGATCTGCGACGGGCGGTCGAGGCTCTGCGGCGCAGCCGCTGGCTCATCTTCGCCATCGTGGCGACCGTCACCGGGGTCGTGGCGATCGTCTCGCTGACCTCCGCCAAGCGCTACACCGCGACCGCCACCCTCGCCTACGAGGCGCGCGTCTCCCCCGAGGGCGCCGACCCGGACGCGATCGACCGCCTGCTGGGCGTCAGCGAGCGACTGGTCACGGCCTCCGGCGTGCTCGACGCCGCCGGCGAGCGGGCGCCGGGCGGCGCCGCTGCCGTCCGCGCGGCCGAGCTCGACGCCCGCGTGGACCCCGCCTCCAACCTGCTCGAGCTCAAGGCGACGACCGGGAGCGCCGCGAGCTCGGCCGGCGTGGCCAACGCCGTCGCCGAGACGTTCCTCGCCCAGCGCGCCGCCGCCGAGCGCACCCGCGCCGCCGAGGCGCGGCGACAGCTCACCGCCGAGCTCAACCGCCTGCGCGGTGCCGGCTCGCCGGCCGGCGAGGCCGACGCGATCCGCGACCAGCTCTCCAACCTGGCCCTCTCCGAGGTGACCGCGGGATCGGACCTGCGGCTCGCCGAGCCGGCCGTCGCCCCGGAGTCGCCGTCGGCGCCCAAGCCCCTGCGCGCCACCCTGCTCGCCCTGCTCGTCTCCCTCTTCGTCGCCGTCCTTGCCGCGCTGGCGCGCGACCGGCTGCGGCCGCGCGTCGGCGACCCGCAGGAGCTCGGCGCCGCGACCGGCCTGCCGCTGCTCGCCGTCCTGCCGGACGAGTCGCTGCGCCACGCCCGCCGCGGCGCCGCGCTGGAGCGCTTCGAATCGCTGCCGGGCCTCTCGCGGCTGCGCTACTCCAACGACGTCGGCGGCGCGGTCCACCAGGCGCTGGTGCGCGAGGCCGAGGCGGCGCTGCCCGCCGCGGTCCTCCAGGCGCTGCCGCCCGAGCGCCAGCGCGCCGCGCTGGTGCTGGGCACCGGGCGCGACGTCGGTGCCGACCACGTCGCCGCCGTCGTCGCCCGCTCGCTCGCGCTGCAGGGCCACCCGACAGCGCTCGTGCGCGCCGATCACTTCAGCGGCAAGGCGCGCCAGCAGGCCGACGGGCTCGCCGCGTCGTGGGCCGCCTACGCCTTCACCGGCGAGCAGGCGTGGCCCGAGCTGCTCGGGCGCTATCCCTACGAGGACCTCGAGCGCGTCTTCGACGACCTCGACCCCGAACGCTTCCAGTACCTGATCGGCGAAGGGCCGCCGATGGGCGGCGCGCTGGAGGCCCGGCTGCTGGCCCGCCACGCGCAGGCCGCCATCGTCGTCGGTCGCCGCGACCGCACCACCGTGACCGAGGCCGCCGGCGTGCGCCGGCTGCTCGACGCCGTGGGCCTTCCCGGGCTCGGCGTGGTGATGACGGGCGCGCCCGCCGACGCCGCCCTGCTCAGCCCGGACGGCTTCGACGCCTCGACGCCACCGCCGCGCCTGCGGCGCCTCGGCGAGACCGGGGCCGCGGCGCCGCTCCCGGAGCGCCGTGCGCGCGGAGCCTCCCGCGGCGCCGGGTCCGCCGGCTCGACCCCGCCTAACCGCTAGCCGACGTGCGCAGCCACGCCCGAGCCACGTCGCGAACCTACGGTCGAGGAGTGAGGTCCACGGACGCCTCCGGGCCGGGGCACGACGCCGCGGCGGCCCGCGTCTCCCCCGGCGGGATCGCCGGGACGGCCGGCTGGCGGCTGCGCCGGACGCTCGAGCTGCGCCGCGACCTGGTGCTCGGGCCGCTCGCCGGCGCCATCGTGCTGGCACTGCTCGCGATCCCCGGCGATCCGCTGCGCACGGCCGCGCTGTCCTTCGCGGCGCTGGCGGCCGGCGCGGGGCTCGCACGCCGAATCGCGCCGCAGGCCGCGCTGATGCCGCTCATGCGGGCCGTCTTCCCGTTGGTCGGGCCCGCGATCGGCGTCGCCGCCCTCGCCGGGCTGCGCCTGCTGACCGGGATGCCGCCGGCCGGGCCGCTCGACCTGCTCGCCGCGCTCGGCGCCAGCGCCTTCGTGGCGCACCCCTGGGGCCTGTCCAAGGGAGCGGCGACGCCCGGCAGCCTGCGCACCGCCTTCATCGGCTCGGCCTCCAGCGCCGCCCGGCTCGCCCGCGCGATCGATGCCGCCGGATCCAGCCAGTACAGCCTCGTCGGCCGCGTGGCGGTCGATCCCCACGGTGCCGCGACCGACCAGGACGTGGCAGAGCCGCCCGCCCTCGGCGGCCTCGCGCACCTCGGGGCGCTCGTCGTCGACCACGAGGTCGACGTGCTGGTCGTCGGCCCCGACGCCCCGCGACTGGCCGTCTTCGAGCACGTCGCGGACTCCTGCCTGGAGCTGCCGGTGCGCCTCGTCGAGCTGTCCTCGCTCTACGAGGAGGTCTTCGGGCACGTGCCCACCGCGGAGATCGACGCGACCTGGTTCGAATGCATCGCCGACCCGCACGTGCGCGTGTCCACGGCGCCGCTCAAGCGCGTGATCGACATCGCCGGCTCGATCGTGCTGCTGGCGGTCGCGCTGCCGGTGCTGGTGCCCTGCGGGCTGCTGATCCGCCGCGACGGCGGCCCCTCGCTCTTCCGGCAGGTGCGGATCGGCGAGGGCGGCCGGCGCTTCTGCCTCTACAAGCTGCGCTCGATGCGGCCCGGCACCGGCGAGGCCGCGCAGTGGGCCGAGCCCGAGGACCCGCGCGTGACGCGCATCGGTACCTTCCTGCGCCGGACCCACCTCGACGAGCTGCCCCAGCTCTACAACGTCCTGCGCGGCGACATGAGCCTCGTCGGGCCGCGGCCCGAGCAGCCCGAGTTCGTCGACCGCCTGGAGGGCATGCTGCCCTTCTACCAGCGGCGCCACCTCATGCGGCCGGGCATCACCGGCTGGGCCCAGGTCCGCTGCGGCTACGCGGGCTCGGACGTCGGCTCGGCCTGGAAGCTCTGCCACGACCTCTACTACGTCAAGCACCGCTCGGTCGGCCTGGACCTGCTGATCATGGGCGAGACGCTGGCGACGCTCGGCTTCGCCCGCGAGCCCGTGATCGGGCCCGAGACGGTGGCGTTCGTCCGGAGCGACCGCGCGTGAGCCGGCCGCGCCTCGGCCTGGCCGTCGCCGCGGCGGCGCTCACGCTCGGCGGGCTCGTGGTCGCCGCCGGCAACAGCGACGGCGACAGCTCGGCCGCGCCGCGCGTCCCAGGGGCCGGTGGCGACCCCCGCCGCGGCGTTGAGCGCGGCCGCGCCGACGGTGCGCTACACCGGGCCACGCGGCACGCTCTCCGGCCCCGTCGAGCTGCGCGCCCGTGCCCGCGGGCGGGTCGCCGTGGCCGCGGTGACCTTCACGCTCGACGGCCGGCCGATCGGCAGCGACACCAGCGCGCCGTACGCGCTCGACGTCCACGCCGCCCGCCTCCCCGCCGGACGCCACCGGCTCGCCGTCACCGCGGTCGATCGCCTCGGCCGGCGCCGCACGACGCGCTCGACCACGGTCACCGTGCGCGGCGGGAGCGACGGCGCTCTGCGGGCCGGCCCGAACTCAGACCTGCGCCCCATGCTCGCCCGCCTGCGCCGCGGCAACGTCACCGTGCGGCTGGGGCCCGGCCGCTACGAGCTCGCCGACGTCGAGCTCGGCAGCGGCGCCACGCTGGTCGGCTCCGGCCCGGACACCGTCATCGCGGCGCCGCCAGGCTCGAGCTACCACGAGCGTCCTGCTGCCGCGCGGGGCCCGCATCCGGGTGTCAGACCTCAGCATCGACGGCGGTGGCCCAGGGCCGGGGACCGCGCACAGCGTCATCGTGTGGGACGGCTCGCGCGACGTGCGCTTGCAACGGCTGTCGCTCGTGCGGGTGCGCACCGACGGCGTGCACGCCTTCGGCGCCCACCAGGGCGTCAGCCTTCAGGACTCGACGATCGACGGAGCCGGCAGCGCGTCCTCCGGCGTCTCGATCCGCGGCTCGGAGGGCTCCGAGGACGCAAGCGTAATCCGTACACGTGTCCGCGGCTTCATCAACTACGGGGTCAGCTTCAGCTTCAACGGGTCGGCAGCCGCGGTGGGGCCGACCACAGCGTCGCGCTGGACAACGAGATCGCGGACATCGACAACCCGGCGACCGAGAGCGGACGCAACGAGTCGGGCGCTGTGGAACGGCGGGGTCCGCGCTGCCCTGATCAACAACACGATCGCCCGGACCGGCTGGACCGGGAATCGAGACCGTCGGGTCCTCGACGGGCATGGTCGCGGTGCGCAACCGGATCAGCCAGACCCGGACGGGCATCTATCTCGAGCACTCGACCAACAACTCCCAGTTCGTCTCGAACCAGATCAGCAAGGTCGGCACCGGCTTCAAGGTCGAGTGGCGCTACGACGGCGTCGGCTCCAACCGGAACCGTTTCAGCTCCAACCGGTCGCCGAGGCCTCAAACGCCGGCATCTTCGTCGACACCGGGTCGGACATGAACCTGATCGAGCGCAACGTCTACGCCGGCGGCGGCGGGCGGTCGATCATCCTGCAGGGCTCCTCGGGCAATCGCATCGTCGGCAACCGCGGCTGCGGGGATCCGGTCGTCCACCAGCAGGCCGGGCGCTTCGACGACGGCGGCCTCGCGGTCCCGCGGGGCAACGTCGTCGCCGACAACCGGTCGCTCGGCTGCTGAGCGCGCCCGCGGCGCCGGCGCTACGGGTGCGGCGATGGCGAGGCACGCGCCGATCGAGCCTGCCGGCTGCGGCAGCACCCCCGAC
>CAWKDN010000003.1:0-385992 GCA_963848415.1 uncultured Solirubrobacteraceae bacterium
TCGCCCCGCGCCGCCAGCACCGCCGCCCGCACCGCGGCGCCCGACGTGCCCGCCCGCTCGAAGACCGCGGCCGACTCGCGGTCGCCGCCGCGCACGACGCCGAGCAGGACGTGCTCGATGCCGACGTGGCGGTCGCCCAGCGCGATCGCCTCGCGCAGCGCCAGCTCGAGCGCCTTCTTGGCCTCCGGGGTGAAGGGGACGTGCCGGCCGCGCCACGGGCGCCCGCGCCCCGGCCGCCCGCGTCCGAGCGCGCCGCTGCCGAAGCTCGACTCCGCCCGGCGGCGGACCTCGCCGAGGTCGATCCCGATCGAGCGCCAGCGCCTCGTCGGCGCTCGGCCGGGCCAGCTGCGCCCGCAGGAGCTCCGCCGTCACCCCGAGGTCGGCCAGCAGCGCGCCGGTGGCACGAGCCCGGGTCAGGCCGAGCAGCAGCGCTCCGGTCCCGATCCGGCGGTGGTCGAGCGCCGACGCTTCCTCGTGGGCGGTCGCGACAACCGTCTGCGGCGTCGCGCGTGAAGCGCTCGAACATCATCGCTCCTTCCTCAGCGGCAGCAGTCGCCGCCCGCCGCCGTGCTTCTTGTGGACCGCCTGCTTGGAGACCCCGAGGGCCGCGGCGATCTGCTGCCACGACCAGCCCTGCTCGCGGGCGTTGTCGACCTGCAGGTCCTCCAGCGACTCGAGCAGGTCGCGCAGCGCCGCCACGGCGGCGAGCCCGACGACGGGGTCGCGGTCGGTGGTGGCGTCCGCCAGGCGGGTGGCTTCGCTCATGCTCGTCAACCTACATTGACGCATGCACAGTTGTCAACCGAAGTTGACGGCACCATCCCGGCGTTATCGTCCGCCACAGCCCATGACCGACGCCGACGCCGTCCAGCAGGCCCGCGAGCGCGCCCACGCGGGCGGGCCCGAGCGCCACCGCGACAAGGCCCGCGAGCAGGGCAAGCTGCCGGTGCGCGAGCGCGTCGAGCGGCTGCTCGACGCCGGCTCGTTCGCCGAGGACGCGCTGCTGGCCAACTGGGAGGCCGACGGTCTCGGCGCCGACGGCGTCGTGACCGGCATGGGGACGGTCGACGGCCGCACGGTCGCGCTGATGGCCAACGACCCGACGGTCAAGGCCGGCTCGTGGGGCCCGAAGACGGTCGAGAAGATCCTGCGCATCCAGGAGAGCGCGCTGCGCCACCGCGTCCCGATGGTCTACCTGGTCGACTCGGCGGGCGCGCGCATCACCGAGCAGGTGCAGATGTTCCCCGGCCGCCGCCACGCCGGGCGGATCTTCTTCAACGAGGTCCGCCTCTCGGGCCTCGTCCCGCAGGTGTGCGTCCTGTTCGGGCCGAGCGCGGCGGGCGGCGCCTACATCCCCGCCTTCTGCGACGTCGTGATCATGCGCGACGGCAACGCCTCGATGTACCTCGGCTCGCCGCGCATGGCCGAGATGGTGATCGGCGAGAAGGTCTCGCTGGAGGAGATGGGCGGGGCGAAGATGCACACGGGCGTCTCGGGCTGCGGGCACTTCCTGGTCGAGTCCGACGAGCAGGGCGTCGACCTGGCCCGGCGCTATCTCTCCTTCTTCCCGTCCAGCTGCGAGCAGGCGCCGCCGCCCGCGCCGCCCGCCGAGCCCGCCGCCGCCCCGCGGACCATCCGCGAGCTGATCCCCGCCGACGAGAACAAGCCGTTCGACATGCACCAGCTGATCGCGGGCGTCGTCGACGAGGGCTCGTTCCTCGAGGTCCACGCGCGCTGGGCGAAGGAGCTGATCTGCGGCTACGCCCGCCTCGACGGCCGCGCGGTCGGGATCGTCGCCAACCAGCCGAAGTTCAAGGGCGGCGTGCTGTTCGTGGACTCCGCCGACAAGGCCGCGCGCTTCATCTGGACCTGCAACGCGTTCAACCTCCCGCTCGTCTTCCTGGCCGACGTCCCGGGCTTCATGATCGGCACCGCGGTCGAGCGCCAGGGGATCATCCGCCACGGCGCGAAGATGATCTCGGCGGTCTCCGAGGCGACCGTGCCCAAGCTCTCGGTGATCGTCCGCAAGGCCTACGGTGCGGGGCTCTACGCGATGGCCGGCCCTGCCTTCGAGCCCGACTGCTGCCTGGCGCTGCCGACGGCCAAGATCGCGGTGATGGGCCCGAGCGCGGCGGTCAACGCGGTCTTCTACAACCAGCTGCAGGGGATCGAGGACGAGGCCGAGCGCGACGCCCGTCGGACGGAGCTGATGGACGAGTACGCCGACGGCGTCGACCTGCTCCACCTCGCCTCTGAGCTCGTGGTCGACGCGATCGTCCAGCCCGAGGACCTGCGCTCAGAGCTGGTCCGGCGCCTGGCTCGCTACGCCGGCCGTCGGCGCGAGTGGCCGGCCAAGCACAACGCGATCCCGCCTGCCTGATGCATTAGCATCACGTGCATGCGCACGACGATCAGCCTGGACGATGACGTCCTCTTCGCGATCCAAGAGCGGGCGCGGCGTGAGAAGCGGACGGCCGGGCAGGTGCTCTCCGATCTCGCTCGGCAGGCCCTGACAGCGCAGCACCCTGTCGGGCCGGGTGACCCCGGCACCGCACGTCATGGCTTCCGGCCGCTCCCGCATCGAGGCGCCGCCGTCTCCAACGCGCTCATCGACCGGCTGCGCGAAGACGAGCCAGAGTGAGGCGAGCGCTGCTCGACGTCAACGTCCTTCTGGCGCTGCTCGACAGCGATCACGTCGATCACGGCGTCGCGCACGAGTGGCTCGACAGCGCCATCGATGCCGGCTGGGCGTCATGTGCGATTACCGAGAACGGCTTCGTGCGAGTCATCAGCCAACCCCGCTACCCGAGCCCTGTGTCACCGGCTCACGCGATCAACCTGCTGCGCGGCGCGCAGGACGGCGGTCATCACGAGTTCTGGACATGCGGGCTCAGCCTGCTCGACGCGGCGGTCGTCAACGGCTCGCGAGTGCACGGTCCGCGTCAGGTCACGGATGCGTATCTGCTCGCGCTGGCAACCGCGCACGACGGGCGCTTCGTCACCTTTGATCGGTCGCTCTCCCTCTCCTCGGTCCACGGCGCCACCCCGGACCATCTGGCGGTTCTCTAGCCCACGGCGCGGTAGCGCTCGACCGCCCGCCGCCGCTCGGCGGCGTGGTCGACGATCGGCGCGGGGTAGTCCTCGCCGATCACGCAACCGGCGGCCTCCTGCTCGCCGGCGTCCATCTCCCACGGCATCGCCAGCCGATCGTCGGGAACGCCGGCCAGCTCGGGCACCCAGCGCCTCACATACGCGCCGTCCGGGTCGAACTTCTTCTGCTGGGTCATCGGATTGAACAGCCGCTGGAAGTAGGGCGCGGGATCGGTGCCGGTCGAGGCGACCCACTGCCAGCCGCCGTTGTTGGAGCCGACGTCGCCGTCGATCAGGTGGTGCATGAAGTGCGCCTCGCCCAGGCGCCAGTCGAGGTGGAGGTCCTTGGTCAGGAAGGAGCCGACGATCATCCGCGCGCGGTTGTGCATCCAGCCGCAGGCGGCGAGCTGGCGCATCGCGGCGTCGACGACCGGGTAGCCGGTCCGGCCCGCCTTCCACGCCTCGAGGGCAGCGTCGTCGTCGGCCCACGAGAGGTCGCGGTAGCGCTCGCGGAACTCGAGCCGGCGCGTCTCGGGGAAATGCAGCTGCACGGCGCCATAGAAGTCGCGCCAGGCCAGCTCGTCGCGGTAGGTCTGCGGGCCCTCGCCGTCGCCCGCGCCGAGCACGCGCTCCTCGAGCCAGCGCGCCGACAGGCAGCCGAACCGCAGGTAGGCCGACATGCGCGAGGTCTGCTCGGCCAGCAGATCGCGGCGCTCGTGGTAGTGCTCGATGCCGCTGCGCACCCACGCCTGCGCCGCGCGCTGGGCCGCCCGCTCGCCCGGCTCGGGTCGGTCCTCCAAATCAGGCGTGCTGCTGAAGCCGAGCCGCTCGAGACTCGGCAGCCGCTCGGCCCGCAGCTTCGACGGCAGGGCGAGCTCGCGCGGGGCACGCTGCACCGGCCGGCGCTCCTGCTTGCGCCACGCCCGCAGGAACGGGGTGAAGACGGTGTAGGGCTTGCCCTGGCCGGTGCGCACCGCTCCCAGATCCGCGATGTAGGTCCCCTGCTCGTGCACCAGCTCGACCCCGTCGCCGAGCGCGTCGTCCACACGGGCATCACGGCCGCGGGCAAAGCCCGTCGTCTCCTCGGTGGCGAGCACGCACGACGCGCCCGTTTCTCGCGCCAGCCGCGGCAGCTCGCGGGCCGGATCGCCCTCGCGCACCACGAGCCGGCCGCCGCGCTCGCGCAGCTCGCCGTCGAGCGCGGCGAGGCAGTCGAGCAGGTACTGCGTACGGTTGGCCGAGCGGAAGCGCCCGCCCAGCAGCGCGTCGTCGAACACGAACACGGGCACCACGCGATCGAACTCGCGAGCGGCCCGGACGAGCGCCGGGTGGTCGTGCACGCGCAGGTCGCGGCGGAACCAGACGATCGCGGTCGAGGGGGAACGCGCCATTGCTTCCCTGTACGCATACACTGGCCCGCGCGATGACGTCCGAAACCGAGCCGACGCTGCTGTGGGAGCCACCCGCCGAGCTCATCGAGGAGGCCAACCTCACGCGCTACAGGCGCTGGCTCGAGCAGGAGAAGGGCCTCTCCTTCGACGACTACGCCGCGCTGTGGGAGTGGTCGACTACTGACCTCGAGGCCTTCTGGGGCTCGATCTGGGAGTTCTTCGACGTCCGCGCGGCCACGCCGTACGAGCGCGTCCTGGCCGACGCCTCGATGCCGGGCGCGAACTGGTTCCCCGGCGCCGAGGTCAACTACGCCGAGCACGCCTTCCGCGGCAAGCCCGACGACCGCGTCGCGATCATGCACGCCTCCGAGCTGCGCGACCTCGACGAGATCACCTGGGGCGAGCTGCGCGGGCTCGTCGCCCAGATCGCCGCCGGCCTGAAGTCGCTCGGGGTGGAGCGCGGCGACCGCGTCGTCGCCTACCTGCCGAACCTGCCCGAGACCGTCGCCGCCTTCCTGGCCTGCGCGAGCCTCGGCGCGGTCTGGTCGAGCTGCTCGCCCGACTTCGGCGCGCGCAGCGTGGTCGACCGCTTCGCCCAGATCGAGCCGAAGGTCCTGATCGCGGTCGACGGCTACGGCTACGGCGGAAAGACCTTCGACCGCACCGAGACGCTCGCCCACCTGCAGGACGAGATGCCGACGCTCACCCGCACGGTGGTGATCCCCTACCTCGCGCCGGAGCCCGACCTCAGCGGCCTGCGCGACGCGATCGGCTGGGACGAGCTGCTCGCGGCGGGGGAGGGCACGGAGCTCGAGTTCACGCCGGTCCCCTTCGACCACCCGCTGTGGGTCCTGTACTCCTCGGGCACGACCGGGCTGCCGAAGGCGATCGTCCACAGCCAGGGCGGCATCCTGCTCGAGCACCTCAAGAAGCTCAGCCTGCACGTCGACGCCCACGAGGGCGACCGGCTGTTCTGGTTCACGACGACCGGCTGGATGATGTGGAACTTCCTGGTCGGCGGGCTGCTGACCGACGCGACCATCCTGCTCTACGACGGCAACCCCGGCTACCCGAGCATGGACCGGCTGTGGGACTTCGCGGCCGACACGCGGCATGACGTGCTTCGGCACGAGCGCGAGCTACATCGCCGCCTGCATGAACGCCGAGGTCGAGCCGGCGCAGGGCCGCGACCTGAGCGCGCTGCGGTCGGTCGGCTCGACCGGCTCGCCGCTCGCCCCGGAGGGCTTCCAGTGGATCTACGACCACGTCGGCAAGGACACGTGGCTGTTCTCCACCAGCGGCGGGACGGACGTCTGCAGCGCGTTCGTCGGCGGCTGCCCGCTGCTGCCGGTCCACCTCGGCGAGCTGCAGGCGCGCTCGCTGGGGGCGAAGATCGAGTCCTTCGACGAGGACGGCAACGCCGTCATCGGCGAGGTCGGCGAGCTGGTGATCACCGCGCCGCTGCCGTCGATGCCGCTGTACTTCTGGAACGACCCCGACGGCGAGCGGCTGCGCGAGAGCTACTTCGACATGTACCCGGGCGTCTGGCGCCACGGGGACTGGATCGAGATCACCGACCGCGGGACGGCGATCATCACCGGCCGCTCGGACTCGACGATCAACCGCGGCGGCATCCGCATGGGCACGAGCGAGATCTACCGCGCGGTGCTGGCGGTCGACGGCGTCACCGACGCGCTGGTGGTCGACGTCGACGGCTGGATGCCGCTGTTCGTCGTGCTCGACGAGGGCGCGGAGCTCGACGACGACCTCGTGGGCGCGATCCGCACGCGCGTGCGCGAGGACTGCTCGCCCCGGCACGTCCCGAGCGACGTCTACGCCGTGCAGGAGATCCCGCGCACGCTGTCGGGCAAGGTGCTCGAGGTGCCGGTCAAGAAGATCCTCTCGGGCACCCCGCCGGACAAGGCGGCAAGCGTCGACTCGCTGGCAAACCCGCAGTCGTTGGACTTCTTCGTCGAGCTGGCCGAGCAGCGATAGCGCCCGAGCAGACAGCGCTGTGCTCCTACGCGGCGGCGCTGGCCCGCGAGGCGGGTCCCGGCCTGCGCGAGGCGTTCAAGCGCGTGGCGAGCGGCGAGCTCTCGACGGCCTCCAAGAGCAGCCCGACCGACCCGGTCTCCGAGGCCGACCTCGCGGCCGAGCACACGATCACCGCGCGCCTCGCCGCCGAGCGCCCGCACGATGGGGTCCTGGGAGAGGAGGGCAGTGCCGCCGAGGGCTCGAGCGGCCTGCGTTGGGTGATCGACCCGCTCGACGGGACCACGAACTTCCTCTACGGCATCCCGCACTTCGCGGTCAGCGTGGCCTGCGAGGACGCCGACGGCGCGCTGGCCGGCGTCGTCTATGACCCGCTGCGCGACGAGCTGTGGTCGGCTACGCGCAGCGGGCCGCCGATGCTGGGCGACGTGCCCCTGGTCGTCGGCCCGCGCGCCGCAGAGCTCGGGGTCGCGCTGATCGGCACGGGCTTCGGCTATCGGCGCGAGGTACGCGAGGGCCAGGCCGTGCGGGTCGCCCGGCTGCTGCCGCAGGTGCGCGAGATCCGCCGCCTCGGCTCCGCCGCGCTCGACCTCGCCTGGACGGCGGCGGGCCGCTACGACGCCTACTACGAGCACGGGATGCAGCCGTGGGACACGGCGGCGGCCGCGCTGATCTGCCGGCGCGCGGGGCTCGAGCTGCACGAGCTGCCGGCGGACCCGCCGCTGCCGCCCGGGCTGCTGGCCGCTCCGTCCGGGATCGCCGGCGGGCTGGTCGCGATCCTGGCCTGACGCGAGCGCTGCGCGGGTACCCCTCCTGACGAGCTCGTCATCCACGGAGGGAGCACGTTTCACATGGTCATCGGCGCCGTCATCGGGTTCTGCATCCTGATCCTCATCCTGGCCTTCCTGGTTCCGCGGCTCTCACGACATCCGGAGCGCGGCGGGCAGAAGGTCGTCGGCACGGGCGGTCGGGCGGCCGGCAAGGCGCCGGGTCCCGTGGGCAAGTTCCTCAAGAAGCCGTTCGACAAGAGCAGCAAGGCCATCTCCAAGAGCGGGAGCGCCGGCCGCAAGGGCCGCGACAAGATGCCGCTGTAGCGCCCGGGCGCGCGAGCGCTGCGCGCAGCAGGGTGGCGAGCCCGTCGCCGCTCACAGTGCCCGGAGTGGGATTCGAACCCACAAGCCCCGAAGGGCAATGGCTTTTGAGGCCATCGCGTTTGCCGGTTTCGCCATCCGGGCGTGCGCAGAGTGTGGCGGATCTAGTCAGGCCGGGACCGGCGTGTCGAGGGGGCGCTCCACCTCCACGTTCCACGCCTGCCGGAAGCCGCTCATCGCCGTGGCGGCGAGCACGACCTGGACGACGACCAGCGCCACCGTCACGAACCCGAGGGTGACGTGGCCGAGCGCCGGGCTCTCGAAGCCGGATTTGTCGCGCGCGAACCACTCCGGCGAGGTGACGCCGGCGAAGATCGCGAGGATCACGGCGAGCGCGGCGATCACCGGGAGCACGCCGCGGCTCCAGCGGGCGACGAAGAGCGCGAGGACGACGTAGACCAAGACGAACAAGATCTGCAGCGCCTTGGCACCCTCCAGCCGCGCCCAGCCGCCGACCGAGATGACCAGCATCAGGGCGATCGAGACGACGAGCAGGACGAGCACGAGCACCCGCGTCGCCTTCGATGCGCCCTTCTCGCGGTTGGGGTGCTCGAGGACGAACTCCGGCTCGGCCATCGCCGGGCGACCTTACCGCCCCGCCGCCACAGAGCGCGGCGGGGCGGAGCCTGGCGCGGCGCGGGCGCCGCAAGGGGGGTTCAGTCGCCGGGGACGTCGAGGAAGCGCATCACGACCTCGCCCAGCTGGACGACGTCGCCGTCCTCGAGCACCGCCTCGGCGACGCGGGTGCCGTTGACCAGCACGCCGTTGGCGCTGCGATCGTCGAGGATGACCGTCTTCGTGCCGCGGCGGGCGACGATCGCGTGGCGGCGCGAGACCGCCTTGTTCTCGAGCACGACGTTCGCGGACTGGCTGCGCCCGAGGTGCAGCACGGGCGCCTCGAGGGCGATCAGGATGACCTCCTCGCCGTCCTCGATGGCGAGGTAGCGCCCGGGGGACGGGCGCTCGAAGCGAGCGGAGGCGCGGCGGCGATCGCGGTCGCCGATGCGGGGAAGCTGAGCGGTGTCCTCGACCGGAGGAGTGAGTAGGGCCATCTGGACCTTCTCCTGGCTTGCGGGGGGCGCGACCGGGAGGGGCTGGATCGCGAGGAAGGGTCGGGGGCGGGAGCGACAGACTCCCGGAGGTGCCTAAAGAGAGTCGAAGGAGTTCCTCAAGAGACCGACCGGTCACTCCCACGCTGAGCTTCCGGGCGGGCTCCGCTCGGCGCCCCGGCGCTAGACTCGGACGCTGGGAGGGGGAGTGAGTTAAGGGCTATGCGCACGGTCTCCAAAACCGTGAATCCAGGTTCGAATCCTGGCTCCCCCGTTTTCCGGTGTTTTGCCCGCTTGTGCGGTTCGCCGCCATCGGGTAGCGTCAGCTGCGGCGCCGCCGTCCCGCGCCGCACCTCCTGACCGGGCACCCGCGCCGCCCGGCGCGCGGAGGGAAAGGGGATCCGTGTCCTCGGGCGGGCCATCGGTGTTCGTTCTCCCGCCGGAGGGCCTCCGGAGCGCGGGTCCGCAGTCCCTCCTCGCGAAGGAGAGCACGATGACCTCACAGCGCAAGCTCAAGGGCCGCGTCCGGGCGCGGATGGCGAAGACCGGCGAGTCCTACGTCACCGCTCGCCGTGCCCTGACGAGCTCGCCCGAGCGCCCGGTGACCCTCGCCGGCGGCTACGCCCTCCGCGGCGGGATGCATCCGGACACCTCCGCCGTGGCCAACCTGCTGGCCAACACCGGCACCGCGGGCGACGACGGCAGCGCGCTCTCCGAGGCGGCCGTGCTCGGCGTCGGTGGCGGCCTTGGCGCCGGCTACATCCTGTGGGAGTTCGCCGCGCACGACACCCGGGCGGTCGTGCTCGGGTTCCGCAACCAGTGGCAGTACCCAGGCCGCTGGATGCCGAAGGTGCTCGAGCGTCTGGGCCTCGAGCACACCCTCGCCGAGACCGGCGGCGCCCGCCGGGCTGCGGCGACGCTGGACGAGGCGCTCGACGCCGGAGAGCCCGCGATCGCGTGGGTCGACCCGGTCCCGCTCGGCTACCGGCACTCGCCGGCGTGGCGGCGCGGCCGCGACGGGTGGCCGGTCGTGATCGCCGGACGGGACGGCGAAGAGCGCGTGGCGATCGACGACCGCAACCTCGCGCCGATCTCCGTGGACCGCGAGCAGCTGGCGGCCGGGCGGGCGAGCGTGCCGTCCTTCAAGCACCGCCTGATCCGCGTCGACGCCGGTCAGGCGCTCCCGGCGGCTCGCCTGGCCGAGGGCTTCCAGGCCGGGCTGCGCGAGCAGGTCGAGCACCTCGCCTCGCCCTCTGACTCCTTCGGCCTGCCGGCCTGGCGCAAGTGGGGGCGCCTGATGACCGACCGGCGCAACGCCAAGGCGTGGCCGCGCGTGTTCGCCGACCAGCGCGGGCTGTTCGGCGCGCTGGTGTCCGTCCGCGCGGGCCTCGAGCCGATCGGCGCCGACGGCGGCAGCCTGCGCGGCCTCTACGCGGACTTCCTGGAGGAGGCCGCCGCGCGGCTCGAGCGGCCCGCGCTCGAGGACGCGGCGGCCGCGTATCGCGAGCTGGCGGTCGCCTGGCACGAGCTCGCGGAGGCTGCGATCCCAGCGGAGCTCGAGCGCGCGACCGGCGTCGGCCGCGCGCTGGTCGACCTGCACGATGCGGTCCACGAGGGCGGTGACGGCGAGCGCGCCGAGGCGCAGGACGCCGCCGCGCGGCTGTGGGGCGCCCAGGCCGAGCACGCCGACGCCCTGCCGCTCGACGACGACGCCGTCGAGGCGCTCCTGGCTGGGATGGGCGCCCGGCTGCTCGCGCTCTTCGAGGCCGAGCAGGTCGCGCTCGACCGGCTGGCGGCCGCGCTCTAGCCCGCGTCGCCCCTGGGCGGCTCGAGCAGGATGAGCTTGCCGCGGTCCAGCGCAGCGGCGATCAGGCACGCCACCTCGAGCTGCTCGGGCGTATAGAGCTCGGGGCGGAGGAGGGTCTCGATCCGGACGCCGGACTCGTCCATGGCCACGGCAGCCTAACCCGCCGGGCTCCTCGCTTGACGCAGCTCGGCGCGCGTAGAGTCGCCGTCGTCCGTGCCGCCGCCCGCTCCGTCCGCGATCTTTGCGCCCGCGATGCTCGCCGGCCGGGTCGCCCTGGTCACCGGCGGCGGCACGGGCCTCGGCAAGGCGGCGGCGTCGGAGCTGGCGGCATGCGGGGCGCAGGTCGTCGTCGCGGGGCGCCGCGCGGACGTGCTCGAGGCGGCGGTGGGGTCGATCGGCGGCGGCGCGGGGCTCGTCGTGGGCGACATCCGCGAGCCGGCCGACGCGGAGCGGATCGTGGCGACCGTGCTCGAGCGCCACGGCCGCCTCGACGTGCTGGTCAACAACGCCGGCGGCCAGTACTTCGTGCCGGCCGAGGCGATCGCGGCCAAGGGCTGGCGGGCGGTCATGCGCCTCAACGTGGGCGGGACCGAGCGGATGGCCCGCCTGGCGGCCGAGCGGGCGATGATCCCGGCGGGCGGCGGGACGATCCTCAACGTGACCCTCTCGCCCCACCACGGGCTGGCCGGCATGACGCACTCGAGCGCCGCCCGCGCCGCCGTGGAGGCCTACACGCGCGAGCTCGCGCTGGAGTGGGCGCCGCACGGGATCGCCGTCGTCGCGCTCGCCGCCGGGCACTTCGATACGGAGTCGCTGCGCAAGTACCCCGAAGCCGTCTGGCGCGCGGCGGCGCGCACCGTGCCGCTGCAGCGCCTGGGTCGCGAGCAGGAGCACGCGTGGCTGGTGGCGCTGGCGGCCTCGCCGCTGGGCCGGGCGCTGTCGGGCTCTGTCGTCACCCTCGACGGCGCGCGCGACAACTGGTTCGGCCCGTGGCCGCCCGCCGACCTGACCGGCGGCGACGGAGGCGAGGTGCCGACCGAGGCGCGGCGCCCGTCCCCCTGACCGCGGCGCGCGCCGGTATCATCGGGCCAGTCCGTGCGGGCGAAGTGTTGTGGCTGCACCGGAGCCTTCCAAGCTCCTAGGGCGGGTTCGATTCCCGTCGCCCGCTCTCGGACACCGAGTCATCTCGGGGAGTGGCGCAGTCTGGTAGCGCACCCGGCTGGGGGCCGGGCGGTCGCAGGTTCAAATCCTGTCTCCCCGACTACTCGCCCCGTCGTGCCACACGACGACGGGGACCGCCAGGAACGGACACAAAGCACGGCGCAGAGCGGGCTCGCGGCACCCGCCGCCCCGCAGTAGCGCCACCGCGGCGACCACCGCCTCGAGCCGCCGCAAGTCACGCCGCGAGTCACGAGGCGGCTCGTGACTCAGCCGGCCACCGGCACGGCTAGCGTGAGCACCGTCGCCGGCGCCGCTACTCCGGCGCTGCGGCCACGGCCCTCGGCCGGTCCCAGCCGGCGCGAGGGCCAACCCTCGCAACCCCTCGAGCCGTGCGATCCTGAGGGCATGACGACCACCCTCGACCGCGAGCGCACCGCTCGCCGCAACGACCGCCCGGGTGACGGGCTCGCGCACTTCGCCTTCGTCAGCGACTGCGGCCACGCCACCGACTCCGTTGCCCTGTGTGGCGCCGACCTCACCGGCCAGCGGCCCGCGCCGATCGGCCACCGCCAGCTCTGCAAGCTGTGCGAGTGCCTGGCCGACGAGAACGGCGGGTGGTCGGAGCCGTGAAGCTGTGCCTCGAGCCCCGCTGCTCGAGCCTCGCGACCGGCAGGCACGGAGGGCGCCGTGCACGGCACGAGCAGCAGCACGGCAGCCACGGCACGAGGGCATGGCGCAGGCAGAGCGAGGCGGCACGAGCTGAGCGCCCCAGCTGTGAGCGCTGCGGTTCGACCACCCGCCTGATCGTTCACCACCCGGTCGGCACAGGACCCGCGATCGTGAGCACCGACCGCCTGCGGGTGCTGTGCCGTCCATGCCACGGCAACGCACACTCCCCGACCCTGGGGGCACCCTCTTTGCGCCTCCCCCGCCCGCGAACCAAGAGGCCGCACGAGTCGAAATCGGCCTCGCGAAGGGTTCCGGCCGGTGAAGGCTCCCACGGGTCTCCAGGAGGCCGGGAGACGCGCCTGGGAGGCCTCTGGAGAGGTTCCCGACGGCGCCGAGGAGGTGCGTCGCGCCTACGCCGAGGCCGCCGACCGCGCCGCCCAGCTCGCCGAGGAGTGGAAGGCCAGCGGCCGGCCGCTGACGACCGAGGGAGGGCCGCACGGAACCGCGACCGTCGCTCATCCGCTCGTCAAGGCGCTGGAGGCTGCCGAGACGCACCTCGGCCGGCTGGACCACCGTCATCACCCTGCGCGCCCCCGGCTGAGTCACGGCGGCGGCGACGCACAGGTAGAGTCGCCCCAACTACCTGGAGGTGCGAAATGTCCAACAAGCGGCGGAAGCCCGGGTGGCTGGCGAGGTGGCGGGCGAAGGGCGAGCTCAAGCGCCGACAGCGACCGTGGTCGAACTCAAGCTTGGGCGGGGACTCCGAAGAGAAGATTGCCCAGCGTCACACGAGTCGGGGCGAGAAGCTTGAAGCCGAGGACCGGGAGCGCATCATCAAGGGCAGTACCGGCGGGGGCTGAGAAGGCCGTTCTAAGTCACGAATGAGTCACGGCCGCGCCGCTATCCGCGGCGCGGCGCGGTTCGTGCTCTTCCTCCCCGACTGATCAGCAACCCCGGCGGGGCGCGACATGTCGCGCGCCGCCGGGTGTATCCAGCGTCGCTCACGAGATCAGGCTGAACTGGACCGGCCTCGAGTGGACCCGCGTCGCGTCACGTCGACCCACTGGCCGCGGAGCGGGGTCGTCCCCGTCGTTTCGTCCGGCGACTCCCGGGTAGGTCGTACGGATGGCGCGCAATGTTCGGATGACGAACAGCGATGGCTGAGACCTGCCCGCCGGGTGGCTCTGCCACGAGCTTCGCCGTCGTGGCGGCGGGTACGGGCTCGCCGGCTTGGGGATGGGCGCCGAGCAGGGGAACCGCGGTGGTGCTCGATGCCACGTGACGGCGACGTCCATCCCGACCGGGACTACCCCGACTACCGCTCGACGCGCCTGCGCCATCCGAAGGATCCGCTGATCTACCTCCCGCACACGGTCACCGAGGAGACCGGTCCGCAGCTTGGCCAGCGGGGGCCGGCCGGCGAGCTCGACAACGACCTCACGCGCCAGCACGAGGGAGAGCCGATAGGCGAGCGGATCTCGGTGACCGGACGGGTGCTCGACGGCGACGGCCGCCCCGTCCGGAACGCGCTCATCGAGATCTGGCAGGCCAACGCCGGCGGCCGTTACCGCCACCGCTGGGACCGGTGGCCAGCGCAGCTCGACCCGAACTTCTCCGGCGCGGGGCGCGCCGTCACGGACGCCGAAGGCCGCTACGAGTTCGTCACGATCAAGCCCGGCCCGTACCCGTGGGGCAACCACCCGAACGCGTGGCGGCCCGCTCACATCCACTTCTCCCTGCTCGGCTCATCCTTCGCGCAGCGGCTCGTGACGCAGATGTACTTCCCCGGTGACCCGCTGTTCGAGCTCGACCCGATCTTCCAGTCCGTTCGCGACCCGAAGGCGCGCGAGCGGATGATCAGCCGCTTCTCGATCGACCTCACCCGGGAGAACTGGTCGATCGGATATGAGTGGGACATCGTGCTGCGCGGCCGCGAGGAAACGCCGATCGAGACGGCGCATTGACGGCCGCGCCGCCGCCCCTCACCCCGTCGCAGACCGTTGGGCCCTACCTCGCGATCGGCTTCCCCGCCCATGACGATTCGGTCGCTGATCCGAACGGCACCGCGGTCTCCGGTTTCGTCCTCGACGGTGATGGCGCCGTCGTGCCGGATGCTCTGGTCGAGACCTGGCAGGTCCGCCCGGAGGCGTTCGCGCGCTGTCCGACCGACGACGACGGCGCATGGTCGGTGCGCGTGCCGCCGCCCGAGCCGGTCGACGGGCAGGCGCCGCACCTCGCCGTCAACGTCTTCGCGCGCGGACTCCTCCACCACCTCGTGACGCGCATCTACCTCCCCGACCACGCCGAGGCGAACGCGGCCGATCCGGTCCTCGCGCGCGTCCCGGCCGACCGGCGTGCAACGCTCATCGCCGAGCAAGTGGACGATGGCTACAGGTTCGACATCAGGCTCCAGGGACCCGGCGAGACCGTCTTCTTCGACGTCTGAGCTGTTCGGCGGCATCTATGCGCGCGGCGGCGTCGAGGCGGAGGTCATGGACCTCGCATGGCTCCAGGCGATGCTGGACGTGGAGGCCGCCCTGGCCCGCGCGTGCGCGCATGAAGGGCTCATCCCCGAAACCGACGCGCACGCGGTCGTCGCCGCCTGCCGCGCCGAGGACTACGACCTGGCCGAGCTCGCCGACGAGACGGCCCGGCACGCCTCGCCCGTCGTCGGACTCGCCCGTGAGCTGAAGCAGCGGGCCGGCTCGAGCGCGCATCACGGCGCCACGAGCCAGGACATCGTCGACACCGCCGCGATGCTCATCGCGCGGCGGGCGCTCGGTCCCCTCGTCGCGGACGCCGAGGCGGCACGCGACGCCGCCGCCGCGCTGGCCGAGCGCCACGTCGAGACGCCGATGATCGGTCGCACCCTCCTCCAGCACGCGCTCCCGACGACCTTCGGCCTGCTCGCGGCCGGGTGGGCTGTGGGTATCTCTGAGGCCCTCACACGGGTCGGGCAGGTGCGCGATGAGCTGCTGGCGGTGCAGATGGGAGGCCCGGTGGGCCAGCGCTCACCGGCGATCGCGGCGCATGTCGCGGCCGACCTGTCGCTGCGCGAGCCGGTGCTGCCCTGGCATGCGATCCGCGTGCGACCGGTCGAGCTGGCGTCCGCGCTCGGCGCCGTCGCGGGGGTTCTCGGCAAGGTTGCGAGCGACGTCGTGTTGCTGTCGTCGACCGACGTGGGGGAGGTGCGAGAGGGCGGCGAGGGCGGCGAGTCCTCGGCGATGGGCCACAAGCGCAACCCGGTCGCCTCCGTGTCCGTGCGTCGCGTGCGTGGAGCGCGTGCCGGGGCTGGTCGCGACGCTCCTGGCCGGAATGCCGCAGGAGCTGCAGCGCGCCGCAGGCGGGTGGCAGGCCGAATGGGGGACGCTGACCGAGCTGCTGCGGCTGACCGGCTCCGCGGCCGCATGGTCGCGCGAGCTGTTGTCGAACCTGGAGGTGGACACCCGGCGCATGCGGGCGAACCTCGGCGATGCGGAGATGGACCTGGGCCACTCGGCCGTGCTCGTTCGCCGCGCCCTCGACCACGTCCTCGACGATCGATCGGAGAGACCGTGACGGATCCGTTCTACGACGCGGGTATGAAGGTTCGCCGCGAGGTGCTCGGCGATGCGCACGTCGACCGAGCCGCGGCAGGTAGCACCAGCTTCACCGAGCCGTTCCAGGAGTACATCACCCGCTGCGTCTGGGGAGGCGTCTGGACTCGCGACGGCCTCGACCGAAGGGCACGCAGCGCGATCACCCTGGCTGTGTTGACCGCGCTCGGGCGGGAGCGCGAGATCGCGATGCACGTCCGCGCCGCGGTCGGCAACGGCCTGAGCCGCGAGGAGATCGCGGAAGTGCTGTTGCACACGGCCGCCTACGCCGGCGTGCCCGCCGCCAACAGTGCGTTCGCCATCGGGCAGCGGGTGTTCGAGGAGATGGACGCCGGCGCCGAGCCGGCGTGAACGCGCGTGGCGACCATTTCGTGCAGTCGCTCGAGCGCGGCCTGACCGTTGTCCGCGCGCTTGGCGCCACCGAGCCTCAGACCCTGACGGAGGTCGCACGCACGACGGGACTCTCGCGGGCGGCGGCCCGCCGCTTTCTCCTGACGCTGGCGGATCTCGGCTATGTCCGTGCGCGCGACGGTCGCTTTGCGCTGACGCCCCATGTGCTCGAGCTCGGCTACGCGTACCTGTCGAGCAGCACCCTCCCGGAGTTGAGCCAGCCGCACCTCGAGCAGCTCGTCGACGACGTCCATGAATCGTCGTCCGTGTCGCTGCTCGACGGCTCGGACATCGTCTATGTCGCGCGGGTGCCCACCCGCCGGATCATGTCCGTCTCGATCAGCGTCGGGACGCGCTTCCCGGCGTATGCGACCTCGATGGGCAGGGTGCTGCTCGCCGGGCTGACCGAGTCAGAGCTCGCCGCGCGCCTCGACGCCACGACCTTCGAGCCGTTCACCGACGCCACCATCACGAGTGAGAGCGCGCTCCGCGAGAAGCTGGAGGACGTCCGGCGGCAGGGGTTTGCGATCGTGGACCAGGAGCTCGAGATCGGACTGCGTTCTGTTGCCGTTCCGATCCACCTCCCAGGGGGAGAAGTGACGGCGGCCATGAACGTCACCGCTCACGCGTCGCGGACCTCGTTGGCGCAGATGCGGCGGCAGCTCCTGCGGCCCCTCAAGGCGACCGCGGAAGCGATCGAGCGGGATCTGGCCACGACGGGCGTCCGCTAGGCGACGCCGGCGGCGTACGCGAGCGCCACCAGCGCCACCCAGAGGAGAAGCCCTACGAGGATCCTCGAGCCGACGCGCCGCATCAGAGGAGGTTCCCGAACTGGTCGATGGCGACGATCGAGGAGGCCGTGCCGAGCAGCAGGATCGCGAACACCATGATGCCGAGCCGGTATCCGCGCAGCTTCAGCTCGGGGGGCAGGTAGCGACGGTTCGTGAACAGCAGCAGGCACGAGTAGACGACCATGATCACGCCGCCGAGGACGGTGGAGATCGTCACGAGCACGAGCGGCTGATCGAAGCCCAGCAGGAGGATGCCGCTGCCGATGATCACCATCATCCAGACCACCGAGAAGTACACGCGGCTCTCCGTCCAGCGGTCGCTGTTCTTCGTGTATCCGCAGTACACGACGTCGGCGACGAGGCGGGACACGTAGTCCACGATGCCGAGGGCCGCCGCGAACAGGCTGACGGCGCCGATCGCGAGGAAGAACGTGCCGAACCATTCGCCGACCTGCGCGTCGAGTGCCTCGGCCTCGAGCGAGATGAAGTCGAAGCCGCTCTCCTCCGGAAGCTCGGGATTGCCGAAGACCGTCGAGTACGCGAGCAGCGAGAAGACGGTGATGGAGATCGCGGCGATGACGGCGAACGACAGGAACTGCTCGAGGTTGGCGCGCCGCCACCACGTGCGCCAGCGGACCATGTTCTCCTCGTCGCGCGGGAAGCTGTAGCGCTGGTCGGACTCCATCGCCTCCTCCTCGCCGGTGATGGGCGAGACGATGCGCGGCGCGTATTGCCCCATACCGAAGCCCTTGTCCCGGATCCAGTTGCTCTGGACGAGGTTGTTCGCGCCGCCGGCGCCGGCCGCCGCGAGGGCGCCGACGAGGATCGCGAGGTCGATCTCGCTCGGGAAGGTCCCGAAGCTGGTGACGATCTCGCTCGTGTCGCGGAACGCTGTCGCGCTCACGGCGGTGAACAGCGCGATGACGATGAAGATCAGCAGGGCGCCGATCTTGAGGAACTCGAGTCGCTCGACGGTCTGGTAGACGACCGGGGACGCCGTCAGCGCGGCCCCGATCGCGAGCAGCGCCGCAATGGCGATGACGTTGGGATCGCCTCCGCCGACGAGGAACGTCGTCACGGTCGCGGCGCTCGTCGCCCAGCCGGGCCACAGCGTGGCCAACAGCGCCATCAGCACCAGGATCAGCGCCCACGGCGTCCACAGCCGCCGGAAGCCGGTGATCGCGGTCTGCCCTGTTGCGAGCGTGTAGCGCTCGATCTCCATGTTGATGAAGAACTGGACCAGGACCCCGACCACCGCCGCCCACAGGAAGACGAGCCCCGCCTTGGAGGCGATGTACGGGTAGAGGATGTACTCGCCGCTGGCGACTCCGACGCCGACCAGGATCACACTCGGACCGATCAGCCTGCTCAGGCGGACGGGCTCCGGCAGGTCCCGGACGATCTCGTCGCCCGTGGCAGCCGGAGCGGTCACCGCCGTTTCCTGCTGAGGCGTGGTCTCGAACGTTTTCACGTCAATCCTCCCCTTGGGTTGGTCCCTGCAGGAGCGGCTCCTGCACCTCGTGTGGGCGCAGCTGCACCGACAGCCGTACCGGCGAATTGGCGGCACCGAAGCCGCCATAGCCCCCCCGCCGCTCGACGACCTCGAAGAACAGGCGATCGCCCACCATCTCCGTGAACCAGTGCAGGAGCTCGCCCGACGGGTCGGCGTCGTACAGGACTCCGAGCTCACGCAGCATCTCGAGCAGCGGGTCGTCCAGCTGCGTACGGGCGGCGAGATCGTCGTAGTAGTTGTCCGGGACAGGCAGAAGCGGGAGGCCGCGCTCGCGCATCGTGCGTGCCGCTCCGAGCGCGTCGCCGGTCGCGAAGGCCACGTGCTGAAGCTCTCCGAGGCGCCCGTTGGCGCCACTCGCGAGGCGCGGCACGGTGACGGCCAGGCGCAGCCGCCCGCTCGAGTCGCTGATCGCACGGCTTCGCAGCAGGCCGTCGGGCGCCGCGAGGTCCTGACTCTCATGGGTACGGAGGCCGAGGACGGAGCGATAGAAGAGAGCAGCCTCGTCGAAGTAGTCGAACGGCTGGGACAGGGCGACGTGGTCGATCGCCTCGAGCGCGCCGTCCCCGGGGTTCTCCGGCTCGAGCTCGACGAAGTCCCCGAGCCAGCCGTCGCTGCCGGCCTCGGTGCGGCAGAACAGCACCGACGTCTCGTCCGGCGCTGCAATTGCGGTCAGGTCCGCCTCGCCGGGACCGCGCCGCCGTGACCGCATCGAGGCGAGCAGCGCCTGCGCACGGTCGGCCGATCCGGGCGGGTCCTCGCTCTCCACTCCGAGCGCCGCGACGACCGGGTCGTCCGCGGCGTGCTCGTCGCCGTGGTTCAGGAGGACTCGCGCGCAGCCCTGCTGCCAGAGCTGCACCGGCTTGGAACGGTGTGGGCCCACATGGGCGAACCCCATCGCCTCCAACAGGGCCTCGGTCATCGGGCCCGACGTGGGGCTGACGGCGAGCTCGACGAACGCGAAGCCGCGCAGCCCGGGCGCGGGCGGCAGAGGGCGTTCGCCGAGCGCCTCCTCCAGCACGAGCAGCGATCGCATGGCATCGACGGCGATCCGACCGGGATCGGCCTGGCGAAAGACGTCGTTGAAGACCTCGAGCGAGACGAACCCGTCGTAGCCGGCCGCGCGCACGTGGCCCATGAACGTGGCCAGCTCGAATCCGCCCTGGGTCGGGAAGCAGCGGTAGTGCCGGCTCCACTGCAGCACGTCGAGCGCGATGACCGGCGCGTCGGCCAGCTGGACGAAGAAGATCTTCTCGCCGGGGATGTCCCTGATCCGGGACGGGTCGCTCCCCGCGGACAGGATGTGGAACGAGTCCAGGCAGGTGCCGAGGTTGGGGTGGTCTGCGGACTCGACGATGTGCCACGCAGCCTCGTAGTCGTTCACGTGCCGTCCCCAGGCGAGCGCTTCGAACGCGATGCGCATGCCGTGCTCTGCCGCCTCGTCGGCGAGCCGGCGAAGCTGGGCGGCCGAGCGCTGCGGATCGTCGATCGCGCTCGCGGAGACGTTCGAGCAGACGAGCAGCGTGCCGGCCCCGAGCGCTTCCATGACCTCGAACTTGTGCCGGGCCCGGCGCAGGTTGTGCTCGAGCTGCTCCGGTCCGACGCCCTCGAAGTCGCGGAACGGCTGGTACATCGGGATCACCAGCCCGAGCCCGTCGGCCAGCGCCCGCACCTCGCCGGGAGTCAGCGGGGAGGAGATGAGGTCGGGCTCGAAGATCTCGACGGCGTCGAAGCCTGCCGCCGCGGCCGCGTGCAGCTTCTCGTCGAGCGACCCGCTGAGCGACACGGTGGCGATCGAGGACTTCACGCGGCCTGCCACCTCTCCTGCACCAGTGTCTCGACGTGGGCGAGCATGCGGTCGCTGTCGGGGCGGACACCGCTGAAGAGCTCCAGCGAGCCCGCCGCCTGCAGCGCGACCATCGCCCCACCGTCGAGGGTCCGGCACCCGCGGGCGCGCGCGTCACCGAGAAGCCTCGTCTCGATCGGCATGTAGACCACGTCCGCGACCCACATGCCTGGGTCGAGCAGCTGGCCGGGGACGGCCGTACCGGGATGGCCGACCATCCCGGTGGGGGTCGCGTGAATGAGCCCATCGGCCGACGCGAGCAGCTCCTCGAGCCCGGCCAGCTCGGCCGTGCCGGTGGAGGCGGCACCGAAGCGGCGGCGGGCCGTCGCCGCCAGATGGCCGGCACGGTCGGAGTCGGCGTCCACGACAGTGAGGTGGCCGGCGCCGATCGAGAGCATCGCGTGGGCCACCGCCGCGCCTGCGCCCCCGGCGCCGAGGAGCACGACCCGCTCGGTGCGGGCGTCGGACAGGTTGCGCCGGAAGGCCTCCGTGAACGCACTCACGTCGGTGTTGTGGCCGACCGCGCGCCCGTTGCGGAGCACGACCGTGTTGACCGCTTCGATCGCCGCGGCCTCGGGAGACATGTCGTCCAGCTCCTCCACCACGATCTGCTTGCAGGGGTGCGTCACATTGAGGCCGCGAAGGCCGTTCTCCTGCGCCTCGCGCACCATCGCGCCGACGTCCGACGGGGGCCGGCCCAGCTCGTCGAGGTCGAACAGCTCGTAGGAGTAGTCGAGGCCGAGGAGCGTCGCCTCGCGCTCGTGGAGCGCCGGGCTCAGAGATTCCTGGATGCCCGCTCCGATCAGGCCCACCGCGATGGCGCCGTCGACTCCTCCGCTCACGCCCCTGGCAGTACCCTGGGCCTTCTATGTACTAACCAGTACGTTCATTCTGGGGCCGGGCGGCGGGAGCGCCTAGCATGAGCACCATGGCCAGCGCAGTCCCCGAGCGTCAACGGGATGCCGAGCGGACGCAGCGGGAGATCCTGGAGGTCGCAAGCAGGGAGTTCGCCGATCGGGGCTTCGCGGGCGCGCGCGTCGACGAGATCGCCGAGCAGACCCGCACGACCAAGCGGATGATCTATTACTACTTCGCCAGCAAGGAGCAGCTGTTCGTCGCGGTCCTCGCACGGGCCTACGCGACCATCCGTGCCGCCGAGCAGGCCATCGAGGTCGACCACCTCGAGCCTGTTGCCGCGATCCGCCGTCTGGCCGAGTTGACCTTCGACCACCACGAGTCGCATCCGGACTTCATCCGCCTCGTCAGCATCGAGAACATCCACCGCGCGGAGCACCTGGCCGGGCGCGACGACATCGCGGGTCTGAACAGCCCCGCCATCGAGCTGATCGAGGACATCCTGGAGCGTGGCCGGGAGGACGGCAGCTTCACGCGCGACATCGATGCCGTTGACCTCCACATGATGGTCAGCGCCTTCTGCTTCTTTCGCGTGGCCAACCGCCACACGTTCAGCGCGATCTTCGACCGGGATCTCGTCGACAGCGGACGCCGCGAGCTCTACCGCGAGATGGTGGGCGAGATCGTCGTGAGGTACCTGAGGGGCGCCTAGCACGGGAACGCCCCTAATGAGAAGCAGTGCGTCAGGCGTCCCGACGCGCCCGGCTCGGCGCGACGCGCGGCGGCTCGCCGGGCTGCTTCGGGTAGACCGGCGGCCACGGCGCGTCGAGCAGGCCGTCCGCGCGGTCGCGCTCGTGGAGGGCGAGCAGCGGCTCGAGCGACTGCGGGACGTCGTCGATCGCCGCCCAGGGATCGCCATCGCGCTGCAGCCGGCGGGGCACGGTCGCCAGGGTGAGGGCGTCGGGGTCCACGTCGTCGAGCTCGTCCCAGTGGACCGGGGTGGAGACCTGTGCACCCGCGCGGGCGCGCACCGACCAGGCGCCGAACACCGTCTTGTGCGGCGCGTTCTGGTTGTAGTCGAGGAAGATCCGGCTCCCCCGCTCCTCCTTCCACCAGGCGGCGGTGACGAGGTCGGGACGGCGGCGCTCGAGCTCGCGCGCCGCGGCCACCGCGGCGGAGCGGACGGCGTAGGCGTCCCAGCGCGGCGCGAGCCGGACGTAGACGTGCAGGCCGCGGTTGCCGGTCGTCTTCGCAAAGCCGGTGATGCCGAGCTCGTCCAGCAGCGCCTTGAGCTCCCACGCGGCTGCTCGTGCCTCGCCGAAGCCCGTGCCGGGCTGGGGATCGAGGTCGAGGCGCAGCTCGTCGGCGTGCTCGGGGTCCTCGGCGCGGTGTGGCCAGACGTGGAAGCCGAGGCAGGCGAGGTTGACGGCCCAGGCGACGTGGGCGACGTCGGCGGCCACGAGCGCCCGCGACGGCGTGCCGTTGACGGTCTCCACGGTCGTCGTCTCCAGCCACTCCGGTGCGCCGGCCGGCACGCGCTTCTGGAAGAACGACGACCCGCCGGCGCCGCGCGGGAAGCGCTGCATGAGGACGGGCCGGCCGCCCATCGCGCGCATCAGTGGCTCGGCGACGGCGGCGTAGTAGGCGACGAGGTCGAGCTTCGTCACCCCAGGCTCGGCGAAGAGCACCTTGCCGGGGCTGGTGATCCGGACCTCCCGCCCGGCGAGCTCGAGCACCTGCGCGTCGTCGCCGGCCACCTGCCCACCGTACCGGCCCCGGTCGGCGGGACGCGCGCGAGCCGGCTCGTGGCCGCGCGCGCCGCGCGTGCGCCGGCATGCGATCCACGCGGTCCGGCAATACCCTTCGCGCTCGTGGGGCCTCAACCGTCACCAGCGAGCTCATCGGCGTGATCGCCGGCGCGGGGCTCCCGCCACCGCGGTCGACCGGGTGACCCCGACGCTGATCTGCCTCGACTTCGACGGCACGCTCGTCGACGCCGACGGCTCGATCCACCCGGTCGACGTGCGCCGGCTCGCCGAGCCCGGCGAGGCCGAGATCGTCCCCGCGACGGGGCGGCCGCTGCACGCGGTCCGCGGCGCCCTGCGTGGGCACGGGCTCTTCGGGGACGGTCCGCTGCCGCTGCCGGCCGTGCTGGAGAACGGGTCGGTCGTCTACGACGCGGGCGAGGTCGTGCGGGCGCGCTTCCCGTTCGCAGACGACCTGCGCGACGCGCTCGCCGAGCTGATGCGCGCCGCGCCGCACATCACGTTCCTGCTCTTCGACACCGACACGGTCCGGGTCCTGTGGCCGAGCGACGAGGGCGACGCGATGATCGCCCGCTTCGGCCTCGAGACGACGACGATCGACCCGGAGGACGAGATCGGCGGGCTGACGAAGCTCGTCTGCGTCGCCGAGACCGACGAGCCGCTGCGCGCGCTCGCAGAGCAGGCCCGGGACCTGCCGGCCGAGCACGCCTTCTCGCTACCCACCATCCTCGAGTTCACCGCGGCCGGCGTCGACAAGGGCAGCGGCCTCGCCGCGCTGCTCGAGAGCCGGCCGGAGGACACCCGGGTGGTGGCGGTCGGCGACGGCGAGAACGACCTGCCGCTCTTCGCGCTCGCCGACCTCGCCGTGGCGCCCGCGGACAGCCCCGAGGCCATCCGCGACGCCGCGGACCTCGTCGTCGACGTCAAGGCCCGCGGCGTGCTCGCTCCGGTGCTCGAAGAGCTCAGCTGAGGTGGTGGACCTCCTGCAGCCCGTAGACCGGCGTGTCGATCCCCTCGGCGCGGGCCTTGAGCTGAAGCGCGAGGAACTGCGAGTAGTGACGCGACTGGTGCAGGTTGCCGCCGTGGAACCACAGCGCCTCCTGCTGGGTCGGCTTCCACATGTTGCGCTGCTCGCCCTCCCACGGGCCGGGATCCTTGGTCGTGTCTGACCCGAGGCCCCAGACCTTGCCGACCTTGTCGGCCACCTCCTGGGAGATGATGTCGGCCGCCCAGCCGTTCATCGAGCCGTAGCCGGTGGCGTAGACGACGAGCTCGGCCGGCAGCTCGGTGCCGTCGGTCATCACAACGCTGTTCTCGGTCAGCCGCTCGACCGTCCCGCGCTGGAGCTTGATGTCGCCGTTGGCCACCAGGTCCGAGGCGCCGACGTCGATGTAGTAGCCCGAGCCCCGCCGCAGGTACTTCATGAACAGCCCGGAGTTGTCGTCGCCCCAGTCGAGTTCGAAGCCGGCGGCCTCGAGGCGCTCGTAGAACTCGGCGTCGCGCTCGCGCATCTGGTCGTAGAGCGGGATCTGGAACTCGTGCATGATCCGATAGGGCAGCGAGGCGAAGACCATGTCCGCCTTCTCGGTGGAGACGCCGGACTCGACCGCCTCCTGGGAGTACAGCGCGCCGAGGCCGATCTCCATCAGCGTGTCCGAGCGCACGATGTGCGTCGAGGAGCGCTGGACCATGGTCACGTCGGCGCCCTCTTCCCACAGCGCGGCGCAGATGTCGTGCGCGGAGTTGTTGGAGCCGATGATGACCGCCTTCTTGCCCTTGTAGCCCTCGGCGCCGGGGTGCTGGGAGGAGTGGTGATGGTCGCCCTTGAAGTCCTCCATGCCCGGGATCTCGGGCATCCGCGGCTTGCCGGACATGCCCGTGGCCATCACGAGCTGCTTGGGCCGCAGCGTGACCTCCTGGCCGTCGCGGTCGACGACGAGGACCCACTCGCCCGCCTGCTCGTCGTAGCGCGCGCTCTTGGCCTCGGTCGAGCTCCAGTAGTTGAGCTCCATGACCCGCGTGTACATCTCCAGCCAGTCGCCGATCTTGTCCTTGGGCGAGAAGACCGGCCAGGTGTCGGGGAACTTGAGGTAGGGGAGGTGGTCGTACCAGACCGGGTCGTGCAGGCACAGCGACTTGTAGCGCTTGCGCCAGGCGTCGCCCGGGCGCGAGTGGCGGTCGACGACGATGGTCGGCACGCGCAGGTGGCGCAGGCGGGCGGCGAGCGCGATGCCGCCCTGGCCGCCGCCCACGATCACGACGTAGGGCTGGGTCTCATAGCCGAGCTCCTCCGCCTCGCGCAGGCGCGCCTCGAGCCACGTCTCGCGGTCTGGGTCGGCGCCGTGCTCGACGCCGCGCGGGCGGTCCGGGCCCTTGTACTCCTCGTGGCCCTTGAGCTCGTGCAGGGTAGTCAGCAGCGTCCACGCCTTGCCGTCCTTGAGCCGCAGGTGACCGCGGCCGCGGCCGACCTCGGTCTCGAACTCGAGCCACGCGTCGGTGACGCCGTCGGCCTCCCCGGCCGGCTCGGTGGTGGCGAAGTTGCGCGGCTTTGTCGTGGCCAGCGTGTTGTCGAGCAGGTCCTTGACGCCGGCGGGGCCCTCGACGGTCTTGAGGTTCCAGGTGAGGGAGACGAGGTCGCGCCAGTAGCTGTCTTCGAGGAACAGCTCCGACGCGGCGGCGGTGTCGCCCGCCGTGAGCGCCTCCTCGAAGCTCGCGAGCCACTGGTCCACCGCCGCGGCGGCGGGCTGGACGGCGGTATCGGTCATGGGTCTCCTCCTGACGGTGACTTAGACGCAGGCCATTGTGTCCCAGATCGGATCGACATGGCGGAGCGGCCGCGCGGGCGGGATGATCGGTCGGCATCAGTCATCACGTCCTGAGGAGGCCACCATGGCCCGCAGCTTCAGCATCCGCAAGCTCGCGACCGGCGCGTCCGCCACCGGGGCGAGCGTCACCGGCGCCAAGGCGGTCGGCGTCCGCGCGCTCGGCCCGACGGCGATGGGGCCGCTCGCGATGGCCGCCACCGCGGTTGGCGCGCTCGCGATCGGCCGGCTCGCGATCGCCAACGCGGTGATCCGCAAGCTGCGCGCCGAGGAGATCGAGATCGGCTCGCTGAAGGTCCGCGAGCTCGAGGTGGCCGGGCAGCGCTGGCCGCCGCCTGGCGCGTAGGGCGTCGCGCGTGGTCCTGGCCGACCGGCCAGGACCGCTCATGCCGGTGATCCCGGGTCCCGATGGACACGGATAGAGACCGTGGGCGACCAGGAGCCGGCGTGAGCAGCGAAGAGCGATTCCATGCGGACGAGTTGCAGGACCTGCCGGAGGGCCACGGCGGCTTCTACGCGCGCCCGACCTCCGGTGGCGCCGAGCGCTTCCTGGACCGGCGGACGCGCCTGCGCGGCGGCGGCGCGCGGCTGACCGTCGAGGACTACCGGACCTACGCAGAGCTCAAGGAGCAGGAGCGCCGGAGCCGCTGAGCACGGCGCGCCGGCGCGCCAGGGCGCCGGCGACCGAGGCCGCGATCCGCGCCGTCCGCTACCTTCTTCGACCGCCGGTTCCCGTTACCAGCGCGTGACCGGCGCTCCCCGGACAATGGCTTCCTCCCCTCTCAGCGAGCCCATCGCCTTCGACGACCGCGTCGCGATCGTGACCGGCGCCGGCCAGGGCCTCGGCCGTGCCTACGCGCTCGAGCTCGCCCGGCGCGGCGCCAAGGTCGTGGTCAATGACGTCCGTGGCGCTCCCGAGGTCGCCGAGGAGATCGCGGCGGCCGGCGGCGAGGCGCTGGCCAGCGTGCACTCCGTGGCCACGGAGGCCGGCGGCCAGGCGATCGTCGACGACGCGCTCGAGGCCTTCGGCGCGGTGGACGTACTGATCAACAACGCCGGCATCGTGCGCGACCGCAGCCTGGCCAAGATGGAGGTCGCCGAGGTCGAGGCGGTGCTCGACGTGCACCTGCGCGGCTCCTTCCACGTCACCCTGCCGGCCTTCCGCGTGATGAAGGAGCGCGGCTACGGCCGGCTGCTGTTCGTGACCTCCGCGTCGGGGCTGTTCGGCAACTTCGGGCAGGCCAACTACGCGGCGGCGAAGATGGGCCTCGTCGGCCTGGCGTTGACCGCGGCGATCGAGGGCGCGCGCTACGGCATCCAGTCCAACGCGATCGCGCCGCTCGCGAGCACGCCGATGACCGACGGGCTCTTCGGCGGGGCGATCGAGGACTTCGACCCCGAGTTCGTGGTGCCGATGGCGCTCTACCTCGTCTCCGAGTCCAGCCGCCTGACCCACGAGGTCTACTCGGCCGGCGGCGGGCGCTTCGCGCGCGTCGTCGTCGGGGTGACCCCTGGCTGGGTGTCCGGCGACGCGCCGACGCCCGAGGACGTCCACGAGCACCTCGACGAGATCCGCTCCGACGCCGACCTCGTGCTCCCGGCGAGCCTCGCCGAGGAGATCGAGCTCGCCCGCTCGGTCGTCTGACGCACGAGCTCCGCCGCCGCCGGTCCGAGCGGCCGACTTACTAGGATCGCGGGCCGTCTTGACCGCCGTGTCCGCCTCAGAAGCCCATCCGCTCGCGCCCGCCGCCAGTCCCGGGCAGCCGCTGGTCTCCGTCATCGTGCCCGTCTACGAGGAGGAGGGGACCGTCGGCACGGTGCTGGCCGAGGTCGCCGCGCTGCCGTTCCACAAGGAGATCCTGGTGGTCGACGACGGCTCGCGCGACGGGACCGCGCGCGTGCTGCGCGAGGCCGAGCGAGGCGCCGGCGCCGGGCTGAGGGTGCTGACCCATGCGGAGAACCGCGGCAAGGGCGCGGCCGTGCGGACGGGGATCGCCGCCTCGGCGGGGGAGATCGTCGTCATCCAGGACGCCGACCTCGAGTACCGCCCGCGCGACCTCCCGCGCCTGCTCGAGCCGATCTTCGAGGGTCAGGCCGACGTCGTCTTCGGGACGCGGCTGCGCGGCGGCCCCGAGCCCCAGCGCGCGCACCTCTTCTGGCACTACCTCGGCAACCGCGGCCTGTCGCTGATGACCGACGTGCTGTTCAACACGACGCTGTCGGACATCGAGGTCGGCTACAAGGCCTTCCGGGGCGAGCTGATCCGCGACCTGCCGCTCGAGTCCGACAGCTTCGCGATCGAGCCCGAGATCACCGCCCGCCTGCTGCGGCGCGGCGGCATCCGCGTCTACGAGGTCCCGATCGCCTACTACGGCCGCACCTACGGCGAGGGCAAGAAGATCACCTGGCGCGACGGGGCGGCCGCGGCGGCGATGCTGCTGCGCGTGCGCCTCGGCCCGCGGCGGTGAGCCCGCGGCCGACGCCGTTCGTCGGCGGCCTCGAGGGCCTGCGCGGCTACGCCGCGATGCTGATGGTCGTCTACCACGCGTGGGTGCTGACCGTCGCTCCGCTGGACCGCGGGGTGGTCCGCCGGCTGGTGTCCGCGGGCTTCCTGTCGGTCGACCTGTTCTTCGTGCTCAGCGCGTTCGTGCTCTTCCTGCCGGTCGCGGCGACCGGCGTCTTCGGCTCCAAGCGCGCCTACGCCATCCGCCGGGTGGCGCGCATCGTCCCGGCCTACTACGTCGCGATCGCGCTGGCCATCGTCGCCTTCCCGCTGCTGGCGTCGCCGCTGGCGGCCGCGAACGGGATAACCGTCGACGCGGTGCTGGCCCACCTGACCTTCACGCAGGTGGAGGCCCGGCTGTTCCCGGGCTACGACGGCGCGCTGGGCTTCCGCGTGAACCCGGCGCTGTGGACGATGTCGGTGGAGATGGCGTTCTACGTCGTGCTCCCGTTCGTCGCCGTGCGCTACGCGCGGCGGCCGCTGCTGTGGCTCGCGGTGGCGCTCGTGGCCGCGGTCGCGATGCGGCTCGCCATCACCACCGACGGCGCCTGGACGGCGCTCGGGCTCGACGCCCCGAGCCGGCTGACCGAGGGGCGGCTGCTGTCGCTGCCGCCGCTGTTCGTGGCCGACTTCGCGGCGGGGATGACCGGCGCGTGGCTGTTCGCCCGCGGCCACCTCGAGCGGCGCGCCTGGACGGCGGCGCTGCCGGGCGCGCTGGTGGCCGGGCTGGTGGTCGCGATCCTGGCCGGCGCGGGCGACGCGAGCTCCGCGCAGGCCGCGACGCGCCGCTCGCTGCTGCTCGCGGTCCTGATCCCGCTCGCGATCGGCTGGCTCGTGCTCGCCGCCGCGACGGCCCCGGGCGCCTGGCATCGGATCGCGGGCAACCGGGTGGCGCGCTGGCTCGGGAAGGTCAGCTACGGCGTCTTCCTCTTTCACTTCATGGTCATGGAGCTGTGCCTGAACACGCTCGGCTTCCCGCGCGGGAGCACGGGCGCGTTCCTCGCGCTGCTGGCCGCCGGCGCGGCCGGCGCGCTCGCGCTCGGGTGGCTCTCCTGGCGGGTGGTCGAGTCACCCGCGCGGCGGCTCGCCCGCCGCTTGACCGCCCGCGAGGACGCGGCTCAGGCGCAGTTGACGTACGCCGCCAGGTAGGTCCCCGACGCCACGCGCTCGAAGTCCGGTCCCGGCACCTGGACCAGCGCCGAGTCGCGCACCTGGTCGAACGGCCCGTAGGCGGGGTGCTTGACGAAGCGCTCGCCCTGCACGAAGAGCGCCACCCCGCGCGTCTCGCGGCCGGCGTCGCGCAGGCTCGTGCGCGCCTTGACGCCTGACTCGGGGCTGTCGAGCATGAACTGCACGTCCGGGACGAGCTTGTGGTTCGGGACGGTCACCGGCCCGCACTTGCGCGCGGCCTGCACGCGCGGGTCGCCCAGCAGGTTCAGGAGGTCGCGGTGGACGACCTGGCGGCTGCGCAGCTCCCAGTCGATGTGGTCGAAGTTGAAGCGGGCCGCCGTCCAGCCCGCGCCGAGCAGCACGAGTACGACGGCACCCGCCGCCCACGGCTTGCGCCAGCGCCCCTCGTTTCCGGTCAGCACGCTCCAGCCACCGAGCGTGAAGGCGGCGAAGAGCGTGATGCTCAGCGCCGAGAGCACGAGGTAGCGGTCGATGACCGCGAAGCCGCGGGCGGAGATGGCCAGGAAGACGAAGACGCCGAAGACGAGCAGGAAGAGCGGCAGCGCGAGCCGCCGGCGCGGGCGGATCAGCTGCCAGGCGAGCAGCACGCCGAGCACGCCGGCGAGCAGGACCGGCAACTTGGTCAGCGCCGCGAGGAAGGTCAGCAACCGCTCGGGCAGGTCCTCGATCGGCACGCGGCGCCCGAGCAGCAGCGCTGAGCGCGTCGTGTAGTTCAGCGAGTACATGGGGTCGCCCGTGACGATCCAGTCGCTCGCCATCCAGATCACCGGCGCGGCGGCGGCCCAGGCGGCGTAGCGAAAGCGCGCGGCCCACGGGGCGTCGTAGCCCATCCACAGCGTGTAGGCGCCGGCCAGCAGCCATGCCTCCGGCCGCAGCAGCCCGGCGGCGATCAGCATCGGCCAGACGATCCCGCCGCGCCGGGGCTTCTCGGCCTCCAGCGCCACGGCCCAGATCACGAGCGCGAGGAACGGCACGTCGACGTACGCGCGCGCCGCGAAGAAGCCATAGTCCAGGCGCGAGAGCAGCAGCAGCGCGGCGATCCAGGCGATCGGCTCGTTGAACACCCGCTCGGCGAGCCGGAAGAAGCCGAGCACCAGCGCGACGAAGCCCGCGACGCAGACGCCGACGAACAGGCGGCTCGCGCCGTCGCCGAACGGTGCGAGCACGGCGCTCAGCGCCACCCACAGCGGGTGCTGGGTGGGTGCGCGGTAGGCGTCGAAGCTCGGCAGCTCGCCGCGCAGGATCTCCTGCCCCCAGACGAGCGAGTAGATCGAGTCGAAGGCGGAGTAGGCCGGCACCGCCAGGAACGCCACCAGCGCGGCGGCGGCGAGCGCGACGGCGGCGATCAGCCGCCGCCGGCGCCACGCGGAGGCGGCGAGCGACGGCGCCGTCCGGGTCGCGCGGATGGGCTCGGTGACGGACATGGACCGGCGAAGGAAGGTAGCGGGCCGCCGGGCGGGCGATCCCGCGCCCGGTCGGCTTGCCCTGGCGCGGCGGCGCGACTAGCGTCGCACCATGACCACGACGCTCGCCCAGACCCCGTCCTCCCGCGACTCCGTCGCCGGCGCCGGCTGGCAGCGCTGCTCGGGACCGGGCGCCTGGAAGACCGAGGTCCCGGCCAACGGCCGGCCGCTCTCCTGGCTGCGGCCCGAGACGCTGTGGCGCTCGCGCAACGACCCCATCGCCAAGCGGCTCTCGGACCCGACGCCGTTCGCGCGCCAGCGCTGGGTGTCCCTCGCGCGCGATCGGGCGCTGCGCACGGGCGCCGACCCCGACTTCGTGCTCCGCCGCGGAACGGACGACGGCATGTCGTTCCTGCTGCTCGGCGACCCGGGGGAGGGCGACGACTCCCAGTACGCCGTCGTGCCCTCGCTGCTCTCCCAGGCCGACGGCGTCGACTGCATGGTCATCTGCTCGGACGTCATCTACCCGACCGGCGACATCGGCGACTACCGGGAGAAGTTCTACCGGCCCTACCGCAACCTGCAGGCGCCGATCTTCGGCGTGCCGGGCAACCACGACTGGTACGACGGGCTCCACGGCTTCATGCACCATCTCTGCGGCCTGGACGACCCGGGCGCCGCCGTCGCGCTCGGCATAGGGCTGCGCGGCGCGGCCGGCGCGGCGCTGTGGCGGCGCTCGCCGCGCCCGAGCGTCGCCGACCTCGACGCCATGCGCGCCGACCGCAGCGCCGCCGCCCAACAGCTCGACCCGCCGCAGCCGGCGTCCTACTTCGCGATCGACGCCGGGCCGGTGCGCCTGGTGGGGATCGACACGGGCATCACCGGCGGCATCGACGCCGAGCAGCACCAGTGGCTGCGCCGGGTGGCGACCGCCGACGAGCGCCCGAAGATCCTGTTGACCGGCAAGCCGATCTACGTCGACGGCCGGCACGCGCCGTGCCAGGTCTACGGCGGCCCGGACACCGTCGACGACGTCGTGCGCGACCCGCGCGCGAACTTCGTCGCCGCGATCGGCGGCGACATCCACAACTACCAGCGCTATCCGGTCACGGTGCCCGACGGGCGCACGATCCAGTACATCGTCAGCGGCGGCAGCGGCGCGTTCATGCACGCCACCCACCAGATCGGCAAGGTCTCGCTGCCGGGGGTCGACGAGGCCGACTTCCGCTGCTACCCGCTGCGCGGGGACTCGCTGGCGCGCTACTCGCAGCTGTGGGACAAGCGCCTGGGCTCGACGGGCAAGCTCGCGCTGGCCCCGGGCGAGGCGTCCGCCTACCTGGCCGAGCTGCTGGAGATGGCGCCGACGCGCGAGGGCGGGCCGGTGCTCTCCGACCGCGCGCGCCGGGCGGCCGCCTTCATCCAACCGCTGCCGGCCAAGCGCGGCTTCCACCGCTGGGTGTCCGAGCTCTTCGACTGGAACGACCCGCCGCTGTTCAAGCAGTTCCTGCGCGTCGACATCACGCGCGCGGCGGTCACCGTGCGCTGCTTCGGCGTCACCGGCTGCGCGGACACCGAGCACGCGCCGCCGGTCGAGGACGAGGTCACGATTCCGCTCTAGGAGGCCTTCGGCGGCTCCAGCCAGTCCTCCGAGCGCCCGAGCCCGGCGACGCTCTCCAGGCCCTCGGGCGTCTCGCCCGGGGGCTCGTCGTAGGCGAGGAACCAGGTCTCGTTGTGGTCGCCCAGCACGCCGTGGGTCTCGGGCAGGTAGGCGGCGAACAGCGGCCGCGAGCCGATCTGCAGCGCCCGCAGCTGGTCCGCGCGCGGGTGCGGGCCGAGCGTCAGCCGCGCGGGTCGCCGCAGCGGCCCGCGCAGCCCGGCGCGGCCGCGGACGTAGATCGCCGAGCGGTTGAGCATCCCGCGGAAGGCCGAGTAGTTGATGCCCGGCAGGGCGAGCGGGAGGCGGTCGAAGCGCGGACGGTCGACCTCGACCTTCATCACGAGCCGCCCGTCGAGGTCGTACTGGCTGGAGACCTGGTCGGGCCCGGTGAGGAAGTTCAGGCTGGCCTGGTGCTTGGGCATGCCCCAGATGCCCTTGCCGCCCTTGACCGAGACCTCCGAGGAGACGGGCAGGTCGACGACGAACTGGCCCGTGCCCCACGGCCGGTGCAGGACCGCGGGCGCCAGCGGGGGCGCGGGCCGCGCGCCGTGCGTGCAGGCGATCCCCACCGAGAACTCGACGTAGCGGCCGATGTCCGTGTGCTGGTAGTTGATGACGGTGATCAGCAGCACGCCGACGTCGCCGCCCAGGCGCAGCGGATGGACCTCGATGCCCGGCAGCAGCGCCGCCGCCCTGTGCGCGGAGATCGGGAATGCGGCCAGCAGCGCCGGGCTGTCGCGCGAGCGCACCGGCAAGGTGAACGGGATGCCGTCGACCAGCGCGTGGCGGCCGCGGCTGCGCTCGATCCGCTTCGGGATCCTCACGCGCGCTCCAGCTCGGCGAGCATCAGCGGGAAGACGTCGCGGTGCGCGTGGGTGCCCATGAACATGTCGAGGTGGCCGTAGTCCTCGACGACGTGCAGGGCATGGCCGCGCCGCGGGTCGTGGCGATCGAACCACGCGTGCGAGCGGCGCTGGCTCTCGGGCTCGAAGCACGAGTTCAGGGCGCCGGCGAAGAACGCGAAGCGCGCGGTCGTCTTCGGTGCGACGTCCGCCGGCGCGGGCGGCAGCTCGGGGCGGCCCTCGACGGGCAGCAGCTGCCCCGCCCGCACGCTGGCGGTCATCTGCTCGAAGAAGCTCAGCGGGCAGGCGGCGAACTCGTGCGACAGCCACTCGTGCGTCGCGGCGTTGAGGTTCTCGTGGCGCCACAGCGTCGGCATCCCGGTGCCGTAGGTGAAGCTCGCCAGCCGGCAGACGGTGTTCGTGCACTCGCGATGGGTGAGGCGGACCCAGGCGGTGACGGCCTTGGGCAGCAGCCACGGCGCGCCGGTGACGCCCCATTGCGGGTCGAGGTAGCCGATCTTGCGCGCAGCGGGCGGGATCATCCAGCGCAGCTTGGCCTGCGCGCGGCGGTTGACCACCGGGTGCAGCGCCACGGCGTTGGAGACCACCACCTCGACCTCGGGTAGGAGGCCGGCGACCGCGGCGAGCACGAAGCTCGTCGAGCCCTGGCAGTGGACGATCGCCCGCAGGCGCTCGGCGCCGGTCCGGTCGAGCACCGTGCGCACCGCGGCGGGATGGTCGAGCACGGCGGCCTGGTCGAGCGTCCAGCGATTCGGCGCGAAGTCGATCGAGGCGCGCCAGTTCTCCAGCCACACGTCCCAGCCGGCGTCGAGCAGCTCGTCGACGACCGTGCGGCCGCTCGGCGCGCGGAAGATGTCGGCGCGCACGCCGGCGCCGTGGACGAGCAGCACCGGTCCCTTCTCCGGCGCGCGCGGGCCGGTGACGTGGATGAGGTTCAGCGGCCGCCCGTCGCCGGCGCGGAACTCGATGACGTCATCGCTCATCGTGGCGCCAGGGAGCGGTAGACGTCCCACAGGTCGCCGGCGAACAGCGCGCCGAAGCGCGCGATCGCGTCCACGCGCCCGGGCGGGTCGGTGTCGAAGGTCGTCAGCTGGCGGGCGAAGTCCAGCGGCGGGATCTTCAGGATGCCCGTCGCCACGACCGCCGCGTCCGGCTGCTCGCCGGGGGCGACGTGCCCCGCGAGCACGCGGGTGAACAGGGTGGTCGTGTCGCTCCAGGCGTCGAAGCCGGGGTCGTCGACGACCTCCTTGTAGCCGACCAGGGTGACGGGGTGCCCCGCGCCGTCGTGGAACGGCAGCCGGTAGTGCATGCGCTTGCGGTCGCGCCGGCCGTCGTGGTCGACGAACAGGTTGAACTGGCCGCGCTCGACGGCGAGGCGCCCGCCGAGCGCGCCGGACTGCACCCAGCCGACCGCCACCGCCTCGTGCTCGCGATCGGCGATGAAGCGCTCCACGTCCTCGGTCGTGATCGTCAGGTGGAACATCAGGTCCTGGCCGGCCTCGCGCCCGATCCGGTACGCGCGGTCGTAGTCGGGCTCCGAGAAGTCGCAGAAGCCCTTCATCTCCTCGGTGAAGGCCAGCATGACGGCGTTGTCGCCGTTCTGCGCGGCCGAGGACGCCGGCGCGCCCTCGGCGCTGCGGGCGCGGGTCGGCGCCCGGCGCGCGGCGGTGTCCGGCGCGCCCTCGAGGATCGCGTCGGCGAAGCGGTCGGCCATCGCCGCGATCGTCAGGCTCGGGTTGGGCCCGATCGGCCCGGGCATGACCGAGCCGTCGGCGACGTGCAGGCCGGGCAGGTTGAAGACGCGCCCGTAGGGGTCCACGACGCCCTCCTCGTCGCTGCGGCCCATGCGCGCCCCGCCGAGCGGGTGGACGGTGATCACGCGGTTGAGCGCCCAGATCGGGTTGTCCAGGAACTCGCCCCCGAGCCGGTCGGCGAGCTCCGAGCTGGTCTCGCGCAGGCGGTCGAAGAACGCGCGCGAGCCGGCGTCCTTGCTCCAGGCGACCTCCAGGCGATCGCCGTCGAGCGTCATCTTGCCGTCCGGGACGTCGCGGCCCATCCCCAGCAGCGGCAGCACGCCGTTGGAGAGCGCGCAGTCGCCGAACAGGCCGGAGACCTCCTCGCCGAGCGACTCGGACTCGCGGTCGAGCAGCCGGTGCGCGACGCTCGCCAGCCGCGGCACCGACCGCAGCAGCGCGTGCGGCTGGTCGGCCAGCTGCAGCATCCAGGCGATGAACTCCGGGAAGCCCGCGTCCTCGACGTAGAAGCCGCGGCCGCTGCTGCCGTTGCCGTCCAGCGCGTCGGCGACCCGCACGGCGCTCGTGATCACCGGGCCGTGCGCCGGGTCGATGACCCGCGGCGCTCGCGCGCCGCTGACGCCGGTCTCGCTGCAGCGCACGGCGAGCGTGAGCAGGTCGCCGTTGCCGGTGAAGCCGTGGCCGAGGGCGGGGGAGAGGCCGGGCAGCGCGGAGCGGTTGCGCAGCAGCAGGTAGGTCGTGCCGAACGAGCCGCCGCTGAGCACGAGCCGGTCGGCGGTGACCGTGATCGCGCGGCAGGCGCTTCGTGTCGGTCTTGCGCCCCTCGGCCTCCTCGGCGTGCTCGACGTAGTCCACGCTCCAGCCGCCGCCCTCGCGCGGGGCGAAGGCGCGCACCTCGGCGCGCGTGCGCAGCTCGGCGCCCGCGTGCCAGGCGGCGGTCAGGTAGGTGTAGTCGAGCGTGTTCTTGGCGCCGTAGTTGCAGCCGAAGTCGCACTCGCCGCACAGCCGGCACGTCTGGCGGGTGCGCCCGTGGAGGTTCGGCCGCGGCTCGCGGATCGGCTCGCCCGGCACCGGCTCCTCGCCCGGCCCGGGGGCGAAGGTGACGGCGAGCGGCGGCAGCTGCCAGTCCAGCCCGGCCGACTCGGCCGCCGCCTTGAAGGCGACCGTCTTGGCGGTGCGGTCGTAGGGCGCGCGGTCGAGCGGGTAGGGCGTGGCGCCGAGCATCGCCTCGGCGCGGTCGTAGTGGGGCTCGAGCTCCTCGCGCGTGACGGGCCAGTGCTCGTAGGCGCCGTGCGAGTGGTCCTCACGGACGAACCAGCGCTCGTCCTTGCGGAGCATGACGTTCGCGTAGATCAGCGAGCCGCCGCCCAGCCCGCTGCACACCAGCGCGTCGAGGTCGGAGAACGCCCACGCGTCGAACATCCCGTGCAGCCCCTCGCTCGGGTCCCACAGGTTGCGCTTGATGCCGTGCGGGCTGCGGGGGAAGGACCCCGGCGGGTAGGCCTTGCCGCGCTCGAGCAGCAGCACGCTGCGCCCAGCCTCGGCGAGCCGGTAGGCGCTGACCGCGCCGCCGAACCCAGAGCCCACGATGATGCAGTCGAAGTGCTCGCCGGCGGTCTGGCCCATCCCGGTGTGAGCCCTACCACAGGCGGCGAGCCGGACGCAAGCTATCCGGGGCCGGGCCGTCCGAAGAGGCGCAGGAAGTAGGCGACGGCGCGCTCGGGCGCGGGCGTCGAGCTGCTCGGCGGTCGGGTGCGCGTCGACGCCGAGCAGCGTGCGCACCTGCCGGTCGGAGAGCAGCAGCCCCAGCAGAACCTCGAACGCCTCCTGCGCGGAGGGCAGCTCCAGGCGCCCCGCGGCGTGCTCGCGCTCGAGGTAGGCGACCACGAGCGGGCCGGTGCCGTCGCGCCCGGCGGCGGCGAGGATCCGGCCCAGCTCCGGGTCGCGTGCGGCCTCGGTGATGGCGGCGCGGTTGATGGCGACCGAGCGCTCGCCGAGCAGCAGCGCGAGGACGTCGCGGCCGAAGCGGCGCAGGACCTCGGCGGGCGGCGAGTCGGTGGAGAGCGCGTCGGCGAGCCCGGCGTTCATCGCCGCCGCCTCGCGGCGGACGAGTGCCTCGAACAGGCCTTGGCGGTCGCCGAAGAGCCGGTAGACGGTCTCCTTCGACGTGCGCGCGGCGGTGGCGACGGCGAGCATGGACGTGCCGGCGACGCCGCGCTCGCGCAGGCCGGCCAGCGCCGCGTCGAGGATCGCGTCGCGGCGGGCGGCCTGGTTGGCGGCGCGGCTGCCGGTCCGGCGGCGCGGCGAGCGCGCGGGTGCGCCGGCCACCGCCCGGCCGCCTTCGCCGCCCTCGTGGCCGCCTGGGGACTGCGCCCGGCGGCCGCGAGCGGGCCCGCCACGACGCCGCTCGTGGTGTCTTTGTAGCTTCAAGACAAATCGGCCGGCTCAGAACTTGAGGTCGGTGCAAGTTGACGGCGGTCTTTGTGGCTAAGTTGCAGACCATGACGAAGCTCCAACGCCGCGTGAACATGACCGCCGTCCTCCTGCCGTTCGTCGTCGTCGCCGTTGCTGTCCCGTTTCTGTGGGGCAACCTCGTCGGCTGGAGCGACGTCGCCGTCTTCGTGATCATGTACACGCTGAGCGGCTTCGGCGTGACGGTGGGCTTCCACCGGATGCTCACCCACCGCGCCTTCGCCACCTCGGACTGGATGCGCCACCTGTTCGCGATCCTCGGCTCGTTCTCGATCCAGGGGCCGGTCATCGAGTGGGTCGCCGACCACCGCAAGCACCACGCCCACACCGACGTCGAGGGCGACCCGCACTCGCCGCACGTCGGGCACGGCGACGGCCTGCTCGGCTCGCTGAAGGGCCTCTATCACGCCCACATGGCGTGGCTGTGGCGCTCGCACGGCGAGGCGCGGGCGGCCAAGTACGCCAAGGAGCTGCTCGAGGACCGCACGATGCGCAAGATCAACCGCCGCTTCCCGCTGTGGGCCTACGTCAGCCTCGCGCTGCCGGCCGCGCTGGGCTTCGTCTTCACCGGCTTCGCCTGGCAGGGAGCGCTGACCGGGCTCCTGTGGGGCGGCTTCGCCCGCATCTTCTTCCAGCACCACATCACGTGGTCGGTCAACTCGGTCTGCCACTTCTTCGGCACCCGGCGCTTCGCCGTCGAGGACCACTCGACCAACGTCTTCTGGCTCGCGCTGCCCTCGCTCGGGGAGTCCTGGCACCACAACCACCACGCCTTCCCGCGCTCGGCCGCGCACGGCCTGGGCCGCTGGGAGCTCGACCCCTCGGCCGCGCTGATCGCGCTGCTCGCGAAGCTCGGCCTGGTGTGGGACGTCGTGCAGATCGCCCCGGAGCGCCAGGAGCAGAAGCTCGCGGGTCAGCCGGAGCCGTCCGCGGCGGGCTGACCTGCCGGTCGGCCGGCCCTAGAGGCCGGGCGGGTGGCGGACGGCGTAGCCGGCGCTCGAGCGCTTGCGCCACTGCCAGCGCGAGCCGGTCTCGTCGCGGCCGGTCGTGTCGAAGCGGCGGCCGTTGACGACCATGTAGACGTGGCCGGGGTTGGCGTAGATCGTGACGTGCCGCCCTGGCCCGGGTGAGCCCCAGGACATGAAGCCACCCGAGGTCCGCGGGCCGGCGAGCAGCCCGGCGCCGTGCAGCGCGTAGGAGACCGAGCCCGAGCAGTCATAGCCGGAGTCGTTCCAGCGGGCGTGCCCGCCGCCGTACTTGTAGGGCTTGCGGGCGATCCGGTTCGCGGCCCGGACGATGCGCCGGACGGTCGCGGGGCCGGTCCGGCTGCCGCCGCCGGAGCTGCGCCCGCGGCGGAGCACCACGGTCATCCGCAGGCCGAGCGCGCGCCAGGTGGCCGGCCCGACCACGCCGTCGGCGGCGAGCCCGCGGCGGCGCTGGAAGCGCCGGACGGCCCGCGCCGTCGCCGGGCCGAACACGCCGTCGGGCGCGATGCCGAGCCGCCGCTGCAGGCGTCGGACGGCGCTGCCGCGGCTCGCCACCCGGGTACCTGTGCGGGTGCGGGCCGGCTTGCGGCGGCTGCCGGCGAAGCGGCGCTTGAGCGCCTGCCACGTCGCCGGCCCGACGACGCCGTCGGCGGTCAGGCCGCGGCTGCGCTGGAAGCGGCGCACGGCGCGCATGGTCTGCGGGCCGTAGACGCGGTCGCGGGGGAGGCCGAGCCAGCGCTGGATCGCCTCGACCCGCGGGCCTTCGGCGCCGAGCTCGAGGTCGGCCGCCTCGGCGGCGGGCGCGATCGCGAGGGCGACGAGCAGCGCCACGACCAGCATCCGGCCGCGGCCGGCACGCACTGTGCCCATCGTCTCCCTCGTTCGTCGTGGTGAACCCGGCGGTGCCTACGAGGTGAGCTGACGGGCTCGCGCCGTTGCGGCGCTACGACGACTTCGCGACGATTCGCCCCTGCGGCCTTGAGAGCTGCAAGCCGCTCCGGTTCCCCCGCTCACCGCCCTTCTGGAGGGCGGCGACTCGGCGGCCGTCGTTCTACCAGCGCAAACTCCTGCGCGGTGCAGGATTTCTTGCAGACGGGCGAGTTGCAGGCCGTCGTCCGCGAGCCGAGGGAGCGATGCGGCTGAGAGGACTCGAACCTCCACGGGCGTAAAGCCCACAGGCACCTGAAGCCTGCGTGTATACCAATTTCACCACAGCCGCAGTGAGCGCTCGAGTCTAGCGACGGACGAGTCGTCACTGCTTGCGACCGACGTGCTCGAGCATGAGCGCGACGCTCGAGCGGCGGTAGATCCGGACGTGCTTCTCGTAGACGCGGCACTGGACTCCGACGAGGTCGCAGGTCGAAACGAAGAGTCCGAGGATGTCGCGGGATCGGTTCGAGAAGTCGTAGGACTCGTACGCATACTTGCCCGTGCGATTCACGAACACGCAGCCGTCAGAGCGAATACAGCCCCGAAGGAAGGCCCACGGCGCCCGGGCGACGAGATGTTGCTGCCAAGGCTCCAGCAGGATCGGGCGGTCCTGCTTCTTGCCAGGACCATGCTGTGGCAACACGCACGTCCAGTGGCTGTGGTAGGCGCTCAGCGTGATCATGCGGCCCTCGTGGCTGTACCGACGGCAGACCTTGCTGTCGAGGACAACCCGGTCGATCAGGTCCGCCGCCTCTTCGACGATGCCGGGGTATCGCGTATCGAGCGTCAACCGCAGTCGCGGCGTCTGTCGCACGAGCGAGACATGACCATCGCCGAGGTAGAGCCCGAGCAGCTCCGCGTAGTCGGCCGGCGTGAAGATCACGCTCGATGTCGGCCGCCAGCACCGTAGGCACCTATCGCGCACTGACCGGTATGGCCGCACCCGCCAGTCGCGGACCGTCCGCCGGGGCACGTCAAGTCGCCGCGCGACCTCGCTGTCGTTCAAACCCTGACCGAGCAGCGCCAGCGCTGCTTGACGAATCGGTGCTGGGTGCACGAACCTATGTTCGCGTCAGGGCCGGACGTAACTCAAGCAGCGGGTCAGCGAGCGCACACCCCCTGCTAGCCTCGTCTGCTGGTCCTGCCGCTATCGTCTAGGGGACTAGGACGCCGCCCTCTCACGGCGGAAACCGGGGTTCGAATCCCCGTAGCGGTGCCTTCGAAACCCCCGCTCGCCGGGGGTTTTCGCTTAGCCGGAGCGGTGGCTTGACCTGGGCGCGGACCGGCGACTACGGTCCGCCGGCGTGAGCGCCGCCGCCGACCAGCCACGACCGCACGGGCGCTTTCTCGCCAAGGAGGTCGGGCTGCTGGCCGGGGTCTCGGGCACCCGCGTCGGGCAGTGGGCCCGGTGGGGGTACATCCGCGCGTCGCAGTCCGACGGTGACCCGCACGTCTACAGCGTCGAGGACGTCGTCGAGGCGGCGATCGTGAGCGAGCTGCTGCGCCGCGGCGTCCGGCGGGCCGACGTCCGCCGCGCCGTTGTCGAGCTCGCCCACTACGGACTCTGGCCGCTCAGCGACGCCGACCTGGCGACGACCGCCGACGGCCGGCGCGCGCGCGTGATCCTGTGCGAGCCGGACGGGCCGGCGGAGCTGGGCGACCGCGGGTGGCAGCGGGTGACCGCGCCGCCGCCGCTCGAGGTGGTCCGGACAAGGCTGCAACGCTCGCCCCGCTGATCCCCGGGTTCGGGAGGCCTAACTCTCGCGGCGAAACTTGGTTAGGGTTCCCTAACGTGGCTGTCCGCACGGAGCTCCGCCCGCCCCCGGCTCGGTCGCCGAGTCGCCGCGCAGTCGCCCGCCCGACCGGGCTGGCGCTCGGTCTCGCGGTGCTCTTGCTCGTCGTGCTCGCGAGCCTCGCGGTCGGCTCGCGCCCCGTCGCGCCGGGCACCGTGGTGGAGGCGTTCACGAGCTACGACGCGGCCGACCCGGACCAGCTCGTCGTCCGGGAAGTGCGAGGTCCGCGCACGGTCATCGGCGTGATGGTCGGCGTCGCGCTGGGCCTCGCGGGCGCATTGATGCAGGGCCTGACCCGCAACCCGCTCGCCGACCCGGGCCTGCTGGGGGTGACGGCCGGCGCCGCGCTCGGGCTCGCGGTCGCGGTGCTGGGGCTCGGCGTCTCCTCGCTCGAAGGCTCGGTCTGGTTCGCCTTCGCGGGGGCGGCCGCCGGGGTGCTCGCGGTCTACGGCGTCGCCTCGCTGGGCCGCGACGGGGCGACCCCCGTCAAGCTGGCGATCGCGGGCGCGGCGGTGACGGCCCTGCTGTCCTCGCTCACCTCGCTGCTGGTCCTGCGCGACCTCGAGTCGCTCAACGCGATGCGCTTCTGGCTGGTCGGGTCGATCGCCGAGCGTGGCAGCGCCGTCGCGAGCCAGGCTTGGCCGTTCGTGCTCGTCGGCGTGGTGGCGGCGCTGAGCTGCGGGCGCGTGCTCAACGCGCTGGCGCTCGGCGCGGACCTCGCGCGCGGCCTCGGCCAGCGCGTCGGCCGCGCCCGCCTGCGGATCGGCCTCGCCGTCGTGCTGCTGGCGGGTTCCGCGACGGCGATCGCCGGGCCGATCCTGTTCGTCGGGCTGGTGGTCCCGCACGTGGCGCGGGCGATCACGGGTCCCGACAACCGCTGGGTGCTCGCCTACTGCCTCGTGCTCGGGCCGATCATGCTGTTGGCCGCCGACATCGCCGGCCGCGTCGTCGCGGCGCCTGGGGAGCTCGGGGTGAGCGTGGTCAGCGTGCTCGTGGGCGGGCCGCTGTTCATCGCGCTCGTCCGCCGCCGCAAGCCGGTGGGTCTCTAGATGGCGGCGAGCGCAGGGGCGATCACGCGCGCACCGGCCGCCGGCCTCGCCACGGTCGCCCGCGCGCGCCGGGCCGGCGGCGCTCGCACGCGGCGCGTCTCGATCGTGCTGGCCGCCGCCACCGCGCTGGTGGTCTGCGTGAGCGTCGGCGTCGGCGACTACCCGATCGCGCTGCTCGACGTGCCGGGCGCCCTGCTCGGCGCCGGCGACGCGGCCACCGTCACGGTCGCCCAGGAGCTGCGCCTGCCGCGGGCGCTCAACGGGCTCATGGCCGGAGCGGCGCTGGGGCTGGCCGGGGCGATCTTCCAGGCGGTCGGGCGCAACCCGCTCGCGAGCCCGGACGTGCTCGGGGTGACGCACGGCTCGGCGGCCGTCGTGGTGCTGGTGCTCACCACCGTCGGCGGGTCGTTCGCGCTGCTCTACGGCGGCGCGCTCGCCGGGGCCTTGGTGATGGGCGCGCTGATCTACGCGCTCGCCTACCGCGACGGCGTGTCCCCGTACCGGTTCGTGCTGGTCGGGATCAGCCTCGGGCTGATGGCGTCGTCGATCACCTTCATGGTGATCTCGCGCGCCGACATCAACTCGGCCGCGCAGGCGACGGTGTGGCTCATCGGCAGCCTGAACTCCGCGGGCTGGCAGACCGCCGTGCCCACGGCCGCGATCGTGCTGGGGCTCGCGGTCGTGACGCTCGGCCTCGCGCACCGGCTGCGCGCGCTGCAGCTCGGCGACGAGAGCTGCCGCGGGCTCGGGCTGGACGTCGAGCGCTCGCGGCTGGCGCTGCTGGCGACCGCGGTGGGCCTGGCCGGCGCCGCGACCGCCGCGGCCGGGCCGCTCCCGTTCGTCGCGTTCATGGCGGCGCCGATCGCCCGGCGCCTGACGCGGACGCCGTTGACGCTCCTGCCCGCCGCGCTCACCGGGGCCGTGCTGCTGCTCGCTGCCGACGTCGTCGCGCGACGGGTCTTCGCGCCCGTCGAGATCCCGGTCGGCGTGGTCACCGGCATCGCCGGCGCCCCGTACCTGCTGTGGCTGCTGGCGCGAGCGAACAAGGTCGGGTCGGGCGGATGAGCCGGCTGGACGCGGAGCACCTGCGGCTCGGCTACGACGGCCGCCACGTCATCGGCGACCTGTCGATCACCGTCCCGGCTGAACGGATCACCGCGATCGTGGGAGCGAACGCCTGCGGCAAGTCGACCCTGCTGCGCGGGCTCGCGCGGCTGCTCAAGCCCGCCGCCGGCGCCGTCCTGCTCGACGGCCGCAGCATCCACGCGATGCCCACCCGGGCGGTCGCCCAGCGCCTGGGCGTCCTGCCCCAGGCGCCCGGGGCGCCCGAGGGCATCACGGTCGTCGACCTGGTCGGCCGCGGCCGGCATCCCTACCAGAGCTGGCTGCGTCAGTGGTCGTCCGCCGACGAGGCCGCCGTCGCCGAGGCGATGCACCGCACGGCGACGACCGAGCTCGCCGAGCGACCCGTCGACGAGCTCTCGGGCGGGCAGCGCCAGCGCGTCTGGATCGCGATGGCGCTCGCGCAGGAGACGGAGATCCTGCTGCTCGACGAGCCCACCACCTTCCTCGACCTCACCCACCAGGTCGAGGTGCTCGACCTGCTGGTCGAGCTCAACCGCCACGACGGCCGCACGATCGTGCTGGTCCTGCACGACCTCAATCAGGCCAGCCGCTACGCCCACCACCTGCTCGCCATGCGCGCCGGGGCGATCGTGGCCGAGGGCTCGCCGGCCGACGTGCTGTCCGCCGAGCTGGTGGCCGACGTCTTCGACCTGCGCTGCGAGGTCGTCGAGGACCCCGTCTTCGGCACGCCGATGGTGATCCCCGTCGGCCGTCGCCGCGATCCACGCCCCCACCACCAGGAGATCTCCCCATGACGCCCGAGCCGCTGCCCGAGACGACGATGACCCGCCGGCGCTTCGCCGCCGCCGCCCTCGCGCTGGCGTCGGCGCCCAGCCTCTTGGCAGCCTGCGGCGGCGAGGACGAGCCGTCCGGCTCCGCCGCTGCCGGCGGCCCATGGACGTTCGAGGACGACCGCGGCGAGACCGTCTCCCGCGAGGCACGGCCGCGCCGAGTCGTGGCCTACGAGACCGCCGCCGCCGCCCTCTGGTACCAGGGCATCGTCCCGACGGCGGTCTTCGGCGGCGCGCCGCCGGCCGGCGACAACCCGACCTACAGCGGCCTCGACGTCGCCAGGACGACGTCGGTCGGCGAGGTCTACGGCGAGATCAACCTCGAGCAGCTCGCCGCGCTCAAGCCCGACCTGATCGTCACCGCCTACGACCCCGACCAGCAGCCGCTGTTCGGCTTCAAGGACGACGAGCAGCAGCGCACCGTCGAGGGCTTCGCGCCGATCGTGGCGATCGACTCGCTGCCGGCGCCGACGAAGGTCATTGACCGCTTCGGCCGGCTCGCCACGGCGCTCGGAGCCGACCCGCAGGCGCCGGCCCGCCGGGAGGCCCGCAAGCGCTTCGACGCCGCGGTCGCCGGCCTGCGCGAGACCGCCGCGGCCAGACGCGACGTCGCCGTGGTGGCGGTCGGGCCGTTCGAGGACGGCCTGTACTTCGCCCGGCCCCAGCGCTTCCCGGCGCTGCAGGAGTACGCCGGCTGGGGCGTCAGCTTCGCCGAGGTGGGGGCGAAGCCGACCGCGAAGTCCGAGCAGTTCGACGTCGCCGACTTCTGGCAGGTCGTCAGCTACGAGCAGGCCGACCGCTACCCCGCCGACCTGATCCTGCACGACACGCTGCCCGGCTCGCTCGACCTGGAGGCGCTGGCCAAGCGGCCGACCTGGCGCGCGCTGCCCGCCGTGCGCGAGGACCAGCTCGTGCCCTGGCGCAAGCTGCAGGCGTGGAGCCATCCGCAGTACACCGCGGAGATCGAGCAAATCACCGCCGGCCTGCAGGCGGCGAACCCCGCGCTGGCGACGTGACCTGCCACTACCCTCACGGGTGATGATGCGCCATCGCCCCGGGCTCGCCCTCCTCGCCGCCGCCGGCTGTCTCGCGACCGCGATCGCCGTGTGGATGGTCGCGTTCGGCACGAGCCAGGGCGCCGCGGTCGACGCCGCGACGCTGAGCGGGTTCACCGGCCTGCAGGGCGCGCGCAGCGAGACGCTCGCCCGGTTTCTCTCCGGCCTGGCCGATCCGGTCCCGTTCGCGTTGTTCGGCGCTGCGCTGGTCTGCCTGGCGCTCGCGCGCGGCCGGCCGCGACTGGCGCTGACGGTCGCGGTGGTGCTCGCGGGTTCGAGCGTGACAACGCAGCTGATCAAGGCCGGCCTCGAGCAGCCGGCGGCGTGGCCGAGCGGGCACACCACCGCCGCGATGTCGCTCGCGCTCTGCCTCGTCGTCGTCGTACCCGCTCGCCGGCGCCCGCTGGCGGCGGCGGTGGGCGGCACGTTCGCGCTGGCGGTCGTCTACTCGATCCTGATCCTCTCCTGGCACCTGCCGAGCGACGTGATCGGCGGTTTCTGCGTCGCGGCCGCGTGGACGCTCGCCGGCCTGGCCGCGCTGGCTATCGCGGACCGCCGCTGGGCGCCGCGCGCCGGGCGCCGGCAGGCGGTCCGGCTCGCGACCTCGCTCGGGCCGGTGCTCGCCGCCGGCGCGGCGCTGGCCGGCCTCGCCGGCGCGCTCGCCGCCGGCCGGGCGGAGGCGGCCGGCGCGTACGCCCAGACGCACACGATCTTCCTCGCCGGCGCGGCCGGCATCGCGTTCGCGGCGCTCGCCCTGACCGCGGCGCTCGCCGCGGTGCTGCGCGAGGACTAGCCCGCAGTCGTGGCGGCGCGCAGCGCGCCAGCGCCGCGACGGCGTCGTCGCCCGGGGCCGTCGCAGCCCGAGCGCGGGGCGCGGACCGGCGGGGCCAGCACGCGCCCGGTCAGCGCGGGCTCGATCGCCACCGCCATCGCCGCCGCGGCCGTCGCGGCGCGGCCGTCGCAGAGGTAGGCGAGGCCCTGCTCGCCGGCGCCGAGCGCGAGGCCGCACAACGTGCAGGCGGGCTCGTCGCCGAGCCGCCGCAGCGCGCTCAGCGGGCCACGGACGGCGGGGTCCTCCAGCTCGCCGGTCAGCCAGGCGGCGAGGCGATCGGCGGCCTCGCCGCCGGGCCGGCGGAGGTTCCGGCCAGCACGGTGACGCCGTCGGCCGCCGCCGCCCGCGCGAGCTCGCGGCCCGCGTCGACGGCGGCCGCCACGGCGCCGACCGCGAGTGGCCGCTCGCCCGGGCCGGCCACCGCCACGACGACGTCAGCCGCCGGCGGGGCGGTCTCCCCCGGCGCGAGAACCGCGACGATCCGGCCCGCGACGACCGGCCGGGCCGACCCGGAGCAGGCGGCGAGCCAGGCCGCGAGCTCACCGGACGGACTCGCTGCCGCGCGCGCGGCCTCGTCCAGCGGCCGCGCCGGCACCCGCGCGTGGGCGGGAACTACTGGTAGCGGCCCGGCTGCCACAGCGGCTCGGAGCCGGCCGCGGCGTGGTTGGCCCCGCGGGAGAGGATGAAGAGCAGGTCCGAGAGGCGGTTCAAGTAGCGCGCGCACTCGGCGACGCTCGCCTCGCCGACCGCGAGCACGCGGCGCTCGGCGCGGCGGCAGACAGCCCGGCAGACGTGCAGCTGGGCGGCGACCGGGTCGCCGCCGGGCAGCACGAAGGATTGAAGGGCCGGCAGCGTGTCGTTGACCTCGTCGCAGGCGCCCTCCAGCCAGTCGGTCTGCTCGGGGCGGACGCGCAGGCGCTCGCGGTCGCCGCCGGCGGGTGGCACCGAGAGGTCGGCGCCGACGTCGAAGAGATCGTTCTGCACGCGCTGCAGCCACGCCGCGTAGCGCTCGGGCACGGCCGGCAGGGCGAGCGTCACGCCGAGCTGGGCATTGAGCTCGTCGACGGTGCCGTACGCCTCGATCCGCGGATGGTTCTTGGGCACCCGGCTCATGTCGCCGAGGTGCGTCTCGCCGCCGTCGCCGTGGCGGGTGTAGATGCGCGTGAGGTTGACGGGCATGGGCTGATCCGGACGGTACCAGCCGCTCTCCCGGCGCCCGCGCAAGCGGTAGGATGCGCGGCAGACCAGGGTCGGTGGACAGGGAAGACCGGTGAGAATCCGGCGCGGTCCCGCCACTGTCACCGGGGATGCTCGTCGCACGCGCCCCGCCAGCCGGGGCGCAGCCACTGGACCGCCGCGCGCGGGCCGGGAAGGCGCGGAGGGTCGGCCCGGAAGCCAGGAGACCTCCCTCCGGCCCCAAAGCCGAGACGCCCTCGCGGAAAGGGGTTGGCGACCGATGAAGAAGATCCTGCCCGGTCTGGTGGCCGGTGCGCTGCTGGTGACGCTCTGGCCGGCGGCGGCGCTCGCCGCGCCGGTGACGGTGAACCTGCGCGTCGAGGGCGCTGCGGCGACCGCCTTCGAGGGGCCGGTGACGACGGACATCAGGACCGTCGCCGACAACGGCGGCGTCGCCCGCACCTGCGACGGCACGAACGGCGTGCCGCCTGCGGGCGGGGCTCCGGCTCCGACCGCCGGTACCGCCGTCGCCGACTCGGGCGTCGCGTTCTCGGCCAGCTACTTCGCCGGCTTCGATGCGCTGTTCGTCGACAGCTTCGCCGGCGAGACGCCATCGGGCTCAGGGTTCTGGGAGCTGTCGGTGAACGGGCTGAGCGCGCAGGCCGGCATGTGCAACGTGCGCGTGTCCGGCGGCGAGGAGATCCTGTTCGCTGCCGGCAGCGGCTCGGAGCCGCTGCTGCGCCTCGCCGGTCCCGCGGCCGGCCGCGTGGGGGAGAGCGCCCGCTTCACCGTGACCGACGCGGAGACCGGCGCGGCCGTGGCCGGCGCGAGCGTCGGCGCCGCGACGACCGGCGCCGACGGCGCGGCCTCCGTCGCGCTGACCGCCGCCGGGACCCAGACGCTCAAGGCGACCCAGCCCGGCGCGATCCGCTCGAACGCCGTGCGCACGACGGTCGTCGCGCCCGGGCAGCCGCTGCGCGGCGCCCGCCGCCGGCGGCCCGATCGCCAACGACACCACGGCGCCGGTCAGCCGGCTCACGGGGCTGCGGCGCAGCTACGCTCGCGGGCGCGGGCCGCGGCGGCTCGCCGGCACGGTCAGCGACCCGTCCGGCGTGCGCGTCGTCAAGCTGCGCCTCGCGCGCAAGCGCGGCGGGCGCTGCAGCTGGTACAGCGGCAAGCAGGAGCGCTTCCGCGGTGGGCGCTGCGGGCGCGCGCCGTGGTTCGCGATCGGCGACGACGCGCGCTGGTCCTACCTGCTGCCCGAGCGGCTCGGCCGCGGCAGCTACACGCTCGAGGCCAAGGCCGTCGACCGGGCGTTCAACCGCGACGACCGGCGCCCGGCGCGGGTCCGCTTCCGGGTGCGGTGAGCCGGCGCGCCGCGACCCTCCTGGCCGGGCTGGGCGCCGCCGCGGTCGCGGCGTGCTGCCCGGCCGCGGCGCAGGCCGCTACCGTCGAGCTGATGGTGGTCGGCAAGGAGCGGATCCTGCGCGCCCCCGCGGCCGTGCGCCTGACGGCGCGCACGGTGTCCGTCGCCGGGCGGCGCTGCGCCGCGGGGACCGCGACGCCGCTGTCGGCCCTGGCCGGCGCCCGCCTGCCGTTCGCGGTGCGCGACTACGGCTCCTGCGGGCGCGCCGCGCGGGACGCCGGCAGCCTGTTCGTCACCCGCGTCGGCCGCGAGCGCAACCGCGGGCGCGACGGCTGGGCCTACAAGGTCGGGCGCAAGGCCGGGACCACCGGCGCGGCGGACCCGGCCGGGTCCTTCGGGACCGGGCGCCGCCTGCGCGACGGCGACCGCGTCCTGTGGTTCTGGTGCGAGCTCGGATCCGGCGACGGCTGCCAGCGCACGCTCGAGGTCAGCCCGGAGCGCACCTCCACGCCCGCGGGCCAACCACTGAGGGTGACCGTCCGCGGCTACGACGACGCCGGGCGCGGCGTCCCGGTGGCCGGCGCGACCGTGCGCCTGGCCGGCGCGCGCGCCGTGTCGGGCGCCGACGGGGTCGCGACGGTCACAGCGCCGGCGACGGCGGGCCGCGCGGCGCTGACCGCCACCGCTGACGACGCGGTGCGCGCCTTCCCGCGCACGGTGGCGGTGCGATGAAGCGCGTCGCCGCACTGGCCTTGGCGCTGGCGGTCCTCGCGACCGCCGGCTGCGGGCTGGGCGCGGGCGACGAGCCGGCCCGCGACGAGGGCGCCAACGTCCTCGTGACGCGCGACTTCGGGCGCCAGGGGCTCGGGCGCATCAACTACGACCCGATCCCCGCCTCGGCCACGGTGATGCGCCTGCTGCAGGACCGCTTCGAGGTGCAGACCCGCTACGGCGGCGGCTTCGTGCAGTCGATCGACGGGGTGACCGGCGGGCGCGATCGCGGTCGCCCGGTCGACTGGTTCTACTACGTCAACGGCATCGAGGCGGGCACCGGCGCCGCCGAACGGCGTGTGTCCGCAGGGGATCGCATCTGGTGGGACCGCCACGACTGGGGCAAGGCCATGCGCATCCCGGCCGTGGTGGGCTCCTTCCCCGAGCCGTTCCTCTCCGGCACCGAGGGCAAGCGCCTGCCGATCCGGATCGAGTGCGCGCCCGGCGCCCGGCGCGAGTGCACCGAGGTCGCCAAGCGGCTGGAGATCGCGGGCATCGACGAGACGGCCACCTCGACGATCGGGCAGATCCAGGAGCGCGAGGTGCTGCGGATCCTGGTCGGCCCGTGGAGCGAGGTGCGCAAGGACCCCGCGACGCTGCAGCTGGAGCGTGGCCCGCAGGCGTCCGGCGTCTTCGCCCGGCCGGTCGACGGCGGTCGCGGGCTCGAGCTGCTCTCCCCGAGCGGCCGCGTGGTGGAGCGGGTGGGCGGCGGCACCGGGCTGATCGCCGCCACGAGCCTCGACGACGGCCCGCCGGTCTGGATGGTGACCGGGACGGACGCGATCGGGGTCAGCGCGGCGGCGGCGGCGCTGCAGCAGGAGCTGCTGCGCAACCGCTTCGGGGCCGTGATCCAGCAGGGCAAGGCCGGCTCGCTGCCGCGCATCGAGGCCGGGACGTGACCTACCGGCACCGCGCGAGCCCCCTGCACGCCGCGCGCGCGGTCGTCGGGTCGCTCTACTGCGCGGTGCTGGCCTGGGTGGCGCTGAGCTTCGAGCATCCGCTGGTGCTGGCCGCGATGCTGGCGTCGGTCCTGCTCGCCGCGGCGCTGGCCGGCGTCGGGCGGCCCGTGCTGATCGCGCTGGCGTGGGCGCTGCCCTTCGCCGTGCTGATCGCGCTGGTCAACCCGCTGGTCACACGCGAGGGCCTGACCGTGATCGCCCGCGGCGGCGAGCTGCCCTGGCTCGGCCAGCTCGACGTCACGCTCGAGGCGACGCTCTACGGCGGGATCTTCGCCCTGCGCGCGCTGATCGTGATCGCCTGCTTCGCGCTGCACTCGGCCGCGGTCGACCCGGACGAGCTGCTGCGCGCGTTCCGGCGGATCTCGTTCCGCTCGGCCCTGACCGCCGCGCTGGCGACGCGCATGGTGCCCGTGCTGGCCCGCGACGCCCGCCGCCTGCACGACGCCCAGCGCTGCCGGCCGGGCGCCCCCGCGTCACGACTGGCGATCGTGCGCGCCGTCGCGGCCGGCGCGCTGGACCGCGCCGTCGACGTCGCCGCGACGCTCGAGGTGCGCGGCTACGGCCTGGCCGGCCGCGCGCCCCGCCGGCGCGACCCGTGGTCACGCCACGACCTCGCCTTCCTCGCGGGCACGGCCGGCCTGGTGGCGCTCGCGGTCGCCGCGCACGTCGGCGGCTGGGAGGGCTTCGAGGCCTACCCGCGCTGGACGGCGCCCGTCGATCCCCGGCTGCTGGTCCTGTGCGCCGCGCTGGCCGCGTGCGCGCTGCTGGGATTCGCCGATCGCCGGGGCGTGGGCGGACGGAGATGACCGTGCTCGCCTTCGAGCGGGTGACGTGCACCTACCCGGGCGCGGAGACCCCCGCGCTGCGGGACGTCGAGCTGCGGGTGGCGCCCGGCGAGTTCGTCGTCCTGGCCGGCGCCTCGGGGTCGGGGAAGTCGACGCTGCTGCGGGCGGCGGCCGGGCTCGTCCCGCACTTCCACGGCGGCGAGTTCGCCGGGCGCCTGACCGTCGGCGGCCTCGACACGCGCGAGCACGGCCCGGCCGAGCTGGCCGCCGTGGCCGGCTTCCTCGCCCAGGAGCCGGAGACCCAGGTGGTCATGGGCACCGTGCGCAACGAGCTCGCCTTCCCGCTGGAGAACCGCGGCCTCGGCGCGGCGGCGGTCGCGCGGGGGGTGGAGGAGGCCGCGCTGGCGCTGGGCATCGCCGGCCTGCTGGACCGCCCGACGCACGAGCTCTCCGGCGGCGAGTTGCAGCGGGTCGCGCTCGGCGCCGCGCTGGCCGCCCGGCCACGGCTCGTGCTACTCGACGAGCCGACCTCGCAGCTCGACCCGGTCGCCGGCGACGAGCTGCTCGGCGTGCTGCGGCGGCTCAACGAGGAGTGGGGCACGGCCGTGCTGGTCGCCGAGCACCGGCTCGAGCGCTGCCTGGCCGCGGCCGACCGGGTGATCGCGCTCGACGGCGGCCGAACGGCCTTTGACGGCCCGCCGCGGGCGTTCCTGCGCTGGGCGCCGGCGATGCTGCGCACCCCCGCCGCCGAGCTGTTCGCGCAGGCCGGTCTCGAGCCGCCGCCGATCGCGGTCAAGGACGCGCGGCGGACACTCGCGGCAACGGGCTTCGAGCTCACGGCGCCCGCGCCCGCGCCGGCGCCGGCCCGCCACCGCCGCACGCGCGGCGCCCCGCCCGTGCTGCGGCTGCGCAAGGTGTGGGTCGAGCACCGCGACGGCCCGACCGCGCTCGCCGGCGCCGACCTCGAGCTCGCCGCGGGCGAGGCGGTTGCCCTGCTGGGGCGCAACGGCGCCGGCAAGTCGACGCTCCTGCGCGTCGCCGCCGGCTTGACGCGGCCGACGCGCGGCAAGCTGGAGCGCGACGGGCGGGTGGCGCTGCTGCTGCAGACCCCGGGCGACTACTTCCTGCACGATCGCGTCGCCGACGAGCTGGGTGCGGAGGACCTCCGCGCCGCCGGGCTGGCAGCGCTGGCCGAGCGCCATCCCGCCGACCTCTCCGGCGGCGAGCGCCAGCGGCTCGCGCTCGCCGTCGTGCTGGCCGGCGAGCCGGCGGCCGTCGTGTGCCTCGACGAGCCCACGCGCGGCATGGACCGCGCGCGCAAGCTGACGCTGGCCGCCCAGTTGCGCGAGCTCGCCGGCGGCGGGACGGCGGTCGTCGTGGCGACCCACGACGCCGAGTTCGCCGCCGCCTGGGCGCAGCGGGCGGTGCTGCTCGGCGACGGGCGACCGGTCGCCGACGCGCCGGTCGCGGAGGTGCTCGCCGGCGGCTGGTACTTCGCCACCCAGACCGCGCGCGTCCTCGGCGGGGCGGGCGCCGCCCTGCTGCCGGCCGAGGGCGCGGCGTGGCTGCGCGCGGCGGCGTCGGCGCGCGCGGCGGCAGCAGCCGAGGAGGTCGTCGCATGACCTGGCTCGTGGCGTCCTTCGGCATCCTCGGCGTCGCGCTGGTCGCCGGCTTCGCGTGGTACGAGCGCTCGCATCCGACCGCCCGCGTGCTCGCGCTGATCGCGACGCTGGCCGCGCTCGCCGCCCTCGGCCGCGTGGCCTTCGCCCCGCTGCCCAACGTCAAGCCGACGACCGACATCGTCCTGCTGACCGGCTACGTGCTGGGCGGTGCGCCGGGCTTCGCGGTCGGCGCGGTCGCCGCGCTGGCCTCCAACGTCTTCTTCGGCCAGGGCCCGTGGACCCCGTGGCAGATGGTCGGCTGGGGCGGCGTCGGCCTGCTCGGCGCCGGGCTGGCGCGACTCGCCGGCCGCGAGCTCGGGCGCGTCGGCCTGGCGAGCGCCTGCTTCGTCGCGGGGCTCGGCTTCGGGGCGGTGATGAACCTGTCGCTGTGGGTGACCTTCTCGGGCGACCACTCGCTCGAGAAGCTCGGCTTCTTCTTCGCCACCTCGCTGCCGTTCGACCTCGCCCACGCGATCGGCAACGCGCTGTTCTGCCTGGCCTTCGGGCCGGCGCTCGTGCGCATGCTGCAGCGCTACCGGATGCGCTTCGAGGTGACCTGGCGCCCGGCGCTGGGCGCCGGCGGCGCTGCTGCGGTGCTGCTCGCGCTGGTCATGGCGGCCGGGCTCGCCCTTCCGCCGCAGGCACCCGCGCAGGTGCCGCGCGCCTCGGTCGCCTACCTGGAGCGCGCGCAGAACGCCGACGGCGGCTTCGGCGGCGCGCCCGGGCAGCGCTCGACGCAGCTCTACACCGGCTGGGCGGCGCTCGGGCTGGCGGCGGCGGGCCGCAACCCGCTCGACGTCAGCCGGCGCAGCAGCATCGCGGCCTACGTGCGGGCCAACGCGCGCGAGCTCTCAGACCTCGGCGAGCTCGAGCGCACGATCATGGTGGCCGGCGCGGCCGGGGTCTCCCCGCAGCGGCTGAGCGGGCGCGACCTCGTGGGCGAGCTCGTGCGCAAGCGCGGCCGCGACGGCTCGTTCGCGGGCCGGGTGAACACCACCAGCTTCGCGGTGCTCGCGTTGCGCAGCGCCGGGCGCTCGACCGGCGACCGGACGGTCCGGGCCGCAGGCGGCTGGATCACCGGGCAGGCCAACCGCGACGGCGGCTACAACTTCGGCGGCCGCGGCGGGCCGTCCGGGATCGACGACACCGGCGCCGCGCTGCAGGCGCTCGTGGCGGCCGGCCGGCGGCGCTCACGCGTAGTGCGCCGCGCGGCGAGCTTCCTCGTGACGCGTCAGAACGCCGACGGCGGCTACCCGCTGGTGCCGGGCGGCGGCTCCAACGCCCAGAGCACGGCGTGGGCGATCCAGGGCCTGCTCGCCGCGGGGCGCGATCCCGCGCGCGTGCGGCGGGGCGGCTCGCGCACGCCCGTCGACTACCTGCGGACGCTCGTGACCGGCTCGGGCGCGGTCCGCTACTCGCGCACGAGCGCGCAGACGCCGGTGTGGGTCACCGCCCAGGCGCTGGCGGCGCTGGCCGGGCGGCCGTTCCCGCTGGGCGCGGTGCCGAGGGCCCGGCGGGCCGCGGCGCCACGTGCGTCCGCGGCGCCGGCACCCCGCCGGCGTGCCCCGCGCTCCGTCCCCGCCGCGCCGGAGCCGACCGCCAGGCCCAGTGCGCCCGCCTCGCCGGCGCCGGCGCCCGCCGCACCCGAGCCGCAACCCGTCGCCGCCCCGCGGACCGGCCCGCCCACCGCGGCAGCCCTGCCCGCCCGGGCGCGGGCGGCGGGAGAGCTCGTGGCGCTGCTCGCCGGCGCGACGCGCTGAGCGCCTGCGCACCCCCCGATCGTCTGGGATTTCGGATACCAGCAGCCCGAGCGTGACGCGTCGCCGTCTCCGGGCCTGTACCTTTCGCCGCCCCATGCGCGTCGGTGTCCCCAAGGAGTCGGCCGAGGGCGAGCGTCGGGTCGCGCTCGTTCCCGACATCATCAAGAAGCTCACGAACGCCGGTCACGAGGTGGTGATCGAGGCGGGCGCGGGCGACCAGGCGCGGCATCCCGGACGAGCTGCTGGTCGACGCGGGCGCGAGCACCGGCGACCCGTGGGCGGCCGACATCGTGGTCAAGGTCGCGGCGCCCAGCGCCGAGGAGACGTCCAGGCTCGGCTCCGACGGAGTGCTGATCGGCTTCCTGGGCCCGTTGACGAACCCGGAGGGGACGCGGGCGCTGGCGGAGGCCGGCGTGACCAGCTTCGCGATGGAGGCGATCCCGCGGATCAGCCGCGCGCAGTCGATGGACGCGCTCTCGAGCCAGGCGACGGTCGGCGGCTACCTCGCGGTGCTGATCGCCGCGCGCGAGATGCCGCGCTTCTTCCCGATGCTGATGACCGCGGCTGGCACGATCCCCCCGGCGCAGGTGCTGGTCCTCGGCGCCGGCGTGGCGGGTCTGCAGGCGATCGCGACGTCTCGCCGGCTCGGTGCGGTGGTGACGGCGTTCGACGTGCGCTCCGCCGTCAAGGAGCAGGTGCAGTCGCTGGGGGCGAAGTTCCTCGAGGTCGAGGGCTCGGCGGACGCCGAGGGGGCCGGCGGCTACGCGCGCGAGCTGACCGAGGAAGAGCAGCAGGCCCAGCGCGACACCCTGGCCAAGCAGATCGGCAAGTCAGACGTGGTGATCACGACGGCGCTGGTACCGGGCCGGCCCGCACCGCGGCTGGTGACCGCCGACGCGGTGCACGCGATGAAGCCGGGGTCGGTGGTGGTCGACCTGGCCGGCGAGGCGGGCGGCAACTGCGAGCTGACCGAGCCGGGCGAGACGATCCGCACCGACAACGGCGTGGTGATCGCGGCGCCCCTGAATCTGCCCTCTGAGATGCCCGAGCACGCCTCGCAGCTCTACGCGCGCAACGTGCAGTCGCTGCTTGAGCTGATGAGCGGCGACGAGGGCGCGCTCGAGCTGGACTTCGAGGACGAGATCATCAAGGGCGCGTGCATCACCCGCGACGGCGAGATCGTCCACGAGGCGGCGCGCAAGACCGCCGAGGAGCGCCCCGCCACCGGAACCGAAGCCCCCGCCTAGGAGAAGCCGACCATGGACCTGCTGACCGAGCTGGCCATCCTGGTGCTCGCCGCCTTCGTGGGCTTCGAGGTGATCTCCAAGGTGCCCAACACGCTCCACACGCCGCTGATGAGCGGGACGAACGCGATCCACGGCATCGTGCTGCTCGGCGGGCTGATCGTGATCGGCGAGGCGAGCGGCGTGCTGGAGAACACCCTGCTGGTGATCGCGATCGCCTTCGGCACGATCAACGTGATCGGCGGCTTCCTGGTCACCGACCGGATGCTCGGGATGTTCAAGCGCAAGCCCGATCCGCAGAAGCTGGCCGCCAAGGTCGAGGCCGAAGAGGACGAGGGCGGCGCCCCTCCGGCCGACGGCGCCGGGCCGGCGGCCGAGCCCGAGCGTGTGGGGGAGGGCGCCGCGCGATGAGCCGCGCCGACGTCATCACGATCCTCTACATCGTCGCCTTCAGCCTGTTCATCATCGGGCTGCGGATGCTCAAGGGCCCGCGCACCGCGGTGCGCGGCAACCTGGTCGCGGCGGGCGGGATGGCGATCGCGGTGTTCGCGACGCTGATCGACGAGCGCTCGGGCCAGTACGGCCTGATCGCCGCCGGCGTGCTGATCGGGACGGCGGTCGGGATCCCGAGCGCGCGCTCGGTGAAGATGACCGCGATGCCGCAGATGGTCGCGCTGTTCAACGGCGTGGGCGGCGGCGCGGTGGCGCTGATCAGCGTCGTGGAGTTCCGCGAGGCGGGCGGCGACATGCCGCTCGAGCAGCTGATCCCGACGCTGTTCGCGGCGATCATCGGCTCGATCAGCTTCTGGGGCTCGAACGTCGCCTTCGGCAAGCTGCAGGAGCTGATCTCCGGCCGGCCGCTCAAGCTGCCCGGCGGCTCGGCGGTCAACCTCGTGCTCGCGGTCGTCGTGGTGGGTCTCGCGGCGGTGATCGCTGCCGGCTCTGAGTCCGAGCTGCTCTTCTGGCTGATCCTGCTGGTCGCGGGGCTGCTCGGCGTGCTCGCCGTGCTGCCGATCGGCGGCGCGGACATGCCGGTCGTGATCTCCACCCTGAACGCCTTCACCGGCCTGTCGGCCGCGGCGGCGGGGATGGCGCTGGACAACATCGCGCTCATCGTCGCGGGCATGCTGGTCGGCGCCTCGGGCTCGATCCTGACCAAGCAGATGGCCGAGGCGATGAACCGCTCGATCGGCAACGTGTTCTTCGGCGGCTTCGGCGGCGGCGGGGCGCTGCCGGCGGCGGTCGGCGACGACGGGCAGCCAAAGCAGGCGAAGTCCACCAGCGCCGCCGACGTGGCCATCCAGCTTTCCTACGCCCGCCTCGTGGTGGTCGTGCCCGGCTACGGCATGGCCGTCGCCCAGGCCCAGCGCGCGGTCGCCGACCTGGCCGCCGAGCTCGAGAAGCGCGACGTCGAGGTGCTCTACGCCATCCATCCCGTCGCGGGGCGGATGCCCGGCCACATGAACGTGCTGCTGGCCGAGGCCGACGTGCCCTACGACAAGCTCAAGGAGATGGACGACATCAACCCGGAGTTCAACCGGACCGACGTCGCCCTGATCATCGGCGCCAACGACGTCACCAACCCCTCCGCGCGCGACGTCCCCGACAGCCCGATCTACGGCATGCCGATCCTCGACGTCGACAAGGCCAGCTCGGTCGTCGTGCTCAAGCGCTCGATGAGCTCCGGCTTCGCCGGCATCGACAACCCGCTCTTCTACGCCGACCAGACCTCGATGCTCTTCGGGGACGCGAAGGCGTCGGTGGGGGAGGTGCTGGCGGAGGTGCAGGAGTTGTAACGTCGCCGAAGGCGAGCGCTCTGCGCTCGCCTGGCAGGCGAAAGCCTTCTCCGCGCTCCGGGCTCATTGGATAAGGGGTTCGCCTGCCAGGCGAGTCGCGCTTGCGGCGCGCTCGCCTTCGGCGTCGTTACTCATCCCGCCTGGCGGCCAGCTTCGCCTGGTACTCCTCGCTCGTCGAGCCGCCGACCGCGTCGCGCAGCCGCTCCTTGAAGCGCTCCGTCCGGCGGTCCGGCCGGAAGCGCTCCTCGGCCTTCGCCTGCTTGCGCAGGTTGCGCGCGCCGTAGAAGCGCCGCGCCCACGGCGACCCCGGCTTGCCGATCCGCACCGCGCCGTAAAGGGCGATGAACGGGACGACCAACCCGATCGCCCCGTGCGTCAGGCGGCCCTTGGCGAAGCAGATCAGCGCGAAGCAGACGTGGAGGACCAGCCAGCCGAAGGTCAGCAGGAAGTTGTCCAGGCTGTCGGTGTCCACGTCGACCGGCGTCGCGGTGATGAGGATCAGCCCCATGATCCCGACGGCGATCAGCGTCGCGTCGATCGAGCTGCGGCCCTCCTTCTCCCAGTAGACGTCCTCCAGGTGCACCCACAGGGCGAACTCGTCGATCGTCAGCCCGATGCCGATCCCGAAGCCGACGGCCGAGGCCTCGTACCAGAACCCGACGTCCTCGAGCGCGTACCCGATCACGCCGGAGACCATCATCGTGACGATCCCGAACACCAGGTGGTGGACGTGCACGCCGCCCTCGGAGACGATGCTGCCCGGCCACCACGGCACCCGCGGGCTGCGCATCAGCCGCGTCGAGAGCCGGATGAAGGCGAACGCGCCGACGAAGCCCACCAGCACCAGGAACAGGTACTGGCGGTCGTTGCGGACCAGCCAGTCCCAGCCGTCGACGATCCAGTCGATCACCGGGGTCGCCCGGCGGCGGCCAGCTCCGGGATCGTGACGAATCGGTAGCCCTCGGCCGTGTAGTGGGCCAGGTGCGCCTCGGTGGCGGCGATCGACCGCGAGCGGTCCGCGGCGTGCTCGAGATGGGAGCCGTCGTGGAGCAGGAAGACGTCGCCGGCCTTCGCGTTCGCGCCCTTCTCGGCGATCTTCTCCGCCGTGATCCGCTTGCGCCAGTCATAGCCGGTGAGCGACCACAGCACCGGGACGTAGCCCTCGTCGCGCAGCGTGCGCAGCGTGGCGGGGCGACGGCTGCCGAACGGCGGGCGCATGAGCGCGGCGCCGTCGACGCGCGAGAACTCGATCCCGGCCGCCTCGACCGCCTCGCGGCAGCGCATCAGCTCGTCGCGCACGCGCGCGACGCTGAGGAACGGCATCCGCGGATGGGTGAAGGTGTGATTGCCGATGGCGTGACCGGCGGCGACGACCTCGCGCGCCAGCGCCGGCTCGCGGTTGGCCCACTTGCCGATCAGGAAGAACGTCGCCTTGGCGTCGTAGCGCTCGAGCACGCGCATCAGGCGGGGCGTGTACTCGGGGTTCGGCCCGTCGTCGTAGGTGAGCGCCAGCAGGCCTTCCGCCTGCGGGACGCGGCAGATCGTCGCGCCGTAGAGCTGGGCCGTCGGCCACTGCGCCTGGTAGATCCCGAAGCCGGCGGCCGCCCCGGCCACCGCCGCGCCCGCGCCGGCTCCGGCCAGTGCCTTGCTGTTCATCGTGCTGCCCTCCGGGCCATCCGTCGAAGTTGTCGCCGGCGCCGCCGGTCGTCGCCCGCCGCCGCGGCCGCCTGCTCCTCGATCGTCTCCAGCGCGACGCGGTTGCCGTCCTGCTCGTAGCCGGCCAGGTTCTCGGCGAACTCGTCGAGTCGCCCGAGGAACGTCGAGAGGACCTCCGGGCTGACGTGCTCGGTCTCCAGCCCGTAGCCGTCGCGCTGCAGGTAGCGAGCGTTCATCACCTGCTCGAACTGGCCGTGCAGCGGGACGCACAGCGTCGGCTTGCCGAGGAAGACCGCCTCGGAGAGCAGCGAGAAGCCGCCGCCGGTGACGATCCCCCGGGCGGTGCGCAGATCCTCGAGGAAGCCCTCGTTCGAGCGCGGCCGGAAGTCGAGGTTGTCCTCGACGGTGCCGGTCTTCGGCCCGTCGCGCATGCCGTAGACGCGGCAGGGCATGTCGGCGGTCTTCAGGGCCTCCAGCAGCGCCTCGGCGCCGCTGGAGTAGACCAGCAGGTGCTCGCCGGCCTCCGGCACGGCCGCCGCCACCTCGGGGCGCACGATCGGCGGCACGAGCGTCGTGCGCCCGCGCACGATCGGCGGGTAGAAGAAGGTCGTGATGACGTAGTCGCCGGCGGTCGGCACCATGCCGCGGGTCACGGCGCGGGCGAGCCGGTAGTCCTCGCGCTCGCGCCCGACGATGTCCTTGTCGTGCCGGCAGCGGTCGAGCATGTGGATGTTGTCCACGCACACCAGCGGCGTGTAGGTCGAGCGGGCGAAGATCCCCGAGAGCGGCTCGAAGTCTGTGATGACCACGCCCGGGCGCCACTCCTCGAGCATCGCGCGCCACTCGCGCACGGTGTTCGGGAGGTCCCGGGGCGCGGCGAGCATGTTCTGGCGGATGGTCGCCCAGCGGCGGATCTCGCCGTCCTGCATCGCGAAGGACGGGCCGAAGATCTCGTCCACGCGCGGGAGGCGGTCGCGCAGATAGCGGAACGCGGCGCCCGAGGCCACTACGCGGACGTCGTGGCCGCTCGCCAGCAGCGCGTCGATGACGACCTGCGAACGGGTCGCGTGACCCATCCCCTCGCCGTTGACCCCGTAGAGGACCTTCATCCCGCGCGCCAACCTATTGTGGCGCCGCCCCGCGGTCAAACGTGCGCGGTTTGCGCGGGCTCAGCGCGGCCGGCGCGCCGGCGCGGCGCCGGTGATCTTGCCGGGGTTCAGGTTCCCGCCCGGGTCGACCCCGTCGAAGAGCGCGTCGAGCATCGCGACGCCGGGCGCCGAGATGTCCTGCTCGAGCCACGGCGCGTGCTCCGTGCCGACGGCGTGGTGGTGGGAGAGGGTCGCGCCGTTGTCCACGAAGGCCTGCTGCACCGCGCGCTTGACGGTGTCGTACTCCTCCAGCGGGTCGCGCGTCCCGGACGGATTGAGGGCGAAGGTGAAGTACAGACACGCGCCCGCGTGGTAGGAGTGCGAGAGGTGGCACATGACGTAGCCGAGCACGCCGAGCTCGGCGAACGCGCCGCGGGCCGCGGTCGTCACGGCGTCGTAGACGCCGGGCAGCGCGCTCCACGGCGCGGAGGTTTCCGAGACGTCGGCCAGCGCGCCGCGGTCGAGCAGGTAGTCGCGGATGTAGGGCGTGTCGAACTTCTTCTGGTCGTAGAGGACGCCGGGCCCCTGCCCGATGCACACGCCGCCGTGGCGGGCGACGATCCTGCCGACCGCCTTGCGCTGCGCCGCCACGTGGGCCTTGGAGCCCTCGAAGCCGATGAACGAGAGGCACATGGCCTCGACGTCGTAGCCCTTGCGGCGCTTGAGATAGACGCCGAGCGCCTTGGACTTCAGGTCGTCGAGCGCCGAGCCGTCCTTCTTGGTGGCGAAGGAGAACGCGGTCTCGGGGGCGTCGGAGACGCGCGTGACCGACGGCGCCGCCTCGCTGGCGGCCAGCTCCTGCATCGCCGCCAGGCCGCTCGGCCAGTCTCCGAACAGGTAGCCGAGGATCACGCGCCGGTCCGGCACCCGGTGCACGTGGATCGTCGCCTCGGTGATGATCCCCAGCCGGCCCTCGCTGCCGAGCACCATCTCGCGCACGCTCGGGCCGGTCGAGGTCGTCGGCACCGGCCGCGTGACCAGCAGGCCGGCGGGCGTGGCGACGCGCACGGCGCGCGTGAGGTCGGCGACGTCGCCGTACTTGTCGGACTGCATGCCCGAGGAGCGCGTCGCGACCCAGCCGCCGAGCGTCGAGTGCGTGAAGCTGTCGGGGAAGTGGCCGAGCGTCCAGCCGCGGGCGTTGAGCTGGGTCTCGAGGTCGGGGCCGAAGATCCCGGCCTGCACGCGTGCCAGCCGGGAGCGCGGGTCGATCTCCAGCACGCGGTCCAAGCGCCCCATGTCGACCGACACGACGGTCCGCGGCTCGCCCGCGGGCGCCTCGAGGCTGCCCGAGATGTTCGTGCCACCGCCGAAGGGGATCACGACGGCGTCGGCCTCCAGCGCGGCCTCCAGGACGGCGGTGACGGCCGCCTCGTCGCCCGGGCGGACGACGACGTCGGGCACGCGGCCGATGTCGCCGCGGCGGTGGCGGACGAGGTCGCGCAAGCTCTTGCCACGCGCGTGCCCGACGCGGTCGGCGGGATCGGTGGAGACGTACGGCGCGCCGACGGCCGCCTCCAGCGCGGCCTGTAGCTCGCCCGCCAGTGACGGCTCCGGGATCTCGAGGTCCTCGAAGCGCAGCGCGCGGGTGACGACGCGCCCGATGTCGATCTCCAGGTGGTGGCGGATGAACGGCCGCAGCGCCGGCTTGTCGGCGTGGGTGAAGCCGGCGCCCTCGACGCCCCAGCCCCACCACTTCATCAGCGGGCGCGGGCGCGCAGCGCGACGGGCGGGAGCGTGCCCGTTGGCGGCCGGGTCGGCGTGCTCGATCGTCACGGCTGGGACATGATTCAAGCACCCGGGGCGGGCGGGGTGCCGGGAAGCAGCAGCGCGAGCTGGCGGGACTGCAGCAACAGCCGCCCGTCCGTGCCCCACAGGCGGCCGTCCTCCTCGAAGTAGCCGCCGGCCGAGACCAGCGATCCGAACTCCGCCAGCACGAACGCCTCCTCCGCCGCCGGCGGAGCGCGGAAGTGCAGCGTCAGGTCGATCGTCGGCGCGGGGGAGGGGGCGTCCAGGCGCGTGAACGGCGCCGGCCACCAGGCGTCGGCGAAGAAGGCCAGCAGCGGCGCGTCGAGCGTCCGCCCGTCGCGCAGGCGCATCCAGCCGCCGGTGCGGGCGACGTCACCCGAGGAGAGGGGCGGCGGGCCGATCGCGGGGCGCAGGTCGAGCCGTCCCACGACGGGCGGGGCGAGCTCGGAGAGCGGCGCGGGCGGGGTGTCGGCCGCCGCGGCGAGCGCGGGCGCCGGCGCGTCGTCCCAGTCGGCGGCGCTCGGATAGGCGCCCGCGAACGCCCCGACCGCCAGCAGACAGGCGCGCTCGCCCTGGTCCAGGCGAGCGGAGAGCGTCGTGAGGCCACGGCCCGCGCGCTCGACGGTGACGGTCAGCTCGACGTCGCCGGGCGCCGGCGCGCGCAGGAAGTGCAGCGAGAGCGAGCGGACGGGACGCGCCGGATCGGCGAGCTCGGCCAACAGCGCGCGCAGGACGATCGCGGCGAGGTAGCCGCCGTTCGGGCCGATCGTGGCCCACCAGTCCGGCAGCGCGGTGGCGGCGTAGCGCCCCGCGGCGGTCCGCCGGACGGCCGTGGCGGCGTCGAACTCGGCGGCGGGCGGCACGGACGCGGCAACCTACTCGGCCGTCTGCCCTGGCGCGTAACTTTCCGCCCTCCGCCGGTTTGGCACGGCGGGTCCCACCATGCGCCGACTCCTGTCCCTCACGCTCGCCCTCGCCGCCTTCGGCTGCGCCGCTGCGCCGGCCGCTCACGGCGCCTGGTTCGCCGCCGAGCCGCTGGACGGGCCGAACGCCGAGGTGCTCGCGCTGGGCGGCGTCGACCTCGCGACCGACGGCGGCGGGGCGCTCGCCTACGTGCGCCGGGACGGCGTGTGGCTCTCGCGCCTGACCGCCGGCGCGCTCGGCCCGCCGGTGCGGGTGGACCCCGGCGGCCCCGGCCCGGCGAGCGACGCGGCCGTGGCGGTCGCCGACGGCGGCCGGCTGGCGGTGGTCTGGACCGTGGGCGCGGACCTCTACGGGGCCTTCACCGCCGAGGACGGCTCGGGCGCCCTGAGCGGCGCGACGCTGCTCTACCGCTCCCCCGGCGGCGGCGCGCTGTCGGGCCTGGACCTCGACATGGGCATCAACGGCACCGCCTTCGCCGTCTTCAGCGCCCCGGGCGCCGGCGGCGCCGACGTGCTGGCCGTGCGCCTGCAGGGCGCGACGTGGGAGGGCGTCCCGGGGCCGCTCGACCTCGGGCCCGGGGCGGCCGGGGACGGGGCCTCGCGCCCGTCGGTGGCGGTCGCGGCCGACGGCAACGCCGTCGTCGCCTGGGGCGAGGAGCCCGGCGACGGGCGCCGGCGCGTGTACGCGCGGCGCATCACCCGGCTCGCTCCCTCCGCCGTCCCGCAGGAGGCCTCGGTGCCGAACCTCGGCCCGGTTCCCGCCGGCGGCGCCGACTCGCCAGACGTCTCGATCGAGTACGACAACTCCTTCGCCTGGGTGGTCTGGCGCCAGGACGCGGGCGGCGCCTCGCGCAGCCTCGGCCGGCGACTGGTCGGATCGACCTTCGACCCGCTCGCGTTCGACGCCGGGCCGGGCACGACGGCGCCGCGGGTGGCGGTCAGCGGCCGCGGGGACGGCATCGCCGCGGCTGCCGCGCCGGGCGCCGTGGCCGTCGGCTCGGTGCTGGACCGCGACGCGTTCACGCCGCTGCAGGCCTTCGGCGGTGCGGGTGTCGCCGCCGCCGACCCGGTCGTCAGCGTCTCCGAGCGGGACTCCGAGGCCGTCGCCTGGCGGCAGGCCGGCGCGGACGGGAGCGCAGGGCTGGTGGGGCGCTTCCGGCCGGCCGACGAGGCCTTCGAGGCACCTACGATCATCTCCAACGCCGGGCTGGGCGCGGTGCCGGCCGGCGCCTACGACCTGTCATCCGACCGCCTGGGCGACGTCGCGGTGGCGATGATCCAGGCCGGCCCGGCAGGGCGGGCCCTCGCCCTCGCCGTCTCCGACCGCCCGCCGGGCGCCCCGCGCGCGCTGGGCAGCGGCCGCTACGAGCGCCGCAGCCGCCCGGTCTTCCGCTGGCAGGCGGCCGCGGAGCTGTGGGGCCAGCAGTTCAAGGTCCTCGTCGACGGGGTGGAGGTCGGGACGACTGCCGACCCGCGCACGCTGACCGCCGCCACGCGGCTCGCGCAGGGCGTGCACCGCTGGCAGGTCGTCGCGGTCGACCGGCGCGGCCAGCAGGCCCCCAGCCGCGTCCGCACGATCCGGATCGACTCGGTGGCGCCGCGGCTGCGCGCCCGCGTCGCCCGCAGCGGCCGGCTGGTCTCCGTCCGCGTCTCCGGGTCCGATCCCAAGGGCTCGGGCCTGAAGTACGTCCAGACCAACTGGGGCGACGGGACGCGGCGGACGCGGCGTTCCCGGGCCGCGCACCGCTACCGCGCCGGGCGCTTCACGCTGCGGGTCAAGGCCGTCGACAAGGCGGGCAACGCGGCCACGCGGTCGGTCCGCCTGCGCTTCGGCTGATGCGGCTGCGGGCCGGCCGGCACCGGCTCGAGCTCGAGGCGGGGCGCCCGCTGCTGATGGGCATCCTCAACGCCTCGCCGGACTCCTTCTCGGACGCCGGCGACCACCCCACGCCGGCCGCGCAGGTCGGGCGGGCGTTCGAGCTGCGCGCCGCGGGTGCGGCGATCATCGACATCGGCGGCGAGTCGGCCGTCGGCGGCCGGCCGCCCGTCGCCGAGCAGGAGGAGATCGCCCGCGTCGTGCCGCTGGTCGAGCGGGTCGCCGGCGAGCTCGACGTGCTGGTCTCGGTCGACACGTACAAGCCGGCGGTCGCCGCGGCGGCGGTCGCGGCGGGCGCGGGGATGGTCAACGACGTCTCCGGCCTGCGCGACCCTGGCGTCGCGGAGGTGTGCGCGCGCAGCGGGGCGGCGCTCGTCGTGATGCACACGCGGGTCGAGCCGAAGGGCACGCTGCTCGATCCGGGGCTCTATCCCGACCTGGTCGCCGACGTGCGGGCGTTCCTGGCCGAGAAGCTGGCGCTCGCGCGCGAGCTGGGCGTGGCCGAGGAGCAGCTCGTCCTCGATCCGGGGCCGGACTTCGCCAAGACGCCCGCCCAGACCGTCGCCGTCCTGCGCGAGCTCGGTGCCCTCGCCGAGCTCGGGCGCCCGCTGCTGCTCGCCGCCTCGCGCAAGGACTTCCTCGGCGCGATCACCGGTCGCGGGCCGCGCGAGCGGAGCGCGGGGACGCTCGCGGCGCTCGCCGAGGGCGCCGACGCCGGCGCGCACATCCTGCGCGTGCACGACGTGGCGGCCGCGGCCGACTTCCTCGCGGTGCGCGCGGTGCTGCGCGGCGAGCGGGTGCTCGACCCCGGCGCGGGCCTGACCCCCGATCGCTTCCCGGGTGGCCCCGCGGTAGGCTGACGGGGCCAATCCGGTTGCCGGCCGCTGCGCACAACGCGGCCGGATGCCGACCGACCGAACGATCCGAAGGAGTTCCCCATGTCCTCAGTGCTCGACCGCTCCGAGCTGGAGCAGAGCCCGCTCGCCGACCTGCACCTGCTGGCCAACGAGCTCGGGGTCGACGGCTTCCGCCGCCTGCGCAAGGCCGAGCTGATCGACGCCATCGTCGCCCGTCAGGCCGGCTCGCCCGAGCCGGACGCCGACGCGGAGCCCGAGGCTGCCGCGGGTCCCGAGTCCGAGTCCGAGCCCGAGCTCGCCGAGGCGATCGAGGCCGCCGACGCCGCGGAGGCGACCGAGGCCGCCGACGAGGAGCCCGACGCCGCGCCGCGGCCCGCGCGCCGCAGCCGGCGTGGCGGGCGCAGCCGCCGCAGCCGCGACGCCGAGCCCGAGGCCGAGTCGGCCCCGCGCGAGCGTGAGCGTGAGCGGGAGCCGGTCGCCGAGGCGCCCGCCGCGCGCGACGCCGAAGACCGTCGGCTCGACGGGACCGTCGAGCTGCTGGCCAACGGCTCGGCCTTCGTGCGCGTCTCGCCGCCCGAGCCGACCGACGAGGACGCCTACGTCTCCGCCGCCCAGGTCAAGCGCTGCGAGCTGGTCTCCGGCGATCGCATCGAGGGCCCCGTCCGCTCGCCGCGGCGATCCGAGCGCCATCCGTCGATGGTGCGCATCGACACCATCAACGGCCGTCCCGCCGACGAGGTGGCCGAGGGCACGCGCTTCGAGGATCTGCCCGTCGCCTTCCCGTCCGAGCGACTGCCGCTCGGCGACGAGGATCCGACCGTCACGGCCGTCGAGTGGCTGACGCCCTTCGGCAAGGGCTCACGCGTGTCCTTCGTCGGGCCGGCCCGCGCCGGCAAGTCAGAGACGCTGCGGCGCGTCGCCGCGGCGCTGAGCAAGCTCGGCGGCGTCGAGGTCAGCCTGGTGCTGACCGGCGTGCGTCCGGAGGAGGTCGCCGAGTGGCAGGACGGCGAGCCCGCCCCGCTCGCGAGCCTGACCTTCGCGGCCTCGGCCGACGCCCAGGCCCAAGCCGTCGAGCAGGCGATCGAGCAGGGCCGCCGGGTCGCGGCGCGCGGCGGCGACGCCGTGGTCGTCATCGACACGCTCGAGCTGCTCGCGCCCGCCGCCGCGCGGCGCGCGCTCGCGGCGGCGCGCAACCTCGCCGGCAGCGGCTCGCTCACGGTGCTGGCGACGGCGCCCGCGCCGGTCGGCGGCGAGACGACCGTCGTCGCGCTGGACGCCGGCCTCACCGCCCTGCGGCGCTTCCCGGCGCTCGACCTGGCGGCGAGCGGGACGATGCGCCCGGAGCTGCTGGTCGGCGACGCGGGCGCCGAGGCGATCGCCAAGGCGCGCGCCGAGGCGCTGGAGGTCTAGCGCGGCTGGTGACTCAGCGGGGCTGGTAGGCGACCCGGCCCCAGTTGGGCTCGGGGGAGAGCTCGATCGGCTCGTCGTCGCGCTCGGGCTGGACGTAGCCGAAGGTGTGGGTGGCCTCGTTGAAGACCACGTCGAGCTCACCCTCCTTGACCCGCTGGTCGAGCCACGCGGAGCGGAACACGAGCCGGCGCAGCCAGTGCACCAGCGAGCGGTCGGCCGGCCCGACGAGCTCGGGCCAGCAGTCGTTGACGTGCTCGCCCAGTCCGGAGGCGGGGTCCTGGACCTCGCCGTTGACCGTCAGGTTCACGAGGTCCTCGAGCTCGACGGACTCCAGCCGCGCGCCGACGAAGCCGAGCTTGAGCGCCGCCTGCTCGACGCGCTCGGAGAAGTCGCGCTCGTTGAAGGTGAAGCGCAGCTCGCCGTACTCCAGGACGTAGTCCTGTCCTGAGTCGTAGTTGCCGCGGCGGGTCGAGTCCATGAGGGGAGGCGCCCCGGCGGGGCGGCGTCTGCATCTTATGCCCGGATCCTTCCTGCCCGCCGCTGGTGCAGCGGATCTTTCACGGAGACCTAGAGTCGGTCGCGCAGGTCGAACGCGCGGAGCGCTTCGGGGCCGGCGTCGGGCCAGTCGTGGAAGCGCCGGTTGACGCACTGGTAGGCCACCGCGCCGGCGCCGTCGAACGCCTGCTCGACCGAGTAGTCGCAGCGCTGAAGCGGGTCCCCGGTCAGCTTGACCGTGCCGAATCCGCCGCGCGTGCGCTCGGCGTCGTGGAACAGCTCCACGTCGATCTCGGTCCCGAAGACCTTGTGCAGGCAGCCCATGTAGCGGCGGCCGCTGAGCGCGTCGTCGTACTGGTAGAGCGAGGGACAGCCGCGGGCCACGCAGCTCGCGGGGGCGATCACGCGGTCGCAATAGGTCGCGCACTGCCGGCATTCGTTGGCGTGGGTCTTTCGCGCTGCGCGCGCCATGGGCCGCGAGTGTACTCCCGGGATCACTGGCTCCGCATACGCCCGCCGGGGGCGAAATCGCGGCGCCGAGGCCTAGGGATGGGCATGGCCCACGACCCCGCCACCATCCTGCTCGTCGAGGACGACGAGCCGGTCCGCACGTTCCTCGCCGACAACCTGACCGCCGACGGCCACGACGTGCTGCTGGCCGGGACCGTGCACGACGCCCTGCGCGAGCTCGAGTACCACCGGCCGGATCTCGCCGTCGTCGACCTCGGCCTGCCCGACGGGTCCGGGCTCGACCTGCTCGCGCGCCTGCGGGAGGCCGACGGGCTGGTCTCCCGGCTCGATCCCGCCCTGCCGGTGATCCTGCTCACCGGGCGCAACGGGGAGAGCGACCGCGTGCGCGGCTTCGAGCGCGGGGCCGACGACTTCGTGTCCAAGCCCTTCAGCTACACCGAGCTGCGGCTGCGGCTGGCCGCGGTGCTGCGGCGCACGCGGGCGCGCCGTGGCCTCGGGCGCCTCCGCGTCGGCGAGCTGGAGATCGATCCGTCCTCGCGGGACGTGCGGCTCCGCGGGCGCCCGGTCGAGCTCCCGGCCAAGGAGTTCGCGCTGCTGCGAGCGCTCGCCGCCGAGCCGACGCGGGTGATGACCAAGGAGGAGCTGCTGCGCGAGGTGTGGGGGTTCCGGTCGCTGGGCACGACGCGGACGCTCGACAGCCACGCCTGCCGGCTGCGCCAGAAGCTCGCTCGCGACGGCGATCGCTTCGTCGTCAACGTGTGGGGCGTCGGTTACCGGCTGGTGGAAGGGCCCACGGGGGCGGAGGCCGGCGGCGATGCCTGAGGGCGGGCGCCCGCTCGGCCTGGCCGGGTGGCTCGTGGCGCTGCCGGCCTGGGGCCTGCTGCTCGTCGCGCGGTCGCGCGACCGCACGCGGGCGGCGCTCGTCGCCGAGGCCGGCCACGAGCTGCGCGGACCGCTGTGCGCGGCCAGGCTGGCGCTCGAGGGCGTCGGCGCCGGCCGGCCCGAGTGGGCGCGCCGCGTCGCTGCCGCCGATCTCGAGTTGCAGCGGGCGGGCCGGGCGCTCGACGACCTGGCGGCCGCGGGCCGCGGCACGCGATCGGAGGCGGGTGACGCGGTCGTCCCGGTCGACGTGTCGGCGCTGCTCGCCCGTGCGGCGCCGGGCTGGCGGGCGCTCGCCCGCGCGCACGGCGCCGAGCTGGTGGTGGGGGAGGGCACGCGCGGGGTGATCGTCCTGGGCGATGCCGTCCGGCTCGTGCAGGGGCTCGGCAACCTGGTGGCCAACGCGGCCGAGCACGGCGGCGGGACGGTCCGGGTCGACGTGCGCGCCAGCCGCTCGGAGGCCCGGCTCGAGGTCGCCGATGGCGGGGTCGGCCTGCCCGCTCCGGTTGCGGCGCTGGCCGCGGCGGGCCGGCGGGGCGCCGGGCGTCGCGGGCACGGCCTGGCCGTGGCCGAGCGGATCGCCCGAGGGCACGGCGGCCGGCTCGCCGCGGCGCCCGCCGCCACGGGCGCACGGCTCGTGCTCGAGCTGCCGCGCGTCGCAGCGGGGGAGGGGGAGCGGGAGGTGCCCGCGTGACGCGCCGCCGGCGCGCGGCGCTGCTGCTCGGCCTCGCGCTCGTGCTCGGGGTGCTCGCCGCCTCGGACGTCGCCCGGCGCGAGGCGCGGCTGCGCGAGCAGCTCGGTCCCGACGTGGGCGTCGTCGTCGCGCGCGAGGAGCTGGCAAGGGAGCGGGAGCTGCGCAGCGGCGACCTCGCGCTGCGCCGCGTGCCGGAGCGCTACGTCCCGCCAGACGCGGTGCTCGTGCCCGACGAGCTCATCGGCCGACGGCTGGCCGCGCCCGTCGCTCGTCACGGCTTCGTGACGCGCTCCTCGCTCGCGCTCGACGAGCTGGCGGCCGGCGCGCCGGTGCGCCCGGGCGAGCGCGCGGCGGAGGTCATCGCGCTCGGCTCGCCGGAGGTGGTCGTGGCCGGCTCGCGCGTCGACGTGCTGGTGACCCGCGAGCGCGACGAGGCCGGGGCGGGCGGGGCCGAGCTCGCGCTCCAGGACGTCGAGGTGCTCGCCGCCGCGCCCGCGGGCTCCGTCGCCGCGGCCGAGGGCGACGACGGCGCGCCCCGGGTGGCCGCCACGCTGCGGGTGACGGTCCGCCAGGCCGTCTACCTGGCGGCCGCCGCGGCCTTCGCCCGCGACGTGCGCCTGCTCGCACGCGCTGCCGGCGACCGCCGCCGGTCCGCGCCGATCGCGATCGGGACGACGCTGCGATGAGCGCCGCCGGGACCGGCGACCCGCTCGACCGCCTCGCGGGAACGCTGCGCGAGCGGCTGCTCGCCGAGGCCGGCACGCCCGCTGCCGACGCCGACCTGCGGCTCCGCATCCGCGCCCTGGTCGACCGCGAGGCCGGCGTCCTGGACGAGCCGGCGCGCGAGCGGCTGGCCGAGCGGGTGGCGGAGCGGTCCTTCGGCCTCGGCCCGCTCGAGCCGCTGCTGGCCGATCCCGAGGTCGACGAGGTGATGGTCTCCGGGACGGCGCCGGCGTGGGTCGAGCGCGGCGGGCGGCTCGAGCCGACGGGTGTGGCCTTCGCGACCGAGGCCGAGCTGCGCCACGCGATCGAGCGCATCCTCGCCCCGCTCGGCCGGCGGGTCGACGAGGCCGAGCCGCTGTGTGACGCGCGGCTGCCCGACGGGTCGAGGGTCAACGTCGTGCTGCCGCCGCTGGCGCTCGACGGCCCGGCGCTGACCATCCGCCGCTTCCGCCGCCGCGGCTTCGGGCCGGACGACCTGGTCGCGGCCGGGACGCTCCCCGCCCCGCTCATGGACTTCCTCGCGCGCGCGGTGCGCACGCGCTGCAACCTGTTGGTCTGCGGCGGCACCGGCTCGGGCAAGACAACCACCCTCAACGCGCTCTCGAGCTTCATCGGCGAGCGCGAGCGGGTGGTGACGATCGAGGACGCGGCCGAGCTGCGGCTGCGCCAGCCGCACGTCGTCCGGCTCGAGGCGCGGCCGCCGAACGTGGAGGGACGCGGCGAGGTGACCATCCGGCGGCTCGTCCGCAACGCGCTGCGGATGCGCCCCGACCGGATCGTCGTCGGCGAGGTGCGCGGGCCGGAGGCGCTGGACATGCTCACCGCGCTGTCGACCGGCCACGACGGCTCACTGTCCACGTTGCACGCCGGCAGCCCGGCGGAGGCGCTGCGGCGACTGGAGACGCTCGCGCTGATGGCCGACCTCGGGCTGCCGCACGGCGCGGTCCGCGAGCAGGTCGCCGACGCGCTGGACCTCGTGGTCTGCCAGGCGCGCGGCCCCGACGGCGTGCGCCGGGTGGTCGGGGTGGCCGAGGTCGTACGGGTTGCCGCCGGCGCCGGCGTGCGCGAGCTCTACGCGCTGCGCGACGGGCGGCCGTGCTGGCGCGCGCCGCTCGGCGGCTCGCTCGCGGCCCGGGTCGCCGCCGGGGGGCCGAGATGATCCTCGCCGCGGTGCTCGCGTTCGGCGCCGGCGTCGCCGGCGTGCTCGCCGCCTGGGACGCGCTCGCCGCCGTCGAGGGGACGCGGGTAGCGGCCGGCCTCGCGCGGGCCGTCGAGCCGGTCCGGCGCGCGGGCCGGGAGGGGCGCGCGCCGACCCCGCCCGAGCGCCGCCGGCTTGGGTTGCTGGCCGCGGGCTGTCTCTTCGCGGCCGGCTGGCTGCTGTTCGGCCCGCTCGGCGGGTTGCCGGCGGCGCTCGCCGGGCCGCTGGTCGTCCTGGTGGTGGTGCGGGCGCGGCGCCGCCGGTTCACGGTGGCGCTGCGGCGGGGTGCCGCGCCGGCGGCCCGGGCGCTCGCCGACGCGCTGACCGCCGGGCACTCCATCCGCGGGGCGATCGGCGCGGCGGCCGCCGGGCTGCCGGGCGCGCCCGGGCACGAGCTGCGATCCGCCGCCCGCGCGCTGGCGCTCGGCGCGCCGACGGAGGTGGTGCTCGAGCGGGTCCGGCGCCGCGCTCAGAGCCCGGCGTGGGACACGATCGTCGCCGCGGTGTTGCTCCAGCGCGAGGCCGGCGGTGACCTGGCCGGCCTGCTGCGCGAGCTCGCGGCCTCTCTCGAGGCGGCTGAGCGCATCGAGCGCGACGCGCGAGCGGCGACGGCGCAGGCCCGCTTCACGGCGTGGGTCGTGCTCGCCCTGCCGGCCGGTGCGGCCGTGCTGGCCGAGCTGGCGGACCCGGGCTTCCTCGCCGGCCTGGTCTCCAACCCGGTCTCCGCGTGGCTGGCGGTCCTCGCCCTCGTGCTCCAGCTCGTGGCGATGGGCTGCGTCCGGTTGCTCGCCCGTCAGGCGCCGGCGGGATGACCGCCGCCGTCGCCCTCACGGCGGCCGCGGCCGTGCTCGGGACGCTCGGCGCCGGCGAGGTCGCCCGGGCCTGGGCGGCGCGCCGCCGCCGACGGCCCGGCGCTGCCCGCGCGCGGCCCGTGCGGCGGGCGGCGCTCGCGTTGCTGGCGCACACCGGGCGGCTGACGGGCGCGCGCGCTCCGCGCGACCTGGAGACGCGGCTCGCGGCGGCCGGGGTCGACTGGCCGGTGCAGGACGTCATGGCGGTCAAGGCCGGTGCGACCGTCGTCGCGCTGGTGGCGGCGATCCCCGTGGCGGCGGTGCTGCCCGGCCGCCTGCCCGTGCCGTTCTGCGCCGCGATGGCGGCCGCGGGCTTCCTCGCGCCCGACGCCTGGCTGCTCCGGCGCCGCCGCCGGCGCGCGCGGGCGATGGAGGACCAGCTCGCGGACGTGCTCGACCTCCTGCGGGTCGCCGTCGGCGCCGGGCTGCCGACCGGACGGGCGCTGTCGGAGGTGAGCCGCCGGCACCCCGGGGTGCTCGCGACCGAGCTGCGCACCGCCGCCGACCGCATGCGCCTCGGCGCCGCGCGGGCGCCGGCGCTCGCGGCGCTTGCCGGGCGCTGCCCCGCCGACGGGGTCGAGGCGCTGGTCGTCGCGCTGCAGCGGGCGGATCGCCACGGCGCGCCGCTCGCCCCGACGCTCGCCGCCCAGGCGCTCGACGCCCGCTCGCGCCGCGCCGGCCGCACCGCCGAGGCCGCCGCCAAGGCCTCGCCGAAGATCCAGCTCGTCGTGGCGCTCCTGCTCGTGCCGTCCGTGCTGCTGCTCGTGGCGGCCGCACTCGCGCCGGCGCTGCTCGGTGCCTGACCCCAGCGAGCGCGCGCCGGCGCGGGCGGCCGGGACGAGAACGGCCTGTATGTCAGTCCCTTCTGGTACCAGTCGCGAGAGGCACGGCGCCGAGCGCCGCTCGCCGGGCGGAGAGCGACGCGGGCAACGCATGCACCCGTTACCAGCAGCCGTTGGCCACCACGCGAGCACAGCGCCGATCGGACGGACTGCCGCCCCGCGTGCACACCGCGTTGCAGACGCGGCCGCTGCACCGGCTCCTGCATGGCTAGGAGGCCGGGGAGGCCCGGCCACTCACCGCCGTCATCCCTGCAACCACGCGGGTTTCGCGGCCGGCGACGAGCCGATCGACGGCAAAGTGGGGCAAAAGATGGCCGTGGTGTTGCAAAGTGGGACAGAGTGGGGTACAACCCCGGGGCACAGCCGGTCCGGGGTGGCGGGGCTCCTCCCACTCCGCCACCTCGGATCGACTCGCCTTCCATCGCCTTTCGATCCGTATGCGCCTTGGCCTTCCACGGCACCTTCGAACACACGCTCGACGCCAAGCACCGGCTCACGGTCCCCTCCAAGTTCCGGGCGGCGCTCGCCGGGCACGTGGTGCTGGTCAAGGCGGTCGACCGCTGCGTGAGCGTCTATCCCGAGGCGACGTACGCCGGGCTCACCGAGTCGGCGCTGGCCGGGCTGAACCCCTTCTCGCCCGAGGCGCGCGAGCTCAAGCGGATGTTCTTCGCCAACGCGCTCGACGTCGAGCTGGACTCGGCCGGCCGGGTGATGGTCCCGGCGCGCTTCCTCGAGCATGCGGGGATCGACCGCGAGGTCGTGATCACGGGCGCGGGCGAGTGCCTGGAGCTGTGGGATCGCGGCTCCTGGGAGACCTACGACAACGACCTCACGGCGCGCGCGCCTGAGCTGACGGCTTCTCTTGGCCATCCTGCTTGACATGCCCCGCACCCACGTCCCGGTCCTGGCCGGCGAGCTGATCGAGGCGCTCGACCCCCAGCCCGGCCAGGTGGTCGTCGACTGCACGCTCGGCGGCGCCGGGCACGCGCGGCTGGTCGCCGACCGGATCGGCCGCACCGGGCTGCTGATCGGCATCGACCGCGACCCGCTCGCCGAGGCGGCCTACGCCGGGCTCGCCGCCGAGGCGCCGTGCCGCACGCGGCTGGTGCGCGCGGACTTCGTCACCGGCCTGGCCGCGCTGGCCGAGGAGGGCGTCCGCGCCGACCTCGTCTACCTCGACCTCGGGATGTCCTCGATGCAGGTCGACACGCGCGAGCGCGGCTTCTCCTATTCCTACGACGCGCCGCTGGACATGCGGATGGACCCGTCCCAGCCGCTCAGCGCGGCGGAGATCGTCAACACCTGGGATCGCCGCCGGCTGGCGCGCACGCTGCGGGAGTACGGCGAGGAGCGCTTCGCCGACCGGATCGCGGGCGAGATCGTCCGCCGCCGCGAGCGCGCGCCGCTGACCACCACCTTCGAGCTGGTCGACGCGATCACCGCCGCCGTGCCCGCTCCGGCCCGCTTCGCCGGCGGCCATCCGGCCAAGCGCACGTTCCAGGCCATCCGGATCGCGGTCAACGACGAGCTCGGTCAGCTCGAGGCCGCGCTCCCCGAGGCGTGGCAGCTGCTTGCCCCGGGCGGGCGGCTGGCCGCGATCAGCTTCCAGTCGCTCGAGGACCGGAGGGTCAAGCGCTTCCTGGCCGATCGCACCCGCGGCTGCATCTGTCCGCCCGACCTGCCGGTCTGTGGCTGCGGGCGCACGCCGGAGGCCGCGCTGATCTTCCGCCGCTCGGTGGCGCCGACCGCCGGCGAGGTGGCCGACAACCCGCGCTCGAAGTCCGCGCGCCTGCGCGCCGCCCGCAAGCTCGGAGAGGATCAGCCGTGACACCCGCCACCGCCCGTGCCCGCCGCCGCGCGCCGTCGTCGCGCACCGCCGTGCAGCCGCGCGCGCCGCGGCGCGTCTCGGGCCCCATCTCCCGTCCGCGGACGACGCCGGCCCTCGCCGGCGGCGCGCGCGGCGCTCCCCCGCGTGCGGACCGGCACCACCGGCGCCTTCGAGCGGCTGCGCGCGCTGCCCGAGCACCGGCTGGTCGACCGCCTCCTGCGCGGGCGGGCGTGGATCTGGCTGATCGGGCTCGCGCTGCTCGGGATCGTCGCGATGCAGGTGTCGCTGCTCAAGCTCAACGCGGGCATCTCGCGCGCGGTCGAGGCGTCGGCCACGCTCGAGCGCCAGAACGCCGACCTCGAGGCCACGATCGCCCGCCAGTCCTCGGGCGAGCGCATCCGCGTCGAGGCCGAGCGCCAGGGGATGGTCATGCCCGCGGCGGGGGACGTCGGGTACGTCACGGCCCGCCCGGACCGCGACGCTCGCCGTGCGGCGGCGCGCATGACGCCGCCCAGCGAGGCCGCGCTGCAGCTGATGGCCTCCGGTGGCAGGCTGCCCGGCGGCGCAGCAGTCGACCCGGCGGCGGCAGCGTCCGGCACCGCGGCCACCATGGACGCCGCGCCCATGGAGACCACCACCGAGGTGACGCCGGACCCAGTGCCCGCGCCGGCCGCCGGAGCCCGAGGCCATCGCCGAGGCGCCGGCCGACGCCGCCGTCGGCGGCTGACCGCCCGGGCGCCGTGAGCCTGGTCGAGCGCCGCATCGGGCTCCTCTTCGCGGCCTTCCTCGTCATGCTCGCGCTGGCCGGCGCCCGCGCCGGCTGGCTCGGCGTCGTGAAGGCGGGGAGCCTGCAGCAGGCCGCGGTGACCCAGCAGGAGGCCGACGTGACCGTGCCGGCCCGCCGCGGGACCGTCACCGACGCCCACGGCACCGAGCTGGCCGTCTCCCAACCCGCGACCACGATCGCGGCCACGCCCTACCTGATCGAGGACCCGCTGAAGGTCTCCGCCCGGCTCGCCGGCCTGCTCGGCCGCCCGCAGGCCGAGATCCTCAAGGCGCTCACCCGCCGCGACACCGGCTTCGCCTACATCGCCCGCCGCGTCCCCGACCGCGTCGCCGACCGCGTGCAGGAGCTCGAGATCGAGGGGCTCGAGTTCATCCCCGAGTACCGCCGCTCCTATCCGCGCGACTGGATGGCCTCCCAGCTGCTCGGCGCGGTCGGCGGCGAGGGGCAGGGCCTCAGCGGGCTGGAGTTCTCGCTCGACCGCTACCTGCACGGCTCCGACGGCGAGCGGCGGCTGGTCAAGGACGCGATGGGCGAGGCGATCGAGCTGCGCGACACGAAGCCCACGAACGCCGGCCAGCGCGTGCGGCTGACCCTCGACGCCGCCATCCAGGACCGCGCCGAGTCGGTGCTGGCCGAGATCGGCGAGGCGTGGACGCCCAAGGGCGCGACCGCCGTCGTGATGGACCCGCGCGACGGCGGCGTGCTGGCGCTGGCCAACTGGCCGCGGGTGAACGCCAACGACCCGGGCCAGGCGCCCGACTTCGCCCGTCAGAACCGGGCCATCGGCGCCACCTACGAGCCGGGCTCGACCTTCAAGGCGTTCACCGTCGCCGGCGCGCTCGAGGAGCGCAAGGTCACGCCGCAGACCGAGTTCAACCTGCCGCCGCAGATCGTCGTCGCCGACCGGACCATCGGCGAGTCCCACCCGCGCGGGCCGATCACCGCCACCACCAGCCGGATCCTCGCGGAGTCCAGCAACATCGGGGCGATCAAGATCGGGATGATGCAGGGCGCCAAGGGCTTCGACCGCTGGGTGCGGCGGTTCGGGTTCGGCAAGCCGACGGGCGTGGACCTGCCCGGCGAGGAGCAGGGGATCGTGCTGCCGCTCGAGCAGTACTCCGGCTCCTCGATGGGCAACCTGCCGATCGGCCAGGGCATCGCGGTCACGCCCATGCAGATGGCCACGGGCTACTCGACGATCGCCAACGGCGGGGTCCTGCGCCCGCCGCACATCGTGCAGTCGGTCGGCGACCGCGCGGCGCGCAAGCCCAAGGGCCGTCGGGTCATCTCGCCGCGCACCTCCGCCCAGCTGCGCCAGATGCTCGAGGGCGTGCTCGGGCCGGGCGGCACCGCCACCGGCGCGGCCATCCCCGGCTACGACATGGCCGGCAAGACCGGCACGGCGAACAAGCCCGACCCCGTCACGGGCGGCTACTCGGACACCAAGTACGTCGCCTCGTTCGTCGGCTTCGCGCCCGCCGACCGCCCGCGCGTGCTGGTGGCGGTGATGGTCGACGAGCCGCAGGGCGAGATCTACGGCGGGCTCGTGGCCGGGCCGGCCTTCCGCAAGATCATGAGCTTCGCGCTCAACTACCTGCGGATCCCGCCCGACTGAGGTGGATCGCGGCCGCGGCGGCCGGTAGCTTGCTTGCGCGTGACCGAGCCCGTCATCGCCGTCCGCGACCTCCGCAAGGCCTACGGGGACGTCGAGGCGGTGCGCGGCCTCGATCTGGAGGTCGGCGCCGGGGAGGTCTTCGGCTTCCTCGGCCCCAACGGCGCCGGCAAGACCACCACGGTCGAGATCCTCGAGGGCTTCCGCGACCGCGACGGCGGCGAGGTCAGCGTGCTGGGCGAGGACCCGCAGCGGGCCGGCGCCCGCTGGCGCGCGCGCATCGGCGTCGTCCTGCAGTCCTCGGAGAACTCGGCGCTGCTGACCGTGCGCGAGACGCTGGAGCTGTTCGCCGGCTACTACCCCGCGCCACGGCCCGTCGCCGAGACGCTCGCGCTGGTCGGGCTCGAGCCGCAGGCCGACCGCCGCGCGGGCAAGCTCTCCGGCGGCCAGCAGCGGCGCCTGGACGTCGCCCTCGCGCTGATCGGCGACCCCGAGCTGCTCTTCCTCGACGAGCCGACGACCGGCTTCGATCCCGCCGCGCGCCGGGAGGCGTGGGAGGTCATCGCCTCCCTGCGCGAGCTCGGCAAGACCGTCCTGCTGACGACGCACTACATGGACGAGGCCCAGCGGCTCGCCGACCGGGTGGCGATCATCCGCGCCGGGCGGATCGTCGCGGAGGGTGCCCCCGGCGAGCTCGGGGCCGACGAGCGCGCGCCCGCCACGATCGCCTTCGGGCTCCCGGCGGGCGTCACCGCCGGCGAGCTGCCCGCCGGCCTCTCCGGCGCGCCGCACGGCGGCAACGGGCGGCTCGAGCTGCGCTCCGCCCAGCCGGTCGAGGACCTCGCCGTCCTGTGCGGCTGGGCGGCCGAGCGCGGCCTCGACCTGCCGGGGTTGCGGGTCGACCGCCCGAGCCTCGAGGACGTCTACCTCGAGCTGACCGCGGGCGAGGCACCATGAGCGGCGTCGCCCTCGCCCTGCACCAGTATCGCTACGACCAGCGCCAGTTCTGGCGCGAGCCGGCGTCGGTGTTCTTCACCGTCGTGCTGCCGCTGATCTTCCTCTTCCTCTTCGTCTCGATCTTCGGCAACCGCTCGGTCGAGGTGGCCGGCAACGACATCAACTTCTCGACCTACTACCTGCCGGGGATCCTGGCTCTCTCGCTCGTCTCCGCAACCTTCGTCAACCTGACGATCTGGCTGACGATCGCGCGCGAGCGGGGCCAGCTCAAGCGCGTGCGGGCGACGCCGGTGCCGGCCTGGGTGATCATCGCCGGGCGCACGCTGACCGCCGTGGGCGTCGCGGCGGTGATGACGGTCATCCTCGTCGCCATCGGCGCGATCGGCTACGGCGTCGAGATCCCGACCACCACCCTGCCGGCCGCGCTGGTCGCCCTGGTGGTCGGCGTGCTCTCGCTCTCGGCGCTCGGCTTCGCCTTCGCCGCCGTCGTGCCGTCGGAGAACGCCGCGCCGCCGATGGCCAACGCGATCGTGCTGCCGCTGTACTTCATCTCGGGGATCTTCATCCCGACCGACCAGACGCCGGACTGGATGGACACCGTCGCGGGCGTCTTCCCGGTCAAGCCGCTCTTCGAGGCGCTGCTGACCGCGTTCGACCCCAACACGTCCGGCGCCGGCTTCGACTGGGGCGCGCTCGCCGTCGTGGCCGCCTGGGGCGTGGCCGGTGCGCTGTTCGCGCTCACCCGCTTCCGCTGGACGCCGAAGCCGTGACGCGCACGATCGGCGGCCAGGTGGGCAACCAGTCGGTCCCGCTCGAGGACGTCGGCCTGCTCGACGCCGATCCCGCGCTCGGCGAGGCGCTGGAGCGCGAGGGCGGCGGCTGGGCGCTCGACCGCGTGCGCGACTGCGGGCTCCTCGCCGGCTCGGCACAGGCGGCGGAGCACGCGCGGCGCTGCGAGCGCAACCTGCCGCGGCTGCAGACCCACGATCGCTTCGGCCGGCGCGTCGACCAGGTCGACTACGACCCGTCGTGGCACTGGCTGCTGCGCGGTGCGATCGAGCGCGAGATCCACAGCCTGCCGTGGCGCGAGCCGCGGCCGGGCGCGCACGTCGCCCGCGCGGCGCTCGAGCTGCTGTGGTCCCAGGCCGACGCCGGCGTGATGTGCCCGGTCTCGATGACCTTCTCCGCAGTGCCGGCGCTGCGCGCCGACCCGGCGCTCGCGGCCGCCTGGGAGCCCCGGCTGACGGCGCCCGACTACGACGCCGGCGCGCTGTGCGGGATGGCGATGACCGAGAAGCAGGGCGGCTCAGACGTGCGCGCCAACGTCACCGAGGCCGCGCCGGCCGGCGACGGCTGGTTCGCCCTCACCGGTCACAAGTGGTTCTGCTCGCACCCGGCGTGCGACGTCTTCCTCGTGCTCGCCCAGGCGCCCGCGGGCCTGTCGTGCTTCGTGCTCGAGCGCGGGCCCGGGATGGAGCTTCAGCGCCTGAAGGACAAGCTCGGCACGCGCTCGCTGGCCTCCGCCGAGATCGAGCTGGCCGGGGCGCCGGCCCGACTGCTGGGGGAGGAGGGCCGCGGGGTGGCCACGATCATCGAGATGGTCACCCACACGCGCCTGGACTGCGTCGTGGGCAGCGCGGCGAGCATGCGCAAGGGCATCGCCGAGGCGGTCTGGCACGCGCGCCAGCGCTCCGCCTTCGGCGCGCGGCTGGCCGAGCAGCCGCTGATGGTCAACGTGCTGGCCGACCTCGCGCTGGAGTCCGAGGCCGCGACCGCCTCCGCGCTGCGGCTCGCGCGCGCCTACGACGAGGGCGACGGCCCGTTCCGGCGGCTCGCGACCGCCGTCCTGAAGTACTGGGTCTGCAAGCGCGCGACGGCGCACGCCGCGGAGGCGCTCGAGTGCCTGGGCGGCAACGGCTACGTGGAGGAGTCGCCGATGCCGCGGCTGCTGCGCGACGCCCCGCTGAACGGCATCTGGGAGGGCTCGGGCAACGTGATCAGCCTCGACGTCCTGCGCGCGCTGGGCCGCGAGCCCGAGGGCCTGCCCGCGCTGCTGGCCGAGTGCGAGCTCGCCCGCGGCGGTGACCCGCGGCTGGACGCCCACCTCGACGCGCTGCCGGCGTCGCTCGCCACGCTGACCGGTGAGGACGGCGCCTGGCTGGCGCGGCGGGCGGTCGAGGACCTCGCGCTCGCGCTGCAGGCCTCGCTGCTGGTCCGCCACGCGCCCGCGGCGGTGGCCGACGGCTTCTGCGCCGGGCGCCTCGGGGCGGCGCGCGGGCGCGCGTTCGGCACGCTCCCGGCGGGCGTCGACGGCGCCGCGATCGTCGCCCGTGCACTGGTGGCGGAGCGCCCGTGAGCCGCCTGGGCCGGGGCTAGACTGCCGCCGATGCTCCTGCGCGACCTGCTCGGCGAGGGCGCCGGGGACGTGGCGATCACGAGCCTGGCCTACGACAACCGCAGCGTGTCACCGGGCGCGCTGTTCTTCTGCGTGCCCGGCTTCACCCGCGACGGCCACGACTTCGCGCCCGACGCGGTGCAACGCGGCGCGGCCGCCCTGGTGGTGCGCCGCCCGCTCGGCCTCGGCGTGCCCGAGGTGGTCGTCGACGACGTCCGTGCGGCCATGGCGCGCGCCGCGGCCGCCTTCTCCGGCGATCCGACCGCCCGCCTGCCGGTCGTCGGCATCACCGGCACGAACGGCAAGACCACCACCGCCTTCCTGGTGCGCTCGGTGCTCGAGGCGGCCGGGCGGCCGTGCGGGCTGCTGGGCACCGTGAAGTCCGTGGTGGCGGGCGAGGAGCGGGCCGTCGAGCGCACGACGCCCGAGGCGATCGACCTGCAGCGGACCTTCGCCGAGATGCTGGCGGGCGGCGATCGGGCGTGCGCCATGGAGGTCTCCTCCCACGCGCTCGAGCTGCGCCGCGCCGACGGCATCCACTTCGCGGCGGCCGTGTTCACCAACCTCACGCAGGACCACCTCGACTTCCATCCCGACATGGAGGCCTACTTCGCCGCCAAGCGGCTGCTGTTCGTGGCCGCCGGGGTCGGCGTGCGGATCGCCAACCTCGACGACCCCGCCGGCCGGCGCTTGGCCGAGGAGTTCGGCGGTACGGTCGGCTTCGGGATCGACGCGGCGGACGCGGTCTACCGCGCCGTCGACGTGCGCGGCGGCATGGCCGGCTCCTCGTTCGTCGTCCGCTCGCCCGACGGCGAGACCGCGTGCGAGTTGCCGCTGCCGGGGCGCTTCAACGTGCTCAACGCCCTGGGGGCGTGGGCGGCCGCGCGGGCGCTGGGGGTCGCGCCCGCCGACGTCGCCGCCGGGCTGCGCGACGCCGCGCGCGTGCCGGGCCGCTTCGAGCCGGTCGACGAGGGCCAGCCGTTCGCCGTGCTCGTCGACTACGCGCACACGCCGGACTCGCTGGAGAACGTCCTGGTGGCCGCGCAGGAGCTCGCGGAGGGCCGCGTGATCGTCGTCTTCGGCGCCGGCGGCGACCGCGACCGCGGCAAGCGCCCGCTGATGGGGGAGATCGCCACCCGGCTCGCGGACGTGGCGCTCGCGACCTCGGACAACCCGCGCTCGGAGGACCCCGAGGCGATCCTCGACGCCATCGCCGCAGGCGCCGGGCCGCGGCTGGAGCGCGAGGTCGACCGGCGGCGGGCGATCGCCCAGGCGGTCGATCAGGCGCGCCCGGGCGACGTCGTGGTGATCGCGGGCAAGGGCCACGAGCAGGGTCAGGAGTTCGCGGAGGGGCGCAAGCTGCCCTTCGACGACGTCGCCGTGGCCCGCGACGCCCTGCGGGCGCTGGCCACGGCATGATCGGCTGGACTGCCGAGCAGGTCGCCGCGGCGGCGGGGGCCGAGCTGGTGCGCCCGCCCGCCGGGCCGGGCGGCCCGGCGCGGGCGGTGATCGACTCCCGCGCCGCCGGCCCCGGAGATCTGTTCGCCGGCCTGCGCGGGGAGCGGGCCGACGGCGGCGCCTTCGCGGGCGCGGCGCTGGCGGGCGGGGCGTGGGGCGCGCTGCTGGGGCCGGGGCACGAGCCGTCCGGAGGCGAGGGCGCCGTGCTGGTCGCCGAGGATCCGCTGGCGGCGCTGCAGCGCCTGGCGCGCGCCTGGCGGCGCGAGCTCGCCGCCGACGTGGTGGCGGTCACCGGCTCGGTCGGCAAGACCTCGACCAAGGACCTGATCGCCGCGATGATCGCGCCCCGGCGCGCGGTGGCCGCCAGCCGGGCGAACTTCAACACGGAGATCGGGCTCCCGCTCGAGCTGCTGGCCGCGCCGGCCGGGACCGAGGTCGTCGTGCTCGAGCTGGCGATGCGCGGCTTCGGCCAGATCGCCGAGCTGGCGGCGATCTGCGAGCCCGACGTCGGCGTGATCACGAACGTCGGGCCGGTGCACCTCGAGCAGGTGGGCACGCTCGACGGCGTCGCCCGTGCCAAGGGCGAGCTGCTCGGAGGGCTGCGCGAGGGCGGGGAGGCGATCCTCCCGGCCGGGGAGTCGCGGCTGGACCGGTGGCTGGCGCCCGGGTCGGCCGTCACGCGCTTCGGCGCGGGCGGCGACGTCGACTGGGCCGGCGACGGGGTGGTGGTCGCCCGCGGGGAGCGCCTCGCGCTCGAGCTGCCCTCCTCGGCCCGCCACCACCGCCTCAACGCGCTCGCGGCGGTCGCCGCCGCGCTCGCGGTGGGCGTCCGGCCCGGCGGCCGGGTGGACGTCCGCGCCGCCGCCCTGCGCGGCGAGCGGATCGAGCTCGGCCTCGGCGCCACGGTGATCAACGACTGCTACAACGCCAGCCCGCTGGCGATGGCCGCCGCGCTGGAGGAGCTCGCCGGCCGGCCGGGGGCGGGACGCCGGCTGGCCGTGCTCGGCGACATGCTCGAGCTGGGCGCGGAGGAGCGCGCCTACCACCGCGCCGCCGGCGAGCAGGCGGCGGCCGCGGGGGTGGAGGTGCTCGTGGCGGTCGGCCGGCTGGCGGACGAGCTCCTGGCGGGCTACGGCGACGCCGGCGAGCGCCACGCGGTGCCCGACGCCGCCGCCGCGGCCACGCTGACCGGTGAGCTCATCCGGCCCGGCGACGTGGTGCTGGTCAAGGGCTCGCGCGGCGTCGGGCTCGAGGTCGTCGCCGAGGCGCTGGTGGCGGCCGAGGCGCCCGGCGCGGGGCGCGGCGCGGCCCGCTCCGGCGCCACCGGCGGCGCGCCCTCGTCCCACCCCCCGGGGGCGGTGCGCTGATGGGCGAGGTGCTGATCGCGGCCACCGCCTCGCTGCTCATCTGCGTCTTCCTCTCGCCGAAGTTCATCTCGTTCCTGCGCACGCGCGAGTTCGGGCAGCACATCCGCGAGGAGGGGCCGCAGGAGCACCACGCCAAGGCGGGCACGCCGACGATGGGCGGGATCATCATCTTCACCGCGATCGCGGTGCCGTTCCTGCTGCTCACCGACCTCGACCCGCGCGCGATCGGGGTCTTCGGCGTCGCGCTGGCCTGTGCGCTGCTCGGCTTCGCGGACGACTACACGAAGATCATCCGCCGCCGCTCGCTCGGCCTGCGGGCCCGGACGAAGCTCTTCATGACGGTGCTGATCGCGATCGGGCTGTGGCTGGCGGCGACCGAGTGGGCTGCCCTGCCCGACACCGTCAACCTGCGCATCATCGACGCCCAGATCGACCTCGGCTACCTCTATCCCGTCTTCATCTACCTGGTGCTGGCGGGCACCACCTCGGCGGTCAACCTGACCGACGGGCTGGACGGGCTCGCGGCCGGTTGCGCGGCGATCACGCTGCTCTCCTACATCGCGATCACCTACACGACCCGCCAGACCGACCTCGCGCTGGTGGCGGGCTGCCTGGTCGGGGCGAGCGTCGGCTTCCTGTGGTTCAACTCCTTCCCGGCCTCGATCTTCATGGGGGACACGGGGTCGCTGGGCCTTGGCGGGGCGATCGCCGCGATGGCGGTCATGACCAAGACCGAGGTGCTGTTGATCGTCCTGGGCGGGATCTTCGTCGTCGAGGCGCTGTCCGTGCTGGTGCAGGTCTTCTCCTTCCAGACCTTCCGCAAGCGGGTGTTCCTGATGGCGCCGATCCACCACCACTTCGAGCTCAAGGCGTGGTCGGAGACCAAGATCATCCTGCGCTTCTGGATCGTGGCGGCAGTCTTCAGCGCGATCGGCTTCACGCTCTACCAGCAGTCGGTGACCTGACCGGTCTGTGACGGCTGCGGCGCTGTCCGTGCCGTGACCGTGCCGATTGTGTGCCAATCCCCGCGCGCCCGGGGGTGATCGCGCCCGGCGGCCGTAGCGTCGGGCGCCATGGCCCAGAGCGAACAGACAGGAGGAGCCGCCATGGACCTCGACCGGCTGCGCGAGATCGTCGCCGCGATCCCACCCGGCGCCTGGATGAGCTACGGCGACGTCGCCCGCGCCGCGGGCGGCAGCGACCGGCAGGCACGAACCCTCAACCAGCGCTTCATCCGCGAGTGCACACCCGGCGCCCACCGGGTGCTCAAGGCCGACGGCAGCGTCGCCCCGACGGCGCTCGGCGACGGCGCCACGGTCCGGCGACAGCTGGAGGCCGAGGGCGTCGAGTTCGACGGCGGCCGCGTGAGCCAGGCGGCGCGGCTCCATCCGCCTCCGGCCGGCGACGCGGCCGAGGGCGGTGACGCGACGCAGGAGGCCGGCGGGAAGCGCGACGACGCCGCGTCGGCGCCGGCCGCCTGAGGCCCGCACCGGCCGCCCGACGTGCCGCACCGCCCTATGAACTCAGGCGCCGGCCGCGTGACGCCCGCAGCGTCCGTTTCAATGCCAGGGGTGATCGCCCGCCCGCCGCTGCCCGAGCCGCCGTACCTCGTCGTCGGCCTGGCCCGGTCGGGCGTCGCTGCCGCGCGGGCGCTGCGCGCGCTCGGACTGCCGGTGGTCGGCTGCGACGCCGGCGAGCCCGGCGAGGCGGTGCGGGCGGAGCTGGCCGCGCTCGGCGTCGAGGTCGTCGCGCCGGCCGAGGGGGTGGAGCTGGTGGCCGCGGCCCGCACGCTGGTCAAGAGCCCCGGGGTGCCGCAGGAGGCGCCGGTGGTCCGGGCCGCCCGGGCCGCCGGGCGCACCGTCCTCGGCGAGCTCGAGCTGGCCTGGCGGCTCGTGCCCAACGAGTTCCTCGCGGTCACGGGCTCCAACGGCAAGACGACGACCGTCGAGCTGATCGGCCACGTCCACCGCGAGGCAGGGCTGCCGGTCGCGGTGGCCGGCAACGTCGGGACGGCGCTCGCCTCGCTGGCCGGGGAGGTCGGCCCGGCGGCGACCGTCGTGTGCGAGGCCTCCTCCTTCCAGCTCGAGGACACCCTCGCCTTCGCGCCGGAGGTCGCGGTGCTGCTCAACCTCACCGAGGACCACCTCGACCGCCACGGCACGCTGGAGGCCTATCGCGACGCCAAGCTGCAGATCTTCGCCCGCCAGCCGAACGAGGCGGTCGCCGTCGCGCCGCTCGGCCTGGGCATCGAGGACCTCGGCGGCTGTGCGCGGCGGGTCTGCTTCGGCGCCGGGCCCGGCGCCGAGCTCGCCGTCCGGGCCGGGCAGCTGTGGTGGGACGAGCAGCCGCTGATGGCCGTCGAGGAGCTGCGGCTGCGCGGCGCCCACAACGTCGAGAACGCGATGGCGGCGGCCGCGGCCTGCCTGGCGCGCGGCGTGGCGGCCGACGCGGTGCGGGCCGGCCTGCGGACCTTCGCCGGCGTGCCCCACCGGCTCGAGGAGGTGGGCGAGCGCGGCGGCGTGCTCTACGTGAACGACTCCAAGGCCACCAACGTCGCCTCGGCGCTGGTCGGGATCGGCTCGTTCGCGAGCGGGGTGCACGTGATCCTCGGCGGCCGCGGCAAGGGCGGCGACTACGCACCGCTCGCGCCGGCGCTGGCCGAGCGCGCCGTCGCGGGCTACCTGATCGGGGAGACCGCGGCCGAGCTGCGCCGCGCGCTCGAGCCGGCCGGCGTCCCCCTCTGCGACGCCGAGCGCCTCGAGCCGGCCGTCGCGCTCGCGGCCGCCGCCGCCCGCCCGGGCGAGGTCGTGCTGCTCTCCCCGGCGTGCACGTCCTTCGACCAGTACGGCTCCTTCGAGGAGCGCGGGGCGCACTTCCGGGCGCTGGTCGACGCGCTGGGGTGACGCGCGCTGGGCGCGGCTCAGGGGCGACCGCGCGGGCGCCGCCGGACGCAGCAGGGCCACGCCCGGCGGCCGCGGGCCGGGCCGGGAGGCGTCCGACCGGGGGTGTCGAATGTCCGCCTGATGGCCAGCCAGAAGCAGCAGCCGCTCGAGCACCGCCTGCTGCTGACCGCCACCTTCTGCCTGCTGGCCGGCGGCGCGGTCATGGTCTACTCGGCGTCCTCGGCGCGCACGCTGCTCGAGGGCGAGGGGGACGGCACGGCCTTCCTGATCAAGTACCTCGCCTTCGGCGGCGTCGGGCTCGCGCTGATGCACCTGCTCTCGCGCCACGGCCTGGCCTCGGTCCGGCGCTTCACGCCACTGATCCTCTTCGTGGCCTTTGTCCTGCTCGTGCTCGTGCTCGTGCCGGGGCTGGGGGTGAAGATCAACGGTGCGCGGCGCTGGCTGGGGGCCGGCCCGATGAGCTTCCAGCCCGCCGAGGTGATGAAGCTCGCGCTGATCCTGCACTCGGCGGCCGTGCTCTCGGCCCGGCCCAAGCTCGCGCGCAGCCTGCGGCTGGTGCTCGCGCCGATCATCGGCGTGGCGGGCTGCGCGGTGCTGCTGATCCTCGCCCAGCCCGACCTCGGCACCGCGCTGGTGATCTGCTTCACGATGGGGGCGATGCTGGTGGCGGCGGGGCTGCCGCTGCGCCAGCTCGGACTGCTCGCCGCCGTGGGGGCGGTGCTCGTCCTGCTCTTCGCGCTCATCGAGCCCTACCGGCGGGCGCGGCTGACGGCATTCCTGAACCCGTGGGCCGACGCGGGCGCGACCGGCTTTCAGTCCGTCCAGGGTCAGATCGCGATCGGCTCGGGCGGCCTGTTCGGCGTCGGGCCGGGCCAGTCGGTGCAGAAGATCTTCTACCTGCCCGAGGCCCACACCGACTTCATCCTCGCGATCATCGGCGAGGAGCTCGGGCTGGCCGGGATCTGCGTGCTGCTGTTCCTCTACGGCATGATCGGGTACGCCGGGCTGCGCACCGCCAAGGCTGCCAAGGGCGCCTACGCCAAGCTGCTGGCGGCGGGGCTGACGTCGCTGATCCTGTGCCAGGCGCTCCTGAACACCTACGCCGTGCTCGGCCTCGCCCCGCTGACCGGGGTGCCGCTGCCGTTCATCTCCTCGGGCTCGACGTCGCTGATCGTGCTGCTGTGCTCGATGGGGCTGCTGCTCAACGTGGCCCGCGGGGGCTCGGTGCACGTGCAGGCGGTGCGCGAGCCCAAGCGAAGGCCGCGGCGTGACGCTGCAGGCGCCTCCGGCGCGGATCGTGATCGCCGCGGGCGGGACGGCGGGGCACGTCGTGCCGGCGCTCGCGGTCGCCGACGCGCTGCGGGCTGAGGGCGCGGAGGTCGTCTTCGCGGGCGGCGAGCGCGCCGAGCAGGAGCTCGTGCCCGCCGCCGGCCACCGGCTGGAGACCCTGCGCGTCGAGGGCATCTCGCGCACCAACCCGCTCAAGGCCGCGCGCGCGGTCGGCCGCGCGGCCCTTGCCCTGCGCACGGCGGACGGCCTGCTCGCCCGTCACCGGCCCGACGCGGTGCTGGGCGGCGGCGGCTACGTGGCGGGGCCGGTCGGCCTCGCCGCGGTGCGGCGGCGGATCCCGCTCGTGCTGACCGAGGCGGACTCCCACCTCGGGCTCACCAACCGCCTGCTCGCGCCGGCGGCCCGCCGCGTCTGTCTCGCCTTCCCGCTCGAGGGTCGCACGCCGCCCCGCTACGTCGTCACCGGGCGCCCCGTGCCGCCGACCATCACCGATCGCGGCGCGGCGCGGAGGGAGTTCGGCTTCGCCGCCGGCGAGACGGTCGTGCTGGTCTTCGGCGGCTCGCTCGGCGCCCGGTCGATCAACCAGGCGGCGGTCGCCGCCTTCGCGGACGTGCCCTACCGCATCCTGCACGTCCCCGGCCGGCGCGACGCCGGCGAGCTGACCGCGCCGGGGCCGCACTACGTCCTGCGCGACTACGTCGTGCCCTTCGGCCTCGCGCTCGCCGCCGCCGACCTGGCGGTCGCGCGCGCGGGCGGGTCGGTGTTCGAGCTGGCCCAGTACGGGCTGCCGGCCGTGCTGATCCCTTATCCGCACGCCTCCGCCGACCACCAGACCGCCAACGCGGCGTGGATGGAGCGCGCGGGCGCCGCCGTGGTCCTGCCCGACGCCGGCCTGACCGCCGCGCGACTGCGAAGCGCGGTCGACGGGCTGGTGGGCGATCCGCAGCGCCTGCGCGCCATGGCTGCGGCGTCGGCGCGGCTCGCCCGGCCCGACGCCGCGGCCGCGATCGCGGGAGAGCTGCTGGCCGCCGCCGGCCGCCGGACGCCCTTCTAGGCTGCTCGCCCATGTCCGGGCCCTGGGCGAGCCGCCGCCTGCACTTCGTCGGCATCGGCGGCGCGGGCATGAGCGGCCTCGCGCTCGCCGCCCACGCGCTCGGGGCGCAGGTGACAGGTTCAGACCGGGCGCCGGGCTCCCCCTACGCGGGGCCGCTGCTGGAGGCCGGGATCGTGCCCGCCATCGGCCACGACGCGGCCCACGTGCCCGCCGGCGCGGAGCTGGTGGTCTCGACGGCGATCCCGCCGTCGAACCCCGAGCGGGCGGCCGCGCGGGCCCAGGGGTTGCGGGAGCTGCACCGCGCCGCCCTGCTGGGCGAGCTGACCCGCCTGAAGCCCACCATCGCGGTCACCGGCACGCACGGCAAGACGACGACGTCGAGCATGCTCGTGCACGCGCTCGCCGCCTGCGGCGTGGACCCGAGCTACCTCGTCGGGGGCGTCGTGCGCTCCACCGGGCGCAACGCCGCCTGGACCGACGGGGCGTGGCTGGTGGTCGAGGCCGACGAGTCCGACCGCTCGCTGCTCGAGCTCGCGCCGGCGATCGCCGTGCTCACGAACGCCGAGCTCGACCACCACACGACCTACAGCTCGCGCCGCGACGTCGACGAGACCTTCCGCGCCTTCCTCGCGCTCGCGCCCGAGCAGGTCGTCTGGGACCGGCCGGAGCTGCGCGCCCTCGCCGGACCGCGGGCCGTCACCTTCGACGTGCCGGCGCCGCAGCTGGGCCCGGGCGGCAGCGCGTTCACGCTCGACGGCGTCCCGGTCCGGCTCTCGGTCCCCGGCGCCCACAACGCCCTCGACGCCGCGGCGGCGCTGACCGCCTGCCGCCTCGCGGGCGTCGACCCGGGCGCGGCCGCCGCGGCGCTCGAGAGCTTCACCGGCGCCGGCCGGCGCTTCGAGCGCCTGGGCAGCAGCCCGGAGGGCGCGCTGGTGGTCGACGACTACGCCCACCATCCCACCGAGGTGCGCGCCACCCTGGAGGCGGCGCGGACGCTCGCGCCGCGCCGCGTCGTCGCCGTCTTCCAGCCGCACCTGTTCTCGCGCACCCAGCGCGAGGCGCGCCGCTTCGGCGCGGCGCTGGCGCTGGCCGACGTCGTGCTCGTCACCGGCGTCTACCCGGCGCGCGAGCGCGCGGAGGACTTCCCCGGCGTCAGCGGCCGGCTCGTGCTGCACGCCGCCGCCGACGCCGCCGGCGGGCGGCCGGTCGCCTGGACGCCCGGGCTCGGCGACGCCGAGGCGTTCCTGCGCGCCACCCTGCGCGAGGGCGACCTGCTGGTGACCATGGGCGCCGGCGACGTCGACCGGCTCGGGCGCCGGATGGCCGGCAGGGGCGCCGCCGCCGGGGTCGAAGAGGCCCCAGGCTTGCCCGTTGAAACGCTGCCCGCGCCCACCCGATGAGCGGCGCCCGTACCGCGCTGCCCGCCCGGCTGCGCGTCGGGCGGCTGCCGCGGCCGCGCGGGCGGGTCGTCGTGATCGTGGCGCTGGCCGCCGCGCTGCTGACCGCCGGCTGGCTGTGGTTCCGCGACTCGGGCTTCGCGCGCGTGGAGACCGTCTTCATCACGGGCACGAGCCCCGGCCAGGATGCCGCCATCCGCTCGGCCCTGCGCAAGTCCGCGCGCGAGATGACCACGCTGCACGTCCGCGAGAGCGCGCTGCGCTCGGCCGTCGCCGCCTACCCGTCCGTGGCCGACCTGCGGATCGACGCGGAATTCCCGCACAAGCTCTCCATCGAGGTCGTCGAGCACCGGCCCGTGGCGATCGTCGAGCTGCCGGGCCGCCGCGTGCCCGCCTCCGGCGGCGGCGTGCTGCTGCGCGGCATCCGCGAGCCGGGCGACCTGCCGGTCATCCGCACCCGCCGCCCGCTCGGGGGCGAGCGGGTAACCGAGCGCGCCACCCTCGGTGCGCTCGCCGTCGCGGGCAGTGCGCCGGCCGCCCTGCACGACCGCGTGACCTCCGTCGGCTGGGAGCGCCGCGGGCTCGTCGCCGAGCTGCGCGACGGTCCGCCGCTGATCTTCGGGACGCCCGACCAGCCGCGCGCGAAGTGGGACGCCGCGGCCCGCGTGCTCGCCGATCCAGCCGCCGCCGGCGCGACCTACCTGGACCTGCGGGTGCCCGAGCGCGTCGGCGCCGGCGGGCTCGGGCCGGTCACCGAGGAGCCGGCCGAGGGCGCGGCCGGCGCGACCGACCCGGAGGCCGCCGAGGCGCCGGCCGAGCCCGGCGCGACCGCCCCGGAGGCCGCCGAGGCGCCGGCCGAGCCCGGCGCGACCGCCCCGGAGGAGGCGGCTCCCGAGGTCGCCGAACCCACCGTCCCGGACCCTCAACCTTGACGTGAGAGTAGGCCGACCCTCAAGTGGTGGTCGAGGTTACGGGGTCTTGCAACGGGCGTTGCGACCGGTCGCCGATTTTGACAAACAACAGGAAATGCCCGTAACGTGCCAGAATCCGCGCCGCAGAAGAGCCTGCGAAAACGCTCGACTCTAACTAGAGGTCCGGACAGAAACCATGGAAGCTGGAAGCTATCTCGCAGTCATCAAGGTCGTCGGAGTCGGCGGCGGTGGCACCAACGCCGTCAACCGGATGATCGACGCCGGCCTGTCCGGCGTGGAGTTCGTGGCGGCCAACACGGACGCCCAGGCGCTGCAGATGACCGACGCCGACATCAAGCTCAACATCGGCCACGACCTCACCAAGGGGCTCGGCGCGGGCGCGAACCCGCAGATCGGCCAGGGGGCGGCGGCCGAGTCGCGCGACGACATCAAGGAGGCGCTCAAGGGCGCCGACATGGTCTTCGTCACCGCCGGTGAGGGCGGCGGCACCGGCACGGGCGCGGCGCCGGTGATCGCCGAGATCGCCAAGAACGAGATCGGCGCGCTGACCGTCGGCGTCGTGACGCGGCCGTTCCAGTTCGAGGGCGCCCAGCGCGCGCGGCAGGCCCAGGAGGGCATCGCCCGCCTGCGCGAGAACGTCGACACGATGATCGTCATCCCGAACGACCGGCTGCTGTCGATGGTCGAGCGGCGCACGAGCATCCTCGACGCCTTCCGCGAGGCCGACAACGTCCTGCGCCAGGGCGTGCAGGGCATCACCGACCTGATCACGATCCCCGGCCTGATCAACCTCGACTTCGCCGACGTGCGCACGATCATGCAGGACGCCGGCTCGGCGCTGATGGGCATCGGCTCGGCCAACGGCGAGTCGCGCGCCGCCGAGGCCGCCAAGTCGGCGATCTCCTCGCCGCTGCTCGAGGAGTCCGTCGAGGGGGCCACCGGCATCCTGCTCAACATCACCGGCGGCAAGGACCTCGGCCTCTTCGAGGTCAACGAGGCCGCCGAGATCATCCACTCAGCCGCCGACAGCAACGCCAACATCATCTTCGGCGCGGTCATCGACGAGGGGCTGGAGAACGACATCCGCGTCACGCTGATCGCCACCGGCTTCGACCGCCCGGGCGGGGGCGGCGAGGGCTACGGCGGCGAGGGCGAGCGCCGGCCGCGCGACCGCGGCCCGCGCATCGACGATCGCCAGCGCTCGACGCTCGAGATCGGCGACGACGAGATCGACATCCCGCCGTTCCTGCGCTGAGCCGCGCGGGTCGCCCGGGCCCAGGGTTCGGGCCACCCCCGTTGCTAGGGTCCGGCGACGGATGGCGACCGGCACCGAGACGCTGAAGCGCACGCCGCTCTACGAGCGCCATGTCGCGGCGGGCGCCCGGATCGTCCCGTTCGCCGGCTGGGAGATGCCGGTCTCCTACGAGGGCATCCGCCAGGAGCACGAGGCCGTGCGCACCCACGCCGGGATCTTCGACGTCTCCCACATGGGCGAGGTCCAGACGACCGGGCCCGACGCCGAGGCGTTCCTGCAGCGCGCGCTCTCCAACGACGTCGCGCGGATCGCCCCCGACGGCGCGCAGTACAGCGTCATGCTCAACCCGCAGGGCGGCGTCCTGGACGACCTGTTCACCTACCGCCTCGCCGATGGCGACGGCGACGGCGGGGGCTTCCTGACGGTCACGAACGCCGCCAACCACGAGGGCGACCTCGCCCGGCTGCGCGCGCTGGCGAGGGAGGAGGGCTTCGCGGTCGAGCTCGACGACCGGCTCGCGGACTACGCCATGCTGGCCGTCCAGGGCCCCGCGGCGCGCGGGCTGCTGGCGCCGCTGGTGCAAGAGGGCGAGCTGCCGGGCCGCTTCCGCACGGCCACGCTCACGGTCGCCGGCGCGCCGGGCACGCTGGTCGCCGGCACCGGCTACACCGGTGAGGACGGCGTCGAGCTGCTCGTCGACCCGGCGCACGCTCCCGCGGTGTGGGACGCCGTTCTCGCCGCCGGCGCCGCGCCCGTCGGCCTCGGCGCGCGCGACACGCTGCGCCTCGAGGTCTGCTTCCACCTCTACGGCAACGACCTGTCCACCGACCGCGGGCCGATCGAGGCCGGGCTGGGCTGGTGCTGCAAGGAGGACACCGGCTTCGTCGGCGCCGACGCCGTGTGCGCGGCGCGCACGGAGGGCACCCCCGAGCGCCTCGTCCCCTTCGTGATCACCGGTCCCGGCATCGCCCGCCAGGGCAACCCGGTCGCCGGCGGCGGCGAGGTGACCTCCGGCACGCTCTCGCCGAGCCTCGGCGATCGGGATCGGCATGGCCTACGTCCCCGCCGGGAAGGCCGAGCCGGGCACGCCGCTGGAGATCGACGTCCGCGGCCGCACGCGCGCCGCCGAGGTCCGCAGCAAGCCGCTCTACAGCAAGGAGACCTGAGACCGTGGCCGAGGCCAGCTACCCCGACGACCTCAAGTACCACCCCGAGCACGACTGGGCGCGCGTGGACGGCGACACCGCCACCTTCGGCATCACGTGGTACGCCCAGGAGCAGCTCGGCGAGGTCGTCTTCTTCGACCCGCCCGAGGTCGGCAAGTCGATCGCCAAGGACGAGCCCTACACCGAGGTGGAGTCCGTCAAGGCCGTCTCGGACGTGATCGCCCCGCTCAGCGGCGAGGTCACCGAGGTCAACGGCGAGCTCGGCGACAGCCCCGAGGCCATAAACGAGGACCCCTACGGCGCCGGGTGGCTGGTCAAGGTGCGCCTCTCGGACGTATCCGAGGTGGAGTCCCTCATGGACGCCGCCGCCTACAAGGACACTTTGAGCTAGGACCACACCATGAGCCGCTACACCTCCGCCACCGACGACGACCGCCGCGAGATGCTCGAGCGCATCGGCGCCGGCTCGGTGCAGGAGCTCTTCGCCGGGCTGCCGGAGGGCGTGCGGCTCGGGCGCGAGCTCGACCTGCCGCCGGGCAAGCCCGAGCAGGAGGTCTACGCCTACCTGCGCGAGCTGGCGAGCGCCAACGTCTCCGCCGAGGACGAGGTCACCTTCGCCGGCGGCGGCATGTACGACCACTACGTCCCGGCGCTGGTTGACTCGATCATCCAGCGCTCGGAGTTCCTGACGCCCTACACGCCCTATCAGCCCGAGATCTCCCAGGGCGGGCTGCAGGTGATGTTCGAGTACCAGACCGCGATCTCCGAGCTGACCGGCCTGCCCGCCTCCAACGCGAGCGTCTACGAGGGCCCGAGCGCCGTCGCCGCCGCCGGCTGGCTGGCCTTCGGGCAGACCAGGCGCAGCCGCTTCCTGGTCTCGCGCGGCGTGCACCCGCACAGCCGCGAGACGCTGGTCACGACCGCGGCCGGCTGGGGGACCGAGATCGAGGAGCTGCCGCTCGACCGACGGGGTCACCGACGCGGGCGCGCTGGAGGAGGCGCTCGGCGACGACGTGTGCGCCGTCGTGCTGCAGTACCCGAACTACCTCGGCGCGGTCGAGGACCTCGAGGCGCTGGTCGCCCCGGCGCAGGCGGCGGGCGCGATGGTGATCGTCGCCTGCGATCCGTTGGCGCTCGGCGTGCTGCGGGCGCCCGGCGACTTCGGCGTCGACGTCGCGGTCGGCGAGGGCCAGGCGCTCGGCAATCGCCTGGACTACGGCGGCCCGTCCTTCGGCTTCTTCGCCGCGAACGAGAAGTACCTGCGGCGGCTGCCCGGGCGGATCGCGGGGGAGACCACCGACGTCGACGGCCGCCGCGGCTTCGTGCTCACGCTGCAGACGCGCGAGCAGCACATCCGCCGCGAGAAGGCGACGCACAACATCTGCACCGCCCAGGCGCTCAACGCGCTCGCGGGCGTCATCTACCTGAGCTGGCTGGGCCGCCGCGGGATCGGCGAGCTGGCCGAGCTGATGCTCCAGCGCACGGCCTACGCGCGCGAGCGCCTGGCCTCGCTGGACGGCGTCGAGCCGCTGCACGCCCAGCCGGTCGTGCGCGAGTTCGCCGTCCGCCTCGCCGCGCCGGTCGACCGCGTGATCGAGCGCTGCGCGGCCGAGGGCATCAACCCCGGGCTGCCGCTCGGCGCCGACTACGAGGAGTTCGCCGACGGCCTGCTGGTGGCGATCACCGAGCAGCGCTCGAAGGCCGACATCGACCGGCTGGTGTCCGTGCTGGGGGCGGCGGTGGCGGCCGAGCGCGAGGGCGCCGGCGCGCGCGCCGGGGCCGGGGCGGGGGCGGGGGCATGAAGAACGAGAACGAGCTGCACGCCGACCCGGGCGTCGAGCGCGACGAGCCCGCCGAGCGGCGCGGGGTCACGCTGCACGAGACGGCCCAGCAGCGCGACGGCGCGCGCACGATCTACGAGCGCTCGCGCCCCGGGCGCCGCGCCTTCGTCGCGCCGCCGCTGGACGTGCCCGCCCAGCCGCTGGACGACCTGCTGCCGGCAGCGCTGCGCCGCACGCGAGCCGCCACGCCTGCCGGAGATCTCAGAGCCGGAGATCGTGCGCCACTACAACCGGCTCTCCAAGCGCAACTTCGATCTCGACACCGGCTTCTACCCGCTCGGGTCGTGCACGATGAAGCACAACCCGAAGCTGCACGAGCGCGTCGCGGCGCTGCCGGGCAACGCGCGCCTGCACCCGGCCCAGCACCCGTCGCGGGCGCAGGGCGCGCTGCGGCTGATGTGGGAGCTGCAGCGGGCGCTCGGCGAGGTCGCGGGGCTCCCGCACGTCTCGCTGCAGCCCAGCGCCGGCTCCCACGGCGAGCTGGCCGGGGTGCTGCTCACGCGCGCTTACCACGAGGATCGCGGCGACGAGCGCTCCAAGGTGCTCACGCCCGACACCGCGCACGGCACCAACCCCGCGACGGTGACGATGGCGGGCTATGAGGTCGTCAAGGTCGGGACGAACGCCGACGGCGGCGTCGACGTCGAGGACCTGCGCGCGAAGGCCGACGACCAGGTCGCTTGCCTGATGCTCACCAACCCCAACACGCTCGGCCTCTTCGACGAGAACATCGAGGAGATCGCGGAGATCGTCCACGGCGTCGGGGCGACGCTGTACTACGACGGGGCCAACCTCAACGCGGTGATGGGCATCGCCCGGCCGGGCGACATGGGCTTCGACATCGTGCACTTCAACCTGCACAAGACCTTCACGCAGCCGCACGGCGGCGGCGGGCCCGGCGCCGGGCCGATCGCCGTCTCGGACCGCATCGAGCCGTTCCTGCCGCGCCCGCAGGTGGTCCGCCGCGAGGAGGGATCCAACGGCCACGGCCCGCGCTTCGACCTCGACCTCGACCGGCCGAAGTCGATCGGGCGCCTGCGCGGCTTCCAGGGCAACTACGGCGTCTTCGTGCGCTCCTACGCCTACATCCTCTCGCTCGGCGCCGACGGCCTCAAGGAGGCCTCCGAGACCGCGGTCCTCAACGCCAACTACCTGCTGGCCCGGCTGGGCGAGGAGGGCGTGGCGGAGTACCTCCCGGTCGCCTACGACCGCGTGTGCATGCACGAGTTCGTCCTCTCCGGCGCGCCGATGAAGCGCGAGCTCGGGCTGCGGACGCTCGACCTCGCCAAGCGCCTGCTCGACCACGGCTTCCACCCGCCGACCGTCTACTTCCCGCTGCTGGTCGACGAGGCGGTGCTGGTCGAGCCGACGGAGACCGAGACCAAGGAGACGCTGGACGCCTTCGCCGACGCGATCGCCGAGATCCTGCGCGAGGCGGCCGAGGACCCCGAGGTGGCGCGCAACGCGCCCTACACCACGCCGGTGCGGCGGCTGGACGAGGCCGGCGCGGCCAAGCGCCCGGTCATCCGCCAGGCCATGTCCTGACCTCCGGCCGGCTCACGGCCGGCCGGTACCCTGGCCCGTCGGCATGCGCATCTTCTCCGGCATCCAGCCCACCGGCCGCAAGCACCTGGGCAACTACATCGGCGCGATCACCCAGTACGTCGCCGGGCAGGACCGCGGCGACCCGGCGATCTACTGCATCGTCGACCTGCACGCGGTCACCGTCGCCTACGACCCGGCCGAGCTGCGCGAGCGCGTACACGACACGACGGCGATGCTGATGGCTGCTGGGCTGGACCCGGAGCGCTGCGTGCTCTTCCGCCAGGGCGACGTGCCCGAGCACACCGAGCTGTGCTGGCTGCTCTCGAGCGTCACCGCGGTCGGCGAGCTCGACCGCATGCACCAGTTCCGCTCGAAGTCGGTCCAGCAGCGCCAGCTCGTCTCCGCCGGGTTGCTCTTCTACCCGGTGCTGCAGTCCGCCGACGTGCTGGCCTACCGCGCGCACGAGGTCCCGGTCGGCGAGGACCAGCGCGAGCACCTCGAGCTGATGCGCGACGTCGCGACGCGCTTCAACGCCCGCTTCGGCGAGATCCTGGTCGTGCCCGAGCACCGGATCCCCACCGTCGGCGCACGCGTGCGCGATCTGCAGGACCCGACCCGAAAGATGTCCACGACGGGCGGCAGCGAGCAGGGCAACCTCTACCTCGACGACGCGCCCGCGACGGTGGTCAAGAAGTTCAAGCGCGCGGTCACCGACTCGGGCACCGACGTCGTCCGGCGCGAGGACAAGCCGGGCGTCACGAACCTGATCGAGATCCTCGCCGTCGCCCGCGACACCACGCCCGAGGCGATCGAGGCGGAGTTCGCCGGCGGCCCAGGCTACGGCGCATTGAAGGTCGCGGTGGGGGAGGCGGTGGCCGACTGGCTGGCGCCCGTCCGCGAGCGCTACGCCGAGCTGCGGCCCGATGCGGACGCGCTCGAGGACGCGCTCGCCGCCGGCGCGGCGAAGGCGCAGGAGCTGGCCTCGGCGACGCTCGCCGACGTGCGCGAGGCGATGGGCGTCGGGCGCCCGCGGCGGCCGGAGCAGCGCCCCGCGGCGCCTTCCGTCGGCTCCGCCGCCTAGCGTTCACGGTCGTGGCGACGGCCGTCCACCGCCTCGAGCTCGATCTCGACGTCTTCGCCGGGCCCTTCGACCTGCTGCTGGCGCTGGTCCTGCGCGAGGAGCTCGACCTGCTCGAGGTCGAGCTCGCCGAGGTGGTCGTGGCCTACCTCGACCACCTGCAGGAGCGCGGCGAGCTCGAGCTCGAGTCCGCGACCGAGTTCCTCGTCCTGATCGCCGCGCTGCTCGAGCTCAAGTCGCGGCTGATGCTGCCGGGCGAGGTGGCCGAGGAGCTCGAGGGCATGGAGCCCGCCGAGGCGGCGGAGGAGCTGCTAGAGCGGATGCTGGCCTACGCGCGCTTCAAGGCGGCGGGTGGCTGGCTGGTCGAGCGCCGCGACGAGCGCGCCGGCGAGCTCTTCCGCAGCGCGCCGCTGCCCGCCGAGCTGCGGCGCGAGTCGCTGGCGGCCGCCGAGGCGGTCTATGACCCGGCGGGGCTCGGCGCGGCCCTGGGCGGCCTGCTGCGCACGCCGCCGCCGATCGACCTCGCGCACATGGCGCGCCCGCGCGTGTCGGTCGCCGAGCGCCTGGCGGTCCTGCGCGAGCTGCTGCGCGGCGGCGCCTTCTCCTTCGAGAAGGCCGTCGAGGGCGCCGACCGGGTGACCGTGGCCGTGACGCTGTTCGCGCTGCTCGAGCTCTACCGCCAGGGCGAGGCCGGCTGGGAGCAGGCCGAGCCGCTCGGGCCGATCACCGTGCACGCCGCGACCGGGCGCCAGGACGCGAGGGCCGCCGGGTGACCCCGCTCGCGCGCACGCTGGAGGCGCTGCTCTTCCTCTCGCCCGAGCCCGTGAGCGCGCGCGACCTGGCCGAGGCCACCGGCGCCTGGGAGGACGAGATCCTCGACGCCCTGCGCGAGCTGCGCGACGGCCTGCACGGCCACGGCCTCGGGCTGCGCGAGCTGGCGGGCGGCTGGACGCTCGCCTCCGAGCCGGCCGCCGAGGAGGCCGCCCGGCGGCTGCTCGCCCGCCCCCGCACCCCGGCGCTCAGCGCCGCGCAGTCAGAGACGCTCGCGATCGTCGCCTACCTGCAGCCCGTCTCTCGCCCCGAGGTCGCCCGCATCCGCGGCGTCGGCTCGGAGACCGCGGCCGGTGCGCTCGTCGAGCGCGGGCTGATCGAGGAGGCCGGCCGCTCGCAGTTCGGGGCGATCCTGTACCGCACGACGCCGCTGTTCCTCAAGCTCTTCGGCCTGACCGAGCTCGACGAGCTGCCCGACCCGTCCCAGTGGGACCCGAGCCCCGAGGATCAGGCCGAGCTGCGCGAGCGGCTGCTGCGCGCCGGCGAGGCGCGCGCCGGATCCGCGGGCTGAGTCGGCTTAGCGGAAGATCGCCTCAGGCAGCACGGCGCTGACGACGTACTCGCCGGCGTCGACGATCTCGGAGATCTTCAGGTCGACGCAGAGGCTGCACAGCAGGTAGGCGTCCTCGCGCGCCAGGCCGTGCTGCTCGGCGAGGTGCTCGATCATCGCTCGCACGGCAGCCTGGGCGCCCGCGTAGAGGTCCGGGCCGATGCCGGTGGTCCCGTAGAAGCCGGCGTGGTCGACGCGCGGGGTCAGCGCGCCCGCGGTGCTGAACTGCGGGCCGGGGATGCGCCGGCCCTTCTCCAGCCCGAAGCGCAGCGTGGCGTACATCGGGCACTCGAGGCCGGTTACGCAGACCTCGCCGTCGCCCTGGCAGCCGTGGGCGTCGCCGGTGCTGAAGCGGGCGCCCGGCACCTGCACGGGGAGGAAGAGCGTGCTGCCGCGCACGAGCTGGCGGGTCCTCGACCCGGCCGGGCGCGCGCGCCTCGCCGAGGACCTGCGCGGGGTGCCTCGACCGGGCGACCCGCGGCACTCTCGCCGGTGGCTAGGCCGGGACCGCCTCGCGGGCGGCGAGCTGGCCGCAGGCGGCGTCGATGTCGCGCCCGCGGGTGAGCCGCACGGTGGCGCGCAACCCGTGCTCCTCCAGCGCCGCGCGAAAGGCGTCGATGGCGCCGCGCGAGGAGCCGGCGTAGGCCGAGCCGGTGGGATTGAAGGGGATCAGGTTGACCTTGTAGATCCGCGGGTCGAGCAGCTGAGCGAGCTGGACGGCTTGGGCGTAGTGGTCGTTGACGCCGGCCAGCATCACGTACTCGACGAACACCTGGCGGTGGCGGCGCTCGTAGAAGCGCTCGCAGGCCGCGAGCACCGCGGCGATCGGGTAGCGGTCGTTGACGGCCATGATCTTCGAGCGCAGGGCGTCCTCGGGGGCGTGCAATGACAGCGCGAGGCGGATCGGCATGTCGCTGGCGGCCAGCCGCTCGATGCCCGGCACCCAGCCGACGGTCGAGATGCCCGTGCGGCGGTGGGTGATGCCGAGGTCGGGCAGCCGCTGCGCGGCGCCGAGCACGTTGTCCAGGTTCATCATCGGCTCGCCCATGCCCATGAACACGAGGTGGTCGAGCGCCTCGAGGCGCCGGAAGTGCAGCACCTGGTCGAGGATCTCGGCGCTGGTCAGGTTGCGGGCGAAGCGCATCTGGCCGGTGGCGCAGAACGTGCAGGTCAGCGGGCAGCCCGACTGAGAGGAGACGCACACCGAGCGCCGGCCGTCGCGGTAGCGCATCAGGACGGCCTCGACCGCGCGGCCGTCGCCCGTGTGGAAGAGCGCCTTGACGGTGCCGTCGGACGCGGTCGCCTCCCGCTGCAGGGTCAGCGTGGAGAACGGCACGGCGGCGCGGAGCCGCTCGCGAAGTGGGGCGGGCAGGTCGGTCATCTCCTCGTAGCCGCGCGCGCCGCCCGCGGTCCAGCGCCACACCTGACGGGCGCGGTAGGCGGGCTCGCCGGCGGTGGCGAGGGCGTCGTGAAGGCGGGCGAGATCCACGCGGTTATGGTGGCAGCACGATGCGGCTCGGCAAGTACCTCGCCCACGCCGGCGTCGCCTCCCGCCGCGCCGCCGAGGGACTGGTCGGCGCCGGTCGCGTCACCGTCGACGGCGAGCCGGTCCGCGATCCCGCCCGCGACGTCTCCGACGGCGACGACGTCCGCGTCGACGGCCGCGCGGTCGCGCTCGCCGGGCACGACCGCGTCGTCTACCTGCTCAACAAGCCGGCGGGGACGGTCTCGACGGCCAGCGACCCGCAGGGCCGCCCGACGGTGGTCGAGCTCGTCCCGCGCGCCGAGCGCCTGTACCCGGTCGGCCGGCTGGACGCCGACAGCACCGGCCTGCTGCTGCTCACCAACGACGGCGGGCTCGCGCACCGGCTGACCCATCCGTCCTTCGGCGTCCCGCGCGTCTACCGCGCGGTCGTGCGCAACCCGCCCGTCAAGCCCGCCGCCCTGCGCGCGCTGCGCGAGGGCGTCGAGCTCGAGGACGGCCGCACCGCTCCCGCGCGCGTCCGGCGCCTGGCGCCCGACCGGCTGGAGCTGACCCTGCACGAAGGGCGCAAGCGCCAGGTGCGGCGGATGTGCGAGGCGGTCGGCCACCGGGTCGTGACGCTCGAGCGGGTGGCCTTCGGGCCGTTGCGGCTGGGCGACGTCAAGCTCGGCTCCCACCGGCGGCTGAGTGCCGTGGAGGTGGCGGCCTTGCGTGACGCGACCGTGTCTTCGCGGGGTGACCGGCCGCGGGTCCGCGTGTCAGGACCAGGTCAACCCCGCAGGTAAGGGTGTCGGCGCCTTCACGCGGCGGGGAGCGAGCGAGCAAGACGTCGAAATCCGCAGCCGGATGACCCCGATCTCGTCGCTGTGACGCTATGGCGAGCAGAACGTCGAGAACAGCGCTCGGGAACTGCGGATCTCGACGAAGTGATCGCCCGTCCCTGCCGGGCGCGACCGGAGGGCCGCCGCCCGGCTGATTGAATGCCGCGGCCATGCGCCTGATCGCCCTGCGCGGCGCCACCAGCGTCGAGGACAACGCGACCGAGCCGATCCTCTCCGCAACCCACGCGCTGATGTCCGAGCTGCTCACCCGCAACCGGTTGGACGCGGACGCGCTGGTGAGCTGCATCTTCACCGTGACGCCCGACCTCGACGCGGAGTTCCCCGCGGTGGCGGCGCGGCAGATGGGCCTGAGCGGCGTGCCGCTGCTGTGCGCGCAGGAGATCCCGGTGGCCGGGGCGATGCCGCGCGTGATCCGCGTGCTTATCCACTGCTACCCGCCGGTGGGCCAGGACGCCCAGCACGTCTACCTGGGCGAGGCCGCGGCGCTGCGGCAGGACCTGCAGGGCGCCCAGTAGCCCACGGCGGCCGGTACCCTCGGCGGCCATGGCCCTCGAGTTCGCCGCCAAGATCGACCGCATTCCCGTCTACCCCGCCGCCGCGGGCTACGCGTCGGAGGGCGAGGTCGCGATGCTGGCCTCCAACGAGTCGCCCTACCCGCCGCTGCCCGAGGTCGTCGAGGCGATCACGCGCGCGCTCGCCGGCCTCAACCGCTATCCCGACCCGACCAACGCCGCGCTGCGCAAGGCGCTGGCGGACCGCTACGGCGTCGCGCCCAACCGGATCGCGATCGGCAACGGCTCGTGCGACATCCTGCTCGCCGCCGGCGAGGCGCTGCTCGAGCCGGGGGCGGAGATCGTCTACGCCTGGCCGTCCTTCTCGGTCTACCCGCACCTCGCGGCCGCCTCCGGCGCTCGCGCGATCCAGGTGGCGCTCGACGCCGAGCACCGCCACGACCTCGACGCGATGCGCTCGGAGATCACCGCCGCCACGCGCCTGGTGGTCGTCTGCAACCCGAACAACCCGACCTCGACGGCGCTCCCGCTCGACGAGATCGCCGCCTTCGTGGCAGACGTGCCGCGCCACGTCGCCGTGATCCTCGACGAGGCCTACTGCGAGTTCAGCCTGCTCGACGACCCCGACGCCTCGCTGGAGCTGCTCAAGCGCCACCAGAACCTCGTGCTGCTGCGGACCTTCTCCAAGGTCCACGGCCTGTGCGGGCTGCGGGTCGGCTTCGGGCTGTGCGGCTCGGAGGCCTTTCGCACCGCGGTCGACCAGGTGCGCCAGCCGTTCTTCTGCAACGCCGCCGCCCAAGCCGCCGCCGTCGAGGCCCTCAAGCACCAGGACGAGGTCGCGCGCCGCGTCGAGCGCAACCTCGCCGAGCGCATGGGCCTCGAGGACGGGCTGCGCGAGCTGGGGCTCGCGCCCGCCTCCTCGCAGGCGAACTTCGTCTGGTTCGACCTCGGCGACGGGGCGGAGGAGGCCGACGTGCTGCGCGGCCTGACCGAGCGCTCGGTGCTGGTCCGCGCCGGCGGCTCGCTCGGGCGGCCGGGCGCGCTGCGGGTCACCGTGGGCACCGCGGCCGACAACCAGCGCTTCCTCGACGCCCTTGGAGCGTTGCTGCCCACGCGGCATTAGCCCGCTGTGGACCACCGCTGGGCGCGGGGCGCCGCGTCTGCTACAAACCGTGCTTCACCACGACGATGGCCGATCGACCTTCCCAGCCCGCCCGTAGTACTGACACCGGCACCTCCGGTGCGCGGGTCCATGGCCACGTCTTCTACGCCTACTCCAGCAGCGCCTGGCGATTTAGCTAGGCGCTCGGCCGGCGCGAGCGCGCCGTCCATGATCCGGGCCGAAGAGGCCGAGCGCCGATCACCGCCGGTGTCCCTGGAAGCGTAAGGAGTCTTCGAGAAATGATGATCGTGATGAAGCCGACGGCCACGCAGGACGAGATCCAGGCCGTCATCGAGCGGATCGAGTCCTGTGGTGCTCGTGCCCACCCCTCGCGCGGCGAGGAGGTGACCGTCATAGGCGCGATCGGCGACCGCGAGCACGTCGCCCGCCTCGGGCTGGAGGGCGCCCCCGGGGTCGAGCAGCTCGTGCCCATCCTCAAGCCCTACAAGCTGTCCTCCCGCCAGCTCAAGGGCGAGAGCCGCAGCGTGGTGGAGATCGACGGGCGCAGGATCGGCGGCGATCACTTCTCGCTGATCGCCGGCCCCTGCACCGTCGAGTCGCGCGACCAGACGCTCACCGCGGCGCGCATCGTGGCCGCCGGCGGCGCGTCGCTGTTCCGCGGCGGCGCCTACAAGCCGCGCTCCTCGCCCTACGCCTTCCAGGGGCTCGGGCAGGAGGGCCTGCGGCTGCTGGCCGAGGCCAAGGCGGAGACCGGCCTGCCGATCGTCACCGAGCTGATGGACGCGCGCGACATCGAGCCCGTGCTGGAGGTCGCCGACGTCATCCAGGTCGGCGCGCGCAACATGCAGAACTACCCGCTGCTGGCGGAGATCGGCCGCTCCGGCTGCCCGGTGCTGATCAAGCGCGGGCTGTCCGCGACGCTCGAGGAGCTGCTGATGGCCGCCGAGTACGTGCTCAAGGAGGGCAACCCCAACGTGCTGCTGTGCGAGCGCGGGATCCGCACCTTCGAGCCGTCCTACCGCTTCACGCTCGACCTCACCGCCGTGCCGGTGCTCAAGGAGCTCTCCCACCTGCCGGTGATCGTCGACCCGAGCCACGCCGCCGGCCGGCGCTCGCTGGTCGAGCCGCTGTCGCTGGCGGCGGCCGCCGTCGGCGCCGACGGCATCATCGTCGAGGTGCACCCGCACCCCGAGGAGGCCATCTGCGACGGGCCGCAGGCGCTGCACGCCGACGGCTTCGCCCAGTACGCGGAGAAGGTCGAGGCCGCGGCCGCCGTCGCCGGCAAGGTGCTCTCCGCGGCCGCATGACGCGCCCCGGGCGCCCGGCGCGCGGATGAGGGTCGCCGTCCTCGGCGTCGGGCTGATCGGCGGCTCGGTCGCGCTGGCCGCCCGCACGCGGGCGGGGGCCGAGGTGCGGGGCTTCGACCCCGCGCCCGGCGTGCTCGAGACGGCGCTGGCACGCGACGTGCTCGACGTCGCGTGCCCCTCGGCCGCCGAGGCGCTCGAGGGCGCCGAGGCGGCGTTCGTCGCCGCGCCCGTCGGCGCGCTCCCCGCCGCGGTGCGCGAGGCGCTGGCGCACGCCGGCCCGGACTGCGTGGTCACCGACGTCGGCTCGGCCAAGCGGGCGGTTACCTCCGCGGTCGCGGACCCGCGCTTCATCGGCGGCCACCCGCTCGCGGGCGCCGAGACGGCCGGCGTCCAGCACGCGCGCGCCGAGCTCTTCGACGGCGCGACCTGGTACCTGACGCCGGCCAGCGGGACGACCGGGATCCTCTATGAGCGCCTGCACCGGCTGCTCGTCGAGCTGGGGGCGCGCCCGCAGGCGCTCGACGCCGACACCCACGACCGGCTGATGGCGGCGGTCTCCCACCTGCCCCACGTGCTGGCCAACGTGCTCGTCGCCCAGGCCGCCCGGGCGCTCAGCGAGGAGCGCGAGCGGCTGCCCGCCACCGGCCCGAGCTTCCGCGACGCCACCCGCGTCGCGGGCGCCTCGACGGCGATCTGGGCCGACATCTACCTCGCCAACGCCGACGCGCTCGTCGAGCGCATCGACGACACGCTCGCGCGCCTGGAGGCGGTCCGCGCCGCGCTGGCCGGGCGCGACGAGGCGGCCGTCTCGGCCTGGAACGACGGCGCCGCCGAGGACCGCCGCCGCCTGCTCGAGGCCGACCTCGCGGGCGGGGCGGTGACCCAGCTGCGCGTGGTGGTGCCCAACCGGCCGGGGGTCGTGGCCGAGGTGGCCCTGGCGCTGGGCGGCGGCAACGTCAACATCGTCGACATGGCGCTCTCCCCGACGGCCGACCGCTCGAGCGGCTCGATCACGCTGTGGATCGCGGGCGAGGATCAGGCGGCCGAAGCCGAGCGGCTGGTCGCGGCGCTCGGGCTCGACGTGGCACGCGCGTGAGCTCGCGCTTCTTCGCCCCCGCGGGCCGGCGCCTGCGCGGGACGGTCAGCGCCCCGCCCGACAAGTCGTGCTCGCACCGGGCGGCGCTGCTGGCGGCGATGAGCGCCGAGCCGGTGACCGTGACCGACTACCTCCGGGCCGAGGACACGCTGTCGACGCTGGCGGCCGTGCAGGCGGTCGGGACGCTGGTCGAGGACCGCGGCGAGCACCTGCTGATCCGCGGCCCGGGACTGCGCGGCGCGGCGGTGCCCGACGGCGTGCTGGACGTCGGCAACGCCGGCACGCTGATGCGCCTGCTGCCCGGCTGGCTGGCCGGTCAGCGCGGCGGCGGGGCGTGGACGCTCGACGGCGACGCCTCGATCCGCCGCCGGCCGGTCGACCGCATCGCCGAGCCGCTGCGGGCCATGGGCGCGCGCATCGACGCCCGCGAGGGCCGCTTCCCACCCTTCACGCTGACCGCCGCCGAGCTCACCGGGATCGAGTACCGGCTGCCGGTGGCCTCCGCCCAGGTCAAGTCGTGCGTGCTGCTCGCCGGCCTGCTGGCCACCGGGGCCACGACGGTGATCGAGCCCGTGCCGAGCCGCGACCACACCGAGCGGCTGCTCCTGCGCAGCGGTGTGGCCGTGACGCGAGCTGGCGCGCGCGTGACGGTCGGGCCGGTCGACGAGCTCGAGCCGGGGTCGATCCACGTGCCGGGCGACCCGTCCTCGGCGGCCTTCCACGTGGCGGCGGCGGCGCTGGTGCGGGGGTCGCGGATCGTGGTGGACGGGATGGCGGCCAACTGGACGCGCGTCGGCTTCTTCCGCATCCTGGAGCGGATGGGCGGCGTGGTCGTCGGTCCCCTCGAGCCCGCCGGCGGCCCGCTGACCGGCGCCGAGCCGGTGTGCGAGCTCGACGTCGCCCAGGCGCCGCTGACCGGCACCGTCGTCACGGCGCAGGAGGTGCCGCTGGCGATCGACGAGCTGCCGCTCGTGGCCCTGCTGGGGGTCTTCGCCGACGGCGAGACCGTCGTCGAGGGGGCGCAGGAGCTGCGGATGAAGGAGTCCGACCGGATCGCGACCGTCGTCGACGGCCTGCGCGGGCTGGGGGCCGAGATCGAGGCCACGGACGACGGCTTCGCGGTCACCGGCACGGGGACGCTGCGCGGTGGCGTCATCCACTCCTACGGCGACCACCGGCTGGCGATGCTCGGGGCGGTCGCGGGCCTGGCCTCGCGCGAGGGCGTCGAGGTCGTCGGCATGGAGGCCGCCGCCGTCTCCTACCCGGGCTTCGAGGCCGACCTCGCGGGGCTGGCGCCGTGGTGATCGCCGTCGACGGGCCGGCCGGGGCCGGCAAGTCCAGCGTCGCCCGCGCGGTCGCCGACCGGCTCGGCTTCACCTACCTCGACACGGGCGCGATGTACCGCTGCGTGGCGCTCGCCGCGGCCGAGCGCGGCGAGCCGCCCGCCGCGGTCGCCGCCGCCGTCACGATCGAGCTCGAGGGCCACGCGGTGCGCCTCGACGGCCGCGAGGTCACCGCGGCGATCCGCACGCCCGCCGTCTCCGAGGGCGCCTCGCGCGTCGCCACCGATCCGGGCGTGCGCGCGGCGCTGGTCGCCAAGCAGCGGGCGCTGCTGCACGACGGCGGCGACTGGGTGGCCGAGGGCCGCGACATCGCCCTCGTCGTGGCGCCCGACGCCGAGCTGAAGGTCTTCCTGACCGCCACGCCGGCCGAGCGCGCCCGGCGGCGCGCCGCCCAGCTCGGCGCCGACCCGGCGGTGGTCGAGCGCGAGCAGGCGATGCGCGATCAGCGCGACGACACCGCCGAGCGCTCCGTACACGCGCCCGCGCCGGGGGCGATCACGCTCGACACGACCGGGATGGCCCCCGAGACGGTCGTCGAGCGCATCGTCGCCCTGGCCGGCGCGGCCCGCGCCTAGACTCGTCGGCGCTATGAAGGTCGCGGTCGTCGGCTATCCCAACGTGGGGAAGTCCTCCCTGGTCAACCGGCTCACGCAGTCGCGCGAGGCGGTGGTGCACGCCCAGCCGGGCGTCACGCGCGATCGCAAGGAGCTCGAGACCGACTGGAACGGCCGGCGCTTCACGCTGATCGACACAGGCGGGGTGGACCTCGACGACGGCGACCCGATGGCGGTCTCCATCCAGGACCAGGCGCGGATGGCGCTGGCCGACGCCGAGGTCGCGCTGCTGGTCGTCGACGCGCGCGCGGGCGTGCGGCCGGGCGACGAGGAGCTGGCCGACGTGCTGCGCCGCGGCGACGTCCCCGTCGTGGTGGCCGCCAACAAGATCGACTCGCCGCGCGACCTCCCGCTCGCGCACGACTTCCACGGCCTCGGGCTGGGCGAGCCGATGGCGATCTCCGCCGCCCAGGGGCTCGGGACCGGCGACCTGCTCGACCGCCTCGTCGAGCTGATGGGCGACCAGGAGGAGCCCGAGGCCGACGAGGACCTCGTCCGCCTCGCGGTCATCGGGCGCCCGAACGTCGGCAAGTCCTCGCTCGTGAACGCCTTCCTCGGACGACAGCGGGTGATCGTCTCCGAGGTGGCGGGCACCACGCGCGACGCGATCGACACCCCGTTCGAGGTCGAGGGGCGCTCGCTGGTGCTGATCGACACCGCCGGCATCCGTCGGCAGGCCAAGGTGCAGGAGTCCGTCGAGTACTACACGACGCTGCGCTCCCAGCGGGCGGCCGAGCGCGCCGACGTCGCGCTCGTGGTCTGCGACGCCACCGACGGCGTCACGAGCCAGGACCTGCGGATCGCCGAGCTGGCGATGAAGTCGGGCTGCGCCACCGCGCTCGTGCTCAACAAGTGGGACCTGACCTCGGGCGACGAGTTCGACCTCGACCGCGAGCGCGCCCGCGTCGACCGCAAGCTGCGCCTGCGCCCGAAGGTCATGACCGCCTCGGCGCTGACCGGCCGTCACGTCCAGCGCCTGCTGCTCGAGGTCATGTCGCTGGCCGACCGGGCGACCCACCGCATCCCGACCCCGCAGCTCAACCGCTTCCTGGCCGACGTGACCGCCGCGCGCCAGACGCCGTCCAAGCAGGGCCATCGGCTGAAGATGCTCTATATCGCCCAGATCGGCACGCGGCCGCCGCGCTTCTCGGTCCAGGTCAACAGCCGCACCCGCATCACCCGCGAGTACGCGTACTACTTCGAGAACCGGCTGCGCGAGCGCTACGGCCTCGAGGGCATCCCCGTGATCATCGACTTCGTCGAGCGCGGGAGCCGGCGGCGCGAGGGCCGCCGCGACCGGGATTCCCGACCCGCTGAGTAGGGAACGCCGTGGCATCCGCTAGCCTGTCCCGCCTCGCGCGCGGCCCCAGGTCGTCAGTTTCGCCCGCGCCTGCCCACGCCCCCGACTCGTTCCGAGGACGATGACCCAGCTGAGCGACAACGAGTACCTGTTCACCTCCGAGTCGGTCACCGAGGGCCACCCGGACAAGGTCGCCGACCAGATCTCCGACGGCGTGCTCGACGCCGTCATGCGCGACGACCCGACCGGCCGCGTGGCCTGCGAGACGCTGGTGAACACCGGCCTCGTGGTGGTCTCTGGCGAGATCACCACCCAGACCTACGTCGACATCCAGGACATCGCCCGCTCGACGATCCGCGAGATCGGCTACACCGACGCCGACCTGGGCTTCAGCGCCGACTCCTGCGCGGTGATCAACGCGATCGACAAGCAGTCGCCGGACATCGCCCAGGGCGTCGACAAGGCTTACGAGAGCCGCACCGACCCGGCCGACGACGACGCGCTGGACGTCGCGGGTGCGGGGGACCAGGGGATGATGTTCGGCTACGCCTCCAACGAGACGCCCGAGCTGATGCCGCTGCCGATCTCGCTCGCGCACAAGCTCGCGCACCGCCTGGCCGACGTGCGCAAGGCCGAGGTGGTGCCCTACCTGCGCCCGGACGGCAAGACCCAGGTCAGCGTGCGCTACCGCGACGGCAAGCCGGTCGAGATCGAGAAGCTGCTGATCTCCACCCAGCACCGCGAGGGCGCGGAGTCGCTGCTGCCCGACGACCTGTGGGAGCACGTCGTCGCCCCGGTGCTGCCGGCCGAGCTCTACGACGCCGGCAAGCTGCGCGCGGACTTCATGGTCAACCCGACCGGGCGCTTCGTGATCGGCGGGCCCGTCGGCGACGCCGGGCTCACCGGCCGCAAGATCATCGTCGACACCTACGGCGGCATGGCCCGCCACGGCGGCGGCGCGTTCAGCGGCAAGGACCCGAGCAAGGTCGACCGCTCCGCTGCCTACGCGGCGCGCTACGTGGCCAAGAACGTGGTCGCGGCCGGGCTGGCCGAGCGCTGCGAGGTGCAGGTCGCCTACGCGATCGGCGTCGCGCGGCCCGTCAGCGTGATGGTCGAGACCTTCGGCACCGAGCGGGTCGGCCGCGGGACGATCGCGGCGCTCATCCAGGAGCACTTCGACCTGCGCCCTGGCGCCTTCCGCTCCTACCTCAAGCTGCACCGCCCGATCTACCAGAAGACCGCCGCCTACGGCCACTTCGGCCGCGAGGACGCGGACTTCACCTGGGAGCGGGTGGACAAGGTCGCCGTCCTGCGCGAGGCCGCGGGCCTCGGCGCCGCGGAGGCGGTCGCCTGAGCTCCGGGCCGAATCCACCGATTCCCGCGGCGCCTCGCCGCCGTGGCCGTTCGCCACAGCCGATCGGCCGCGACCCAGGTGGCACACCACATAGATGCGCGGCCGATCGCCTCTGGCTCGGCCCACGGCGCCGAGTCATCCACGGATGATCGGCGGATCCGGCTCCGGGCGCGACTTCCCGGAGGGCTTTCTCTTCGGGAGCTCGACGGCCGCCCACCAGGTGGAGGGCGGCAACTCCAACAACGACTGGTGGGCGTGGGAGCACGCGCCGGGCACGCCCGCCGTCGAGCCCTCGGGCGACGCGATCGACCAGTACCACCGCTACGCCGAGGACATCGAGTTGCTGGCCGGCCTGGGGCAGAACGCCCACCGGCTCTCGCTCGAGTGGTCGCGCATCGAGCCCGAGCCGGGCGAGTTCAGCCCGGCGGCGATCGAGCACTACCGGCGCGTGCTCGGCACGCTCGCAGAGCACGGGCTCACCGCCCTGGTCACGCTGCATCACTTCACGTTGCCGCGCTGGCTCAGCGCGCGCGGCGGCTGGGCGGCGCGCGAGGCGGTCGAGCGCTTCGCCCGCTACTGCGAGAAGGTCGCGAGCGCGCTGGGCGACCTGATGCCCTACGCGTGCACGATCAACGAGCCGCAGATCGTCGCCCGCATGGGCTACCTCGAGGGCGTCTTCCCGCCCGGCATCCGCAACCCCGGGCTGTGGCGCCAGGTGACGCGCACCTTCGTCGCCGCCCACGAGGCGGCGGTCGCGGCGCTGCACGAGGGCTCGGGCGCCCCCAAGGCCGGCATCTGCCTGCAGATGCCGCTCTTCGAGGCCGCCCGCCCGGGCGACGCCGGCTGCGAGGCGCTGCGGGCGACGCTGCAGGAGGAGATGATCGACGTCTACCTGCGCGGGCTGACGGGCGACTTCGTCGGCGTGCAGTACTACACCCGCGAGCGCCTCGACCCCGCGCTGCCGGGCCACAACGCGCCGCCGCCGGAGGGCGCCGAGCTCACGCTGATGGGCTGGGAGATCGAGCCCGAGGGGCTGCACCGCGCGATCACCACCGCGGCGGCGGGCTCCGGGCTGCCGGTGATCGTCACCGAGAACGGCATCGCCACCGCCGACGACACCCAGCGGGTGGCCTACCTGCGCTCGCACCTCGGGCAGGTCGCGCGGGCGCTCGGCGAGGGCGTCGACGTGCGCGGCTTCATGTACTGGTCCTCGTTCGACAACTTCGAGTGGAACGAGGGCTACCGGCCGACGTTCGGGATGATCGGGATCGAGCGCGACGCCGGCCTCAAGCGCGTGGTGCGCCCGAGCGCCGAGCGCTACGGCGAGATCGCCCGCACCGGCTCGCTGGCCTGAGCGGCGTCGCCGAGCCGCTCGCGCATGACCGCCACGGCGGCGGGGTTCTCGTCGATGAGCAGGGAGTGGCGGCCGAGCGCGGTCGCGACGGCGCCCAGCGTGCCCGAGCCGGCGAACGGGTCCAGGCACAGGTCACCCGGGCGCGAGGACGCCTGCACGAAGCGCCGCAGCAGCCCGACGGGCTTCTGCGTGGGATAGCCGGTCTTCTCGCGCCCGGTGGGGGAGACGATGGTGTGCCAGATCACCGAGGTCGGGCGCTTGCCGCGTGCGGCCTGCTCGGGCGTCACGAGCCCGGGCGCCATGTAGGGCTCGCGGTCGACGGCGTCTGAGTCGAAGTGGTAGCCGGCGGGGTCCTTGACGTAGACGAGGATCGTGTCGTGCTTCTGCGGCCAGCGCCGGCGTGCCTTGGCGCCGTAGTCGTAGGCCCAGATCAGCTCGTTGAGGAAGGCCTCGCGCCCGAAGAGCTCGTCGAGCAGCAGCTTGCAGTAGTGCGCCTCGCGGTAGTCGATGTGGAAGTACAGCGTGCCGGTGGGGTGCAGCAGCCGGCGCACCTCGGCCAGCCGCGGCGCGAGGAAGGCGAGGTAGTCGTCGAACGCGTCGCGGTAGGAGGACTCCTCGAGCAGGCGCGTCGCGTAGCGGCGCCCGCCGAAGCCGGTGCGGTCGCCGGCGGGGTCGGCCGCGGTCTGCAGCGTGCGCCGCCGCTGCGGGCGGCCGGTGTTGAACGGCGGGTCCAGGTAGGCGAGCTGGACGGACTCCGCCGGCTCGGCGCGCAGCAGGGGGAGGTTGTCGCCGAGCAGGATCCGCAGCACGCGGGATGAGCCTACGGCTCCGCCCGGACCTCCCTCTAGCCTCGGTCGGCCCGTGATCGCCCGCGTCGAGCCGCTGACCACCACCCGCCGGTTGTCGGGGCCCTTCGACTACGCGCTGGGCGCCGATCCGCTCGCCGTCGGCTCGGTGGTGCGGGTGCCGTTCGGGCGCCAGGCGCTCGACGGTGTGGTGGTCGGCTTCGCCGAGTCATCCGAGGTCGCGGCGGACCGGTTGCAGGCGCCCTCTGCGGTCCGCCCCGAGGCCCTGCCCCCCGATCTGGTCGAGCTGGCGCTGTGGATGGCGGGCGAGTACTGCTCGACGCCGGCGCGCGCGCTCGCGCTGATGCTGCCGCCGCCCGGGCGGCCGCGCACCCATCTCTGGGCCGAGCCGGTCACGGCCGCCGAGCTCGACGGCGCGCGGCTGACCGACCGCCAGCGCGAGCTGCTCGCGCGCCTGCCGGCCGCCGCCGGCGCCGACCTGCCCGCGCTGCGCCGCCTCGAGGCCCGCGGGCTCGTGTCGATCGCCCCGCGCGCGCGGCGCCGGGCGCCGCTGACCAACGCGCAGGCCGACCGCGAGGTGGCGCTGACGGCGGACCAGGCGGCCGCGCTGGCGGCGATCGCGGACGGCGACGGTGCGGCGACGCTGCTGCACGGCGTCACCGGCTCGGGCAAGACCGAGGTCTACCTGCGGGCGGCGGCGCGGGCGCTGGAGGCGGGCCGTGGCGCGATCGTGCTCGTGCCCGAGATCGCCCTGACGCCACAGACGGTCGCCCGCTTCCAGGCTCGTTTCGGCGACACGGTGGCGCTGCTTCACTCCTCGCTCTCCGACGGCGAGCGCTACGACGAGTGGCGGCGGCTGGCGACGGGCGAGGCGCGGATCGCCGTCGGGCCGCGCTCGGCGGTCTTCGCGCCGGTCGCCGACCTCGGGCTGATCGTGCTCGACGAGGAGCACGACTCCTCCTACAAGCACGAGGGCGACCCGCGCTACGACGCGCGGCGCGTCGCCGAGGAGCGCGCCCGCCGCGCCGGCGCGCGGCTGCTCGCCGGCAGCGCCACGCCGCGGCCGGAGACCTGGCGGCGGCTGCCGCGGGTCAGCCTCCCACGGCGGGTCGACGGCCAGGCGCTGCCGCCGGTGAAGATCCTCGACGTGCGCGGCGCGGCCGGGCCGCTGCATCCGGAGACGCGGGCGGCGCTCGCCGGCGCGCGCAAGTCGATCGTGCTCCTCAACCGCCGCGGCTGGTCGAACTTCCTCACCTGCCGCACGTGCGGCAAGGCGTGGGAATGCCCGCAGTGCGACGTGACGCTCGTGCTGCACCGCGCCGCCGGCGCGCTGGCCTGCCACCACTGCGGCCATCGCGAGCGGGTGCCGGGGCGCTGCGACGCCTGCGGCTCGCTCGCCGTCGCCCGCTACGGCGCGGGCACGGAACGCCTCGAGCAGGAGCTGCGCGACGGGCTCGGCGTGCCCGTCTTCCGGCTCGACGCGGACACGGCGGCGGCCAAGGACGCGGTGCCCGAGCTGCTCGGGCGCTTCGGAGCGGCCCGCGACGGGCTGCTGCTGGGCACGCAGATGGTGGCCAAGGGCCACGACTTCCCGGACGTCACGCTCGGGGTCGTGCTCGACGCCGACTCGACGTTGCGCTTCCCCGACTTCCGGGCCGAGGAGCGGACGTTCGCGCTGGTCGCCCAGCTGGCCGGCCGCGCCGGCCGCGGGCCGCGCGGCGGGCGGGTGCTCGTCCAGACCACGGCCCCGGACGCGCCGGCGATCGTGGCGGCGGCGCAGCACGACGCCGAGGGCTTCGTCCGCGGCGAGCTCGAGCGGCGCGCGGCGCTGGGTTATCCGCCGTTCGCCGACCTCATCCGGGTCGTCTGCTCGGCGCCGGACGGCGCGCCGGCGCGCGCGGCGGCCGGAGCCGTGGCCGGCGCGGCCGGCGCCCCCGGGGCGACCGTGCTGGGCCCCGCCGCGCTGTTCCGCCTGCGCGGCCGCGAGCGCTGGCAGGTAGTCGTCAAGGCACGCGATCGCCCGGCCGCGATCGCCGCCGTGGGCGCCGCCGTGGAGTCCGCGGCGCGCGATCGCGCCCACCGCGCGGTGGCCTTCTCGGTCGACGTCGACCCGCAATGAGCGGCGACTATCCTCATCCGCCGATGGCGCACGAGGATCCCGTCCCACCCGTCGAGCCGATGGAGGTCGAGCCCGAGGAGGAGCCGCGGCCGCTCGATCCCGAGACGCGCGCGCGCCGCGACGCGGCGCTGACGCTCGTGCGCAAGTACGGCGACCCCGTGCTCAAGAGCCGCGCGCTGCCGGTGGAGACCTTCGACGAGGCGCTGCTGCGCGAGGTCGAGCGGATGGGCTCGCTGATGAACGACGCGCTCGGGATCGGCCTCGCCGCCACCCAGGTCGGCGTCATGCACCGCGTGCTCGTCTACCGGACCGATCCCGGCGCCCCGGTCGCCGCGCTGGTCAACCCGGAGGTCGAGTGGCGCAGCAGCGAGACCGAGGGCATGGAGGAGGGCTGCCTCTCGTTGCCCGGCGTCCTGGCCGAGGTCGAGCGTCCGATCCACGTCCGCGTCCGCGCGCAGGACGAGCGCGGCGAGCCGATCCTGGTCGAGGCGTCCGGCCTGGAGGCGCGCGTCGTCCAGCACGAGATCGACCACCTCGACGGGGTGCTGATCCTCGACCGCATCTCGCGCGACGCGCGCAAGCGGGCGATGCGGGCCATGCGCGACCAGTTGGACGACGCGCCGCTCGGCGCGACCGGCTGACGCAGCGGCTCGCCGGCGGATCGTGCGGACGGTCTACCTCGGCACGTCGGATTTCGCGGCGGTCGTGCTCGGGCGCCTCGCCGCGAGCCCGCACCGGCCGGCGCTGGTCGTCACCCGCCCGGACCGCCCGCGCGGGCGCGGGCGGCGCCTGAGCCCGCCGCCGGTGGCCGAGCGCGCCGCGGCGCTCGGGCTGGACGTGCTCCAGCCGGAGGACCTGCACGCGCCCGATTCACTCGCGGCGATCGCCGCCGCCGAGCCCGCGGTGCTGTGCGTGTGCGCCTTCGGCGTGCTGATCAAGGAGCCGCTGCTCTCCGGCTACGAGCTGCTCAACGTCCATCCGTCGCTGCTGCCGCGCTGGCGCGGCGCGGCGCCCGTGGAGCGGGCGATGATGGCCGGCGACGCCGCCACGGGCGTCTCGATCATGCGCCTGACCGCGGGCCTGGACTCCGGGCCGGTCTGCCTGCAGGCGGCCGAGCCGATCACGGGCGAGGACGACTACGGGTCGCTGGCCGCCCGCCTCGCCGGGCTCGGCGGCGAGCTGCTGGTGCGCGCGCTGGACGAGCGCCCGCCGTTCGTCGAGCAGGCCGAGGCCGGCGTGACCTACGCCGAGAAGATCGAGCCGGTCGACCGTGCGCTGAACCCGGCGCAGCCCGCCGCGGTGCTCGAGCGGGTCGTGCGGGCGCTGCGGCCGCACATCGGCGCGCGGCTGGCGCTGCCGGACGGAGGCTGGCTGGGCGTCGACGCCGCGATCGTCGTCGACGCCGGCGACGCGCCGCCGGCGGGCCGCGTGGCGGTCGCAGGCGGCCGGCTCGTCCTCGGCTGCGCCGACGGCGGCCTCGAGCTGCTCGAGATCCGCCCGCCCGGTGGCCGGCGGATGGCGGCGGCGGACTGGCTGCGCGGCCGCCCGGACGAGCGGCTGACGAGCTTCGCGGTGGCCTGAGATGCGCGCGGCGGCGCTGGTGCTCGCAGGGGCCGTGGTGGCGGTCGTCGCCGTCGCGGCCGCGCTCGCTGTGGCGGCGGGCGGCCAAGACGGCGTCCGCCTCGTGCGCCGGCTTCGGCCGGACGTCACGGTCCACTTCCACCAGGCGCTGGCTCTCGTGAATCGTTCGGCCGGCGTGGTTCGCGCCGTCGTGCGCCGGTACGCCTCGGTGGCGCGGCTGCCGGCCCGGACGCTGCCGCGCGACTGCGGCACCGCGGCGGAGTGGCAGAACACCGTGCTGCCGGGGACGAGCGCGTTCGCGGTCGAGCTCCCGGCCGGCCCGCTGTCGCCGGCCGCGGTCCGGCGTCACGCGGCCGCGGTGCTCGCGGTCGCGCGCACGGCGGGATAGCTCTCGCTCCGTTCGTCCGCGAAGGAAGCGCGAACCCCGCATCGAGGGGGTCGAAGCGTGCGGGCGATCAACACGTCGAGATCCGGAGTCCCCGGGGGGTGATCTCGACGTTTCGTCGCCGGAACCTGATCGGCGCAGGAATTCGCCCCCTGCCGCGGCCCGCCGAGCCCTCGTCCCCTCGGTGGGGGGTTCGGCCCTGCCGGCCGTCGTCTCAGCCCGCAGCCGGCTCGGCAGGCGGGTCGTCGGCGGGCTCGGCCGCAGCCGGCTCCGCGGCGGGGTCGGCGACCGGCTCCGGCTCGACCGCCTCCGGCTCCGGCGGGCACGGCTCGGCCGCGGGCTGCGGCTCTTGCGGGGGCGGAGGGGGAGGGGGAGGGGGAGTGGGGTCGGCGGGCGTCTCCGCGGCCGGCGGCTGCTCCGGAGCGAGCGCGGGCCGCTCGGGCTCGGGGTCGGGCTCGGAGCGCGCGGGAGGCTCGGTTGCGGGCGGCGCGGGCGCGGGGTCCGGCGCCGGCGGGACCGTCCGCTCGGCGGGCTCGTCGCGCTCCGGCGACTCGGTCACCGGCTCGACGGGCGCATCAGTCGCGGTCGGCGCGTCGGGCGCGGCCGGCGTGTCAGGCGTGGCCGGCGTGTCAGGCGCGGCCGGCGAGTCAGGCGTCTCCGGCTCCGTGCCGTCCGCCCCGTCGGGCTGCGAACCGGCGGACGGCGCTGCCTCCGAGTGCGAGGTCGGCGCGGGCGTGGCGGGTGCGATCGACTGCGCGTCGCACGGATCCGTGCCCGCGGCCAGCTCGTCGCCGTCGCTCGCGCCGTCGCCGTCGGAGTCGGCGGCCACGGGGCTCGTCCCGAGCGCGGTCTCGGTGCCGTTGCCGACCCCGTCGCCGTCAGAGTCGGCCGCCGCGTCGCCGCTCCCGGTGCCGGCGGTGTCCGGGTCGGAGGGGTCCGTGCCGATGGCCTGCTCGACGCCGTTGGCGAGTCCGTCGGCGTCGGCGTCGTCCTGGGCGTCGGAGACGCCGTCGAAGTTCGAGTCGGGCTCCCACGGGCTCGACTGGACCCGGAGCTCGACGACGTTGCGCAGCCCGTCGCCGTCCGAGTCCTCGTCGCCGTCCGCGCGCCCGTCGCCGTTGGAGTCCGCCAGCGCCGGATCGCTGTTGAGCCGGAACTCCGCGAAGTTCGGGAGGCCGTCGCCGTCGGGGTCGCCGTTGGGGTCGTCGAGGCCGGTGGTCTGCTCCCACGCGTTGGGGAGCCCGTCGCCGTCCGCGTCGCCGCCCGTCACGGGCGTGGCCGGCGGCGTGGCGGGAGCGGGCACCGCCGGGAAGCCGCCGGAGCCGGAGTCGGCGCCGTCGCCGCGGCTGCCGGAGCCGCCGCGGCCCGCAACGCCTTCCAACCGCGAACCGGGCTGGGCGCCGTTGCCGCCCGGGGAGACCGGGGCGAGGCCCGGCGCCGAGCCGCCGGGGAAGGTGCCGGTCAGCGGAGTGGAGAAGCTGCCACCAAGGCCACCCGGCGCGCCGGGGGCGCCCGCGAGGGCAGAGCCCGGCCCGCCCGGCGCTGCCGCGCCCGGTCCGGCCATGCCCGGCGCGGTCCACCCGCGCGGCGGCGCGAGCTGGAGCGCCCCGTCGGTCGCCGGGCGGCCCTCGAGCCCGCCCGTGCCGGTGACGGTCAGCAGCGAGGCGCCGATGATGCCCGCGACCAGGAAGGCGACGACGAGACCGGCAGAGATCGCCGCCGTGTGACGGAGCTCGGCGGCCGGAGCCCGGCGGCGGGATTCTGCGGGGGAGTCTGCGGACGGCATGCCTAGGATCCTTGTACGTCTCTCGTCGGCAGCGGCTCCGCCGGACATGAGGCCCGCATAAAGCGACTGGACGATTGTTGGACCCTCGACGGCCACCCTCGACGCCCATGCCCAGCCTTCGATCGCGCCCGCGCGCGAACGCCGCGCCCGGCCCCGGAGTTGCGCCGGCGCGCGGGTGCGCCTTCGCCGTCCTGCGCCGCGTCTTCGAGGACGACGCCTGGGCCGACCGCGCGCTGCACGCCGAGGCCGACCGCCTCGAGCTCTCCGCGCGCGATCGCGCGCTGGCCACCCGGCTGGCCTACGGCGCCGTCCAGCGCCGCGCCACGCTCGACCACCTGATCGCCGGCTGGAGCGCCCGGCCGCCGGCGGCGCTGGACCCGCCGGTGCTCGCCGCCTTGCGGCTCGGCGTCTACCAGCTGGCCTACCTCGATCGCATCCCCCCGCATGCGGCGGTGACCGAGTCGGTCGAGCTGGCCAAGGCGGGCTCGCGCGGCGGCGCCGGGCTGGTCAACGCCGTGCTCCGGCGCGCGGCGCGCGAGGCGCCCGCCCGGCTCGCCGAGCTCTCCGACGCCACCCCGGCGGGCGCCGCGCTCATGCACTCCCATCCCGAGTGGATCGCGGAGCTGTGGTTCGACGCGCTCGGCGCGCCCGCCGCCCGCGCGCTGCTGGCCGCCGGCAACCGCCCGGCCGAGGCCGCGCTGCGCGCCAACCCCCTGCGCGGCGCCGACGCCGAGGCGCTGCGCGCCCGCCTGCCGGTCAGCGCAGCCCAGGCGCCGGCGCCGCCGCACCTGCCCGAGGCGCTCGTGCTCGAGGCGGCCTTCGACGCCCACGGTGACCCGGGCTTCGCGGCGGGGCTCTACATGCCCCAGTCACGCGCGGCGATGGCCGTCTCCCGGCTGCTCGCCCCCCGTCCCGGCGAGCGCGTGCTCGACCTGTGCGCCGCCCCGGGCGGCAAGACGACCCACCTCGCCGCGCTGATGGCGGGCTCGGGGACGGTCACCGCGGTCGAGCGCCACCCCGGCCGCGCGGCGGCGCTGCGCCGCACGGCCGATCGGCTCGGCGCCGCGCGCGTCGAGGTCCGCGTCGCCGACGCCACCGTCGCGGCCGCCGGCGACGCCGGCGCCTACGACCGCGTGCTCGTCGACCCGCCGTGCTCGGACCTCGGCACGCTGGCCGCACGCCCCGACGCGCGCTGGCGCAAGTCCGCCGAGACGCCCGGGCGGCTTGCCGTCACCCAGGCCGCCATCCTGCGCGCGGGGGCCGCCGCGCTGCGCCCCGGCGGCACGCTCGTCTACTCCACCTGCACGATCTCGCCCACCGAGAACGAGGCCGTCGTCGCCGCCTTTGAGGCCGAACGCCCGGACTTCGCCGCGGACGACCTGCACGCCGGGCTCGGAGTCTGGGAGCATCCGACCGTGGCCCGCCATCTGCTGACCCTGCCGCACCGCGACGGCACCGACGGCTTCTTCATCGCGCGCCTGCGCCGGGCCGGGCCATCGTGAGCGAGCCCGAGGTCGATCTCGGACCGGTCTGCCCCGGCTGCGGCGAGCCGTGGCTGCGGCCCACCAACCTGCCCGGCCGCTACCGCTGCGTGAACTGCCTGCGGCGCTTCGAGCTGATGTCGGTGTGCCCCCAGTGCGGCGAACACTCCACAATCGTGCGCATGTCCAACACCGAGCTGTACGCCTGCAACCACTGCCGGAGCTCCATGCTCCAGCCCATCTGATGACCGCCGCCCCGCCGCGCCCCAGGCCGGAGGGGGTCGCGCCGTCGATCCTCTCGGCCGACTTCGCCCGCCTCGGCGCCGACGTCGCGCTCGTCATGGACGCGGGCGCGCGCGTCATCCACGTCGACGTCATGGACGGCCAGTTCGTGCCCGCGATCACCATGGGGCCGCTGGCGGTCGAGGCGCTCGCCGAGCAGGTCCACGACGCCGGCGGCTACCTCGACGTCCACCTGATGATCGACCGGCCCGAGCGCCAGGTCGAGGCGTTCGCCGCGGCCGGGGCGGACGGCATCACGCTGCACTGGGAGGCGACCCCGCACGTGCACTACGCGCTGGACGCCGTGCGCAAGGCCGGCTGCAACGCGGGGCTCGCGCTCAACCCGGCCACCCCGGCGGGAACGGTCGCCGAGCTGGCGGGCGACGTCGACCTGGTCTTGTGCATGACCGTCAACCCGGGCTGGGGCGGGCAGGCGTTCCTGCCGCACTCGCTGGACAAGCTGCGCCGCCTGCGGGCCCTGCTCGGGCCCGACGTGGCGATCGAGGTCGACGGCGGGATCGACGAGTCCACCGGCGGCCCGTGTGCCGAGGCCGGCGCGACCGTGTTCGTCGCCGGGTCGAAGGTCTTCGGCGCCGAGGATCCGGTGGCCGCGTGGCGGGCGATAGACAGAGTGGTCTCAGACGCCCGTCAGGGGGTACGGTCAGCCGTATAGGAGGCTGATGTGGTTGCAGCCACAATCGGCTGGAAATGGGTCATAGGGTCCTCATCGTCGACGATCATCCCTCGTTCCGGGCCAGTGCCCGGATCCTCCTCGAGGCCGAGGGATTCGACGTCGTCGGCGAGGCCGAGACGGGGCTGCGCGCGCTCGACGAGGTGCTGCGCCTGCGACCCGAGGTCGTGCTGCTCGACGTGCAGCTGCCCGACATCGACGGCTTCGACGTCGCGGCCCGGCTCACCGGCCGCGACGGGGCGCCCGCGGTGATCCTCGTCTCCAGCCGCGACGGCGCGGACTTCGGCCCGCTCGTCTCGCGCTCGGGCGCGCGCGGCTTCGTGCCCAAGGCCGAGCTCTCCGGCGACCGCGTGCAGGCGCTGCTGTGAGCGCGCTCAAGCGCGCCCTGATCGCGATCGCCGCCGCCGGGGTGGCGGCGGGCGTGCTGGCCAGCGCGATCACGCTCACCAGCGACCACATCTCCAACCGCGCGCTCTCGGTCGTGATCGGGCTCTTCGTGGGCAGCTCGTTCATCGGCATCGGGCTCTACGCGTGGTGGCGGCGCCCGCACCAGCGCTTCGGCGCGCTGATGGCGCTGGTCGGCTTCCTCTGGTACCTCGGCGCGCTGCAGGGCTCCGACAACGAGCTGGTCTTCACGCTCGGCGCACTGCTCTCGAGCCTGCACGTGGCCGCCTTCGCCCACATGGTGCTCAGCTATCCCGACGGGCGGCTCTCGAGCCCAGGGGCACGCCGCCTGGTCCGGGCCGGCTACGGGCTGTCGCTGATCGGGCCGCTGCCGTGGCTGCTGTTCGCCAACGTGAGCACCTACCACTGCGACGGCGACGGCTGCCCGTCCTCGTCCATCCAGGTGGCCGACAACGAGACGCTCGCCCGCGTCCTGGACGGCTTCACGACCGGGCTGGCGATCGTCCTGATGGCGATCTTCCTGACCATCCTCTGGCGCCGCTTCGAGTCCTTCGGCCGCGCCCAGCGCCGCGCGATGGTGCCCGTGCTGTGGTCGGCCGCCACGCTGATGGCCGTCTTCGCCGCGTTCCTGGCGTCCGCGTCGATCGGCGTGCGAGGTCTGGCCCCCGACCTGCTCGACGCGCTGGCGCTGATCTGCTTCGCCTCGACGCCCTACGCCTTCCTCTACGGGCTCGCCCGCTCGCGCGTGGTGCGCGCCGGCGCGGTCGCCGAGCTGCTGCTGCGGATCGGCGAGACGCCGGACACCGGCCCGCTGCGGGCGCTGCTGGCCGAGGCGCTGGACGACCGCTCGCTGCAGCTCGTCTTCTGGCTGGAGGACAAGCAGCTGTGGGTCGACGACCGCGGGCTGGGCGTCGAGCTCCCGGCGCCCGGTGACCCGGCGCGCGCCTGGACGCCGGTGGAGCTCGAGGGCAAGCGGGTGGGCGCGATCATCCACGAGGCGGGACTGGTCGAGGCCGCCGACGCCGTGCGCTCCGTCGCGGCCGCCGCCGGCCTGGCGATGCAGAACGCCCGGCTCGCCGCCGAGCTGCGCGCCCGCGTCGAGGAGCTGCACACCTCGCGCTCGCGCCTGATCGAGGTGGCGCTGGCCGAGCGCCGCCGGCTCGAGCGCAACCTGCACGACGGCGCTCAGCAGCGCCTCGTCGCGCTCTCGCTCACGCTGCGCCTGGCCCAGGCGAAGCTCACGAAGGATCCTGGCGGCGCCGAAGAGCTGCTCTCCGGCGCCCACGAGGAGCTCAACCTGGCGCTCGCCGAGCTGCGCGAGCTGGCTCGCGGCATCCATCCCGCCGTGCTCTCCGACCGCGGCCTGGAGGCGGCGCTCGAGGCGCTCGCCGGCCGCTCGCCGGTGCCGGTCGAGGTCGAGGTGCCGCGCGCGCGCCTGCCGCACCCGGTCGAGGCGGCCGCCTACTACGTCGTCGCCGAGGCGCTGACCAACGTGGTGCGCTACGCGGACGCCTCCCAGGCCAGCGTCAGCGTCGCGCGGGCCAACGGGCACGCGGTCGTCGAGGTCGTCGACGACGGCATCGGCGGCGCCGACCCGGCGCGGGGCTCCGGCCTGCGGGGCCTGGCCGATAGGGTTGCGGCCCTCGACGGACGCTTGGAGGTCGACTCGCCACCCGGCGTCGGCACCCGCGTCCGCGTCGAGTTCCCCGTATGAGCACCACCACCGACTCCCTGCGCGTCGTCATCGCCGAGGACTCCGTCCTGTTGCGCGAGGGCCTCGTGCGCCTGCTCGAGGAGGCGGGCTTCGAGGTCGCCGGCCAGGCTGGCGACGCCGAGGACCTGCTGCGCAAGGTCGGGGCCCACAAGCCCGACGTCGCGGTCGTCGACGTCCGCATGCCGCCCTCGCACACCGACGAGGGCCTGCGCGCCGCGCACCGCATCCGCGCGGAGTTCCCCGGCACCGGCGTCCTGGTCCTCTCCCAGTACGTCGAGGAGGCCTACGCGCTGGACCTGCTGACCGAGTCGACCGAGAGCACCGGCTACTTGCTCAAGGACCGGGTGGCCGACGTGGACACCTTCGCCGACGCCGTGCGCCGGGTGGCCGGCGGTGGCTCGGCGTTGGACCCCGAGGTGGTGGCGCTGCTACTCGGGCGCCGCCGCCGCGAGGACCCCCTGGAGGGTCTGACCGCGCGCGAGCGCGAGGTGCTCGGGCTGATGGCCGAGGGTCGCTCGAACGCCGCCATCGCCGAGGGCCTGGTCGTGACCGAGCGGGCGGTCGAGAAGCACGTGACCTCGATCTTCTCCAAGCTCAACCTCACGCCGACGGCGGTTGATCACCGCCGCGTGCTGGCCGTGCTGGCCTACCTGCGGTCCGCCTAGCGGGCGGGGGGTGCGGGTACCCGCACCCCGGGCATTGGTGCCACCCCGACCGGCGCCGCCCGGCCGCTGCGTCATCCTCGGCGCATGAGCGCGACGACCCCTGCCCACGACGCCATCGTCTCCACCTCCGCGCTGCATCGCCGCTACGGCGAGGGGCCGACGGCGGTTCACGCGCTCAACGACGTCACGCTGTGCTTTCCCGCGGGCGGATACACGGCGATCATGGGGCCGTCGGGCTCGGGCAAGTCGACGCTCATGCACCTGCTGGCCGGCCTGGACACGCCGACCAGCGGCTCGGTGGTGGTCGACGGCGTCGAGCTCGCGAACCTCGACGACCGCAAGCTCACGCGCCTGCGCCGCGACAGGCTGGGCTTCGTCTTTCAGGCCTTCAACCTCGTGCCGGTGCTCACCGCGCAGGAGAACATCGTGCTGCCGCTCACGCTGGCCGGGCGCAAGCCCGACGCCGAGTGGCTCGAGGCGCTGATCGCCAAGGTGGAGCTCGGCGACCGGCTGACCCATCGCCCGTCCGAGCTCTCCGGCGGCCAGCAGCAGCGCGTCGCCGTCGCCCGCGCGCTGGCCTCCCGCCCCGCCGTGGTCTTCGCCGACGAGCCCACCGGCAACCTCGACTCGCGCGCCTCCGACGAGGTGCTCGCGCTCCTGCGAGAGGCCGTCGACGAGTTCGGCCAGACGGTCATCATGGTCACCCACGACGCGCACGCCGCGTCGGTCGCCGATCGCGTCGTCGTGCTGCGCGACGGCGCGGTCGTCCACGACGGCGCCGGCGAGTCCGAGGCGGGCGTGCTGGACCTGATGAAGGCCGTCGCGTAGTGGCTCGCTCCGGGACGGGCCGCTAGTGCTGCGCCTCGCGCTGCGGGGCCTGGTCGCGCGCAAACTGCGCACCGCGCTGACGGGCCTCGCCGTCCTGCTCGGCGTCGCCTTCGTCGCCGGCACGTTCGTGTTCACGGACACGATCGACGCCTCCTTCGAGGACCTCTTCCAGCGCGCGTCGAAGGGCGTCGACGTCTCGGTCAAGGCTCGTCAGGCCGTCGACGACGACTTCAACGAGCTCCAGCCCTTCGACGCGGCGGTGCTCGAGCGCGTGCGGGCGGTCGACGGCGTCGCCGCCGCGCAGGGCTCGGTGGAGGCCCAGGCGACGTTGTTCGACAGCAAGGGGGAGGCGATCGGCGGCCAGGCCGGTCCCGCGCTGCTCTTCTCCGCGCGCAGCGGCCGCTTCGACCCGCTCGAGTACGAGGACGGCGGGCCCCCGGCGGGCCCGGGCGAGGTCGTCATCGACCTCGCGACGGCCGAGCGCAACGACTTCGCGGTCGGCGACCGGATCAGGCTCGCGAGCCGCGCGCCGGCGAAGGTCTACGAGATCGCCGGCCTGGCGACGCTCGGCGACACGAAGTCGCTGGGCGGCGCCAGCTTCGCGGAGCTCACGCTCACCGAGGCCCAGCGGGTCAGCGACCGCGCCGGCAAGCTCGACGAGGTCGTCCTCGCCGCCGAGGAGGGGGTCTCGCCGCAGGCGCTCAAGCAGCGCGTCGCGACGGTCGCGGGCCGCGGGTTCGAGGTCCGCACCGGTCAGGAGGACGCCGATCAGCAGGCCGCCGACATCGGCGAGCAGCTCGGCTTCATCACGACGGCGCTGCTGGTGTTCGCCGGTGTCGCCGTGCTGGTGGGCGGCTTCCTGATCTTCAACACCTTCTCGATCACCGTCGCCCAGCGCTCGCGCGAGTTCGCGCTGCTGCGCACGCTCGGCGCCTCGCGGCGGCAGGTGCTCGGCGCCGTGCTGCTCGAGGCGGCCCTGATCGGGCTCGTGGCCTCGCTGCTCGGGATCGCGGCCGGGGTGCTGCTCGCGCAGGGCCTGGCCGCGCTGCTGGCGGGCTTCGGGCTCGACCTCCCGACCACCGACACCGTGCTCGCCCCGGGCACCGTGATCGCCGGCCTGCTGGTGGGGATGATCGCGACGATCGTCTCCGGGGTGATCCCCGCGCGTCGGGCGACGCAGGTCGAGCCGGTCGCGGCCATGCGCGAGGCGGACGTCCCCGGGTCGGGCCGCGTCGGCGTGGTGCGCATCGTCGCGGCCGCCGTGATCGCCGCGCTGGGGGTGGGCGGGATGCTGCTCGGGCTCTTCGGGGCGCTGGGCTCGAGCAGCGCCGACCTCTCGGTGCTCGGGCTCGGCGCGATGGCCTGCGTGTTCGGCATCGCGCTCTTCGCGCCGGTGCTTGTGCGCCCGCTCGCGCGCGTGATCGGCGCGCCGCTCGAGAAGCTCGGCGGCCTCACCGGCCGGCTGGCACGCGAGAACGCCCAGCGCCAGCCGCAGCGCACCGCCGTCACCGCCTCCGCTCTGATGGTCGGGCTGGCGCTCGTCGTCTTCGTGGCGATCTTCGCCGCCGGCATCCGCGCCTCGGTCGACGGGGTGATCGACGAGCAGTTCTCCGCCTCCGTGGTCGTCACCAGCCAGGACGGCTTCACGCCCATCCCGGCCGGGGCGGCCGACCGCCTGCGCGGGGTGCAGGGCGTCGACGCGGTCAGCGCCATCCGCTTTCAGTCCGGCAAGGTCGAGGGCGTGCCAGGCAACACCGGCACCTCGGGCCTGGATCCCGCGTCCGTGGGCGAGGTCTTCCGGCCGGAGTTCGTGGAGGGCTCGGAGGCCACGCTGCGGCGCCTCAGCGAGCGCCAGGCGCTCGTCGACGACGGCTGGGCGAAGGACAACGGCTTCGCGGTCGGCGACACGCTGCAGATGACCACCCCGACCGGCAAGCGGGTCGCCTATGCGATCACCGGGACCTACGACAACCAGGTCGGCGTGCTGGGGGACGTCACGATCGCCAACCTCTCGATGGGCCGCGACTGGAACGTGGAGTCCGACGCGCTCGTGCTGGTGGGCGGCGCCGAGGGCACGACGCCGGCGCAGATCGAGCGCCTGGCCAAGGCGGCGCTCGGCCCCTTCCCCTCGGCCGACCCGCTCACGCTCGAGGGCTTCAAGGACCAGCAGGCCGAGGCCGTCAACCAGATCCTCGGGCTTATCTACGCGCTGCTCTCGCTGTCGGTGATCGTCTCGCTGCTGGGGATCGTCAACACGCTCGCGCTGTCCGTCCACGAGCGCACGCGCGAGCTCGGCCTGTTGCGCGCGGTCGGCATGTCGCGCCGCCAGGTCCGCCGGACGGTCCGCGGCGAGGCGGTGATCACCGCGCTGCTCGGCGCGGCGCTCGGGCTCGTGCTGGGGACGGCCTTCGCGGCGCTCGTCTCCCGGCCGCTGGCCGAGGACGGCTTCAGGCTCGCGATCCCGTGGGGGACGCTGATCGGCCTCGCCGTCCTCGCCGCGCTCGCCGGCGTGCTGGCCTCGCTCGGCCCGGCGCGCCGGGCGTCGCGGGTGGACGTCCTGCGCGCGGTGACGACCGAGTAGCGCTCCGCTCAGGCGCTGCGCGCCCGGCGCGGGGCCGTGGGCCGGGCGGCTTCCGCGCGCTCGAGCAGCTCCTCGGGGCGCTCACCGTCGCCGGCGTGGGCCACGCCCACCGAGACTCGCCGGGCGCCCGGGGCGCTGTCCGCCAGTCGCTGAGCCACCGCGCGTCCCGCGCCGAGCGCGGTGGCGGGCAGCAGCAGGCCGAAGCGCGCGCCGTCCAGCCGGGCGAGCACGTCGCCGCCGCGCACGCGGGCGCGCCAGCGGGTGCTCGCCTGGCGCAGCAGGCCGTCGGCCGAGGGATCGTCGCGCTCGCCGTCGAACGCGAGCACGGCCACGCACGGCGGCTCGCCGCCGCGGGCGGCGCGGGCCAGCTCGCGCTCGAGCGCCTCCCGCCACGCGCGTGCGCTCGGCAGCCCGGTCAGGCGGTCGACCCGGGCGTCGCGCTCGAGGGCGGCGACGCGCTCGTCGTGCTCGATCGCCCGCGCCACGCTGCCGGCCAGCACCCGCACGGTGTTGCGCACGGCCGGGGTCAGCGGCGCCTGTGGCTCAGACCAGACGATCGCGAGCAGCCCGTGCAGGCGGTCGGCCGAACGCACCGGCTCGGTGTGCGCCTGCGCGGGCGGTCCGGTCGCGTCCGGCGGCGAGGCGGGACCGCTCGTCGCGGTCGCGACCACCTCGCCGCGCGCGTCGTGCTCCCACAGCGTGACGGCGTCGGCGCCCGTCAGGCGGCGCACGGCGTCGCAGATCGTCGCCCGCGCGCTGCGGGCGCCCGCGCCGTCGGGCTCGACCGCGCCGGCGATGGCCTACACCTCCGTGTGGCGGCGGCTCGGCGCCCGTCCGGGCGGCTGGTCGATCGGCGGCAGCCACTCGAAGTCGGGCAGCTTGCGGGTCACCGGCTTGCCCTTGGCGACCGTGAACGCCTCGCCGTGGTGCAGCAGCTCGAGCGGCTCGCCGTCGACGACCTCGTAGGACACCTGCTTCTGGCGGACCTCGACGCGCAGCCGGCGGCCGCGGTAGAGCATGCGGAAGGTCAGCCGCCCGAGCCGCGAGGGCAGCCGCGGGGCGAAGGCGAGCGTGTCGCCGGTGTCGCGCATCCCGCCGAAGCCCGCCACCGCGACGAGCCATGTGCCGGCGAGCGCGGCGATGTGCAGGCCGTCGGCGGTGTTGCCCGCCGTGTCGCGCAGGTCGACGAACGCCGTCTCGGCGAAGTAGTCGTAGGCGAGCTCCACGTGGCCGACCTCGGCCGCGACGATCCCCTGCGTGTTGGCCGACAGCGACGAGTCGCGGACGGTGATGTGCTCGTAGTAGGCGAAATCGCGCTCCTTCTGCTCGGGCGAGAAGCTTTCGCCGCAGATGTAGAGCGCGAGCACGAGATCGGCCTGCTTGACCACCTGCGTGGTGTAGAGCGTGTAGTAGGGGAAGGACATCATCAGCGGGTACTGCTCCGGGCCGATGGCGTCGAAGTCCCAGCGCCGGTGGTGGGTGAAGTTCTCGGCCTGCGGATGCACGCGCAGCAGCTGGTCGTAGGGGACGATGATGCGGGCGGCCGCGTCGCGCCAGCTCGCGACCTCCTCCTCGTCCACGTTGAGCTCGCCGGCCCGCCGCGGGTGGCGGACGACCAGCTCGGCGGCGGACTGCAGGTTGCGCGCCGCCATCAGGTTCGTGTAGACGTTGTTGTCGGCCAGCGCGCTGTACTCGTCCGGCCCGGTGACGCCGTCGATCCGGAAGCCGCCCTCGGAGTCGTGGTGGCCGACCGAGCGCCACAGCCGCGCCGTGGCGACGAGCAGGTCGAGCGCCGGCCCGGCCTCGAAGGCCTCGTCGCCCGTGGCCGACAGGTAGCGGCGGACCGCGTCCGCCACGTCGGCGTTGACGTGGAAGGCCGCGGTGCCGGCGGGCCAGTAGCCAGAGCACTCCTGCCCGCGGATCGTGCGCCAGGGGAAGGCGGCGCCCGAGAGCCCGAGCTCGTGCGCGCGCGCCTCGGCCAGGTCGAGCGTCGAGTGGCGCCAGAGCAGCGCGTCGGCGGCGGCCTCCGGGGCGATGTAGGTGAGCACCGCGAGCACGAAGGTGTCCATGTCCCAGAAGGAGTGGCCGTCGTAGCCGCTGCCGGTGAGCCCCTTGGCCGGGATGGCGCGCCGCTCGGCCCGTGCCCCGGCCTGCAGGGCGTGGAAGATCGCGAAGCGGACGGCCTGCTGGAGCGCCGCGTCGCCCTCGAGCTCGACGTCGGCGCGGTCCCAGACGTCGTCGAGGTACTCGCGCTGCCCGGCCCGCAGCCCCTTCCAGCCCGTCCGCTTGGCCGACGCCAGCGCGGCGTCGACCTGGGCTCGCAGGGAGGGCAGCGAGCGCTGGCTCGACCACCCGTAGGCCAGCAGCTTGACGATGCGCAGCGGCTGTCCCGGCTCGAGCTCGGTGGTCACCGTGAGGCGGGCGAGGTCGGTCTCTGACTCCATCGTCGTGACGGTGCCCTCCGGCCCCTCGACGATGTGGTCCATCGCCGCCGCCATCCGCAGCCCGCTCGCGCGCGTGTGGTGGATCAGCTCGGCCCGCATCCCGTTGCAGCCGTGGAACTCGCCGACCAGCGGCGAGCGCAGCGCGGCCGCCGCGCGCGGGTCGTCGGTCTGCGCCGGCACCGGCTCGTTGGCCACCAGCTCCGAGAGCACGACGATCCGCGCCGATGCGTCGACCGGCTCGACCTCGTAGGAGATCGCGGCCACCGAGCGCTGCACGAAGGAGACCATCCGCGTCGAGCGCACGCGCACCCGCGTGCCCGCCGGGGAGACCCACTCGACCTCGCGCGTGAGGACGCCGTCGCGCAGGTCGAGGACCCGCTCGTGGTGGAGCACGCGCCCGTAGCGGACGTCGAACGGCTCGTCGTCGACCAGCAGTCGCAGCACCTTGCCGTTGGTGACGTTGACGACGGTCTGACCGTCCTCCGGGTAGCCGTAGCCGCCCTCGGCGTAGGGAAGCGGCCGCGTCTCGTAGAAGGCGTTGAGGTAGGTGCCCGGGACCCCGAACGGCTCGCCCTCGTCGAGGTTGCCGCGCAGCCCGATGTGGCCGTTGGAGAGCGCGAAGACGGACTCGGTCTCTGCCAGCAGGTCGAGTCGCAGGCGCCGCTCGGGGATCGACCAGGCCTCGACCTCGTAGACGTCGTCGGTGCTCATGGCGCCCGGGACGATAAGCCCCGCGCTCGCGCGCCGCCGGGCGCGTTCGTTCAGACAGGTGGCCCGGCGTCGCTGAAGCGCACGGTCACGCGCTCGTAGCCGAGCCCCTGCGCGAGCCGCTCGAGCATCGCGGCCGTGTTGCGCTCGGCGGCGCGTGGCAGGTCCGGATCCGCCCGCGCCGTCGCGTCGAGCTTGCGCTGAGCGAGCAGCAGCAGCTGGCGCTCCTCGTCGGCGCCCCCGGCGCCCAGCGCCTCGCCGGCGCGGTCCAGGAGCCCGCGGTCGCGGTCGACGACGCGCGTCTTGGCGAGGTCGATCCGCGCCGGGCTCAGCTGCGCGCGGGGGAGGGTGATGGTCACCGCGCGGCGGTCGTCTGAGACCTGCAGCGACTTCGGCCCGAGCTCGCGGAAGTCGACGCTGGCGTCGACGTTGCCGGTCGCCACCAGCACCGTCCGCTTGCCCTGGATGAAGGAGGGCAGCAGCTTCGCGTCCTCCTCGACGTCGACGATCTGCTGGTAGTTGGCCGTCGCCGCGCGGTACTCGCTGAGCTTCTGCAGCGACTTGAGCAGCGTCGGCTGGGAGCGGTCGCGCGTCTCTGTACCGAACGGGTTGAGGCCGTCGACGAGCCGCGGCACGAGCACGACGGCCAGCACCACGACGGCGGTCAGCGCGACGAGCCGCAGGAGCAGGACGCGCCGCTGACGTTCCCGGCTGCTCACCTGGATGAGGCTACCCGGGCGGGTCGCGAGTCTCCCGCGGACGAAAAGCGGGAACCTCCCGGCTGTGCCCGGCTACGCGGAGACGCTCAGGACGGTGACCGCGCTGGTCGAGCTGCGCGACGGGCTGCACCGGCTCCCGCTCGCGCTCGAGCTGGCGGGCGCCGAGGAGGCGCGCGTCCTGCGGCGCGAGCTCGCGGGCCAGATCGACGACTACCTGCTGCCGCGCCTGCGCCAGATGGACGCGCCGCTGCTGATGGTCGTGGGCGGCTCGACCGGCGCCGGCAAGTCGACGCTCGTCAACAGCCTGGTCGGCTTCGAGGTCAGCCGCGCCGGCGTCCTGCGGCCGACCACCCGCGCGCCGGTCCTCGTCTGCCACCCCGCCGACCGCGGCTGGTTCGAGGACGACCGCATCCTCCCGGAGCTGCCGCGCATCTCGGGCGCGGCGACGGAAGCGGACGCCGGGTCGCTCGAGCTCTCGCCCACCGACCGCTTGCCGCCCGGCCTGGCGCTGCTCGACGCGCCAGACATAGACTCGGTGGTCGAGGCCAACCGCACCCTCGCGCGCCAGCTGCTCGCGGCGGCGGACGCGTGGCTGTTCGTGACGAGCGCGGCCCGCTACGCGGATGCGGTGCCGTGGGACCTGCTGCTGGCGGCGCGCGAGCGCGGCACCGCGCTCTCGCTGGTGCTCGACCGCGTGCCGCCCGACGGAAGCGAGGAGATCGGCTCGCACCTGCGGGCGATGCTCGCCGAGCGCGGGCTGGGCGACGCCGAGCTGCTGGTCGTGCCCGAGTCGCCGCTGCGCGACGGCCGCCTGCCCGGGAGCGCGCTGGCGCCGGTGCGGGAGTGGCTGGACGGGCTGGCCGGTGACGCGGAGGCCCGCTCGGAGCTCGTCCGGCGCACGCTCGGCGGCGCACTGAAGAGCCTGCCGCGCCGCGTCGGCGTCATCGAGGAGGCCGGCGAGGCGCAGCACGACGCCGCCGCCGCGCTCGAGCGGGCGGTGACGGACGCCTACGCGGCCGCGCGCGAGGAGGTCGACGAGGCGGTGCGCAGCGGCACGCTGCTGCGCGGCGAGGTGCTGGCCCGCTGGCACGAGGTCGTCGGCACCGGCGACCTGATGCGCGCGTTGGAGACGCGCGCCGGCTGGGTGCGCGACCGTTTGCGCTCGCTGGTCACCGGCAAGCCGACCGCCGACGCCGAGCTCCGGACGGCGGTCCAGGCGGGCGTCGATGCGGTCGTGCACGCCGCCGCCGACCGCGCCGCCGAGCGGGTTGCGCGCAGCTGGCGCGGACAGGCCGGCGGCACGCCGCTGCTCGCGCGCGGCGAGCGCCTGGACGCCGCCTCGCCCGGGCTGGCCGACGCCACGTCCGAGGCGGTCCGCGGCTGGCAGCGCTTCGTCTTCGACCTCGTGCGCGAGGAGAGCGCCGGCAAGCGCACGACTGCGCGCCTGGCCTCGCTCGGGGTCAACGGCGCCGGGCTGACGGTCATGATCGCGGTGTTCGCCAGCACCGGCGGACTCACGGGCGCCGAGGTCGTCGTGGCGGGTGGCACGTCGGCGCTCTCCCAGAAGGTGCTCGAGGCGGTGTTCGGCGATCAGGCCGTGCGCGCGCTCGCCGCGCGCTCGCGCGAGGAGCTGCTCGGCCGCGTCGATCGCCTGCTGGCCGGCGAGGCCGAGCGCTTCCAGGCGCGCCTGGCGCCGGTGACCGGGATCGAAGGGCGCCTGGCGCAGTTGCGCGAGGCGCGCTCGGCCCTGGCGGCGCTGGAGCCCGCCGGGTGAGCGACGCGGGGCTCGACGGCCGGCTCGCCGCGCTGGCCGAGGCGGTCGAGCTGGCCGACGGTCGGCTGGACGTGGAGCCCGTGGAGGCCGCGCGGGCGGTCCTCGCGCGCGCCGGCCGGCGCCTCGGCCTCGGGGTGGAGGCGACCGTCGTCGCGCTCGCCGGGCCCACCGGGGCGGGCAAGTCCACGCTCTTCAACGCGCTGGCCGGCGAGGAGCTGACCACGGCCGGGCGGCGCCGGCCGACGACCTCGGCGGCCACCGCGGCGATCTGGGGCGACCCGGGCGGGGCGCTGCTGGACTGGCTCGAGGTGCCGCGGCGGCATCGCCTCGATGCCGCCGCCGGGCTGGACGGCCTGGTGCTGCTCGACCTGCCGGACTTCGACTCGGTCGAGCGCTCCCATCGGCTGGAGGTCGAGCGGGTGATCGAGCTCGCCGACCTGGTCGTGTGGGTCGCCGACCCACAGAAGTACGCCGACGCGGCGCTGCACGATCGCTACCTGCGCCGCCTCGCGGCCTACGCGGAGACGATGATCGTCGTCCTCAACCAGGCCGACCTGCTCGCGCCCGACGCGCTGGCGGCCTGCCAGGCGGACCTCGGGCGGCTGCTGGCGGCCGACGGGCTGCCCGGCCTGCCGGTGTACGCCGTCTCGGCCCGCACGGGGGCGGGGATCGACGAGCTGCGCGCGCTGCTCGCGGAGCGCGTCGCGGCGCGCGAGACGGCGGTGGCGCGCCTGGCCGCCGACGTGAACGACCGCGCGGGCGCGCTGGACGCCGGCTGCGGCCGCGACGGCGGCGGCAAGGCCGGGCGGGTGGGTGAGTCCGGGTCCGAGCGCCTGACGGCCGCGCTGGGCGAGGCGGCCGGCGTCCCGGCCGTCGTCGCGGCCGTGCGCCGCGCCCACCTCCGCCGCGGCGCGCTGAATACCGGGCTGCCATGGGTGCGCTGGGTCCGGCGCGCCCGCCCGGACCCGCTGCGGCGGCTGCACCTCGACCGCGGCGAGTCGGCCGAGGCCACGTCGCTGCCGGCGCCCACCCCGGTCCAGCGCGCGCAGGCGGCCACGGCGACGCGGACGCTCGCCGGCGCGGCGGCGGGCGAGCTGGCGGATCCCTGGCCGGGGCTGGTCCGCGCGGCGGCGACGGCGCACGAGGACCGCCTCCCGGGGCGCCTCGACGCTGCGGTGGCGGGCGCCGAGCTGCAGATGTCGCGCCCGCGCTGGTGGCGGCTGGCCGGTCTGCTGCAACTGCTCTTCGCCGGCGTCGCGCTCGCCGGCGGGCTGTGGCTGCTCACGCTGGTGGGGCTCGGCCTGCTGCAGATCGAGGAGGTGCTGCCGGTGCCCGAGGTCGAGGGGATCCCGATCCCGACCGGGCTGCTGCTCGGCGGGCTGCTGGGCGGGCTGCTCATCGCGCTGGCGTGCCGGGTGCTCAACGGCCTCGGGGCCCGCCGGCGCGCCGCCCGGGCGCGGCGGACGCTGCACGCCGGCGTGCGCGAGGTCGCCGAGACCGACGTGCTCGCGCCGGTCGCGGCCGAGCTCGAGGCGCGCGAGCGGCTGTGCGCCGCGCTGGCGACGGCCGCCTCGCCGTCGCCCCCGCGGAGGGCGCTCCGCCGCTCGGACTAAGCTAGGACGCCGATGGCCACCAGGATCGACACCCCCGAGCTCGAGGCGCACACCGCCTCTGAGGTCCTCGAGCACATGGTGGCCGAGTTCCACCCGCGTCTGTACCTGGCCTGCTCCTTTCAGAAGGAGGCCGCGGTCATCCTCGACCTGCTCATGCGGGTCGAGCCGGAGGCCCGCGTCTTCACGCTGGACACCGGCGTGCTCTTCCCGGAGACCTACGAGACCTGGCGCCGCGTCGAGCAGCGCTACGGCATCACCGTCGCCGTCTACCGCGGGACGTGGGTCGACGGCCTGTGGGCGACTGAGCCCGACCGCTGCTGCGCCCTGCGTAAGGTCGAGCCGCTGGACCGCGCGCTGTCCGAGGTCGACGCGTGGGTGAGCGGCCTGCGGCGCGAGCAGTCGCCCGAGCGCGCGGACACGCCCAAGCTCGCCTGGGACGAGCGCCACGGCAAGTGGAAGGCCAACCCGCTCGCCGACTGGAGCGAGCGCGACGTCTGGCGCTACATCGTCGAGCACGACCTCCCGTACAACCCGCTGCACGACCAGGGCTACGCCTCGATCGGCTGCACCCACTGCACGCTGCCGGGCGCCGGCCGCGAGGGCCGCTGGGCCGGGCGGGCCAAGTCGGAGTGCGGGCTGCACGTCACCCCGGGGTGAGCGCGACACTGACGCACCTCGAGGCGCTCGAGTCCGAGGCCATTCACGTCATGCGCGAGGTGGCGGCCGAGCTCGAGCGCCCCGTGCTGCTGTTCTCGGGCGGCAAGGACTCGATCGTGCTGCTGCGCCTGGCCGAGAAGGCCTTCCGGCCCGGCCCGCTGCCGTTCCCGCTGATGCACGTCGACACCGGGCACAACTTCCCGGAGGTGATCGGGTTCCGCGACGAACTGGTCGCGCGGCTCGGGGCCGAGCTGGTCGTCGCCTCGGTGGAGGCCGCGATCGAGGCCGGGCGGGTGATCGAGGAGAGCGGCCCGCGCGCCTCGCGCAACCGGCTGCAGACGCCCGTGCTGCTCGAGGCGCTCGAGGCGGGCGGCTTCGACGCGGCCTTCGGCGGGGCGCGCCGCGACGAGGAGCGCGCGCGGGCGAAGGAGCGGGTGTTCTCCTTCCGCGACGACTTCGGCCAGTGGGACCCGCGCCGCCAGCGCCCCGAGCTGTGGGAGCTCTACAACGGCCGCGTGCGCCGCGGCGAGCACGTGCGCGTGTTCCCGCTGTCGAACTGGACCGAGCTCGACGTGTGGGAGTACATCGCCGCCGAGGCGCTGGAGATCCCGGTGATCTACCTCGCCCACGAGCGGCAGGTCTTCCTGCGCGACGGGATGCTCTACGCGCTCTCCGACCACGTCGAGCTGATCGAGGGGGAGGAGCCCTTCGCCGCATCGGTCCGCTACCGCACGGTGGGCGACATGAGCTGCACCGGCGCGGTGCGCTCGCAGGCGGCCACGCTCGACGACGTGATCGCCGAGATCGCGGCCACCCGCATCACCGAGCGCGGGGAGACGCGCGCCGACGACCGGGTCTCCGAGGCCGCGATGGAGGATCGCAAGAAGGAGGGCTACTTCTAGTGGCCGCCCCGCGCGAGGCCACGGCCGAGCCGACGCCCGCGCCGGCGCCTGCCCGGGCCGGCGCGCGCCCGCAGCTCCTGCGCCTGGCCACGGCGGGGTCGGTCGACGACGGCAAGTCGACGCTCATCGGCCGCCTCCTCTACGACGCCAAGGCGCTGCTCGCCGACCAGCTCGAGCACGTCGAGACGGTCAGCCGCCGGCGCGGCGACGGCGCCCTCGACCTGGCGCTGCTGACCGACGGGCTGCGGGCCGAGCGCGAGCAGGGCATCACGATCGACGTCGCCTACCGCCACTTCGCCACCCCCCGGCGCCGCTTCATCATCGCCGACACGCCCGGGCACGCGCAGTACACGCGCAACATGGTCACCGGCGCCTCGACGGCCGACCTCGCGGTCGTGCTCGTCGACGCGCGCGAGGGCCTGCTCACCCAGAGCCGCCGCCACGCGGCGATCGCGGCACTGCTGGGCATCCCGCGGATCGTCCTGTGCGTGAACAAGATGGACCTGGTCGGCTGGGACGGCGACGTCTTCCGGCGCGTCTGCGGCGACTTCCGCGGCTGGGCGGCGGAGCTGGCGGTCGAGGAGCTCGCCTGCATCCCCGTCTCCGCCCTGCACGGCGACAACGTGGTCGATCGCTCGCCGCGGCTGGAATGGTACGGCGGGCCGACGCTGCTGGAGTACCTCGAGCACGCGCCGGTGGCGGCCGGCGTGGCCGACGGGCCGCTGCGGCTGCCCGTCCAGTGGGTGGTCCGCCCGGCCGCGGGCGCCGCCGAGGCCGCGCGCAGCTACGCCGGCCGGCTGGCGGGGGGCACGGTGGCCCCCGGTGACCCGCTGGTGACGCTCCCCTCCGGCCGGGAGACCACCGTGGTCGGCCTGGACGGCCCGAGCGGCCCGCTCGACTCCGCGCCCGCCCCGCTGTCGGTCGCCGTCCAGCTGGCCGACGACCTCGACGTCGCGCGCGGAGAGCTGCTCTGCCGCCCGGACGAGCGCCCGCACGTCGGGCGCGAGCTGGCGGCGACGGTCTGCTGGCTGGGCGACGCCGCCGCGGTGCCGGGCGGACGCTACCTGCTCAAGCACACGACCCGCACGGTGCTCGCGCGGCTGGAGGCGATCGAGTCCACGCTCGCGGTCGAGACGCTCGAGCAGCGTGCCGGCGCCGACCACCTCGGCCTCAACGAGATCGGCCGCGTGCGGCTGCGCACGGGCTCCGAGGTCGTCTACGACGCTTACGCCGCCAACCGCACGACCGGCTCCTTCATCCTGATCGACGAGAGCACCAACGAGACCGTCGGCGCGGGGATGCTCCACGACCCGGGCGACCATGGCCGCTGACCGCACGCGCCGCTCGCCCGGATTGCACCCCGACCGCGCGGACCATGGCCGCTGAGGCCCGCCGCTCGCCCGGTGTCGTGTGGGAGCGCCGCGCGCTCAGCCGCGACGAGCGCCGCGCCGCCGCCGGCCACGCCGCCGCCACGGTCTGGCTGACCGGCCTGCCCGCCTCGGGGAAGTCGACCATCGCCGCCGCGGTCGAGCAGTCGCTGCTGGCCGCCGGGCACGCGGCCTACCTGCTCGACGGCGACAACCTCCGCCACGGGTTGAACGGCGACCTCGGGTTCTCGCCCGAGGATCGCGCCGAGAACGTCCGGCGCACGGGCGAGGTCGCCGCGCTGCTGGCCGACGCGGGCGTGGTCGCGCTGGCGGCGCTGGTCTCCCCGGCGCGGGAGGACCGGGCGATCGCGCGCGCGGCGAGCGCCCGGCTCGGCCTGCCGTTCCTCGAGGTGTGGGTCGCGACCCCGCTCGCCGAGTGCGAGCGGCGCGATCCCAAGGGCCTCTACGCCCGCGCCCGCGCCGGCGAGCTGAAGGATCTCACCGGGGTCGACGCGCCCTACGAGGCGCCGGAGCGCCCGGAGCTCACGGTGGCGGCGGACGCCGAGCCGATCGAGGCCGCCGCGGCGCGCGTGCTCGCGGCCGTCACCGCAGCCACGTCCGCATGATCGCGTTGGTGAAGCCCCAGCCGTAGCGGAACACCGCGGGCTTCTTGGAGTGCCCGTGTATGCGGCTGACGACGGTCACCGGCACCTCGACGGCGGGGACGCCGCGCTTGATCGCCTCGATCATGAACTCCGAGGTGTGGAACTGCTCCTGGCGCAGCACGAGCTGGGGGAGGGCCGCGGTGGAGACCGCCCGGTAGCCGTTGGAGCAGTCGGTCACCTTCGTGCGGGTGATCAGCGAGACGAGCCGGTTGAAGAAGATGATCCCCATCTCGCGCGCGAAGTGGTTGGCGTCGGCCTGGCCGAGCACGCGCGAGCCGTGGGCGACGAGCACCTCGCCGTCGAGCACCGGCTGCACGAGCTTGGCCATCTCCTCGGGCAGGTGCTGGCCGTCGGCGTCCAGCGTGACGACGAGCGTGGCGTTCGAGTCGGTCATCAGCCGGTAGCCGGTCCGCAGCGCCGCGCCGCCGCCGAGGTTCGTCGCGTGGCGGGCGACCACGGCGCCGTAGCTGCGGGCGACCTCGTCGGTCCCATCGCGTGAGCCGTCGTCGACGACCAGCACCGCCGTCTCGGCCCCGCACACGCGGGTGGGGATGCGGGGGAGCACCTGGCCGATGTTGTCGGCCTCGTTGTAGGCCGGGATCACGACCGCCACCTTGTCCCGGAAGCGCTCCGGCAGCCCCTCGGCGCGGAACTCGTCCCACGCGATGCCCTCCAGCGCCGCCGAGAGCTTGCGCTCGATCCGCCCGTTCTGCAGCTGCCCGCGGACCACGAGCAGGAACAGGAGGATGATCGCGAACACGGACAGGCCGAGGATCCGCCCGCCACCACCCTCGCTGAACGAGAAGAAGGCGAGGATCGCGTCGGGCAGCTCGGTCGCCGAGACGATCATCACGCCGACGCCGGCGGCCAGCAGCAGCAGCTTGTCCCCGTTGCGCAGCGCGCCTCGACGCCAGACGGCGTAGGCGATGATGGCCACGCCGAAGACGAGGCCCGAGATGCGGAGAGCGCTGAGCTCCACGGGCGCGGGGCAGGATAGCGGCGGGTCCCGACGCCGTTGTCACGCGCACACTCGCGTGCCGCTGCGGGCCGGATTGGCACGAAGGCGCATCGAAGGGGTGGTGTTTCGTGGCGTTTGCGGCGTCATCCTGGTCGGATGGGAGATGGTCGTGCAGTTCGGCGGACTATGTCCGCTTATGTGCACGAGGATCCGCTCGATGCGCAAATGGCGGCGCTGGCTCGGCGTCAACACGGTCTCGTTGCCCGCTCGCAGCTGGCAGAGCTTGGTCTGGCTCGCTGGGCGATCGGCTACCGGATCGAGCACGGCCGGCTTCACCCTCTTTATCGCGGGGTGTACGCCGTGGGCCACAACGCGGTCTCACGCGAGGCGCGGCGGCTGGCGGCCGTGCTGGCGATCGGCCCCGCAACGTGGCTGAGCCACCGGTCGGCCGGGGCGCACTGGGGGATGCGCAGCGGCGGCCCGGCCCGGGTGGAGGTCACGACCGCCCGGTCGGTGCGCTCTCGATGCCCGCCGTTTCCCCCGGCCTCAAGTCAACGCAACGATCGACGTCAACGGCAGCTCGTTCGAGCCCGACTGCCTGTGGCCGACGCCCAGCCTGATCGTCGAGCTCGACAGCTGGACCTTCCACGCCCCCCGAGCCAGCTTCGAGTCCGACCGCGCCCGCGACCGCGCGCTGCAGGTAGCGGGATGGAGGGTGGTGCGGATCACGTGGCGCCAGCTCCAAGCCGAGCCAGACGCCATCGCCTCAGCCCTCCACAAGCTGCTCGCTACGCCACCGGCTGCGGCGTCCGGTCCACCACCGGCTCCGCCGAAGCGGGCGCGACGGCCCGCCGCCGCCACGGCACGGTGAAGATCCACGACGGCGGCAGCGCCGCGAAGCACAACACCAAAGGCATCAGCGGCAGCGCCCGCCGCGGGACGGCCAGGGTCAGGCCGCCGACGAGCGTCACCCCGACGACGAGAAGCCCGATCACGACGGCCTCCCAGCGCCGCCACGCCAGCATCGCCGCGAAGCCGACTATGGCCAGCGCGATCAGCACGCGGTGGTAGACGAACATCTCGTCGGTCGACATCACCGGCGTCGAGCCGCGATCCCACATGTTGCCGATCTTCGCCAGCACCATCTGGGCGTAGGCGCCGGGTTGCTCGGTCAGGTAGGTCCGGAAGTTCTCGCGCGCGATGCGGGCCAGCGCCGCGTCGCGGCTCAGGTCCGGATAGCGCTGCGCGACGCGATCCAGCAGCGGCGCCATCTCGGTCGCCTTGACCTCGGGATAGGAGAGGCGCTTGCCGTAGTAGCGCTCGATCAGCAGCGCCTTCACGCGCTGCTGGCGCCCCTCCCCAGGAAGATAGGTGGCGACGAAGAGCGCCTTGCCGCCGCCCGTGGTCACCGGCACGAAGCGGTCGAGCACGACGTAGTTGCGCGCCGTCCAGGGCGCCAACGGCACGGCGAAGGCCACCGCCAGCAGCGCCGCGGCGGCCACGCCCTTGAAGACCGCCGTCCGGCGCTCGGCGCGGTGCAGCCACGCCACCCGCGCGAAGGCCAGCAGCCCGAACACCGCCACGAACGGGACGTACTCCGGCCGCGTCAGGGCGCTCGCACCGAGCCCGAGCCCCGGCAGCAGCCACCGCCACAACCGGCCCCCGTCGGAGGCCCACAGGAAGGCGAGCACCGTGCCGGTCAGCAGGAACATCGCCAGCGGCTCGGCGAGCATGCGCTGGGTGTTCTCCACGAACGAGGGATAGGTCGCGGCGAGCACCACGGCGCACAGTCCCGCCACCGGGCCGCCCAGCCGGCGGGCGATGAGGTAGGCGAAGACCATCGTGGCGAGCCCGAGCAGCGCCAGCAGCAGCAGGACCGCGCCGGGCCGGACGCCGCCGACCAGGTAGTAGACGGCCCCGTAGAGCAGCGGCGCGCCGGGGGACCAGTCGGTCGGGCTGGCCTGCGCGGGGCTGCCGTAGCGGCCGTCCTCGTAGAGCGCCCGGGCGATCATCATGTAGGCCTCGGCGTCGTTGCCGACCTCCGCGGGCGGGCTCAGCGCGGCGGCCAGGCGCAGGCCGAAGCCGCCCAGCAGGACGAGCACCACGAGCGAGAACACGACGGGACCACCGTGGCGATCGGGGAGGGTGCGTACGCGCTGCGCGACGGCGGCACGGAGCCGCGCCGGCCCGGCAGCCGGGGTCGACCGCGGCTCCATCTGCCGGGATGATAGATGGACGCTCGGGCGCCGCCCCGGGCCGATCCCGCCCGGGGCCCGGCTAAGGTGGTCCGCCATGCGCATCCTCATTCTCGGTGGCGACGGCTACCTCGGCTGGCCCACGGCAATGCGCTTCTCGGCCCGGGGGCACGAGGTGCACATCGTCGACAACTTCTCCCGGCGACGCTGGCACCACGAGCACTCGACCGACTCCCTGACGCCCATCACCTCGCTCGCCGAGCGCATCGAGGCGTGGCGCGAGATCTCCGGCCGCGACGTCCACGCGATGATCGGCAACATCGACGACGGCGAGTTCCTCGACCAGGTCGTCGCCGACACGCTTCCAGAGGCGGTCGTGCACTACGGCGAGCAGCCCTCCGCGCCGTACTCGATGATCTCCCGCCGCCACGCGGTCTCCACCCAGCAGACGAACGTCATCGGCACCCTGAACCTGCTGTGGTCGCTGCGTGACCGGGTGCCGGACTGCCACCTGGTCAAGCTCGGGACGATGGGCGAGTACGGGACGCCGAACATCGACATCGAAGAGGGCTTCATCGAGATCAACCACAAGGGCCGCACCGACACGCTGCCCTATCCGAAGCTGCCCGGCTCGATGTACCACCTCTCCAAGGTCCACGACTCCCACAACCTGCACTTCGCCTGCCGCATCTGGGGCCTGCGCGCGACCGACCTCAACCAGGGCGTCGTCTACGGGATCGAGACCGAAGAGACCGCGCTCGACGAGCGCCTCTGTACGCGCTTCGACTACGACGAGATCTTCGGCACCGCGCTCAACCGCTTCTGCGTGCAGTCGGTCATCGGCCAGCCCCTGACCGTCTACGGCAAGGGCGGGCAGACGCGCGGCTTCCTGAACATCCGCGACACGCTGCAGTGCGTCGAGCTCGCGGTCGCCAACCCCGCCCAGCGCGGCGAGTTCCGGGTGTTCAACCAGTTCACCGAGCAGTTCACGGTCGCCGAGCTGGCCGAGCTGACCCGCCGCTCGGCCGGCGAGCTCGGCTACGACGTCGAGATCGAGCAGTTCCCGAATCCGCGCGTGGAGCTCGAGGAGCACTACTACAACGCCGCCAACACCAAGCTGCGCGAGCTGGGCCTCAAGCCGCACTACCTGGGCGAGGAGCTCGTGAAGTCGATGCTCTCGACGATCGAGCGCCACAAGGGCCGCGTCGTGGCCCGGGCGATCCTGCCCAAGACGCGCTGGAAGCCCGGCGAGCTCGAGTCGCCCGGCACGCTGTCGCTGGACCCGGCCGCCGTCGCGCGCGGCTGAGCCTGCCCTCGTGCGTCGCCTGATCGGCCTGCTGGCGGCGTTCGCGCTGCTCGCCGCCGCCACCGGTATCGCCACCGCCGCGGAGCGGATCGGCACGCCCGGCCCCGACCGGCTGCGGCTCGGCGGCTCCGAGGACCACATCCTCAGCGGCGACGGCGGCGGCGACACGCTGCTCTCCGGCGAGGGCCGCGACCTGCTGCTCGGCGAGACCGGCCCCGACCGGCTCTTCGCCCGCGGCGGCGACGACCGCCTCGACGGCGGCTCGGGCGACGACACGATGGACGGCGGCCCGGGCAACGATCAGCTCACCGGCAGCTTCGGGCGCGACACCGGCCTGGGCGGCGACGGCAACGACGCGATCGACCTCGGCGAGGCGGGCGACCGTGCGGTCGGCGGGCCCGGCAACGACGTCATCCACGCCGGCTCCGGGACCGACCAGGCCGACGGCGGCGACGGCGACGACACGCTCTACTCCGACTCGGGCGCGGACCGGCTGGTGGCCGGGACGGGCAACGACGTCGTGCACGTCAACAACGGCACCGCGGTCGGGACGGTCGACTGCGGGCCCGGCGCCGACACCATCTACATCAACCCCTACAACCAGCGCGGGGGGATCTCCAACCGCAACGCCCTGCAAGAGGGGCAGATCCGCGAGTGCGAGCAGGTGATCGAGGCGCCCGAGGAGCGCGACCCGACCGAGGGCGTCAACCGCATCGGCCGCGGTCGCCTGGTCGGCACCGACCGCAACGACAAGCTGCTCGGCGGCCCCGGCTCGGACACGATGCTGGGCCGCGAGGGCAACGACCTGCTCTGGGGCAACCGCCTGCCCGGCGGCGGCGACCGCGGCAGCGACCGCCTCGACGCCGGCGGCGGCAACGACACCGTCTACGGCGGCCGGTCGAGCAACGTCATCGCCGGCGGCGAGGGCGACGACTACCTGCAGGGCGGGGTGGGGCGCAACGGGATCGACGGCGGCGGCGGCAACGACGTCATCCGCGCCACCGGCCGCGGCCCGAACGCCATCGCCGGCGGGGCGGGCAACGACACCGTCAACGCCTACGCGCGCGGCAGCCTCACGGTCGACTGCGGCCCGGGCGCCGACACGGTCAGCATCGGCTTCAACCGCGGCGTGCGGACCGCGAACTGCGAGAGCGTCAACCGCCGCTACACCCGCAACCGCGGGTAGCCGCCGGCCGCCTCAGGGGCACTTCACGCGCAACCACGCGTAGCGCGGGCTCAACGGTGGCTGAGGACGTTGACCACCTTGCCGTCGGGGTCGCGCACGAAGAAGCGGCGCACGCCCCACGGCTCGTCGGTCAGCGGATGCACGATCTCCGCGCCGCGGTGCTGCGCGGCCGCGAACGCCGCGTCGACGTCGCCGACCTCGATCGAGACGTCCGGCTGCACCGGTGCGGTCGCGTCCTCGCGCATCAGGCTCAACTGTGCCGCCGGGTTGTCCGGCGCGGCCAGCGTGACGATCCAGCCCATGTCCATCACCACCTCGAGCCCGACCACGTCGGCGTAGAACGCTGCGCTCGCGGCCGGGTCCTCGGCCTGGAAGTCCGGCATCACCCGTCGAACGGTCATGCCCGGACGATGACGGAAGCAGAGGCGCGGCGCGCTCAGCGCCGGTAGGCCGCATAGAGCCCGCCCGCCAGCAGCGCGGTGGTGGCGCAGTAGCCGACCTCCACCGCCAGCACGGGATCGTCGATCGGGGCCAGCGCGAGCCAGCCGAGGAAGAGCGCGGCGGCGAGCAGCCAGGTGCCCGCCGCCCACGCGGCCCGGCCGCGGGCGAGCGCGGCCTGGTTCAGCGTCCCGGCGACGAGGTGGAAGCCCATCCCGAAGGCCATCAGCACCAGCCCCCAGCGCCCGTAGGCGAAGTCGCCCCCGAAGATCAGGTCCATCGCCCACGGGCCGATCAGCGCCAGGCCGAGCGCGACCAAGCCGGCGAAGGCGGCGATCGCGGCCACGGTGACGGCGATCGCCCGGTCGAACTGGCGCCGCCCGCCGGTCGCCTCCAAGCCCGAGAGGTGCGGCAGCAACGAGGTCTGGATCGCCTGGAAGAGCTGCAGCGGTGCGCGCGAGATCAGCAGCACGTTGAAGACGAAGCCGGCCAGCGCCGCGTCGGCCGCGGTCGCGTCCACGGCGACCACGGGCCCGTTGAGCAGCGCCTGCTCGGCGGCCATGATCACCAGCACGGCGCCGGCGAAGCCGGTGCCGGCGCGCAGGCTGCCGCCTCGCTCGTCCTCCAAAGCCGGCTCGGCCGCCACTCGCCCCCGCCCGCTGCGTCGGAGCGCCCACGGCATCACCACCAGCGAGACCAGCGGCGCGGCGGCGATGCCGAGCGCTACCGCGGTCTGCCCCGAGGCGATCCCGACCGCGACGGCCAGGACGAAGAGCAGGCGCGAGCAGGACTCCAGCAGCACGAGCCCGCCGTAGAGCCCGAAGCGCTCGTGCCCGGCCAGCCAGCCGCGCGCGAAGTAGCTGGCGGCGTAGGCGAGCACCCCGCAGACCAGCACCCAGTACAGCGCCTCGGAGCCGTCGAAGACCTCCTCGACGATCAGCTCGCGCAGCGCCAGCGCCACGACCAGGAAGGCCGCCGCGAACGCCAGCTGGATCGTCACCGGCACCCGCAGCGGATGGCCCTCGTGCCGGCCCTGCGCCCGCCGCACCGAGATCGAGTGCGAGAGCAGCTGCTCCACCGGCCGGTAGATGATCGAGATGATCAGGAACATCACCGACCACAGCAGCGTCAGGTTCTTGTAGGCCACCTCGCTGAGCACGTTGGAGGCGATCGCGAAGTAGGCGAAGGTGACCGCGCCGGTGGTGGCGATCCCGATCGAGAGGATGCGCGCGCCGTGCCCGTAGCCGCGGTCGACGGGCTCGGCGGCGACGGCGTCGAGCTCGGCCGTGCTGGACACCGGCGCTACCCCCGCCGCAGCGGGCGGCGCACGAGCAGCATGGTCCAGGGGAAGGGCGAGCGCGCCTCGACGACCTCGCCGTGGCGCTCCAGCAGCTCGACGAAGGCGCGCTTGGACCAGTGGTTGAGGTGCCCCGGCGTGTTGCCCAGCTCGCGCAGATAGGCGCCGCGGGCGATGTTCAGCGCGCGCCACAGCGGCTCGCGCGGCACCGAGACGAGCAGGTGGCGGCTCGCCACGCGGGCCATCTCGGCGAGCGTGTGCTCCGGGTCGGGCACGTGCTCGAGCACCTCGACGGCGCTCGCGAGCTCGAACTCGCCGTCGCCGAACGGCAGCCGCTCGGCCTTCATCACCTGGTAGTCGAGGTTCGGCTCGCGTCGCGTGGCCCACTCGGCCTGGATCGCCGGGTCCTCGAGGTCGATGCCGACCACGCGGCCGCCCGCCGGCGCCAGGCGCTGGGCCCACTGCTGGGTGAGCACGCCCTCGCCGCAGCCGACGTCGAGGATCGAGCGCGGGTCGGCCTGGGCGAACAGCTCCTCCAGGGCGCCCTCGAAACCGGTCATCAGCCGCCGCACGACCGGGTTGGTGGAGCCGTACTTGTCGTAGGTGTTGCCGGTGACCGTCCCCTCGGCGTCGCGCGTGACCGTCGTGCTCATACCTCGAGCGCCTCGCGCTCCTCGGTGTGGCCGTGGCCGCCGGCGCGGGCGCCGGTGGTCGGCGCCTGGCCGGTCTCGCGCGCGCCGGGCTCGTAGTGCGACGGCGGCACGCCGAGCTCGAGCTCGACCCGCCGGATGCGCTCGAAGATGCGCTGCATCACGATCCGCTGGCCCGAGAGCAGGTCGCCCAGGACGCCGAGCGCCGCCAGCACGGTGGCGGCGTTGAAGAGCACGGCGCCGAGGATCAGCGACTGCACGTGACCGGCGCCGTCGCCCTGGACGTAGAACCAGGCGTAGCGGCTCCAGACCACCAGCGCGACGATCGCCAGCAGGCCGGCGGCGGTCATGAACACCCGCAGCGGCTCGTACATCGCGTAGATGCGGAAGATCGAGATCCCGTTGCGGCGGATGTAGGTCCACATCGACGGGAACAGGCGCGACTCGCGCGTCTTGCCGTTCGTGCGGATGGGGACGTGGTCGACCGCCACGGTCATCTTGCCCGCCTGGATGATCGTCTCCAGCGTGTAGGTGAACTTCGAGACGACCTGGATCGACAGCGCGGCCTCGCGGTTGTAGGCGCGGAAGCCCGACGTGGTGTCGGGGATGTTCGTCTGCGAGGCCTGGCGGACCACCCACGAGCCGACGCGCTGCAGCGCCTTCTTCAGCGGCGAGAAGTGCTCGATCGTCCTGACCTCGCGGTCGCCGACGACCATGTCGGCCTGGCCGGCGACGATCGGGGCGACCAGCTTCTCGATGTCGCCGCCGAAGTACTGGTTGTCGGCGTCGGTGTTGACGATCACGTCGGCGCCGAGCTTCAGCGAGGCGTCGAGGCCCGCCTGGAAGCCGGACGCGAGCCCCTTGTTGTTGGTCAGGCGCACGACGTGGTCGACGCCGTGATCTCGCGCGACCTCGATCGTGCGGTCCGTCGAGCCGTCGTCGACGATCAGCCACTCGACCGACTCGAAGCCCGGCACCTCGCGGGGCAGGTCGCGCAGCGTCACGGGGAGGGTCTCCTCCTCGTTCAGACACGGGATCTGGATGATGAGCTTCATGGCGGCTGGCGGGCGTGCAGCGGCGGCGCGGCGGCTCACGCAGGGTACCGCGGCGAGGCGCGTCATCCTGTAGCGCCGTGGAGTCCGCCACCGTCACCCGGCCGCGCACGGGCGCCGGCCTGGCGCGCCGCCTGCGCGCGCCGAGCGCCGACCTGGTGGCGCGCGTCGCCTTCGGCGCGCTGTGCGTCGGCGCGCTGATCGCCTTCCTGGTCTACCCGACCTACCCGAACTACGACTCCTACTACTCGCTGCTGTGGGGACGCGAGGTGCTCGACCTCTCAAAGCCCGTGTTCGAGGGCTTCCGCGTCCCGACCGAGCACCCGCTGGCGATCGCGGTCGGCGCGCTGCTGAGCCTGCTGGGAGAGGTGGGCGACCGCGTGTGGATCGCAATGACGATCGCCTCGCTGCTGGTGCTCGTGTGGGGGCTCTACCGACTGGCCCGCCACGCCTTCACGCCGCTGATCGGCCTGGCGGCCGGCGCGCTGCTGGTCACCCGCTTCGACTTCGCCTTCCTGGCCGCCCGCGGCTACATCGACGTCCCGTACATGGCGATGGTCATCTGGGCGGCGGTGCTCGAGGCCGAGCGCCCGCGCCGCGGCGGCGTGGTGTGGGCGCTGCTCGCGCTCGCGGGTCTGCTACGGCCCGAGGCGTGGCTGCTGGCCGGCCTGTACTTCCTGTGGATGGCCTGGCCGGCGAGCTGGGGGCAGCGCGTGCGCTTCGCGCTGCTGGCCGCGATCGGCCCGGTGATCTGGAGCCTCGTGGACTACGCGGTCACCGGCGACCCGCTGTTCTCGGTGCACTACACGAGCTCCTCGGCGGAGGAGCTCGGCCGTCAGCGCACGCTGGCCGAGATCCCCGCCGCCGTGCCCTACTTCTTCTCCAACCTGGTCAAGCTGCCGGTGCTGGCGGCCGCGGTGCTCGGGATCGGCCTGTCGTTCGTGATGGCCCCGAAGCGCATGGTCATGCCGCTCGTGCTGCTCGCGACCGGCCTGGGCACCTTCGTGATGATCGGGATCGCCGGCCTGTCGGTGATCGAGCGCTACCTGATCGTCGCGGCGCTCAGCCTGCTCGTGTTCGCGGCGGTGACGATCGGCGGCTGGACGATGCTGCGCCCCGGCACGTGGGCGCGGCGGGTGTGGCTGGGCCTGGCGGTCGTCGTGCTGCTCTACGGCGTGGCCTTCACGGTGACGCGGGTGAACCTCTCGCGCTTCCAGAACGAGCTGCAGTTCCGCGGCGACGCCCACGACGCGCTGGCCGGCGTGCTGCGGGCCGACGGGGTGAGCGAGGGGCTGCGCTGCGGCCCGCTGACCCTGCCCAACCACAAGCTCGTGCCCGACGCGCGCTGGATCCTCGACCTGCCCTTCGACCGCGTGCAGCCGCGCGCCGACCCGGACGTGCGCCAGCGCAGCGGCGTCGCGCTCTACGTCACCAGCCGCTTCGCGCTGTTCAAGTACGCGCTCTCCTCGCCCGACGACCCGGCGACGGTGCAGGTGCCGCCGGCCGGGTGGGAGCGCGTCGCCGTCAACGAGTACTTCGCGGCCTATGTCCGCTGCCCCGGCCGCTGAGCGCCGGCCGCCGGTGGCGGCGGCCGGCCCGGCGGCGGCCGGGGACGATCGCCGCGGCGGGCGCGCGCTGTGGCTGGGCGCGCTCGCCGTGCTGCTGCTCGGGGCGCTGGCGCTGCGCGTCTGGGGCGTGCAGACCGGGCTGCCGTTCGTCTACAACCCGGACGAGAACGCCCACTTCGTGCCCCGGGCGATCGGGATGTTCGGCCACACGCTGAACCCCGGCTACTTCATCAACCCGCCGGCCTACACCTACCTGCTGCACGCGGTGCTGTGGCTGCGCTTCGGCGGGCGCGAGGCGGTCGGCGCCTCCTTCGCCGCGGACCCGACCGAGGTCTTCTCGCTCGCCCGGCTGCTTTCCGGCCTGTTGGGCACGCTCGCCGTCGGCTTCCTCGCCTGGGCGGGCGCGCGGCTGTTCGACCGCACGACCGGGCTCGTGGCCGGCGTGCTGGCCGCGGTCGCCTTCCTGCCGGTGCACTACGGCCACTTCGCGCTCAACGACGTGCCGACGCTCGCGCCCTTGTGCCTGTGCCTGGTCGGCATCGCCGGGGTCCTGCGCACCGGGCGCCTGCGCGACTACGCGCTCGCCGGGGCGGCGCTCGGGGTGGCGTGCGCGACCAAGTACACGGCGGGCATCGTGCTGCTCTCGCTGCTGGCGGCGGCCGCCGTGGCGAGCGGCCCGGCGGCCGGCGGGCCGGGCGCGCGGCTGCGCGGGCTGGCGCTCGCCGGCGGGCTCGCGCTGGCCGGCTTCCTGGTCGCCAACCCGTACGCGCTGTTTGACTACGACACCTTCCGCGAGGGCCTGGAGAAGCAGTCCGAGGCCTCCTCCGACGGCGCGGGCAAGCTCGGGATCACCCAGGACAACGGCCTCCTCTACTACCTGCAGACGCTGACCTGGGGGCTCGGCTGGCTGCCGGCGGCCGCCGCGGTGGGCGGCGCCGTGGGGCTGGTCTTCCGCGACCGCCGCGCGGCGCTCGTCCTGATCCCGCCGGTGATCGTCTTCCTGCTGTTCATGGGCTCCCAGGAGCGCTTCTTCGCCCGCTGGCTGCTGCCCGTCTACCCGCTGCTGTGCCTGCTGGCCGCCTGGGCCGCGGTGCAGGGCCTGCGCGCGCTGGCCGGCCGGCTGGCCGCGCTGCGGTCGCGCCCGCGGCTGGCCGCGGGCCTCGTGGCCGGGCTCGCCGCGGCCGCGCTCGGCGCGCAGGGTCTCGTGGCCTCCGTGCACAACGACGTGGTGCTCGCGCGCGAGGACACGCGCAACGCCGCGCGCGACTGGATGGCCGCCAACATCCCCGAGGGCAGCAAGGTGGTCGTCGAGCCGGTCTTCCCCGACCAGTGGGCCAGCGACCCCGGCGACCCGTCGGAGGTGACCGGCAACGGGACGCGCTGGCGCAAGTGGCCGACCTCGCGCTCGCAGGTCAACAACGACGGGACGCTCCGCGAGGGCCCCGGGCGGACCGTCAAGCTCGAGGACTACGAGCGCACCACCCGCCCGCAGCTGATCCGGGCCTACGAGCGCGGCGGCTACTGCTGGGTCGTGACCGGCTCGACGCAGACCGGCCGCGCCTACGCCGAGCCCGAACAGGTCCCGAACGCGCTGCGCTACTACGACCTGCTGCGCCGGCGCGGCGAGGTCGTCTACCGCGCGAGCCCGTACGAGGGAGGCGCCGGGCCGGTGCCGTTCTCCTTCGACGCGTCGTTCAACTTCTCCCCGCTCGCCTACGCGCGCCCCGGCCCCGAGATCGTCATCTACCGGCTGCCGGGGTGTCGGAGCTGAGCGGTTGCAGGCGCAATATCCTCCTTGACACCTTGTCCACGCTCCTGCAGACCGACCAGCTGCACCTCGCCCGGGCGATCGAGCTCGCGCAGGGCGGCCGCGGGCGGGTCAGCCCGAATCCGCTGGTCGGCGCGGTCGTCGCCCGCGACGCCGACGTGCTGGGGGAGGGCTTCCACACCGCCTACGGCCGCCTGCACGCCGAGCGCGAGGCGCTGGCCGCCTGCGCGGGGGCCGACGTCGCCGGCGCCACCCTGTACGTGTCGCTGGAGCCCTGCTGCCACCACGGCCAGACGCCGCCGTGCACCGAGGCGATCCTCGAGGCGGGCGTCGCCCGCGTCGTGGTCGGCTCCGACGACCCGACCGTGAAGGCCTCCGGGCGCGGGCTGGGCATCCTGCGCGACGAGGGCGTGGAGGTCGTGGTCGCCGAGGGCGAGCTGGCCGCCGAGGCGCGCCTGCTCAACCAGCCCTTCCGCAAGCACGCCCGCTCCGGCCGGCCGCACGTCCTCTTCAAGTCGGCGATGACGCTCGACGGCAAGGTCGCCACCCACACCGGGGACTCCAAGTGGATCTCCGGCGAGGCCTCGCGGGCGCGCTCGCACCACTGGCGCGCCGAGCGCGACGCCGTGGTGGTCGGGATCGGCACCGCGCTGACCGACGACCCGCAGCTGACCGCCCGCTACGACGGCGTCGAGCGCCAGCCGCGGCGCGTGGTCTTCGACTCCGAGGCGCGCCTGCCGCTGCGCTCCCAGCTCGTGGCCGGCGCCGTCGAGCTGCCGCTGACCGTCGTGGTCTCGCGCGCCGCCTCGCGGCTGGCCACCGACGCCCTGGAGGCCGCCGGCGCCGAGGTGATCGTGGCCACCGGCGCCAACGAGCCCGCGCGGGTGGTCTCCGCGCTCGACCAGCTCGGCGCGCTCGGCGTGACCTCCGTGCTGCTCGAGGGCGGCCCGCACCTGGCCGGCGCGTTCTTCGACGCCGGCGAGGTCGACGAGGTGCGGCTCTTCCTGGCCCCCGTCGTGCTGGGCGGCTCGACCGCCCGCGACCCGCTGGAGGGCGAGGGGGCCGAGCGCATCGCGGAGGCGACGCGCGCCCTGAGCCTGGACGTCGAGCGGATCGGCAGCGACGTGCTGATCTCCGCCCGGCTGAAGGAGTGGTAGGGGCCACATGTTCACCGGCCTCGTCGCCGACGTCGGGACCGTCGAAGCGGTGGACGCCACCGCCGGCGGGGTGCGCCTGCGCGTGCGCAGCGCCCTGGCGACCGAGCTGGCCGAGGGCGACTCGGTGGCGGTCAACGGCGTCTGCCTGACGGCCACCGAAGTGGGCGACGGCGGCTTCGGCGCCGACGTCGTGCACGAGACGCTGCGGCGCTCCTCGCTGGCCGAGGTCGCCGCGGGCGCCGCCGTCAACCTCGAGCTGCCGCTGCGGGCGGCCGACCGCCTCGGCGGCCACGTCGTCCAGGGTCACGTCGACGGCATGGCGACCGTCGAGGACATCCGCGAGGACGGCTTCGGCAAGGTGATCGAGCTGGCGGTGGCGCCGGCGCTGCTGCGCTACGTCGTCGAGAAGGGCTCGATCGCGATCGACGGGGTGTCGCTGACCGTGGCGAGCGTCGACGCGGCGGGCTTCACGGTCGCCCTGATCCCCGAGACGCTCGAGCGCACCACGCTCGGATCCGCCCGGCCGGGTACCCCCGTCAACCTGGAGGTCGACGTGTTGGCCAAGTACGTCGAGAAGCTGGTGTCGGCCTCGTGAGCCCGTTCGCGAGCGTCGAAGACGCCATCGAGGACGTCCGCGCCGGCAAGATGATCGTGGTCTGCGACGACGAGGACCGCGAGAACGAGGGCGACCTCACGATGGCCGCCCAGTTCGCGACGCCCGAGGCGGTCAACTTCATGGCCAAGCACGGCCGCGGGCTCATCTGCCTCGCGCTCGCGCCCGACCGCTGCGACGAGCTCGGCCTCGACCTGATGGCGGCCAAGAACGAGTCGCCGTTCGAGACGGCGTTCACCGTCTCGGTCGAGGCGCGCGACGGCGTGACGACGGGCATCTCGGCCGCCGACCGCGCGCACACGATCCAGGTCGCGATCGACCCCTCGAGCGTCGCCCGCGACCTCGTGCAACCCGGCCACGTCTTCCCGCTGAAGGCCAAGCCCGGCGGCGTGCTCGAGCGCACCGGGCAGACCGAGGCCGCGGTCGACCTCGCCCGCCTGGCCGGCCTGAACCCGTCCGGGGTCATCTGCGAGATCCTCAACGACGACGGCACGATGGCGCGGGTCCCGGACCTCGAGCGCTACTGCGCCGAGCACGGGCTGAAGATGATCACCGTCGCCGACCTGATCGCCTACCGGCGGCTGCACGACAAGCTCATCGAGCGCGTCGTGACCACCCGGCTGCCGACCGGCTTCGGCGAGTTCACCGTCTACGGCTACCGCGCGCTGCTCGACGACAAGCACCACGTCGCGATGGTCAAGGGCGAAGTGGCCGGCGAGGCCGACGTGCTGGTGCGCGTGCACTCGGAGTGCCTGACCGGCGACGTCTTCCACTCGCTGCGCTGCGACTGCGGTCAGCAGCTCGAGTCCGCCCTGGCGATGATCGAGCGCGAGGGGCGCGGCGTGCTGCTCTACCTCGCCCAGGAGGGCCGCGGGATCGGGCTGCTCAACAAGCTCAAGGCCTACCGGCTGCAGGACCAGGGGCTCGACACGGTCGACGCCAACCTCGAGCTCGGCCTGCCCGTCGACCTGCGCGACTACGGCATCGGCGCGCAGATCCTCGTCGACCTCGGGCTCAGCAGCATCCGCATCCTGACCAACAACCCGAAGAAGATCCGCGGCCTGGAGGGCTACGGTCTGTCGGTGACCGAGCAGGTCCCGATCGTGCATGCCGCAAACCCGCACAACGAGCGCTACCTGCGGGCCAAGCAGGAGCGCCTCGGGCACACCCTGCACCACCAGGGCCTCGCGCTCGACGAGGAGATGGTCCACTCGGAGCACGAGCACGATCGCGACGCCGCGGGACAGCCGCGGCCGCTGCGCCGGCCCGGGGGCGAGCCGGCGTGACGGGCGGCCTGGCGCCGCGCTCGGCCCGCTACGCGATCGTGGTCGGGCGCTTCTACGAGGACCTGGCCGAGCGCCTCGTCGGGGGTGCCCAGCGCGCCTTCGGGGCCGCCGGGCCGGAGGCAGACGTCTTCGACGTGCCGGGCGCCTTCGAGCTGCCGGTGGCCGCCTCCTACCTCGCCGCGAGCGGGCGCTACGCCGGCATCGCCTGCCTGGGCGCCGTGATCCGGGGGGAGACCGACCACTACGACTACGTCTGCGCCGAGGCCGCGCGCGGCATCCAGGACGTCCAGCTGCGCACCGGCGTGCCGTGCGGCTTCGGGGTGCTGACCGTGGAGGACATGGACCAGGCGCTGGAGCGCACTGGCGGCGGCACGCGCGACCAGGGCTACCACGCCGCCCAGGCCGTGCTCGCGCTGGCCGCGCTGCGTGCCGAGCTGCGGCCGTAGTGCCCGCGAGCGAGCCTCAGCCCCGCCGGGCCCGCCGCAGCTCCGCCTGCACCTCGCCGCGCTCGTTGTCGCCGTAGAGCGCGAGGCGCTGCTCGAGGTAGGGGATGCCCTCCTGCTGGCGCCCGGCGCGGCTGAGGCTCGCCCCGAGCTCGAAGAGGGCGTAGCCGCAGGGGTCCAGGCGGCGGCGGTCGCCGCAGGCCTGGACGGCCTGCCGCGAGAGGTCGATCGCGCGATCGTAGTCGCCGGCCGAGCGGGCCTGGAAGCCGGCGAGCTGCAGCCGGCGCGCGGCGCTCACCCCGCCGCCACCGCCACCACCGCCACCGCCGCCGCCGCCGCCCTCCGGCGCCGGCGTGGCGGTGGGCTCCGGGGTCGGCGTGGGGGTCGGGGTCGCGGTCGGCTCGGGTGTCGGGGTCGCCGTGGGCTCCGGCGTGGCGGTCGCGGTCGGGGAGGGCGTCGGCGTCGGCGTGGGCTCCGGTGAGCGCTCGGCCCGCGCCTCGTCGCGCCCGGCCGGCTGGGGGTCCTCGCCGGAGGTGACGATCAATGCGGCCACCACCGCCGCCAGCGCGAGCGCGCCGAGGACGCCCAGCAGCGCCCAGCCGCGGCGGCGTCGGCCGCCGGAGACGATCGTGCGCGTCGGGAAGTCCGTGCCGCCGACAGCGCCCGCGGTGCGGTTGGCCTCGCGTGGCGCCCCGAGCGCGGCCTCGAGGCCCTCGACGAACGCGGACGCGCTGCCCCAGCGCTCCTGCGGCGGCTTGGCCATCCCGCGGGCGAGCACGCGGTCCACGGCGCGCGGCAGGCCGGGGTCGCGCTCGGAGGCGGGCGGCGGCTCGTCCTCGACGTGCGCGCGCGCCTGCGCCGCGAAGTGCTCGGCCTGGAAGGGCCGCGCGCCGGTCAGCAGCTCGAAGGCCACGACCGCCAGCGCGTAGCGGTCCGACGCCGGGGTGGCGGGCTCGCCCATCGCCTGCTCGGGCGCGAGGTAGGCGGCCGTCCCGAGCACCTGCCCCGTCGCGGTGACCTGCGTCTCCCACGCCAGCCGGGCGATGCCGAAGTCGCCGATCGCCAGCCGGTCGCGCTCGTCGAGCAGCAGGTTGGCGGGCTTGACGTCGCGGTGGACGATGCCGGCGGCGTGCGCGGCGTCCAGCCCGGACGCCGCCTCGCGCAGCCAGCGCAGCGCCCGCGCGTGCGCAATTTGCTCACCGCGCCGCAGCACGTCGGCGACCGCGCCACCGCGCATCAGCTCCATCACCATGAAGGCCCGCCCGTCGTGCTCGCCGACGTCGTAGATCGTCACCACGTGCGGGTGCGAGGAGAGCCCGGCGACGGCGCGAGCCTCGCGCTCGAAGCGGCTGCGCGCGCGCACGTCCTCGGACAGGTGGGCGGCGAGCACCTTGACCGCCACGGCGCGATCGAGCAGCTCGTCGTGGGCCTCCCAGACCGCCGCCATCCCGCCGCTGGCGACGTGGCGGACCACGCGATAGCGCGAGGGCAGGTTGATACGGGCCTGCGAGGCGGGCGACACCCCTTCACGGTACCCGTCATCTCCTCGCCCTATACTCAGCGCCGCGATGGCCCGAATCTGTCACTCCTGCGGCAAGCGCCCGGCCTTCGGCCAGAGCCGCTCGCACTCCATGGTCGCCACCAAGCGGCGCTTCGACGCGAACCTGCAGAAGGTCCGCATCCGGGAGGGCGGGGCCCCTCAGCGCGTGTACGTCTGCACCCGCTGCCTGAAGGCCGGCAAGGTCACCAAGGCCTAGGGTCGATGGGCCCGGCGTCGCGCCGCGGTCACCACTCCCGATCCGGCGCCCGGCGCGGATCGTGACCGATCCCAGTCTCGTCCGCTTCCGCGCCGTCGTCGAGGCCGCCCTGGCGCAGCTCGAGTCGCGCCGCGAGGAGGTCAACGACCTCAACGTCTTCCCGGTCGCCGACGGCGACACGGGCGACAACATGGCGCTCACGCTGCGGGCGGTGCTCGACGAGCTCGACCAGCTCTCGGCCAAGGGCGGCGACCTCGACGAGATCGGCCGCGACGAGATCGTGGACTCGGTCGCCCGGGCGGCCCTGCTGGGCGCCCGCGGCAACTCCGGGGTCATCCTCTCCCAGCTGATCCGCGGGGCCGCCGAGGAGCTCGTCTCGCGCCCCGGCGAGCTGGTGGACCCGGTGCTCGTCGGCGCCGCCATGGCGCGCGCCGCCGAGCGCGCCTACGGCTCCGTGCGCGACCCCGCCGAGGGCACGATCCTCACCGTCGTGCGCGAGATGGCCCACCGCATGGCCTCGGAGCTCGCCCACATGGAGGAGCCGCGCCTGGTCGACGGCGCGAGCGCCGAGCGCCAGGACGCCCTGATCGCCGACGTGCTCGAGCCCGCGCTGGAGGCCGGCGAGGTCTCCGTCGAGCGCGGTCCGCAGCTGCTCTCGGTCCTGCGCGAGGCGGGCGTGGTGGACGCGGGCGGCTACGGGCTGACCGTGATGCTCGCCGGCGTGCTCGGCGCGCTGCGCGGTGAGCCGCCGCGCGAGCTCGCCCACCACGCGCCGGCCCGCATCAGCCACCCCCAGCACGAGTCGAGCACCTTCCGCTTCTGCACCAACTTCGCGGTCACCGGCAGCGGGCTGGACCCCGAGCGCTGGCGTGAGCCGCTCGAGCGCCTCGGCGACTCGGTGCTGGTCGTCGGCGACGCCAGCACGGTGAAGGTCCACCTGCACACCGACGCGCCAGAGGACGCGGCGAGCCTCTTCGCCGGCACCGGCGAGGTCTCGCGGCTCGACGTCGCCGACATGCACGAGCAGATCCGGGACCGTGCCGAGCGCCTCGCCGGCGAGCAGCCCTTCGCCACCTGCGGCGTGCTGGCGGTCGTCGCGGGAGAGGGGATGGCCGGGCTGTTCTCCGGCCTCGGCGCCACGCCGCTCGGCGGCGGCGCGACGCTGAACCCGTCGACCTACGAGCTGCTCGCCGGCATCCACGCGGTGCCCGCCGAGGAGGTGGTCGTGCTGCCGAACTCCGCCAACGTCCTGATGGCCGCCGAGCGCGCCGCCGAGCTGTCGGACAAGACGGTGCGGGTGGTGCCCTCGCGCTCGCAGCAGGGCGGGCTGGCCGCCGCGCTCGCGCTCGATCCCGCTCGCGGCGCGCAGGACAACGCCGCGGCGATGGCCGAGGCCCTCGACCACGTCCGCACCGGCTCGGTCGCCGAGGCCGCCCGCGACGACGCCGAGGGCACGCCGGCCCGCTTCCTGCGCGGCGAGGCGGTCGGCTTCGTGGAGGATCGCCTGGTGGCCTGGGGCGAGCCGGCGGCCACCCTGGAGTCGGTGCTCGGCAACCTGGCCGGCGAGGCCGAGCTGGTCACGCTGATCACCGGGCGCGACGCGCCGCTCGCGCCGGCGGCCGCCGCCGCCCTGGCGCCCGAGGGCGTCGAGGTCGAGGTCTCCGACGGCGGGCAGCCGAGCTACTGGTGGCTGATCGCGGCCGAGTAGTGCCGCCGACCGCCTTCGCCGGCCGCGAGCCGCTCACCGCCGCCGAGCTCAAGGCCGACGGCGGGCCGCCCCGCTCGCCGCGGCCGTCGGTGCTCGCCGAGCCGCTGTCGGTCTCGCCGGCGCCGGCCGCCCGCGGCGCCGAGCGACTCGGCCTGCAGACGGTCGGCGACCTGCTCGAGCACCTGCCGCGCGATCGCGGCGAGGCCCGCACCGTGTCCGAGCTCGCCCCGGGCGAGATCGCCACCGTCGTCGTCGAGGTGCGCTCGATCACCAGCCGCCCGGTGCGCCGGCGCGGGATGCGCCCGCTCGTCGAGGCGGTGGTCGCCGACTCCACGGGTGTGATGAAGGCCACCTTCTTCAACCAGCCGTGGCTGCAGCGCAAGTACGCCCCCGGCACGCGGCTGGTGCTCAACGGCAAGCACGAGGCGCGCAACCGCTTCCGCGTGCAGGCGCACGCACCGACCGCCCAGGCGATCGGGGCGGGCGGCGAGATCGCCACCTACCCGGCCACCGAGGGCCTCTCCTCGACGCAGATCCTCGCGCTCGTGCGCGAGCACGCCGCCGCCTTCGGGGCGGCGATCGAGCCGCTCCCGGCGCGCCTGCGGACCGCGGAGCGCCTCCCGGACCGCGCCGCGGCGCTGCAAGCGGCCCACTTCGGCGACCACGAGGGCGGTCGCCGCCGGCTCGCCTTCGAGGAGCTGCTGGTCCTGCAGGTCGCCCTGTTGCGCCGGCGCGCCGCCCGCCGCGCCGGCGCGAGCGCCGAGCCGCTGGCCGCCGCGCCCGACCTGACCGCCCGCTGGCTCGCCGAGACGCTGCCCTTCGCGCCCACCTCCGACCAGCGACGGGCGATGGCGGCCGTCGACGACGACCTCGCCTCCGAGCGCCCGATGCAGCGCCTGCTGATGGGCGAGGTCGGCTCGGGCAAGACCGTCGTGGCGCTCTACGCCATGCTGCGGGCCGTCGAGCACGGCGCCCAGGCCGTCCTGATGGCTCCTACCGAGACGCTCGCCGAGCAGCACTACGCCACGCTGCAACGCCTGTTGCCCGAGGCGATGCTCGCCACCGCGCTGCTCACCGGCTCCACCCCGGCTGGGCGGCGCACCGACATCCTGGGCAAGCTCGCGACCGGCGAGCTGCAACTGCTGGTCGGCACGCACGCGCTGATCGAGCCGGGTGTGGCCTTCGAGCGCCTCGCGGTCGTGGTGGTCGACGAGCAGCACCGCTTCGGCGTCAACCAGCGCCGCGCGCTGGACCGCAAGGCGCCCGCCGGGCTCTCCCCGCACGTGCTGCACATGACCGCGACGCCGATCCCGCGCACGCTCGCCCTGACCGCCTACGGCGACCTCGACGTGACCGTCCTGCGCGAGCTGCCCGCCGGCCGCCGGCCGATCGTCACCCACGTCGCCACCTCCGAGCGCGAGCGCGAGCGCGCCTACGAGCGCATGCGCGAGGAGCTGCGCGCCGGGCGCCAGGCGTTCGTCGTCTGCCCGCTGGTCGAGGAGTCAGAAGCGCTGCAGGCGCGCGCGGCGACGGAGGAGTTCGAGCGCCTCGCCCGCACCGAGCTGCGCGACTTCCGCGTCGTGCTGCTGCACGGCCAGATGCGCCCGCGCGAGAAGCAGGCCGCGATGGCGGGCTTCGCCGCCGGCGGGGCCGACGTGCTGGTGGCCACCTCGGTGATCGAGGTCGGCATCGACGTCGCGAACGCCTCGGTGATGCTTGTCGAGAACGCCGAGCGCTACGGGATCTCCCAGCTGCACCAGCTGCGCGGCCGCATCGGCCGCGGCCCGCACGAGTCGCTGTGCCTGCTCTTCGGCCCGCGCGAGTCGGCCCGGCTGCGCGCGCTCGCCCGCCACCGCGACGGCTTCAAGCTGGCCGAGATCGACCTCGAGCTGCGCGGGGAGGGGGAGATGCTCGGCACGCGGCAGTCCGGGCTCGCCCAGTTCTCCGTCGCCCGGCTGCCCGAGGACGCCGAGCTGCTCGACCGCGCCCGCGCGGCGGCCGCGGCGCTGCTGGCGGCCGACCCGCCGCTGGCCGAGCCCGAGCACGTGCTGCTCGAGGACGCCGTCCAGGCGGCCTACGGGGCCCAGGCGCTCGAGCCGATCCCGGCGTGAGGGTCGTCGCGGGCCGCTACGGCGGGCGCCGCCTGACGGCTCCGGCCGGCGCCGCGACCCGGCCGACCGCCGACCGCGTGCGCGAGGCGCTGTTCTCCGTCCTGGGCGACGACGTCGCCGGCGCGGCGGTGCTCGACCTCTTCGCCGGCTCGGGCGCGCTCGGCATCGAGGCGCTCTCGCGCGGCGCCGCCACGGCCGAGTTCGTCGAGCGCTCAGAGCCGGCCCTGCGGGCGCTGCGGGCGAACCTGCGCGCGCTCGGGATCCAGGCCGACGTGCGCCGCCGCGACGCCCTCGCCCACCTGCGCGCCGCATCGCGCGACGGTCGTCAATACGATCTGGTCTTCCTCGACCCGCCATACCGGGCTGCGGAGCGCCTCGCGCGTGAGCTGTCAGACGCCCTGCCCGCCGTCCTGTCCGAAGGCGCGGTCGTAGTGTCAGAGAGCGACCGCCGGGCGCCGCTGGCCCTCGACCTGCCCCGTTCGGACGAACGCCGCTACGGCGACACCCTGATCCGCATCCATGGCCCCCGATAACCGCATCGCCGTCTGCCCGGGGTCCTACGACCCGATCACCAACGGGCACGTGGACGTGATCACGCGCGCGGCAGCGATGTTCGACGAGCTGATCGTGACCGTCGTCAACGCCTCGGTGCGCAAGAGCTCGGCGATCTTCTCGGCCGAGGAGCGCTGCGGGTTCATCGCCGACGCGACGGCCCATCTGGGCAACGTCACGGTCGACACCTTCGACGTCCTGATCGTCGACTACGCGCGGGCCAAAGGGGCGATGGCGATCGTCAAGGGACTGCGCGCGATCTCGGACTTCGAGTACGAGCTGGAGATGAACCAGCTCAACCGCCGTCTGGCCTCCGACATAGAGTCCGTCTACCTGATGGCGAGCCCGCAGTACAGTTTCCTCTCCTCCAGCGGGGTCAAGGAGATCGCCACCTTCGGCGGCGATGTCAGTGACCTCGTGCCCAACGGGGTAGCCAAGCGCTTGCAGGAAGCGCTGGCCCGCTGAAGAATCCAGGAGCGCCATGGACGTCCTCGTACTCATCGACAAGCTCGACGATCTGGTCCACAACGCCAAGCAGGTCCCGCTGACGGACCAGGTACGCGTGGACAAAGAGGAGATCTACGACATCCTCGACCAGATGCGCGCGACGATCCCCGAGGAGATCAAGCAGGCGCGCTGGATCGTCAAGGAGCGCCAGGAGATGCTGGCCGAGGCCAAGCGCGAGGCCGAGCGGATCGTCAAGGAGGCGCGCGAGCGCCAGACGCAGCTCGTCTCCCAGCAGGAGGTCACCAAGCAGGCCGAGCGCCAGGCGGAGGACATCGTCGAGGACGCCCGTGCCCGCGAGCGCGAGATCCGGCTCGGCGCCGAGGACTACGCGGACGAGATCCTCAACACGCTCGAGGTGAACCTCTCGAAGTTCATCGCGGCCGTCCAGCGCGGGCGCGAGCGCCTGCAGGGCAAGGACGAGCCGGCCGAGGTTGGCTGACCCCGGCGCGCCCGGCCGGGCCGCGGCGCTGCGGGCGCTGCACCGCCCGGGGGAGCCGCTGGTGCTGGTCAACGCCTGGGACGCCGCGAGCGCCCGGGTCGTGGCGGCGACGCCCGGTTGCGCCGCGATCGCCACCGCCAGCTACTCGATCGCCGCGGCGCGCGGCGTCGACGACGGCGAGGCGATGCCGCTCGTGACGATGCTGGCCGCCGTGGGCGAGATCGCCCGCGCCGTCGCGCTGCCGGTGACCGCCGACCTCGAGGCGGGCTACGGCGACGCCGGCGCGACGGTGGCGGCGGCGATCGAGGCGGGCGCCGTCGGCTGCAACCTCGAGGACGGCGTGCGCGAGACCGAGCTGCGGCCGGTGGGCGAGCACGCGGACAGCATCGCGGCGGCGCGGGCGGCGGGCGAGGCGGCCGGGGTGCCGGTGGTGATCAACGCCCGCACGGACGTCTACCTCGCCGGCGCCGGCGCGCCGGAGGAGCGGGCCGGGCTGGCGCTCGAGCGCGGACGCGCCTACCTGCAGGCGGGCGCGGACTGCATCTTCGTGCCGGGCGTGCGCGCGCCGGCGGACATCGAGCGGCTGGTCGGCGAGCTCGGCTCGGTCAGCGTGCTGGCCACGGCCGGCGGTCCCTCGCTCGGCGAGTTGGCGCGGCTGGGGGTCGCGCGGGTGAGCGTCGGCCCGGGCTCCTTGGGTGTCGCGATGGCGGCGCTGCGCGACGCGGCCGCAGCGATGCTCGCGGGCGGCGAATTGCCCGCTACGCTGGCGTTCAGGCCCTGAGGAGCGGCCGGTGTAAAACACGCTTGACACGTGGCTGATGTCAAGCTAGCTTGTCATCTGTGACCGGACAGCACGCTCTCGAACTCACCGACCTCTCGCGCCGCTACGGCGACGTCGTCGCCCTCGACGGGCTGAGCTTCACCGTCGAGCCCGGCCAGATGTTCGGCTTCGTCGGCCCCAACGGGGCCGGCAAGACGACCACCATGCGCATCGTCCTCGGCGTGCTCGAGCCCGACCACGGCGAGGTGCGCTGGGGCGGGGCGCCGATCGACCTCGCGACCCGTACCCGCTTCGGCTACATGCCCGAGGAGCGCGGCCTGTACCCGAAGATGCGCATCCGCGACCAGCTGACCTACTTCGCCCGGCTGCACGGCGTGGCCGACGGCGAGGCCGCCGCCGACCGCTGGATCGAGCGCCTCGGACTCTCCGGGCGCGCCGGCGACCGCGTCGAGCAGCTCTCGCTCGGCAACCAGCAGCGCGTGCAGCTCGCGGCCGCGCTGGTCCACGATCCCGAGCTGCTCGTGCTCGACGAGCCCTTCAGCGGGCTGGACCCCGTCGGCGTCGACGTGCTCTCCGAGGTGCTGCTCGACCTCGCCCGCACGGGCGTCCCGGTCGTCTTCTCCAGCCACCAGCTCGAGCTCGTCGAGCGCCTGTGCGACGCGGTGGCGATCATAAAGGACGGCCGCCTCGTGGCGCGCGGCCGCGTCGCGGAGCTGCGCGACCGGGGCAGCGCCGGCAACCAGGTCCGCGTGCAGGTGCTCGACGCGCCGGACGAGGCCTGGCTCGAGGCGATCCCCGGCGCCGAGGTGCTCGACCGCGGGCCCGAGGGCCTGCTCGTGGAGCTGACCGACGGCGCCGGCCCCGACCGCGTGCTCGACGCGGCGCGCGGCGCCGGGACGGTGACGCACTTCTCGCTCGAGCGCCCGACGCTCGCGCAGCTCTTCCGCCAGGCGGTGACGGCATGAGCGCCGCAACGGCCGTCCGGCTCGTCGCCCGCCGCGAGATCGTCGAGCGGGCGCGCGAGAAGTCCTTCCTCGTCTCCACCGGCATCACCGTCGTCATCGTCGTGCTGATCGCCGTGCTGCCCAACCTGCTCGGGCTCGGCGGCGAGGAGCGCTACACGGTCGGGGTCGCCGACCCGCGGCTCGCGGCGACCGGCGCGGCCGCGGAGCGCGGCGCCGCGGCCTTCGACGCCGAGGTGACGGTCGAGCGCGTGGCGCCGGCTGAGGTCGACGCCGCGTTGAGCGACGGCGAGCTCGACGCGGTGCTGACTCCCGAGGGCATCCGCACCCAGGACGAGACGGACTCCGACGTCGTCTCCATCCTGCAGGCCGCGAGCCGTGACGCCCGCGCCCAGGCCGCCCTGGAGCAGGCCGGGCTGAGCGGGTCCGAGCAGCAGTCGGCGCTGGCGCCCGCGCCGCTGGCCGTGACGACCGTCGAGGCCCAGGATCCCAACGCCGACGCCAAGAGCGCCTTCGCGTTCGTGGCCGTGCTGGTGCTCTTCGGCCAGCTGCTGGTCTACGGCATCTGGGTGGCGACGGGGATCGTGGAGGAGAAGACCTCGCGCGTGATCGAGGTGCTGCTTTCAACGGTCAAGCCGAGCCACCTGCTGGCGGGCAAGATCATCGGCCTCGGGCTGCTCGGGCTCGCGCAGATCCTCGTGGTCACCGCCGTCGGCCTCGGCGCTGCCGCCGCGGCGGGCGCGATCGAGCTCGACGCCGACGTCGTGTCGGCGGCGCTGCTGGCGCTCGCCTGGTTCGTGGTCGGCTACGCCTTCTACGCCTGCGCCTACGCGTGCGCCGGAGCGCTCGTGCCGCGCCAGGAGGAGCTGCAGTCGGCGCTGACGCCGCTGAACACGATCGTGCTGATCTCCTACTTCGCGGCCTTCGCGGTGATCCAGGATCCCGAGGGGACGGTCGCGAAGGTCACGACCTACATCCCGTTCGTGGCGCCGATCACCATGCCGCCCCGGATCGCGCTGGGCGCGGCGTCGGCGTTCGAGATCGCCGCGGCGCTGGTGGTGACGCTCGCGGCGACCGCGCTGCTGGTGCCTTTGGCGGCCCGCATCTACCAGGGCGCGGTGCTGCGGACGGGCTCGGCGGTCAAGCTGCGCGAGGCGTGGCGGGCGGCTCGCGCTTGATGCCCTGAGACAATCGGCTCTGCGTGCGTCGACCTCGGCTGCAGCGAAGCGTCCTCCGGCTCGCCCTCCCGGGCGCCTGTCTGGCCGCGTTCGCGCTCGCGGCACCGCCGGCGCTGGCGGCGCCGAAGTGCGGCTCGGGGTGGGCGACGGCCGACACGGTCGGCAAGCCGGCGGCGACCGTCGCCTGGCGCGCGGGCCTCGTCGGCCGCACTCAGGTCTGGCGTTCGATCCCGGGGCTCGGCGACGAGATCCGCTCCTGGGTGGGGCCCGGCGAGGCCACGTCGCTGCTCGTCCTGCGCGCGCGGCAGGGCCGCGACGGGCGCTGCTGGCTGCAGGTCCGGCTCCCGTCGCGCCCGAACGACGCCGCCGCGTGGGTCAGCGCCGGCCGCGTCGACCTGCGCTCGACACCCTGGCGTGTCGTCGTCTCCCGGCGCGAGCGCACCGTCTCGCTCTACCGCGGCGGCGACCGCGTCCGGCGCTTCAGCGTCGTCGTCGGGGCGGCCGGGACGCCGACCCCCCGCGGCCTCTTCTCGTTCATCGGCGTCTGGCGCTGGAAACCGGCCGACTTCCTCGGCTCCTACATCCTTCCGATCACCGCCCACAGCAACGTGCTGCAGGAGTTCGGCGGCGGCGAGGGCCGCGTGGGCCTGCACGGCCGCGGCGGGGTCAGCCTGCTCGACCCGCTGGGCGCGGCCCGCAGCCACGGTTGCGTGCGGCTGTCGAACCGCCGCATCGAGTGGCTCGTGCGAACGGTCGGCGCCGACGGGCTGCCGGGCATCCCCGTGCGCATCGGCTGACCGGTGTGGGCGCCTCGTTGCGCTTGTGACTTTGTCCGCGGTTTGCTGTACGTTTGCGCCGCCATGCGGCCTTCGCGAGCAGGCTCCAGGTCGTGTTCTTCGTCGCGGGGCTTCTATGCCGCGCTGGCTGCGTGGCCCAGCGCTGGCTGCTGCCGAGCTGACGGTGACCAGCGCGACGATCGAGGGCAGGGCGAAGGGCACCTCGGCGCCGCCCGGGGAGCGTGCTGCCGGCCAAGGTCGACGGGCAACGCGACCGGTGGCGACACGTGGCGGGGGACCCAGTACCAGTTCGGCACCGGACCCGCCGGAGTGCGTGAACACCGACGAACAGCAGCGGCAGACCAGACGGTCGAGCTCAACGTCACGGCGCCCGGCAGACCCGGCGAGTACGACGCCGGCTTCAGGGCCACGAGTGCGCGACGGCTGCAGCGGCGGCGCGACGAGCCCCGCGTTCGTGCTGACGGACGCCCTGCGCGTCACCACGCCCGCGCCCGAACCCGGACCTCCCGCCGCGCTGCGGGATCGACGTGATGCTGGTGCTCGACGAGTCGGGCTCGATCGCGTCCTCGGGCCAGACGCAGACCGTCAAGAACGCCACCAAGGCGTTCCTGAACTCGCTGTCGGACACCGGCGCTGCGGTGTCGATCGTCGACTTCAACACCACCGCGGGTCGGCCCGTCGAGTACACGCAGGTGACGGCGGACACCATCGCCAGCACCTTCGACCCGTACCTGCAGACCGGCTACAACCCGCAGGGCTTCACCAACTGGGAGGCGGCGTTCCAGAAGGTCCATGAGGCCAACGCGCTGCCGAGCACCCCGATCGCGGACCTCGTGGTGTTCATCACCGACGGCGATCCCACGGCGCGCAACCGGCCCGGCGGACAGCCCGAGACTGGCCTGACCGACGGCGCCGTAACTGCGATGCGCCCAGCCGAGTTCGAGGCCGACCGTCGTCAAGGGACAGGGTTCGCACGTCTTCGCGCTCGGCGTCGGCGCGGCGGTGACCAAGGCCGCCAGCGCGCGCCGGCTGACCGCCGTCTCCGGCTTCGACGAGCTTCCGCCGGCGGACTTCTCCAAGGCTGACTACACGCTCGTCCAGGACTTCGCCGATCTGGCGGCCACGCTGCGCCGCATCGCCAACGATCTCTGCAAGGCGTCGGTGACGGTGACGAAGGTCGTCGACGAGGGCGACGGCGTCTACCGGCCGGATCCGGGATGGCAGTTCACCGGGACCGTCTCGACGAGCCCCGGCAGCTACACCTGGCTCCAGCCTTCGGGGGACCCCCCGACCGGTCCGCGGACGCAGACGACGGACGTCAACGGCGTTGCGACGTTCCAGTGGGACACCTCGAACAGCTTGGCGACGAGCACCTTCGCGCTCGACGAGGCACTGAAGCCCGGCTACGACTTCGTCGACGTCAAGTGCACCAGCGGCGGGTCTGACTCGTCGTGGGCGCACGATCGGCAGCAGACGACGGAGCCCATCGCGAATCTCAGCCTCAGACCGAACGAGTACTACAAGTGCACGGTCCGCAACCGGATCCGGCCGGGGACGATCGAGATCGAGAAGCAGGCGACGCCGCAGGGCTCGCAGGGGTTCCAGTTCACCGGCTCACTGCCGCCGTTCACGCTCGTGGACGCCGCCGGCGGGAGCGCGTCCTCGCGCACCTTCACCGGCCTGGTCCCGGGGACCTACACGGTCCGCGAGCTGGTGCCCGCGAACTGGCAGCTGACCGGCGTCACCTGCACCCCGGCGGGGGCCGCGGCGATCACGGGTGCCGAGGTGGCGATCACGCTCGCCGCCGGCGGTTCGGTGGTCTGCACCTATCGGGACCGGAGGGACGACACGCCGCCGACGCCGCCGACCCCGCCGACGCCACGCCGACGCCGCCGACGCCACCGACGCCACCCACGCCGCCGCACACCGCCCACCCCGCCGGCGCTTGACCGTGCTTACGGTTGACAAGACGGCCCCACGCGTCGCTCGCGTCGGAGATCGCATCCGGTTCACGCTGAGGGTGACCAACACCGGATCGGTCACGGCGACGAACGTGCGCTTGGCCGACGTCCCGCCGGCGTCCGTGACGCTCGCCGGGCTCGAGAGCCGCAGCACCGCGCAGGTGATCCGCGGCAACGCCGTCTGGCGTCTCGGCAACCTCGCGCCCGGCGCCTCGCGCACCGTGCGCGGCAGCGTCCGGATCCAGGCCGGGACCCCTGGGCTGAAGCGCAACCTGGCCCTGACGGGAGCCGTGAACGCCCAGGTCGCGGAGGACGTCGCCGACACGCGCATCCTGCGGCGCCGGCAGCCGCCGCCGGTCACGGGGTAGGCGCGAGCACGGTCTCCGCTGAGCGCCGGCGTCTCGCCGGCGCTCAGCGCACGAGCTGGTCGATCCGCGCGAGGTGTCCGCGGACCGTCTCGGCCATCGCGTCGAGGATCCGGCGGGCCTCCTCGATGCCGCCGGCCGCGCCGGTCAGCTGGGACTTGATGCGCCGCACGTCCTCCATCGCCCCGACCGCCCGCTCGGCCTCGGCCAGCACGGCCGACCCGTCGAGCGCGTCGGCGCCCTTGGCCATCAGCACGCGGGCGCGGGCCAGCGAGTAGCCGACCTCGAGCGCGAGCCGCGACCCCTCCTCGGGGTCGTAGACGACGAAGAGCTTGTCGCCGTTGACCTCGCGCAGCGCCTGCGTCTTGCGCGGCAGCAGGTCCTCTGACGGCACGACCCAGACGGCGTAGTCGGCGTCGCGCTGGGCCATCGCCTCGTCGAGCTCGGCCAGCGCCTCGTTGCGCGACCGGCGCGAGTTCTTGGCCTCGATCACGATCCGGCCGCGGGCCGGGCCCGCGCAGCCGTCGATGGCCACGAGGACGTCGCCCTTGCGACCCGAGCGTGCCGCGCAGGTCGCCGACGGCGTCGCAGTCGTCGCCGCGGCCGAGCGCGATCGCGTCCACCGCCTCGGCCACCGCCTCCTCGTAGGGGCGGCCCTTGGCGGTCGAGCGGGCGTGCTCGGCGGCCACCTCGACCTGCGTCGTGCGCTCGGCCTGGAGCTTGACGACCTCCTCGCGCAGGCTCTCCATCCGGCCGCGCACGGCGGCCAGCTCGGTCGTCTGCTGCTCGCGCGCCACGCGCGCCTCGCGCACGATGGCCGCCTTGAACTCCGCCAGCGGGTTGGCGCCGTCGGCCGAGGAGAACTGGCGCAACAGGTCCTCGCGCATACGCCCGGAGACCTCGGTCATCACCTGGCGGAGCTGGTGCTGGACCGCCTGGCTCGAGCCGGCGCCGAACAGCCGCTCGAGCTCCTTGGCCAGCTGGCCGTGCTCGGCCCCGAAGACCTCCTCGACGCGCCGGTCGAACGTCTCGGCCAGCGTGCCGGCGCGCTCGGCGAACGCCCGCTCGACCTCGGCAGAGGCCTTCTCGAACTCGGCCCGGACGAAGTCGGTCTGCGTCGCCGCCTGCTCGCGCGCGAGCACGCGGGCGCCGACCTCGATCGCGTCCATGAGCACCTTCGAGGGATCCTCGCCGGCGGCGGCGCGGGCCTGGACCAGCGCGACCGTCTCGCGGTCGGTGATCATCAGCCCATCGGCGACCAGCGCGTTGGCCAGGATGTGGACGTGGGGGAGGCGGAGTGGGGTGGCGGCTTCCATGGCGATACCAGGTACGAACGCTAGGCGCAGGACCTGACAGATCCCCGTCGACCGAGCGCCAGTCGCGCCAGAACCGTCGACCGAGACGAGAACGGCCTGTATGCCAGTCGCTTCTCGTATCGCTCGCGAGAGAACGCCTCCGCACGACCCTCGTACCCCTGACCAGCGGGGTTGACTTCGACCTTCACCCCACGTCGAAGCCGCGCAACCCCTCCGGCTCTTCCTCGACGACGTCGACGTCCGAGACCGACGAATGCCCGGGATCGGCCCGAACGAAGTCGACCAGCGCCTCGACCGCCTCGGCCTCGCCCTCGAAGACCGCCTCGACCGTCCCGTCGTCGCGGTTGGCCGCCCAGCCCGCCACACCGCGCGCGTCGGCCTCCCGGCGCGTGGTATCGCGGAAGAACACCCCCTGCACGGTGCCGGAGGCGCGGACCCGCTTGCGGACGGTCACGCCGGGTACCGTAGGCCAATGGCCGCGATCGAGGTGCGCGACACCGACATCACGACGCTCGCGGTCGACGCGATCGCCAACGCCGCCAACACCGAGCTGGCCCACGGCGGCGGCGTCGCGGCCGCGATCAGCCGGGCAGGCGGCCCCGGTGTCCAGCGCGAGTCCGACGCCAGGGCGCCGATCGGGCTCGGCGAGGCCGTCGAGACGACCGCCGGCGACATGCCCGCCCGCTGGGTCATCCACGCGGCGACGATGCACCTGGGCGGACCGACCTCGGCCGACATCATCCGCGATGCCACCGCGGCCACGCTCGCCCGCGCCGACGCCCTCGACGCCCGCAGTCTCGGCCTTGTCGCGTTCGGCACCGGCGTCGGCGGCTTCTCGCTCGACGACGCCGCCCGCATCGAGGTCGAGGAGGTCACCCGCCACCTCGCGCGAGAGGACACGCAGCTCGAGACCGTGGTCTTCGCCGTGCACGGCGAGGCGGCGCGCGCGGCCTTCCAGGCGGCGCTCGACGCCGCGTTGTAGTCCGATGCCCGAGCTCGCATTCGAGCTGGAGGCGGGCGGCGGCGCCGTCGCGCCGCCGCAGGCCACCGCGCGCCTGCGCGGCCTGCTGCTGGCGGCGCTGCAGGACGGTCGCGCCGAGCTGCGCAAGACCCGCTCGGGGTCAGCCCAACGTCCCGTCACGGTCGCCATCGCCCGCGACGAGCACCGGCTGCTCGCCGTCGCGCCCGTCGCTGCCGAGCTGCGCGTCGATCCCGTGGTGGCGCCGGAGCGCGCGTGGCTGCTCGTCGCCGCAACGGTCGGCGCACTGGTGGAGCTGGCCGCCGCACCGCCGCCGGCGTCCGCCGGCGACCTGGTGCTCGAGGCCGGGAGCCTCGACGGGCAGCTCGTGCTCGCCCTTCCCGCGTCGTCGCACGCCACCGCGGTCGACGAGCTCGACGAGCTCGCGCCGCTTGCCTTCGACGAGCGCGCCGGCCCGATCGACCGCCTGCGCGCGCGGGCGCTCGCCGTCCCGGCGGCCGTCCTCGGCGAGGCCGCGAGCGCACTCAAGGCGCCGATCGGCGCCGGACACCCGCTGCGCATCGCCGAGGCGGTCGCCCGGCTGGGCGGCGAGCCGGCCGACGCGAGCTCCGTCGAGGCGCTCGACGACGCTGTGCTCGCCCTCACCGACCCGGCGGCCGGCGGGCCGGCCCGCCCGCACGAGGATCCCGACCCCGCGCGGCGGGTGGCCCGGCGGATCCTCCAGCGCCTGGACGGCATGGGCAAGTGGGGTGGCTACCACACCGACTTCGCCCACCTGGCGCGCGGCTTCGCGGGCAACGACCGCGCACTCGCCCAAACCGTCGGCGAGCGCCTGCTGGCCGCCGGGCTGCTGGCCGAGAAGCCGTCGGTCGGCCAGCGCCACGTGTTCCTCAACCCGCGCCGCGCGGGGGACATCCACCGCCTGATCGAGGGGGGCGTCGACCCGCCGGGACTCGACCTGCCGACTCGCTAGCGTTGACGGCATGCCGCAGCGCACCGACAGCTTCGATCTCGGGCGGCTCGGGCTCACCTCCGGCGAGGGCCGCCGCCTCGACCTCCACGCGCACGTCGAGCCGATCCGCTTCGGCGACGACGCCTACGACGTCGAGCCCTTCCTGCTCGAGCTCCGCCTCGACGTCTCGCGCACGACCGGCAGCGGCTGGTCGCTGCGCATGCGTTTCGCCGCCGAGCTGCACGGTCCCTGCATGCGCTGCCTGGAGCCGGCCGGCCCGCGCTTCGAGGTCGACGCGCGCGAGGTCGACCAGCCGGGCGGCGGCGACGAGCTGAGCTCGCCGTACATGGACGAGCAGGGCGACCTCGACCTCGAGGCGTGGGCGCGCGATGCGCTGGTGCTCGCGCTGCCCGGTCAGATCGCCTGCCGTGAGGACTGCCGCGGGTTGTGCCCGCAGTGCGGGGCGAATCTCAACGAGGAGCCGGAGCACGCGCACGAGCCCGAGCCGGACCCGCGCTGGGCGAAGCTCTCCGAGCTGCGCTTCGACTGACGGCGCGGCCAAGGCGCGGAGGCCGAGCTGGCGCACTCCGCTACCCTGACACGCGCTCATGGCCGTCCCCAAGCAGAAGCAGTCGCACGCGCGGACCAACCAGCGGCGCTCCCAGCACAAGCTCGCGGCGCCCTCGATCAACGCCTGCCCGCAGTGCCACCAGCCGCGCCGTCCCCACCGCGTGTGCCCGCACTGCGGTACCTACGCCGGCCGCGAGGTCATGGCCGTGGACCGGGACGACCACGCCGACCACGACCACTAGGCGCACAGGGCCGCCGCGGCCATGACCCAGCGGGTCACCGTCGCGCTGGACGCGAACGGCGCCGATCTCGGCCCAGGAGAGGTGGCGAAGGGCGCCGCCGAGGCCGTCGCGGCGCGCGGCGGGAGCGACGGCGACCTGCACGTGCTGCTGTTCGGCCCGGCCGCCGAGTTGGGCGACGTCGCCGCCGGCGTCGAGGTCGTCGACGCGCCCGTCTCGATCGCCAAGGCGCCCGACCCGGCCCGCGCGGTCCGCGCCACCCCGGAGTCCTCGATCGTCCAGGCCATGCGCGCGGTGTCCTCGGGGCGCGCCGATGCCGTCGTCTCCGGCGGCTCGACCGGCGCCGCCCTGGCCGCCGGGCTCTTCGAGGTCAAGCGCGCCCGCGGCGTCCACCGCCCGGCGCTGGCCGTCATCGTCCCGGCGCCCGGCGCCCCGTTCCTGCTGCTCGACGTCGGCGCCAACGTGGAGGTGCGCCCCGAGCACCTCGTCCAGTTCGCGCACATGGGAGCGGCGTTCATGGAGGCCGTCCACGGCGTCGCGCGCCCGCGCGTCGCGCTGCTCTCCAACGGCGAGGAGCCGACGCGCGGCCCGGCCGACGTGGTGGCCGCGCACGCCGCGCTCTCGGGTGACGGCGTCGGCCTGAACTTCGTCGGCAACGTCGAGGGCTTCGCCATCGGCGCCGGCACCGCCGACGTGATCGTGGCCGACGGCTACGCGGGCAACGTCGCGCTCAAGACGATGGAGGGGACGCTGAGCGCGATCCTCAAGGCGATCCGGGGGGCGGCGACCTCCGGCCCGCGGGCGCTGGCGGGCGGGGCGCTGCTGCGGCCCGCGCTGCGCACGCTGCGCCACGAGCTCGACCCTCAGGAGCAGGGGGGCGCCGTCCTGCTCGGCCTGCGCAAGCTGTGCGTCGTCGGCCACGGCTCCTTCACCGCGCGCGGGTTTGCGGTCGCGGTGGAGAACGCCGCCCGCGGCGTGCGCGAGGAGCTCGTCGAGCGCACCTACGACAAGCTCGCCGACGCGGGCGCGCTGCGCAGCAGCGCCGAGGCGTCCGCGGCGGTCGCTAGCGTGACCGATCCTCCATGACCCGCGACGAGGTCCTCGAGCTGATCCGCGCGCACCTGGCCGACGAGCTGGAGCTCGATCCGGCCCGCGTGCAGGAGGGCGTGCGCTTCAAGCAGGACCTCCAGGCCGACTCGCTGGACCTCTACTCGCTCGTGCAGGAGCTGGAGGACACCTACGGCGTGAAGATGTCCGACGAGGAGGCGGCGCAGATCCTCACGGTCGGCCAGGCGGTGGACTTCGTCGTCGCCCACGCTCCCGACCGCGAGCCGAGGCCCTGAGCACTGGAGCGCCTGCACGACCTGCTGGAGGCGCTGCCCGACGACCTCGCCCGGCAGGCGGTGACGCACGCCTCCTGGACGCAGCGGCGCGCCGAGTCCTACGAGCGCCTGGCCTTCCTCGGCGACTCCGTGCTCTCGCTGGCGATCACGACCCACCTCTACCCGCGGCTGGAGGCGGACGCCTACGGCGCGGGGCGGCTGACCAAGATCCGCGCCCAGGTCGTCTCGGGGCGCTCGAATCGCGCCGTGGCCGAGCGGCTGGGCATCCCGGAGCGCGTGCGCACCGCGGCGCCCCCGGACATGGGCGCAGCCACGGAGGCGCTGCTGCGCACCGAGCGGGTGCTCGCCGAGGTGGTCGAGGCGGTGATCGGCGCCTGCTACCTGCACCACGGCTACGAGGCGACCGCGCCGGCGGTGGTCGAGGCCTACGCGCCGCAGATCGAGCTGGCGCTCGAGCGCCCGGCCGACTTCAAGTCCGCCCTGCAGGAGCGCCTTGCGCGCCAGGGCGGGGTGATCGGCTACACGGTGACCGAAGAGCAGGGACCGCCGCACGAGCGGATCTTCGAGGTCGCCGCCGTCGTCGGCGGCGTGGAGCTGGCGCGCGGCTCCGGGCGCTCGAAGAAGGACGCCGAGCAGGCGGCCGCCGCGTCCGCGCTCGAGTCGCTGGGCAGCTGACGGGGTTCGCGTGCACCTGAGGTCGGTCACCTTGAAGGGCTTCAAGTCCTTCCCCGATCGCACGCGCCTGGAGTTCACCCCCGGCGTCTCGGTGGTCGTCGGGCCCAACGGATCGGGCAAGTCCAACGTGACCGACGCCGTCCTGTGGGCGATGGGCGAGCAGTCGCCGCTGGCTGTCCGCGGCCAGTCGATGCAGGACGTCATCTTCGCCGGCGGGCACGGCGTGCAGGCGCGGCCGGAGGCCGAGGTCGAGGTCGTGCTCGACAACGGCGACCAGACGGTCGGCCTGCCGCTGGCGGAGATCGCGATCGTCCGTCGCCTCAACCGGGCGGGAGAGGGCGAGTACCGGATCAACGGCGCGCGCTGCCGCCTCGCCGACGTGCTCGAGCTGCTCTCGGACACCGGCCTGGGCAAGGAGATGCACTCGGTCGTCTCCCAGGGCAGGGTGGAGTCGATCGTGACCTCCAAGCCGCGCGACCGCCGGATGCTCATCGAGGAGGCCGCCGGGCTCGGCAAGCACCGCCGCCGGCGCCGGCGCGCCCAGCTCAAGCTCGACCGCACGCAGGACAACCTCGACCGCGCGCTCGACGTCGAGCGTGAGGCGCGCACGCGACTGCGGCCGCTCAAGCGCCAGGCCGAGGCGGCCGAGCTGCACGCCCGGCTCGAGCGCCAGGCCGACGAGGCGCGCTGGACGCTCGCGCGCGAGGCGGCCCGCGACACACGGGCGGCGCTGGCGGCGGCCGAGGCCGAGGCCGCCCAGGCGCGGGCCGCGAGCACCGCGGCCGAGGCCGCGCTGGCCGAGGTCCGCGGGCGCCGCGAGCAGGCCGAGGCGGCGCTGGCCGCCCGCGGCTCCGAGCGCGACGGGCTCTCCAGCCGCTTCTACGCCGCGCGCTCCGCGCACGAGCGGATCGGGCTGCGGCTGGAGGCGGCGCGTCAGGCCGAGGCGACCGCGCTCGACCGCGCCGAGCGGCGCCGCGCGCTGGTGCGCGCGCTGGAGGCCGAAGCCGCCGAGGACCAGGGCGACGACGACGCCGCCGAGCGGATCGCGAGCCTGGAGGCCGAGCTCGCGCAGCTGGCCGAGGATCGCTCCGAACGGCTGGCCGCGGAGCTCGCCGAGCTCGAGGCCGGGCGCGCGGCGGCCGCGGCCGAGACGGCCCGGCTGGCCGAGTCGGCCGCCGCGGCCGCGGACGCCCGCGGCGCCGCCGACGCCCACGCCGAGGACGTGCGCCGTGAGCGGCGGGCGGCCGAGGGCGAGGCCGAGCGCGCCCGGCGCGATGCCGCCCGGGCCGGCGCCGAGCTGGCCGGCGTCAACCAGTTCCTGCGCTCCCAGGCGGGCGCTCCGGGCGGCGCGCCCGCGCTGGCCGACGGGCTCGCCGCCGACGCTGGCTACGAGCTGGCGCTGGCGGCCGCGCTAGGCCCGCTCCTGCGCGCCGCCGTGGCCGACGACCTCGCGGCGGGGGCCGGCCTGCTCGACCGCGCGGGGCGCGACGGCGGGAGCGCGCTGGTGGCCGGCGCGGTGACGTCCGACGCGGCCGGTGAGCGGGCCGAGCCGCCCGCGGCCGGCGCCGAGCCGCTGCTGGACCGCGTCCGGCTCGACGGCGCCGCCGCCGGGCTCGCCCGCGCGCTGCTGCGGGGGGCCTGGGTCGTCGAGGACGTCTCGGGCCTCGCGCCGGGCTTCCGCGGGATCGCGGTGACCAAGGGCGGGCGGGTGTGGTCGCCGGCCACAGGGGAGCTGCGCCAGGTCACGCCGGGCGGTGAGGACCGCGTGCTGGCCGAGCGCAACCGCCGCGACGAGCTGGTCGCCGCGGTCGAGCGGACGGCCGCGGCCGAGCGAGCGGCGCTGGCCGCCGTCGAGCGCGCCGCCGAGGCGGTCGCCGCCGCCGACGCCGCCCGCGACGCCGCTGACCGCGACGCCCGCGCCGCCGCCCGCACGCGTGCTGAGGCGGCCGAGGCCGAGCGTCACGCGGGCTTCCTGGTCGACCGCCGCCGCGCGGCGCCCGACGAGGGCGTTCCGGCCGAGCGGCGCAGCCGGCTCGAGGCGGCGCTCGCCGGCGAGCGGCGGCTCGTCGAGCGCGCGCAGCGCGACCGCGAGGCTCGGAGCGAGCGGCTCGGGAGCGAGCGCGAGCGGCTCGGCCTCGACACCGCGCTCGCGCCCTGCGCCCGCCGGCTCGCCGAGGCGCTCGGCGCGGCCCAGGCCGCGGTCGCCGCTCGGCTCGAGGCACTCGAAGCCGAGCTGAGCGCGGAGCGCAAGGCGGGCGAGCGGCTCGCCGGCGAGCTGCGCTCGTGCGCGGCCGAGGAGTCGCGGTTGCAAGCGCAGCTGCGCGAGCGCGCGGAGGCGGTGACGCGCGGCGAGGTTCGCGCCCAGCAGGCGCGCGACCAGGCGGCCGAGGCGGCGGGCGCGCTCGCCGGGCTGGCGGAGCGGCTCGGCCTCGAGCCGGCGCCGGCCGAGGCGCCGCTGGACGACGAGGAGGCCACCGCGCTGCACGAGCGCATCGAGCGCCTCTGGCGCCGGCGCGAGCAGCTCGGCCCGGTCAACCCGCTGGCCGAGGCAGAGTACGCGGAGGCGATCGCCCACGTCGAGGAGCTCGAGTCCCAGCGCGAGGACCTCGAGACCGCGCTGCGCGAGCTGCAGACGCTGATCCGCGACACCGACCGGCGCATCCGCGAGGCCTTCGAGGAGACCTACGCGGCGGCGGCCGCGAACTTCGAGGAGGTCGCCGCGCACCTGTTCCCCGGCGGCCGCGGCCGGCTGCGGCTGGTGCGCGAGGACGCCGGCCCGCGCCCGGTGCTGGGCGGCGCCGGCGACCCCGAAGCCGCACCTCCCGAGGAGGAGGCCGAGCCCGCGGCGGCCGGCGACGAGGAGGCGCCGCCGGAGGACGCCCCGGGGGTCGAAATCGAGATCACCCCGGCGGGCAAGGCGACCAAGCGGCTGACGCTGCTCTCGGGCGGCGAGAAGTCGCTGACCGCCCTGGCCTTCCTCTTCGCCGTCTTCCTCGCCCGCCCGTGCCCGTTCTACATCCTCGACGAGGTCGAGGCCGCGCTCGACGACCTCAACATCGATCGCTTCCTGACCCTGCTGCGCCGCTTCTCCAGCCGCGCCCAGTTCATCGTGGTCACCCACCAACGCCGCACGATGGAGGCCGCCGACTGCCTCTACGGCATCTCGATGGCCGGCAACGGCGTCTCGAAGGTGGTCTCCCGCCGGCTCCCGCCGCGCGCCGCGGAGGACGCCGCGGCCTGAACGCCCGCGGCTATCCTCGCGGCCCGATGGCGCGCGACTGGACCGACCTCTTCATCACCAACGGCGCCCCCGTCGCCGCGGCGGCGCCCGAGCAGAGCGCCGAGGAGCGCCGCGGCTTCTTCCGCCGCCTGCGCGAGAACATGCGCAAGACGCGCGAGGCGCTGTCCGCCGAGGTCCAGGCGACGCTGTTCCAGGGCGACCTCGATGAGGAGACCTGGGAGCGGCTCGAGGAGGCGTTGATCTACGCCGACGTCGGTGCCCGGACGACGGCCGAGGTGGTCGAGAAGCTCGAGCAGGAGGCCGAGGCGGGCTCGGTGACCGGCGGCGAGCAGCTGACCGAGCGACTCTCCGAGCTGCTGGCCGCGCTCGCCCGCACGGGCGACGACCACATCGACATCCGCCCCGACCCGACGGTGATCCTCGTCGTCGGGGTCAACGGCACCGGCAAGACGACGACGATCGGCAAGCTCGCCTGGCACCTCCGGCAGACGCTCGGCTGCGACGTGGTGATCGGCGCCGCCGACACCTTCCGCGCCGCCGCCGTCGAGCAGCTCGAGCGCTGGGGGGAGCGGGCCGGCGTCGACGTCGTCAAGGGCCTCGAGGGCTCGGACCCCGGAGCGGTGGCCTTCGACGCGATCGCCCGCGGGCGCGAGCGCGGCGCCGACGTGATCATCATCGACACCGCCGGGCGCCTGCACACCCAGCACGACCTGATGGCCGAGCTGACCAAGGTCCGGCGCGTCATCGCCAAGCAGATGCCCGAGGCGCCGCACGAGACGTTGATGACCGTCGACGCGACCACGGGCCAGAACGGCGTCCGCCAAGCGCGGCTGTTCGGCGAGGCGGCGGGCGTCACCGGCATCGTGCTGACCAAGCTCGACGGCACCGCCAAGGGCGGCATCGCGCTGGCGATCGCCAACGAGCTCGGGCTGCCGGTGAAGCTGATCGGGATCGGCGAGTCGCTCGAGGACCTGCGGCCGTTCGACGCCGACGACTTCGCCCGCGCGTTGCTGACCTGAGGCGCCGACGCAGGAGGCCGATCGTCCGTGTCGGAGGCCTGCCGGGAGCCCCGCATCGATTGTGGGCCGGATCGGCCCGGTCGCCCCTGGAGAGGGCACCCGCGCCCGACCGAGAACGCAAACCGGGACCGCCCGCACACGGCGGACGGCCCCGGGATCCTGCGACTGCTCGGGAGCGCCTTAGCGGGTCAGCCTGACCCGGGAAACGGTCTCCCAGCCGTTGCGATCGCTGTCGCGGGCGACGGACACGATCGTCGCCTTCAGCCCGCCGCGCGGGCCGCGGGCCAGCGCCCGGCGCCCGCGCGCGTTGATCTTCACGCGCAGCGAGCGGGTGCGGTTGTTGTTGATCTTCAGGCTCGCGCGGCCGACGGTCTTGCCCTTGACCTGCACGAGCGCGAACCCGACGCAGCGCTTGCCGCGGGTGTCGCACTTGAGCGCGATGCGCACGGAGCCCGAGCCGGCGTCGAAGCGCTTGCCCTGGAGCTTCACCTTCGGGCCGCCGCTGCCGGCCACGAACTCGCAGTTGCGGGCGCGGTCGCGGCCGTCGATGCGGGCGCGGTCCGTGCCGCTGCCGCAGTCGATGCGGTCCGCGGCGCGGTCCGCCGCGCGGATGCGGTCGTCGCCGCTGCCGCCGGAGAGCACGTCCTTGCCGTCGGTGCCCTTGATCCGGTCGTCGCCCTCACCGCCGTCGAACGTCGACGCGATCAGCTTCGCGAGGCCGTTGGCCCCCGTGATGCGGTCGTCGCCGCCGGCGCCGTTGACGCGCAGCTGCTCGGTCGTGCCGATGTCCAGCCCGAACGGGACGAGGTTCGTGCGGTCGAAGTCCACGCGCGCGCCGTTGGGCTTGACGGTGAACTCGTCACCGTCGGCGGTGGAGCCGTTGACCTCGGTGGTGTCGGTGCCGGCCTGGCCGTCCATCTTGTCCGTGCCGTCGCCGTTGTTCCACACCATCGTGTCGTTGCCGTCGCCGCCGTCCATCGCGTCGTTGCCGCGGAAGCCGACGAGCCGGTCGTTGCCGGCGCCGCCGGTCTGGGTATCGGCGCCATCGGTGCCGACCAGCGCGTCGTCCCCGTCCTGGCCGTTCATGGTGGTGACGATCAGCGCCGCGAGCCCGGCCGCGCCGGTCATCGCGTCGTTGCCGCCGCCGCCGTTGAGGTTGAGCCGCTCGGTCGTGCCGATGTCCAGCCCGAACGGGACGAGGTTCGTGCGGTCGAACTTCACGCGGGCGCCGTTCGGCACCACCGTGAAGGCGTCGCCATCGGTCCCCGAGCCGTTGACCTCGGTGGTGTCGGCGCCGGCCTGGCCGTCCATCTTGTCCGTGCCGTCGCCGTTGTTCCACACCATGACGTCGTCGCCGTCGCCGCCGTCCATGGCGTCGTTGCCGCGGAAGCCGACGAGCCGGTCGTTGCCGGCCCCGCCGGTCTGGGTGTCGGCGCCGTCAGTGCCGTCGAGCGTGTCGTTGCCGTCTTGGCCGTTCATCGTGGTGACGATGAGCGCCGCGAGGCCGGCCGCGCCGTCCATCGTGTCGTCGCCGCCGCCGCCGTTGAGGTTGAGCCGCTCGGTCGTGCCGATGTCCAGGCCGAACGGCACGAGGTTGACGCGGTCGAACTTCACGCGCGCGCCGTTGGGGTTGATGGTGAACGCGTCGCCGGCAGCGTTGGAGCCGTTGACCTCGGCGGCGTCGTTGCCGGCCTGGCCGTCCATCTTGTCCGTGCCGTCGCCGTTGTTCCAGACGAGCGTGTCGTCACCGTCGCCGCCGTCCATCGTGTCGTTGGCGAGGAAGCCGACGACGCGGTCGTCGCCGGCGTCGCCGGTCAGCGTGTCGACCAGCCGGCTCCCGGTGACGAGGTCGTTGCCGCCGTTGCCGTGGGCCTCGACGGAGGTCAGCGCCGTGAAGTCGGTCGACGCGACCGCGCTGAGGTTGATGTCGTTGGCGCCGGGGCCGCCGTTGACCACGATCTTGGTGACGCCATTACAGGGCGCGCCCGGCACGTTGGCGCCGTTGACGCTGGCTTGGCCGCCCGCACAGGCGACAGCGATGCCGTCGGACCCGTCGCTCGCGACCGTGAGCGTCCCGGCGGCGAAGGTGGAGGTGACCGCCGCGCTCGCCGGCGCGGCGACGGCGAGCGGCACGGCGAGTGCCGCGCAGCCGGCCAGCAGTGCCGCGGCGCGCGAGCGCCGGGCGAGGAGGGGGGTGGGCATGGAGATGCAGGCTCCTTTCGAGGGACCGATTTCCCCTGCGGAGACGGCCATCGGCGCCGATCTATTCCGGCGCGGCGCGACCCGGTCGCAATCCGGCCGAGCGGTACCCTCGGTGCATGGAGCAATGGGTCGTCTGGCTGATCATCGCGGCGGTCCTCGGCATCGGCGAGGTGCTCACGACCAGCTTCTTCCTCGCCCCGTTCGCCGGCGGCGCGCTGATCGCCGCGGCGCTCAGCGCCATCGGCGCCGGCACCGTGATCAGCCTCGCGGGCTTCCTGGTCGTCTCGCTCGTGCTGCTCGCCGCCCTGCGGCCGATCGCGCGGCGCCACCTGCGCAGCCCCGGCCAGCTGCGCACCGGCACCGCCGCCCTGGTGGGCCGGTCAGCGACGGTGGTCGAGCGGATCGCGCAGGACGCGGGCTCCGTCCGCCTGGAGGGCGAGGTCTGGACGGCTCGCCCCTATGACGAGGACGCGGTGTTCGAGGTCGGGACGCGCGTCGAAGTGCTCGAGATCCGGGGCGCGACCGCGCTCGTGAGCGAATGAAGGGAGCGCTGAGGCCATGACCGCCGGAGTGATCGCACTAGTCGTGTTGGCCGTGTTCGTGCTCGTCGTCGCCGCGATGGGCGTGCGGATCGTCCCGCAGGCGCGCGCGGGGATCGTCGAGCGCCTCGGGCGCTACACGCGCACGCTCGACCCCGGGCTGACCCTGATCGTGCCGTTCATCGACCGCGTCAAGCCGCTGATCGACCTGCGCGAGCAGGTCGTCTCCTTCCCGCCCCAGCCCGTGATCACCGAGGACAACCTGGTCGTCGGGATCGACACCGTCATCTACTTCACGGTCACCGACGCCAAGGCGGCGACCTACGAGGTCGCCAACCCGCTGCAGGCGATCGAGCAGCTGACCGTGACCACGCTGCGCAACGTCATCGGCGGCCTGACCCTGGAGCAGACGCTCACGAGCCGCGACCAGATCAACTCCCAGCTGCGCGCCGTCCTGGACGAGGCGACCGGACGCTGGGGGATTCGCGTCAACCGCGTCGAGCTCAAGTCCGTCGACCCGCCGCGCACGGTCCAGGAGGCGATGGAGAAGCAGATGCGCGCCGAGCGCGACCGCCGCGCGACGATCCTCACCGCCGAGGGCGTCAAGCAGTCCCAGATCCTCACCGCCGAGGGCGAGAAGCAGGCGGCCGTCCTGAAGGCCGAGGGCGCCCGCACGGCCGCCATCCTGCGGGCCGAGGGCGAGTCCAAGGCGATCGAGACGGTCTTCCGGGCCATCCACGAGGGCGAGCCCGACCAGGAGCTCCTCTCCTACCAGTACCTGCAGATGCTCCCGCAGCTCGCGCAGGGCGAGGCCAACAAGATCTTCGTCATCCCGTCGGAGTTCTCGACCGCTCTGGCCAACCTGGGCGGCACGCTGTCGGGCGCCGTGCGCTCCGCGCAGGACGGCCCGCCCAGGAAGGGCCGGCCCCGGTCCGAGGGCGGCGACGAGATCGACGCCCGGGCGGCCGCCGACGCCGAGGCGGCCGCGCAGGCCGCTCGCGAGGCCGAGGAGGAGGCCAAGGGCGCGGCGCATCCCGAACGTCCCATGCCCGTCGCGCTCGGCCGGGGCCGGCAGGAGCTCGCACAGGGCGAGCCTGCGCGGGCCACCGAGCCCGCTCCGCCGGCCGAGGAGCCGGCGCCGTCGACCGACGGCCCCGCAGCGCCGTCGCCGGGGCCGTGAGCGGCGCCTAGGATCCCTGAAGAACAGGCCGGCCCGACCGACGGCGGGGTGGGTCGAGCCGGGCGCCGCACGAATCCCGAAGGGAATACCGAGGTATTTCCGAGGGTTCGGGTGGGATCCGGCGACGTGTCCACGCCGGCGTCGGGCGCGGCGGACTTCTTCAGGGGTCGCCTAGAGTGTGAGGGAGTGTTCGACTCCCTTTCAGAGAAGCTCCAGGGCGCGCTCAGCGGCGTCCGCCAGCGCGGCGCGCTGACCGACGCGGACATCGACGCGGCCATGCGCGAGATCCGCCTGGCGCTGCTGGAGGCCGACGTCAACTTCAAGGTCGTGAAGTCCTTCACCAAGGCGGTGAAGGAGCGCTGCCAGGGCGCCGAGGTCCAGAAGCAGCTCAACCCCGGCCAGCAGGTGGTCAAGATCGTCGACGACGAGCTGACCCAGCTGATGGGCGGCGCGTCGGCCGGGCTGGCCTTCGCCTCGCGCCCGCCGACCGTGATCCTGATGGCCGGCCTGCAGGGCTCGGGCAAGACGACGGCCACGGGCAAGCTCGCCCGCTACCTGCGCACCGACCGCGGCTCCTCGGTGGCCGTGGCGGCGTGCGACGTCTACCGCCCCGCGGCGGTCGAGCAGCTCATCAAGGTCGGCACCCAGGCCGGCGCGACGGTCTACGAGCAGGGCACGGACCGGAGCCCGGTCGAGATCGCCCGCTGGGCGCTCGACCAGGCCAAGCGCGACGGCAAGGACGTCCTCATCGTCGACACCAGCGGGCGCCTGCACGTCGACCAGGAGCTGATGCAGGAGCTGGCCGACATCAAGAAGGCGATCCGGCCGCAGACGGTGCTGCTCGTGGTCGACGCGATGACCGGCCAGGACGCGGTCAACGTCGCCGAGCAGTTCGCCGACGTCGCGGACTTCGACGGCGTGATCCTCTCCAAGCTCGACGGCGACGCCCGCGGCGGCGCGGCGCTGTCGGTCAAAGCGGTCACCGGCAAGCCGATCATGTTCGCCTCCACCGGCGAGAAGCTCGGCGACTTCGAGCGCTTCCACCCGGATCGCATGGCCCAGCGGATCCTCGGCATGGGCGACGTGCTGTCGTTCATCGAGAAGGCCGAGCAGTCCACCGACGAGGACGAGGCGCGCGAGCTCGAGCGCAAGCTGCGCAAGAACCAGTTCACCCTCGAGGACTTCCTCGACCAGCTCAAGAAGATCCGCAAGATGGGCCCGCTGACCTCGCTGCTGGGGATGATCCCGGGGCTCGCCGGCCACCAGCTCTCCAAGATGTCGGTCGACGAGCGCGAGTTCGACCGCATCGAGGCGATCATCCTCTCGATGACGCCCTACGAGCGCCGCCACCCGGAGGCCATCAAGGGCTCCCGGCGCCTGCGGATCGCGAAGGGGTCGGGCACGAGCGTCCAGCAGGTCAACCAGCTCGTCAAGCAGTTCGGCGAGATGCGCCGGATGATGAAGGGGCTGCAGGCGGGCAAGATGCCGGATCTCTCCGCCCTGACACGCGGCCGCTGACCTGCGGCCGGGGACCTGGAGCGTTCCCGTCCGCGATCGGCGCCACGCCCGGCGGGTGGCCGTGCGGAGCACTGTCCACCCAGCCGTTCGCGGCGGTCTCACGAACGGGCGACGCCCCAGGACCCCGCCCGGCCGCCGCAGCAGGCGCACCCCGCTATCCTCGTGCGCCGTTATGTCCGTCAGCATGAGACTCACCCGCGTCGGCGGGCGCAAGGATGCCCAGTGGCGCGTGGTCGTCGCCGACCGGCGCTCGCCCCGGGACGGCCGCTTCATCGAGACGATCGGTCGCTACAACCCGCAGACCGATCCCTCGACCATCGTGCTCGACGAGGAGCGGGTCCGCTTGTGGCTCGACCGCGGGGCGCAACCGTCAGAGACCGTCCAGAAGCTCCTCAAGACGCAGGGCATCCGGCCGACCAGCGGCTAGGGTCGCTGCGTGCGCGAGCTCCTCGAGTACCTGGCGCGGGCCCTCGTGGACGCGCCCGAACAGGTGTCGGTCGAGGCCTTCGAGGAGGACGACGGCACGCTCGTGCTCGAGCTCTCGGTCGCCGACGATGACTACGGCAAGGTCATCGGGCGCGGGGGACGCACCGCGCAGGCGCTCCGCACCGTCGTCAAGGCCGCCGCGGTCAAGGACAACCGCCGCGTCCTCCTCGACATCGTCGAGTGACACCGCCGCCGGCGCGGTGGAGGCCGGCCGCATCGGCCGCCCGCACGGTCTCGACGGCTCCTTCTACGTGACCCGCCCCGACCCGCGGCTGCTCGAGCGCGGGCGCACGCTCGGTGTCGCCGGACGGCCGCGCACCGTCGAGCGGCGCTCTGGCACCGACGCCAAGCCGATCCTGCGGCTCGCCGGCGTCGCCGGGCGCGAGGCGATCGAGGCGCTGCGGGGCGAGCCGCTGTGGGTGGACGCGGCCGAGCTCCCCGCGCTCGAGCCGGGCGAGTACTGGGCCCACGAGCTCGAGGGCTGCACCGTGGTCGACGGCGAGGACACAGTCGGCGTGGTGACGCGCATGGTCGCGCTGCCGTCGTGCGAGGCGCTCGAGGTCGGCGAGCTGCTGATCCCGCTCGTGCGCGACGCGATCCGCTCGATCGACGTCGAGGCGCGGCGGATCGACGTCGACCGGAGCTTCCTGGCGTGAGGATCGACGTCTTCACCCTCTTCCCGCAATGGTTCGACTGGTTCCGCGGCCAGCGCCACGTCGCCAACGCGCTGGCGCTTGGTCACGCGCTGGAGTGCGTCGACTACCGCCCCACGACGCCCCTGAGCGCGGGCCAGGTCGACGACACCCCGTTCGGCGGCGGCGCCGGGATGGTGCTGCGCGTCGACGTCGTCGAGGCTGCGCTGCGCGCGCGCTACGGCGCCGACCCGGTGCAGGTCGCGACGAACCGGCGGGTGATCGCCCTGACCCCGGGCGGGCGGCTGCTCGACGACGCGCTCGTCGCCGAGCTCGCGCGCGAGGACGAGCTGACCCTGCTCTGCGGCCGTTACGAGGGATTCGACGAGCGGATCGTCGAGCACTTCTGCAGCGAGGAGCTCTCGATCGGCCGCTACGTGCTGGCCGGCGGCGAGCTGGCTGCGATGGTCGTCTGCGACGCGGTCCTGCGCCGCCTGCCGGGCGCGCTGGGCAAGGACGCTTCTGCTCTGGAGGAGTCCTTCAGCCCGGCGCTCGAGGGCGGCCCGGAGTACCCGCACTACACGCGCCCGGCGGCCTGGCGCGGCTGGGAAGTGCCCGAGGTGCTGCTCAGCGGCCACCACGCCCGCGTCGCGCAATGGCGCCTGCAGCAGAGCCGGGACCGGGCCGGGCGCTCCGGGCGTCCGCTACCATGACCGATCCCGCGCTCGCCCTCCGTCCCTGTCACGGCGTCGCGGTTTTTTCTCGCCATGAGCACCGTCATCGACAGCCTCGAGCGCAGCCAGCTGCGTCGCGTCCCGCGCTTTCAGGCCGGTGACCGGCTGCGGGTCCACTTCCAGGTGATCGAGGGCACGCGCCGCCGTACGCAGGTCTTCGAGGGCGTGGTCATCAAGCGCCAGGGCGAGGGGGTCCGCGAGACCTTCACGGTGCGCAAGCAGTCCTTCGGGGTCGGCGTCGAGCGCACGTTCCCGGTGCATTCGCCGAAGATCGAGCGCATCGAGGTCGCCGCCCGCGGCGACGTCCGCCGGGCCAAGCTCTACTACTTGCGCGGCCGGGTCGGCAAGCGCGCCCGTGTCCGCGAGCGCCGCTACACCGGGCCCGAGCAGGCGGTCGAGGCGGGCCTCGTCCATGACGCGGCGGCCGCCGAGCCCGCCGGCGAGCAGGCGCTCGCCGAGGCCGACGCCGCCGAGGCGCCCGTGACGCCCGCCGACGACGTCGGGCCCACCGCCGCCGCCGACGCGGGTGAGACCGCCGAGGACGCCGGCGCCGTGGCCGCCGCCGACGCCGGCGAGTCCGCCGAGGACGCGGAGCCCAAGGCTTCCGCCGCCGGCGAGACCAACGCCTAGACCCCTCTGTGGCGCGCGGCACGAAAGCCGGCAGCTCGCTCCTCGAGCTCGTCGTCATCGTGGCTGTCGCCCTCGGCCTGGCGCTGGGCATCCAGGCTTTCCTCGTCAAGCCGTACCGCATCCCGAGCGAGTCGATGGTCCCGACCCTGGTCGAGGGCCAGCGCGTGCTCGTCAACCGCATCGGGGAGCGCTTCAGCGATCCGTCCGTCGGTGATGTGGTCGTCTTCCATCCGCCGGCCGGCGTCGGGCGAGACGTGTCCTGCGGCGGTGGCGAGCCGCCGCCCGGCCAGGTGTGCGATCAGCCCACGCGCGAGCGGGCGGACGTCAACTTCATCAAGCGCGTCGTGGCCGGTCCGGGCGACCGGCTGAGCTTGCGCAACGGACACGTGATCCTCAACGGCAAGCGCCAGTCCGAGCCCTACACCGAGCCGTGCGGGGGCGGGGAGGGGTGCACGTTCTCGCGGACGGTCACCATTCCGCCCGACCACTACTTCATGATGGGCGACAACCGTGGGGCTTCCGACGACAGCCGGTTCTGGGGACCCGTGCCGATCAAGTGGATCATCGGTCCCGCCTTCGCCACCTACTGGCCGCCCAAGCGGATCGGCCTCCTCTGATCCAGGGATGGGGGCGTCGGGCGCCGTTTCCGGGCGCGCGACCCGGCGAGCGCGCCGGACCGCCGGCCGTCGCCGCACCGGCCGCCGCCTGTTCGCCTTCGACCGCGGCCTTGGCTACCGCTACGTCGCCGGGGCCGACGAGGCCGGTCGCGGGAGCCTCGCCGGCCCGCTCGTGGCCGCCGCGGTGCTCTTCGACTACGAGCGCCTGACACTCGCCGACCTGCGCTCGCTCACCCTGCTCAACGACTCAAAGCAGCACACCGCCGAGGCGCGCGAGACGTTGTACCCGCGCGTCCTGCGAGCGGCGAGCAAGGTGGCGATCACGTCGCGCTGCGTGCGCGGCATCGACGAGCGCGGCCTGCACAAGACCAACCTCGCCGCGCTGCGCGACGTGCTGGCCCGCGTCGGGCGCCCCGAGGACTGCCTGTGCCTGTCCGACGGCTTCCCGGTGCCTTCCACCGGCTTCGACCAGCGCCCCGTCGTCGGCGGCGACGCCACGAGCGCCGCCATCGCCGCCGCGTCGGTCGTCGCCAAGGTCACGCGCGACCGCTTCATGCACCGCATGGAGACGCGCTATCCCGGCTGGGACTTCGCGGTGCACGTGGGCTACTCGACGCCCGAGCACCGGGCGGCGATCGAGCGCCAGGGCGTCTCGCCGCTGCACCGGATGTCCTTTCAGTCGACGGCCTACCAGCAGCTGGCGCTCTGAGCCCGGGCGCCGCTGGGGGCCGCCCCTGCGCGCTTTCGGCACAGCTCCGTCGCTGAATCGGCACATCCGCGTGCTGATTCGTGGACCGCCCCGCCGTAGCGTCCGTGCGGCGATGACGACCGACCTCCGCCACCGGCTCGGGCACCTCGGCGAGGCGCTGGCCGCGCAGCACTTCCAGCGGCTCGGCTACCGCGTGCTCGCCCGCCGCCATCGCACCCGCTGGGGTGAGATCGACCTCGTGGCCGCGGCCGACAACGTGATCGTCTTCTGCGAGGTCAAGACGCGCCGGCTGGGCTCGGGCTCGCCGTGGGACACGCTCGGCGCCGGCAAGCGGGCGCAGGTGCGCCGGATGGCGTCCGCCTGGCTGGCGGAGACGACCGACCGCCCGTACTGGGCCGATCTGCGCTTCGACGCCGTCGGCGTCGTCGTCGATGCGCAGGGCGAGCTCGTGCGGCTCGACCACGAGGAGGCCGCCTTCTGATGGCCGGCCGCTCACCACGAGAGGGGTCGTTCGCAGCGATGGCCGCCCGGCGCTCGTGCTCGCCTCGGTGACGACCTTCGCGCTCGTCGGCGTGGCGAGCCGCCGCGTGGTGGTGGAGGCCGAGGTCCGCCAGGGGCTGCCCGCGTTCACGGTGGTGGGGCTGGCCGATACGGCGGTCCGGGAGGCGCGTGAGCGCGTTCGGGCCGCGATCGTCAACTCGGGCTACGAGTTCCCGCTCAAGCGGATCACGGTCAACCTCGCACCCGCCGACCTGCGCAAGATCGGCCCTGGCTTCGACCTGCCGCTGGCGCTCGCGGTCCTCGTGGCCGCTGGGCAGCTGCCCGCGGACGCGATCGACGGCTGCGCCGTGGCCGGCGAGCTCTCGCTGTCCGGCGACGTGCGCGCCATCCGCGGCACGCTGGCGGTCGCCGAGGGCGCGCGGCGCCACGGCATCCGCCGCCTGGTCGTCCCGCGCTCGCGGGCGGGCGAGGCGCGCCTCGTGGAGGAGCTCGAGGTCATCGGCGTCGAGTCGCTTGGCCAGGCGGTCGACGTGCTGCGCGGCGTGGCGCCGGCACCCGACCCGCCCGCGGCCGGCGAGGTGCCGCCGCAACCGGGACCGGGCGACGCCGAGGGCGACCTCTCAGACGTCCGCGGCCAGAACGCGCTGGTGCCGGCGCTCGAGGTCGCGGCGGCCGGCGGGCACAACCTGTACCTGCTTGGACCACCCGGGACGGGCAAGACGATGCTCGCGCGGCGCCTGCCCTCGATCCTGCCGCCGCTGGAGCGTGCGGAGGCGCTCGAGGTCACGCGCGTGCACTCGGTCGCGGGTCTGCACCTCGCCGAGGGGCTCGTGACCGGCCGGCCGTTCCGCTCGCCGCACCACACGATCTCGGCGTCCGGCCTGGTCGGCGGCGGCTCGCCGCCGTCGGCGGGCGAGGCGACGCTGGCGCACTGCGGCGTGCTCTTCCTGGACGAGCTCTCGGAGTTCGGGCGGCCCAGCCTCGAAGCCCTGCGCCAACCGCTCGAGGACGGCCGGGTCGTGATCGTGCGCGGCCAGCGCACGATGGTCTTCCCCAGCCGCTTCATCCTCGTGGCCGCCTCGAACCCGTGCGCGTGCGGCCTCGGAGAGCCGGGCTGCCGCTGTACCGCGGCCGACCTCGCCCGCCACCGGCGCCGGCTGTCGGGGCCGCTGCTGGACCGCATCGACGTCTCGGTGTTCGTCGACCGGCCGAACGCGGCGGCACTGCGCCACGAGGCGGCGCCCGCCTCGGACACGGTCCGCGAGCGAGTCGCGGAGGCGCGCGTGCGCCAGGCGCGGCGGCTCGCCCCGGCGGGCTGCGCCTGCAACGCCGAGATGACGCCGCGAATGCTGCGCCGGCTCGTCGATGCCACCCCGGACGCGCTGGACGCGCTGGGACGGCTGCACGACCGCCAGGGCCTCAGCGCCCGTGGCCACGGACGCGTCCTGCGGCTCGCCCGGACGGTGGCCGATCTCGATGGCTCCGACCGGGTCCATCGCCGCCACGTGGCCGAGGCCGCGGCGCTGCGCATCGACCAGCAGGCGGTCGCAGCGTGACGTCCCGGCGCCGCCGCTCCACGTCCGGCCGTCACGGAATGACCGCCGCCACCGGCACCGCCCCTCCGCGTCCGGTCGTCAGGCCATGACGGCCGCCACGGGCACTGCCACTTCGCGTCCGGCCGTCAGGCCATGACGGCCGCCACCGGTACCGCCGTCGACGCGTGCGACGCCTGCCTGCGCCGGACGGACCTGATCGCGGCGCTGGCGGGGCGCATCGACGTCGCGTGGCGGCGCGCGGACGCCCCGCGGCGCCTGCTCGCGCTGCCCGACGAGGCGCTCATCGACCTCGACCCGAGCGGCCGCGCCGGGAGCGGCTACGCCGCCTTCGACCCCGCGGCGGCGCGGGGCCGGATCGCGGCGGCCGGGCTCGCGGCGCGCTGCCGCTGCGCCGCGGGCTACCCCGCCGCCCTGCGCGAGCTGGACGACCCGCCGGCCGTGCTGCACGTCGCCGGCGCGCTCGCCGCGATCGAGCCGGGAGGGCCCGGCGCGGCCGTGGCCGTGGTCGGCGCCCGCCGCGCCTCCGCCTACGGGTTGGAGGTGGCGCGCGGGCTGGGCCGCGATCTCTCGCGCGCCGGCGTGACCGTGGTCTCGGGCATGGCGCTCGGCGCGGACGCGGCGGCCCATCAGGGCGCGCTCGTCGGTCCCGGTCAGACCGTGGCCGTCCTGGCCACGGGCGCGGACGTTCCCTATCCGGCGAGCAAGTGGCGGCTGTACGGCGAGATCGTCCGGCGCGGCGCGGTCGTCTCCGAGCTGCCACCCGGCTTCCGCCCGCACCGCTGGGGCTTCGTGGCCCGCAACCGGCTGATCGCCGCGCTGGCGGCCATGACCGTGGTGGCAGAGGCGACGCTGCACTCGGGGTCGCTGATCACCGCGGGCTTCGCCGCCGACCTCGGGCGGGCGGTCGGAGCGGTGCCGGGGCAGGTCACCGCGCCGCTGTCGGCCGGCGCCAACCGCCTGCTCGCCGAGGGCGCGGTGGTGGTGCGCGACGTCGCCGACGTGCTCGGCCAGCTGCCGGGCGGCGGAGCGGCGCAGCGAGCGGTGCTCGAGCGCCCGCGTGGGCCCGTCGTCGAGCTCGGCCCTGAACTGGCCGCGCTGCTTTCCGCCGTCGAGGCCGGGGAGGGCACGCTCGGCCAGCTCTCGGCGGGCGACCGCGATGCCCGGGCGGTGCTGCGGGGACTGACCGAGCTCGAGCTCCACGGCCTCGTCCGGCGGGACTTCGGGGGGCGCTATGTCCGCGCCGCGTGACCTACCCTTCAGCGCGATGGCTGCGAAGCGCACCGTGCCCGCCGTGTTGTCGATCGCGGGCTCAGACTCGGGCGGCGGCGCCGGCGTGCAGGCCGACCTCAAGGCGTTCGCGCGCTGCGGCGTGCACGGCATGACGGCGCTGACCGCGCTGACCGCCCAGAACACCGTCGCCGTCACCGGGGTGCATGGCGTGCCGGGCGAGTTCATCGTCGAGCAGGTCCGCGCCGTGGCGTCGGACATCGGCGTCGACGCGGTCAAGATCGGCATGCTGGGCACCGCCGAGACGGTCCTGGCCGTGCGCGAGGCGCTCGACCTGCTCGAGCCCGGCACCCCGGTCGTGCTCGACCCGGTGATGGTCGCCGAGTCCGGCTCCGTGCTGCTCGACGAGGCCGCCCGCGAGGCGATCGTCAGCGCGCTGCTGCCGGTCGTCACGGTCATCACCCCCAACCTCCCGGAGGCGCGCGTGCTGGCCGAGGCGGGCGGGGGCGCGCCTGGCTCCGGCGGGGACGACGCCGAGTCGCTCGCCCGCGCGCTGCACACCCTCGGACCCCGCGTCGTCGTGGTCACCGGCGGCCACCGCGACCCGATGGTCGACGTCTTCTTCGACGGCGAGACGCTCGAGCGGCTGGCCGGGGACCGGCATCCCGACGGCTCGGCGCACGGTTCGGGCTGCACGCACTCCTCGGCGCTCGCGGCCCATCTCGCCCTCGGCTGGACGCCGCTCGAGGCGGCGCGCCGGGCCCGCGCCGTCGCCGCGGACGCCGTGCGCGACGGGTTGCGGGAGCTCGGGGCCGGCCCGGGTCCCGTCAACGCCCTGGGCGTCGGCCGCGGGCGACGCGCGGCGGCCGACGGGGTCGCCCGGCGCGAGGCCGTCGAGCGGTGAGGGCAGAACCCTCCTTTTTTGGCGCGGGCGACCGGCCGGAACGCGGCGGACCTCTGGCATAATCGCGCCGATGAGGTTCCTGCGCATGCGCCCGGGCTACGGCGAGCAGCTGATCGCCGAGGGCGACGTCGAGAACGCCTCCGACGAGGAGCGCCTCGTCGAGGAGTTCCGCCGCCAGCTGGACCTCGGCATGTGGGCCGCCATCCCGACGACGGCGCGCAGCGGGCGCCGCGAGGCGTCGCTGGTGCGGGACTTCGGCGACGTCCCGCGCGACGCCGACCGGATCATCTTCTTCCCGCGCGCCGCCGGCGGCGCCTGAGCGGAGCCGGGGCGGCCGTGACCATCGCGCTGTGCGCCACCGCGATCGTGGTGCTCGCGCTGCTCTGGGAGGTCTCGCTGCCGTGGATCGAGCGGCGCCTCGAGCTGCATCGCCGCCGCAAGGCGATCGGCGCTGACGAGGGTGTCGCCTACGACCCCGGCCGCGAGCGCCGCGCCGAGCAGCGGGCGCGCGAGCTGCTCAAGTCGTGCGTCAACGAGGAAGAGTGGGGGATGTACCGCGACCTCGGCTTCCTACGCGTCTGGGGCGGCCAGGCCGCCGGCCCGGGCGACGGGCGCGAGCTCGGCGGCGTCCCGTACGCCTATCTGATCTACCCCCACAAGCCGATCGTCGCCTACCTGCCGCAGACCGGGCAGTTGCTCAACGAGTACTGCGTCGAGTTCCCGGACGAGACACGGCCCTACGGCTCGGCGCGCCTGCCCGACTCCGACGACGTGCTGGCCAAGTGGATGGCCCTCAACGGCGACGAGCGCCGGCTGATCACCCAGGCCAACATGCACCTGCCCGGCCGGCAGATCGACCCGCGCCAGGTCCAGCGCGACCTCTGGCGCCTCGGGCAGTGGGAGCGCGAGCGCCTGGCGGATCCGGGGCGCGCGGGAGGCGGGGGCGAGCGCGGCCGAGGCGCGTCGGGCTCGCGGGCCGCACGACCGGCCGATCCGTCCGGCGCCTAGCGCCCCGCCACACCGGCGCGATCACCGGCGGCCCACCGCACCGGCGCGATCACCGGCGGCCCACCGCACCGGCGCGATCACGGAAGCTCGCGGCACCGGCGCGGTCGCCGCGGCCGGAGGTTCGCACGGGGCCGGGCGGTCGCCGTGCGATGCTCGTGCGGTGACGGCGACCGACAGGCCGACTGACACGGAGGACGGCGCCGCGGAGGATCGCCTGGCCGAGTGGCGCTTCACCGAGGCCTCGGGCCGGCGACGCGAGCGCCGGCCGGCGGTCAGCGCCCGAGAGGCCCTGCGGCTCACGGCGCGCGAGCTGCGGGTCGTGCTCACGGTGCTCTTCGTCGTCTTCGTGACCGGCGAGGCGTGGCAGGTCTTCGGCCGGCTGAGCGGCCTTCGCTACGTGGTGCTGCTCGCGGCGTTCGGGCTCCTCGCCGTCCTGCTGGGAGCGCTGAGCAGCCGCGAGCAGGTCGCCTCCGCCGTCCAGGACCCGCGCTTCGAGCGGCCGGTTCCGAGCCCAGCTCGCCATATGCTCGCCCGGCGGCTGCGCCTGCGCACGTGGTTCGAGATCCTCACGGTCTTCCTGGCGGTCGGCGCCGGCTTCCTCGCGCTCGGCGTGCTCGTCGTCGGCGAGGACCTCACGCGCGAGTGGTCCGCGTTGGGCGACGGCCTCAGCCCCGCGCTGCTGCCGTTGTCGGAGGTCGGGCCGGGCCGGGTCGACAGCCCCGTGGAGATCTACGACCTCGGCGGCGGCCTGGTCCTCAGCGAGCCGCTCCTGCGCGTCGTCGGGGTGCTCGGCGCCTTCGCCGCCCTGCTCTTCGCGGTCGAGGTGCTCGTCGACGCCGAGACGCGCGCCGACGTGACCGACGATCTCGTGCACGAGTGGACCGCCGCCCGGGAGGCCTTCGAGCAGGCGCCCGGCGCCGCCGACGAGACGCGCACGCGGGCGCAGTAAGGTCCGGCCGGTCATGAGCGCCGAACGCCTGGATCCCAAGCACAACTCCCGCGAGCTGATCGAAGGCCCGGCCCGCGCGCCGGCCCGCGCCTTCCTGAAGGGCATCGGCTTCGACGACGAGGCGCTGGCCAAGCCGATCGTCGGCGTCGCCTCCACCTGGACGGAGACGATGCCGTGCAATTTCGGCCTGCGAGCGCTCGCCGCCAAGGTCAAGGAGGGCATCCGCGACGCCGGCGGGACGCCGATGGAGTTCAACACCATCGCGATCTCCGACGGGATCACGATGGGCACAAGCGGCATGAAGACCTCGCTGGTCTCGCGCGAGGTGGTCGCCGACTCGATCGAGCTCGTCGGCCGCGGCCATCGCTTCGACGCGGTTGTCGCGCTCGCCGCGTGCGACAAGACGACCCCGGGCGCGGTCATGGGCCTCGCGCGCCTCGACGTCCCCAGTGTGCTGCTCTACGGCGGCTCGATCGCCCCCGGGCACTTCAAGGGCCACGACGTGACGATCCAGGACGTCTTCGAGGCGGTCGGCGCGCACGCCGCCGGGAAGATGTCCGACGAGGACCTCACCGCGCTGGAGGACGTCGCCTCGCCGGGCGCCGGCGCGTGCGGCGCGCAGTTCACGGCCAACACGATGGCGATGGCCTTCGAGCTGCTGGGCATCTCCCCGATGGGCACCGCGATGGTCCCGGCCGAGAACCCGAACAAGGCCGGCGTCGCCTACGAGGTCGGACGGCTCGTGATGGACGTCCTCGCGCGCGGCCAGCGCCCGTCGGACATCATCACCCGCGAGGCGATCGAGAACGCCATCGCCGGCGTGGCCACCAGCGGCGGCTCGACCAACGCCGTGCTGCACCTGCTGGCGATCGCCCGCGAGGTGGGCGTGCCGCTGTCCATCGACGACTTCGACCACACGATGGCCGACACCCCGCTGCTGTGCGACCTCAAGCCGGGCGGCCGATATGTCGCGGTCGATCTCTTCAACGCGGGCGGGATCCCGCTCGTGGCGAGCCGGCTGCAGGAGATCGGCCGGCTCAACGAGGACGCCCAGACGGTGACGGGCAAGACCGTCGGCGAGCACGCCCGCCAGGCCGAGGAGACGCCCGGGCAGGAGGTGGTCCTCCCGCTGGAGAAGGCGCTGAAGGCGACCGGCGGCATGGCGATCCTGCGCGGCAACCTGGCGCCCGACGGCTGCGTGGTCAAGCTCGCGGGCCACGACCGCGTGGAGCAGACCGGGCCGGCGCGCGTCTTCGAGTCTGAAGAGGACGCGATGGCGGCGGTGATCGACGGACTGATCACCGACGGCGACGTGGTGGTCATCCGCAACGAGGGGCCGGCGGGCGGGCCGGGGATGCGCGAGATGCTCGCCGTCACCGCCGCGATCGTCGGCGAGGGCCTGGGCGACACCGTCACGCTGATCACCGACGGGCGCTTCAGCGGCGCGACGCACGGCTTCATGGTCGCCCACATCGCCCCCGAGGCCACCAAGGGCGGGCCGATCGGCGCCGTCCGCGAAGGCGACACGATCACGATCGACGTGCCCTCGCGCACGCTCAGCGTCGAGCTCACCGACGAGGAGATCGCCGAGCGGCTCACCGGCTACGAGGCGCCCGCGCCGCCGTTCGCCGACGGGGTGATGACGAAGTACGCCAAGCTCGTGAGCAGCGCCTCGGAGGGCGCCGTCACCCGCTGAGCGCGTGGTCGCCGCCGCCGCGCTCCCCGCCGGCGGCCACGGTCACCCGCTGAGCGCGTCGGCGCCGGTCACGAAGTCGGCGAGGATCGGGTTGAAGACGCCCGGGCGCTCGAGCATCGGCAGGTGGCCGGTGTCCTCGAGGATGACCGTCCGGGCGTTGGCGCCGATCAGCCGCTCGAACTCCGCCGCGTCGGCCACCGGCACCGTCATGTCGTTGCGCCCCCAGACGATCAGCGTCGGCACCGCGATCCGCTCGAGCCGGTCGCGGATCGGGTAGCGCATCAGCGCGTCGAGCGCCGGCACCAGCCCGGGCTTGCCCGTCCCGCCCAGCAGCTCCCACGCCAGCGGCGCCGACAGCCGCTCGGGATAGCGCAGCACCCCCTGCATGGCCAGCCGGCGCAGGCGCGGCCGGCGGACCACCGGCGAGCGCAGGAACTGTACGCGCGGGCTCACGTGCGACCACAGCCGGGCCGCCGTCAGCGTCGGCTCGCGACGCTCGAACTCGACCGACAGCCCGGCCGCCGAGACCAGCGCGAGGCGGGCGACCCGCGTCGGGAAGGCGAGCGCCAGCTCGGCGCCCACGAAGCCGCCCATCGAGTTGCCCACGACCACCGGCCCGTCGATCCCCATCGCGTCGCACAGCGCGTCGAGGATCCGGCCGTAGCCGCGGATCGAGATCGGCTCGGCGGGCAGGGGAGAGGCCCCGAAGCCCGGCAGGTCGATCGCCACGACCCGCATCCGGTCCATCAGCGCCGGGAAGGTCAGCAGCCAGTTCTGCCAGCAGCCGCCCAGCCCGTGGACGAGCAACACGACCGGCCGGCCGTCGCCGTCCGCGCCGGTGTCGATGAGGTTCACCGGCCGCCCGAGCACCTCGACGCCGCGCGTCAGCCCGGGCCAGTCGATCGCCTGCCAACTGCCGTCGTCGCCGTCGGCGTAGCCGTCGTCGGCGCCCGGGCGCAGCAGGCCGTTGCCCACGACAGAGCGGATCTGCTGCGAGAGGCCGGCCACGCGAGGGACCAAGGGTAGGTGTGACGGCCGTGGGTCGAGCCGGGCGCGGGCTACCGTAGGCGCCGGCATGCGGATCGCCATCGACATCGACTCGACCCTGCACCACTACTGGGACCTGCTCGACCAGGCTTCCCAGCGCCGCTTCGGCGTGGCGCTGCCCTACGACGAGCAGCTGACCTGGCTGATCGATCGCCTGCGCCCCGAGCAGGTGCGTGCGCTCGTCGAGGAGACCCACCGCGACGAGAACGTCCTGGCCGCCGTCCCCTATCCCGGGGCGGTGGAGGCGGTGCGCCGCTGGCACGAGGCCGGGCACTTCATCCACGTCACCTCGCACCGCGCCGGCGCCGCCCACGCAGCGACCGCCCGCTGGCTCGATGAGATCGACCTGCCCCACGACGAGCTCTACTGCTCCTTCGACAAGGTCTCGCGCTGCCGCGAGATCGGTATCGACGTGCTGGTCGACGACTCGCCGGACACGATCCGCAGCGCGCTCGAGCACGGCATCATGGCGGCGACGATCCTGCATCCCTGGAACCGCGAGCTGTGCGAGGAGGAGGACGTCGTCTGCGGGATGGACTGGGCCGAGCTCGAGGCCGCGCTCGAGCCGGTTCTGACCCGAGACAAGCGCCAACGCGCCAACTCGTAGTAACCTGCGGGAGCCTGCAACGAATCGTTCACAGGACTTCACCGGACCAGTCAGCATCCGCTGAGCGATCGCCGCGTAACCTCGCGTCGCCGGCCGTGTTGCAGCGCTGGATCCGCCGAGGGCCGATCTTCTACCATCTTCCCGCCGTCTCCGAGGACTGACTGTGCGCGCCCGCTACTTCGTGATCCCCGCTCTGCTCGTCGTCGGCCTGCTGGCCGCCGCCGGCGGCGTCTACGCCTACGACTCCGGTCGCGAGGACACCATCGCCGACGGCGTCACCATCGGCGGCGTCGACGTCGGCGGGATGAATGCCGACGCGGCGGAGGCCAAGCTGCGCGCCGCGGTCGTCGACCCGCTCAACCGCCCGGTGCGCGTCCGCTACAAGGACGAGCGCTTCCGGCTGACGCCGCAGCGCGCCGGCATCTCCGTCGACGTCGCCAGCTCGGTGGACGCCGCCGTGGCCAGCTCGCGCGAGGGCAACATGTTCGTGCGCACGTGGGACGAGGTCACCGGCGCCGAGAAGAGCGCCTCGATGGACGTCGACGTCCGCTACAACCGCAAGGCCGTCCGCTCGCTGGTCAAGCGCGTCCAGCGCCAGGTCGATCGCGCGCCCGTGGACGCCCATCTCGACCTCGAGCAGGGCGATTTCGACGCCAAGCCCTCCAAGGACGGCCTGCAGGTCGCCGACGGCCGGCTGCGGCGCGACATCCAGCGCACGCTTCTCAGCACTGCGCCCGAGCGCGAGATGGTGCGCGTGCGCACCGACACCGTCGAGCCCAAGGTGGAGACCCGGGACCTGCGCAAGAAGTACCCGGTCATGCTCAAGGTCGACCAGAGCTCCTACCAGCTGACGCTGTACAAGAACCTCAAGCCGGTCAAGACCTACGGCGTTGCCGTCGGCGGCGGTGGCTTCTCCACCCCGACCGGCCTGCACGAGATCCAGAACAAGGCCGTCAACCCGGCGTGGAGCGTGCCGACCACCGGCTGGGCCGGCAGCCTCGGCGGCTCGGTGGTCCCGGGCGGCACGGCGGCGAACCCGCTGAAGGCCCGCTGGCTGGGCATCGCGGACGGCGCCGGCATCCACGGCACCGACAACGAAGGCTCGATCGGCTCGGCCGCCTCGCACGGTTGCGTGCGCATGCGCATCCCCGAGGTCATCGAGCTCTACGACGAAGTCCCGGTCGGCGCGCCGATCTACATCGCCTGAGCCGCGGCGGCGGGTCCTACCAGGGCTCGCCGCGCTCGCTGGCCGTCGGCTCGCGCCCGCGGATCTCCTCGACGGCCACCTCCTGCCACCCCTGTTGCAGCAGGGAGGCGTGATGGTCGGAGTGGCGAATGCACAGGGTGCCGATGTACACGCCCCTCGTCCGCTTGCGCATGACCGCGTACCACAGGGTGGTGGCGTCGCCCGAGCCCTGGATCCGGTGCCACGGCCGCGGCGGCACGCCGTCCGCGTCCGAGACGCCCGCCTCGGTCAGCTGGCGCTGGGTGGCGACCTGACCGGTCTCGGTCTGGATGAAGAACAGCGCCATCGACCCCGAGGCTAGCCGACCGCTGCCCGAGCCCTGGCGGGCCGCCCTGCGGCTGTTCGACCGCGACCTGCAGCGCCGCGGCGCGGCCGAGCGCACGCGCGTGGCCTACGGCGCCGACCTCGGCGAGCTGGCCCGCTGGGGCAGCGCCCAGGGCCTCGCGCCCGCCGAGATCGACTACCCGGCGCTGCGGCGCTACGCCGCGGCGCTCGCCGGCCGCCGGCAGGCGCCGAGCACCGTCGCGCGCAAGCTCGCCTCGGTGCGGGCGTTCTTCCGCACGCTCGTCGAGCACGGCGAGGCCACGGCCAACCCGGCCGACCTGCTCGCCGGCCCCAAGCAGCCCAAGCGCCTGCCGCAGACCATGCGCGCCGCCGAGGTCGGGGCGCTGCTGGACCGCATCCCGGCCACCACGCCGCTCGAGCTGCGCGACCGCGCGCTCTTCGAGCTGGCCTACGCGTGCGGCCTGCGGGCCGAGGAGCTGGTCAACCTCGACCTGCGCTCGCCCGACTTCGACGCCGAGCAGATCCGGGTCGAGGGCAAGGGCGGCAAGACCCGCTTCGTGCCGGCCGGCGAGCCCGCGCTGCGGGCGCTCGCGCGCTACCTCGAGCGCGGCCGGCCGGCCCTGAGCGCGCTGGAGGACGAGCCCGCGCTGTTCCTCTCGAAGACCGGCCGGCGGCTGTCGACCTCAGACGTCCGCCGCCGCCTGCGCGTGTGGGCGCGACACGCCGCCCAGCAGGGCGCGGTGCACCCGCACGCGCTGCGCCACTCCTTCGCGACCCACCTGCTGGAGGGCGGCGCCGACCTGCGCGCGATCCAGGAGCTGCTGGGCCACGCGTCGATCTCGACGACCCAGGTCTACACTCGGGTGGAGTCGGCGCGACTGCGGGCGGCCTACGCCCGCAGTCATCCGCGCGCTTGAGCGAACCGGGGGGAACGGGCTGGACACCAACGTCAAAGCGATCGAGCTCAAGGATCTATGGCGTCGCTACAAGCTCCAGGACGACGGCCGGGCCCGCGAGCAGCTGGTCGTGGCCTACTCGCCGTTGGCCAAGTACGTCGCCGGGCGCCTCTCCAGCGGCCTGCCCCCGCACGTCGAGGAGGCCGACCTCATCTCCTACGGCCTGATCGGGCTGATCAACGCGATCGAGCGCTTCGACCCGGCGCGCCAGGTCAAGTTCGAGAGCTACGCGGTGACGCGCATCCGCGGCGCGATCATCGACGAGCTGCGCGCGCTGGACTGGGTCCCGCGCTCGGTCCGCTCGCGCGCGCGGCAGATCGAGCAGGCCAACTCCAAGCTCGAGCACCGGCTGCATCGCGCCCCGACGGACGAGGAGATGGCCGAGGAGCTGGGCATCGGCCTGGAGGAGTTCAACGACGCGCTGCAGCGGATCGCGAGCTCGACGGTGGTCGCGCTCGACGAGCTGTGGACGATGTCCGACGCGTCGGGCGACAAGGTCGCGCTGCTGGACACGATCCAGGACCCCGACGCGCCCGATCCCGAGCAAGTGCTGGGTGCCTCCGAGCTGCGCGAGCGCCTGGGCGACGCGATCACGGCGCTGCCCGAGCGCGAGCGCACGGTCGTCGGGCTCTACTACTACGAGAACCTGACCCTGCGCGAGATCGGCGAGGTGCTGGGGGTCACCGAGTCGCGCGTCTCCCAGCTGCACACCAAGGCCGTGCTGCGCCTGAAGCCGCGCCTGCAGGCCGACTACGCGCACGACTGAGGGCTCGCCCGCCGCGCCTCGGTACTGTCCGCGGGACTGAGTTGCACGCCCGACGAGGGACGGGCGGCCCGAGGAGAGGAGCAGGCATGCCGGTTGCTGCAGACAGGATCCGCAACGTGGCGTTGGTCGGCCACCGGGGGAGCGGGAAGACGTCGCTGCACGAGGCCCTGCTGTTCGAGGCCGGCGCGACGACGCGGCTCGGCTCGGTGGCTGACGGGACGACGGTGTCCGACGCCGACGACGACGAGAAGGCGCGCGGGATGTCGATCGCCGCGTCGCTGGCCTCCTTCACCTGGCGCGACGTGAAGGTCAACCTGATCGACACGCCGGGCGACCCCTCCTTCGTGGCCGACGCGCTCGGCGCGCTGCGGGTCTGCGAGTCGGCCGTCTTCGTGGTCAACGCGGTGCTGGGCGTCGAGGTCTCCACCCAGCGGCTGTGGGCGCGCGCCGCCGAGCTCGGCGTCGCGCGGCTGCTCTACGTGAACATGCTCGACCGCGAGCGCGCGGACTTCTACCGCGCGCTCGACGCGCTGAAGGCCGCCTTCGGCCCGCACGTGGTCGCGACCGAGATCCCGATCGGCGCCGAGCACGAGATCCGCGGCGTGATCGACCTCGTCGACATGAAGGCCTACGAGTACGCGGGCGACGGCTCAGAGCGCGACGGCTGCACCGAGGTCCCGATCCCGGACGACCTCGCCGAGCTCGCCCAGGAGTACCGCGAGAAGCTGATGGACGAGGTGGCCGAGAACTCCGAGACGCTGATGGAGCGCTACCTCGAGGGCGAGGAGCTCTCCCACGACGAGATCGTCCAGGCGCTCGAGGACGGCACCGACCACGGGCACATCTTCCCCGTCGCCTGCGGCGTCGCCACCACCCGCCTCGGCGCCAACCGGCTGCTCGACGCGATCGTCGACGACCTCCCCTCGCCCGCCCAGCACGGCGCCCTGGATCTCGGCGACCTCACGCTCGAGCCGACGCCCGACGGCGAGATGTTCGCCTATGTCTTCAAGACCCGCGCCGATCCCTTCGCCGGGCGCATCAACCTCTTCCGCGTCTACCAGGGCACGCTCGGTCACGACTCCCAGGTACTCAACACGCGCGCGCACGCCAAGGAGCGCATCGGCCAGCTGCTGGTGCCCCAGGGCAAGGAGGTCTCCCAGACCGACAGCTTCGGGCCGGGCGACATCGGCGCGGTGGCCAAGCTCAAGGAGACCCGCGCGGGCGACTGGCTGGCGGCGCGCGACCAGCCGATCTCGATGCCCTCGATCAAGCTGCCCGCGCCGGTGATGGCCTTCGCGATCGAGCCGAAGTCCAAGGGCGACGAGGACAAGGTCTTCACCGCCCTGCGCCGGCTGCAGGAGGAGGACCCGACGATCGACCTGCATCGCGACCAGCAGACGGGCGAGCAGATCGTGGCCGGGCTCTCGCAGATCCACGTCGAGGTGGTCGTCGAGCGGATGCGCGAGCGCTTCGGGGCCGAGGTGACGCTCAAGCCGCCGCGCGTGCCCTACCAGGAGACGATCCGCGGCGGGGCCAAGGCGCACGGCCGCCACAAGAAGCAGACGGGCGGCCGCGGCCAGTTCGGCGACTGCCACATCGAGATCGAGCCGCTGCCGGGCGGCGACGGCTTCGAGTTCGTCAACGCCATCAAGGGCGGGGTCATCCCGACCGGCTTCATCCCGGCGGTCGAGAAGGGCGTGCTGGACGCGATGGCCCAGGGCGCCGTCGCCGGCTACCCGGTCAAGGGCGTCCGCGTACGCCTCTACGACGGCAGCTACCACACGGTCGACTCGTCTGAGATGGCCTTCAAGCTCGCCGGGGCGCTGGCGATGCGCCAGGCGCTCGAGGAGGCCAAGCCCGTGCTGCTCGAGCCGATCATGCTCGTCAGCGCGTCGGTGCCCGAGAGCGCCGTGGGCGACGTGATGGGCGACCTCTCCTCGCGCCGCGGCCGGCCGCTGGGGACCGAGGCCGTCGCCGGGATGACCGAGGTCAAGGCCGAGGTGCCGATGGCAGAGCTGCTCAGCTACGCCCCGGACCTGCGCTCGATCACCGGCGGGCAGGGCGAGTACACGCTCGAGTTCCTGCGCTACGAGGAGGTCCCCGCCCACCTCGCCCAGAAGGTCGTCGAGGAGGCGCGCAAGGAGGAGGAGGCGCTCAGGGCCTGACCAGACCCGCCTCGCGCGCCCGTAGGGCCGCCTGCGTGCGGTCGACGACGCCGAGCTTGGTGCACAGGCTCGAGACGTAGTTGCGGACCGTCTTCGGGCTCAGCGATAGCCGGTGGGCGATCTGCTTGTTGGCGGCGCCGGCGGCGAGCAGCTCGAGCACCTCGTACTCGCGCTCGGTCAGTTCGTCGAGCTCGCGCGGGCGCGGGTTGGCGGTCATGAGCAGCGTGAGCAGCCGGCCGGCGACACCGGGGCTGAAGCCGGCGCCGCCGCCCGCGACGAGCCGGATCTGGGCGACCAGCTCGGCCTCGCCGACGTCCTTGAGCGCGTAGCCGCTCGCGCCGGCCCGCAGCGCGGCGACGACCGCGTCCTCGTCGCGGCGCGTCCCGAGCGCCAGCACCGGCGGCCGCGGACCGCCGGCGGAGACGACCGCGCGGATGGCCGTCAGCGCCGCCCCGCCGGGCTCCTCGAGGTCGACCAGCACGACGTCCGGCGCCGTCGCCCCGGCGAGCGCGGGCAGCGGGCCGGCCGCGGCCGCTTCGCCGGCCGGCTCGAGGCCGGCGGTGCGGGCGAGCAGCTCGCGCAGCCCGGCGCGCAGGACGGGCTGCGGGGAGGCGAGCAGGACACGCAGGGCCGGGGCCGCCGGCGCGGCGCCGTGGTGGTCGAGGCGCCGCAGCCGCCGCGGGCGATGGTCCGGGCGCAGCGACGTGTGCGGCGGGTGGGACTGGGAGCGCACCGTGGGGGTGGTGGTGGCGCTGGGCATCTGGGGAGGCCTCCGGGCGCGGGCCGTTCTCCGCCCGCGGGTGTGGGTCGACGACGTGGTGAGCGTGTTCTACTCACCGCCGCCGGGGCGTACATCGGCAACGATTGCCCAACTTTGGGAGCGCACCTACCTAGGTGCCGGTGCGCCGCGACGGCTCGGCCGGCGGCGTCGCGGTGGCCGAGCGCTCGGCGCGGGCCAGCGCCTCCGCCGCAGTCGCCGCCTCGCGCCGCGACCGCACCCCCAGCTTGTCCAGGACGGCCGCGACGTGGTGGTCGACGGTGCGCACGGAGACGACCAGCCGCGCGGCGATCTCGGCGTTCGTGAGGCCCTCGCGCAGGAGCGCGAGTACCGCGAGCTGGCGCTCGGTGAGCCCGGCCGGATTGGTGCGCGTGGCGCTCCGCGGGCCGCGCGGCACGCGCGCGCCGAGCTCGCGCAGTCGCTGCCGGGCCAGCGTTGCCGCCGGGGCGGCGCCCAGCTCGTCGAGCCGCCGGACGGCCTCGAGCGTCGCCTCGGGGTCGCCGGACTCGGCCAGCTCGAGCGCCGTCTCGTACGGGTCGCCGGCGTCGCTCCAGATGTCCGCGGCTGCGCGCCAGTCGCCGCGCAGGCCGGCGTCGAAGCCGGCGGGGCAGCCCGGGAAGGTCTCGGCCGGCAGTCCCGCGCGGGCCAGGTAGCGCAGCAGCTCGCCCCGGAACGGCGCCGCCCCGGGGTGCTCCAGGTGCCCCAGAAGCTCGTCGCCGACCGCTTCGGCGACGGCCGTCTCCCCGTTCAGCCACGCCCACTCGACCGACGCCAGCCCGGCGTAGGCCAGCCCGATCAGCAGCCGCTGGGCGCGGGCGCGCTCCCGCGCCTCCTGGAGCATCCCGCCCGCGGCCTCATCGCCGCGGCGGGCGAGCAGCCGGGCGAGCCACGGGACGCTGTAGGCGTAGAGCATCCCCGGGTCCTCGACGCTCGCCACGAGCTCGCGCAGGCCCTGCTCGGCCGCCGCCGGGTCGCCGCGGCGGATCAGCAGGACGCAGCGGTGGACCTCGAGGTTGTAGGCGTGCGACCAGAAGCCGCGCTCGCGCGTGAACGCGAGGCCCTCGGAGATGCACGCGTCCAGCGCCTCCAGCCGGCCGGCGCGCAACAGCAGCTCGCCGAGGTTGGTGTAGCCGCGCGCCGCGTACTCGTACTGGCCGCCGGCGCGGGCGGCGGCGATGCTGGCCTCCACCTGCTGCAGGCCGTCGGGCTCGCCGCTCTCCACCTGGGCGATGCCGAGGTAGTTCAGGCACAGCGTCGAGAGGTCGCCCCGGCCCGAGCGGATCGCCAGCCGCTGGGCGCGCTGGAGCACCGGCAGCGCGGGCTCGGGATCGGTCAGGGTGAGGATGGCGCCGAGGTACAGGCAGGCGTGCGCGAGCGCCTCCTCCTTGCCGGAGGGCTCGAGCAGCTCCACCGCCTGCTCCGCCGCCGCCTGGGCCTCGTCGGTCTCGCCGGCCATGAACAGGTGGCGCGAGAGGCGCACGAGGCACAGCCCCACCGCCGTGGGGTCATCGAGGCCGGCGTAGAGCCTGGCCGCCTCGCGCCCGGCGCGGACGGCCTCGGCGAACCGGTGCGCGTTGTAGAGCTCCCAGCCGTAGTCGTCGAGCACGACGGCGCGCTCGCGCGGTGGCAGGCGCTCGACGTGGGGCAAGACCGACTCGTAGTGGGCGAGCGCCTGGCGCTGGGAGCCCGAGCGGCTCGCGTCGCGCGCCGCCGCCGGCCCGACGGCCAGCACCGTCTCGACGTCGCCGGCCTCGACGGCGTGGTGGAGCAGGCGGGCGCGCTCGGGCTCGGCCTGGGCCCACAGCGCCTTGACCACCGCCCGGTTGAGCAGCCGCCGGCGGATGCCCGGCAGGCTCGCCTCGATCGCCCGCCGCGCCAGCTCGTGGCGGAAGGCCAGCCCGGAAGGACCGGCGCCGACCACGCCGGCGAGCTCGGCCTCGGCCAGCGCCGCCTCGCGGTCGCCGAGCAGCTCGGTGGCGAGCTCGGCGGGGACCTGGCCGGGCACCACGGAGAGCTGCTCGAGCGCCTCGCGGCACTCGGGGTCCAGCCGGCGCACCCGCGCCAGCACCGCCTCCACGACCGTCGCGGGGACCTCGTGCGGCTCGGTCGCGAGCGCCTCGGAGAGGAAGAACGGGTTGCCGCGCGTCAGCGCGTGCAGCGCCCAGGCGTTGCGCCCGGTCCCCGCCGCGAGCTCGGAGACGGCGCCGGGGGAGAGCGGCGCGAGCTCGAGCCGGTGCACGCGGCAGCTGGTCAGCGTCCCGAGCAGGCGCCGCAGCGGGTGCACCGGGCCGAGCGCGTCGTCGCGGAAGGTCAGCACCAACGCGGCCGCGAGCACCTCCAGCCGGCGGGCGGCGTACCCGAGCACGTCGAGCGTCGCGTCGTCGGCCCAGTGAACGTCCTCGACGACGAGCACCGTCGGGCGCTTGAGCGCGAGCTCCTCCAGCAGCCCGACGAAGACGTTGTCCACCGGGCCCTCGCGGGCGAGCGCGGTGGCCAGCGGGCCGCGCGACTCTGCTGCCGCGTCGCGCAGCGGCCCGAGCGTGCGCGGGGTGATCAGGTCGTCGCAGGCGGTCAAGAGCACGCGGCCGCGACCCTCGAGCCGGTCAGAGAACGCGCGAACCAGGCTGGTCTTGCCGATCCCGGCCTCGCCGGTGATCAGGGCCGTCGCGCCCCGGCCGGCCTCGGCGTCGCTGACGGCGCCCAGGAGGACATCGAGCTCGGCGCCCCGCTCGAGGAGCCCCCGCTGCATCCTGCCCATGGTCCCACGCCGGCGAGGTCACCTCCAAAAGCCTGGAAAGGCGACTATGGGCGCGGGCCCTCATCCTGGCGCCGGCCCGTTGCTACCCTCGCCCGTCGTGCCCGGCACGCGTGACATCGCGACCAATCAGGACGACGTCTCCTGCGACGTCTGCGGGCGTACGCTGCTGCGCGGCGAGCGCGCGGAGACCTTCCTCGCGGGGGGCTCGCGGCGGCAGGTCTGCGACCTGTGCACGGTGCGCGCGCAGCACGAGGGCTGGATCCGCGAGTCCGGCGCCGACGACCTCGTGCCGCGCTCGGCCCGCAACGATCGCCGCGGGCGGACGTTCGTCGGGCGCTTCCGCGCGCGCCGCGAGCGCGGCCGCGAGGCGGAGCCGGCCGCGGCCACGGTCGCGACGACGAACGCGCCGGAGCCCGAAGCCGAGCCCTACCCCGAGCCGGCGCCCGCGCCGCCGCCCGACGAGCCGCCCGAGCCTCCGCGCCGGCCCCGTCACGTGCGCGCGGTGCCGACCAACGCCGAGCTGAAGATGGAGCGGGCGCTGGAGGTCTTCAACGGCTCGGAGCACGTCCGCACCGTCGGCGGCGTCGCGCGCTCGCTCGGCGCGCCGACGGTCAACGTGCGACCGCTCGCCGACCGCCCGAGCGTCGTCTCGATCACCGTGATGTGGGAGCTGAGCTGGTACCGCTTCGAGATCGACCTCTCCGAGGAGGCGCTCGGCGTGCGCCGCGCCGCCCAGGGCGACGAGCTCTCAGAGCTCGGCTTCGACGAGCAGGCGCCCAACGCCGCCGCCGACGCGCGCGGGACGCTGCAGCTCGCGATGGCCCAGAGCTGACCGGCTGGATCGCCGCGGGGCCTGGGGTAGCATCGAAGCCGTGATCTACTGCGTGGTCCCCGAGGCGCTGGCGCCCGAGCTCTACGACCGCATGGTCGCCTATTACGAGGACGACCCGAACGTGACGGTGATCGTCGACCGCCGCAAGCGCGAGCGCCGCGAGCCCGGCTCCAGCGGCGGTGGCCTGCGCGAGGTCCGCGACCGCCGCCGCCCGCGCGTCACGGGCGACTTCCCGCCGCTGCAGACGGGATGATCCGCGCGTGAAGGTCGTCGTCCACGTCGACGGCGGCTCGCGGGGCAACCCGGGACCCGCCGCCGCGGCCGCCGTGGTCTCCGACGCCGAGGGCGAGGTGCTCGACGAGGCCAGCGTCGTGCTCGGCCGCGCGACCAACAACGTCGCCGAGTACCGCGGCCTGCTGCTCGGGCTCGAGCGCGCCCGCGCGCTGGGCGCCGACGAGGTCGAGATCGTCAACGACTCAGAGCTCGTGGCCCACCAGGTCAACGGCCGCTACAAGGTCAAGCACCCCGACATGAAGCCGCTGCACGCCGAGGCGCTCGGGGTGCTGCGCGGCTTCGCGCGCTGGTCGGTGCGCTCGGTCCCGCGCGCGCGCAACGCCGACGCGGACCGGCTGGTCAACCAGGCGCTCGACGCGGCGGGCTGAGCCGTGTCCGAGGGACGCAGCGGCGGCACCGACTACGCGCGCTACCTGCTGATCGACGACCTGCTCGAGCTCCAGCGGCCGCTGACGCCCGAAGCCCACGACGAGCTGCTCTTCATCGTCGTCCACCAGTCCTACGAGCTGTGGTTCAAGCTCGTCCTGCACGAGCTCGAGCGGGTCCGCGACGAGCTCGAGGCGAGCCGGCCGCAGGCCGCGCTGCCCGGCCTGCGCCGCGTGGCGGCGATCGAGCGGCTGCTGCTCGAGCACCTCGAGGTGCTCGAGACGATGGGCCCGGAGGGCTTCCTGGAGTTCCGCGACCCACTCGCGCCGGCGTCGGGCTTTCAGTCCGTGCAGTTCCGGCAGATCGAGTGGCTCTCGGGCTTGCGCGACACCCTGCCCGACGGCGTCGAGCCGCCGCCGGGCGCCTCGCTGTGGGAGGCCTTCTGCGCCTGCGCGGCGTTGCCCGCGGATCGCGCCGAGCGTCTGCAGGCGCTCGCCGCGCTCTACCGGGACCACCTCGGCGATCAGCGCCGCGCGGCGCTCTACGACGTCGCCGAGCGCCTCGTCGACCACGACGAGGCGGTGGCGCTGTGGCGCCATCACCACACGCTGATGGCCGCGCGCGAGATCGGCACGCGCACCGGCACGGGCGGATCGCGGGGCGTCGAGTACCTGCGCTCGACGATCGACCGGCGCTTCTTCCCGGAGCTCTGGGACGTGCGGGTCGCGCTCTAGGGACCCTTCGCCGTGCACCTCGAGCTGATCATCCTCGGCCTGCTGGTCGCGGTCGCAGGCCTGGGCGCTCTGGCCCGCCCGCTGGGCGTGCCCTACCCGATCCTGCTGGTGGTCGGCGGGCTCGCCATCGGCTTCGTCCCCGAGGTGGACGACATCCAGCTGCCGCCAGATCTGGTGCTGCTGATCTTCCTGCCGCCGTTGCTCTACGCCGCGGCCTTCTTCAACAACCCGCGCGAGCTGCTGCGCAACCGGCGCGCGATCGGGCTGCTGGCGATCGCGCTGGTGCTCGCGACGATGGTCAGCGTCGCCACGGTCGCGCACTTCGTCGTCGGCCTGTCGTGGCCGGTGGCCTTCGTGCTCGGCGCGATCGTCTCACCCACCGACGCGGTCGCCCCGGGGGTGATCGTCCGCCGCCTGGGCGTGCCGCGCCGGCTGGTCACCCTCCTCGAGGGCGAGAGCCTGACCAACGACTGGGCGGCGCTGACCTTCTACAAGTTCGCGGTCGCGGCGGTCGTGACCGGCTCGTTCTCGCTGCTGGAGGCGGGGCCGCGCTTCCTGCTCTCGGGCGTCGGCGGGGTCGCGGTCGGGCTCGCCGTGGGCTACGTGCTGCGGCGCGTCCGCCGTCGGCTGGACGACGTGCAGGTCGAGTCGACGATCTCGCTCTTCGCCGGCTACGCCGCCTACTTGCCGGCCGAGGAGCTGGGGCTCTCGGGCGTGATCGCCGCGGTGACGATCGGGCTCTACATGGGCTGGTACACGAGCGAGCTGACGACGCCGACGACGCGCATCCAGATCACCGCGATCTGGGGGCTGCTCGAGTTCCTGCTCAACGCGGTCCTGTTCGTGCTGATCGGCCTGCAGCTCGGGCAGGTCATCGATCAGCTCGGGGACGAGGCGCTCTCCGAGCTGCTGCTGTGGTCGGTCAGCGTCGCCGGGACGGTGATCGTCACCCGCATCGTGTGGGTCTTCTTGACCTCCTGGGCGGGGCGCACGTTCAGCCGGTCGATACGGGAAACCGAGCCGCTGACGTGGCGGGCGATGACGATCCTCTCCTGGTCGGGGATGCGCGGCGCCGTGGCGCTCGCCGCCGCGCTGGCGATCCCGCGCACGATCGAGGGAGGCGCGCCGTTCCCGGACCGCGACCTGCTGATCTTCCTCACCTACGCGGTCATCCTCGCCACGCTGGTCTTCCAGGGCCTCACGCTGCCCGCGCTGATCCGCCGGCTCGGGGTCGAGGACGACGGGCTCGACCAGCTGGAGGAGCTGGCCGCGCGCCGTCGGGCCGCGGAGGCGGCCGTCGAGCGACTCGACCAGCTCCAGCCGGAGGAGTGGGTGCGCGACGAGACGGTGGACCGGCTGCGCGGGCTGATGGAGTTCCGCCAGCGGCGCTTCGCCGACCCGGTCGACGGCGAGGAGACGATCGAGGAGCAGGAGCGCAGCGGCCGCTACCAGCGGCTCATGCACGAGGTCATCGGCGCCGAGCGCGACGCGCTCGTGGCGCTGCGCAACGAGGGCGCGATCACCGACAGCGTGATGCGCCGCGTGCTGAAGGACCTCGATCTCGAGGAGGCGCGGCTGGACCAGTGAGCCGCGCTGCTGGGGGTGGGCCGGCCGGGCGGCCGGCCCACCCCGGACCCTCAGCGCAGGCGGGCGCTGCGCGATCCGCGCTCGCTGCCGCTGCCCACGGGGGACGCTTGGCGGCGGCCGCCGTTGCGATCGTCGACCTGCTCCCGCGGGGCCCGGTCGGTCTCGTCAACATCGCGCTTGCGCTTGCGCTTGCCGCCGCCGACGCGCGGCAGCAGCGAGAGCACGATCAGCGCTGTGCCGGCGGCGCCCCAGGCGAGCTTCGTCCAGCCGTTGGCGGCGAAGATCCCGAACACGTCGTCACCGTCGAACAGCGCGATCACCGACGCCGCGCCGAGCGCGAGCCCGACGATCAGCGACAGGCTCTTGGCGCCCCAGTGCGTGGGGGAGCCGAAGAGGAGCAGGGCGCCGGCGCCGGTGAACAGCAGGCTGCTCCACAGGTTGACCTCGATCCCCAGCCACGGGCTGCCGGTGACCGTCCCGTCGACCGGCGAGAGCCGGGTCTGGTGGCCGCCGAAGATCAGCGCGCTGATCCCGTAGGCCAGCAGCGCGATCCCGACGATCCCGACCGGCCCCTTGGCCAGCGAGACGCCCTTCTCCCTGTTGCGGGCCATCGCTTCGTCCTCCCGTGATCCGTCGACTCAGGTGGTGGCGGGGCGGGCGCCGGCACGGTCACGGCCGTTGCTTTCGCCTTCGGTCTTGGCCTGCTCCTCGCGGGCCTTGTCCTTGGCCTGATCGGCGCGCTGCTCGCTGCGGTCCTTGGCGAGCTGCATGTCGGCCTTGACCTGGCCCTGCTGCTCCTGGCCCTTGTCGTAGGCATCAGAGACCAGCCGGGCGGCGGTCTCGCGGCCGCCGAGCCCGAACGCCAGTGCCATCCCGAGCCCGAGCGAGCCGAGCAGCACGGCGTAGGTGATGACGACGATCTCGGGCGCGATCTGCAGCTGGTTGAGGATCATGAACACCGCGATGCCCATGATCAGCACCGGGACGACGGTCGCGACGAGCTTGCCGGTCGGGGTGTCGCCCATCACCTTGGTCACCAGCGCCGCGACGGCACCGGCGATCGCCCCGGCCACGACGAAGATCAGGATGGCGGCGATCACGTTGGGCAGGTAGCCGTAGATCGCGGCCACAAACAGCGTCAGCGCGGGGATCTTCAGCGCCGAGACGGCGATCGAGATCGCGCCGAGGAAGATGAACCAGAACGCGATCGCGCCGATCAGCCGCGACGGGCTCGCCCCGGGCGAGAAGCGCTCGACGTACTGGCCCGACTGGCCGGAGTGCAGCGCACGATCGAGGCCGACCTTCTCGAGCACCTTGGTCAACACGCCCTTCACGACACGGGCGACGATGTAGCCGATCAACAGGATCAGCAGGAACCCGAGCAGGTTCGGCAAGAACGCGAAGAACGCGTCAAAGCCCTGCTGCAGACTGTCGCCGATAGCGACGGCGGGAACGGTAGGCATGGGGGAAGCTCCTTCTCTATGTGGCTGGGACGGGCAGTGGTGGACCGCCCCGTGAGGGGCGAGTCGCACCGTTGCCCGGGAGGGTGGGTGGTCCCGGGGAGGGGGCTCGGCGGCGAGTCGCCGCCGAGCAGGTCAGGCGGTGGGGCTAGCGGCGGTCGGCGGGGTCGACCGTGCCGACGCTGTCGTCGACCTCGATCTCCTCCTTGCGGACCTCCTCGGAGACGGTCCGCTCGTCGACCTCGGTGTCCTTGTCGAGGCGGATGCGCTCCTTCGGGACCGCGCGCTTGTCGACGACGACCTCTTCCTCGTGGAGCACGACCTCGTGCTCCTCCTCGGAGATGGCTGGGCCCGTCGCCCGCGGCGGGGGCGTTGGCGTCGGTGATCGGCTCGCGCTCGATGCGGACTTCCTCGCGGCGCACCGGGACGGTCTGGGTGACCTCGTCGGTGACGACGTGCTTGCGCAGGCGCACGCGCCCGGCCTCGCGCTCGGTCGTGCCGACGCGCAACTCCTCCTCGGAGCGCGTCATCGCCTCGTCGGTCTCCGGGCCGCTGACGTCCTCGCCGACCGTCCCGCGACCCGTGCCGGTCGTCCCGGCGGCGTCGACATCGTCGCGGTCGTAGGACTCGCGGCCGGCGTCGCCCTCGGGCAGGCCGGAGTCCGAGCGCTGCTCGGAGTAGTCGAAGCCGTAGTGGCGGTAGAGGTCGGCTTCCTCGGACTGCGAGAGCTCGCCGTCGGCCTCGACGCCGGGGGCGTCCTTGATCAGGGCTTTGTCGTAGCTCACGTTCACGACCTCGCCGTTCTCGCGCGCATCGGCGAGCGGCACGAAGGTCTGCTTGGTGCCCAGCAGCCCGGTGTGGACGAGCGCCCATTCCGGCTGTCCGGTCTGGTCGTCGAGGTAGATCTCCTCGATGCGCCCGACCTTGTCGTCGCCGGCGGCGTAGAGGTCACGGCCACGCCAGGCGGTGCGGTCATCGGAGGTAGTCGTCATGTGCTTCTCCTTGATTGCGGGTGAGGACTGACGGCAGGGGGCCGCCCGCTCGGGCCGACTGCCAAACATGGGGACCGGGGTAACTGCGGCACGGAGAGGCCCTCTTCAGTAGGCGCCTCACCCGGTTGAAGCCGTGAGGTCGCAGGAGGGTCGGTTGTGCCGCACCACTTCCCGGTGCGCTGTACGTAGACCCTTCCCAACAGCCGGGTCCGGCCAAACCGAATGGGCCGAACCCGGTTGTCGGCGTCCGAATCGTGACGTGAAAGGTAGGTTGCACCGCGTGAGCGAGCTGGCGGGGCGCGTGGCGCTGGTGACGGGCGGCAGCGGCGGGATCGGCGCGGCGGTCTGCACGGCGCTGGCGCGGCCGGGGCCGCGGTCGCCGTCGGCTACGGGCGCGGCGGCGAGGCGCGCGCGCGTCGGGGCGCGATCGAGGCGGCGGGCGGCCGCGCCGTGGCGCTGGCGGCCGACCTCTCGGACCCGGCTGCCTGCGGACCGCTGGTCGACGCCGTGGATGCCGCGCTCGGGCCGGTGGACGTGCTGGTCGCCAACGCCGGGGTCTCGAAGCAGGCGCCGATCGAGGCCGTCGAGCTCGCCGAGTGGAAGCGCCACCTGGCGATCAACCTCACCGCCCCCTTCCTGCTCGCCCAGCGCGTCGTGCCCGGGATGCGCGAGCGCGGCTTCGGGCGCATCCTGTTCATGAGCTCGGTCGCGGCCTACGGCGGCGGCGTGATCGGCCCCCACTACGCGGCGACCAAGGCCGGGCTGCTCGGCCTCACGCACTCGCTGGCCGCGCGCACGGCGGCCGACGGCATCACGGTCAACGCGCTCGCTCCGGCGCTGATCGAGGACACGGCGATGCTGCCGCCGAGCGGCCCGGGGGGCGAGCCGCTCGAGGGCCTCGTGCCGGTCGGCCGGCTCGGCCGGCCCGAGGAAGTCGCCGGGCTCGCCGTGGCGGTGCTCGCCAACGGCTACCTCACCAGCCAGGCGATCGGCATCGACGGCGGCATGCACCCCAGATGAGTGGTTCCGCGACCCCGCGACCGTCTGGCGGCGTCCCGCGGCGCTCCTGCCTCGCTGCGCTCGTCACCGGGCTTCGCCCTCGAGCGCCCGCCGAAAGGGCCCGTGGCACCACCACTGTGCCCTCGGGTGGGCACCGTCCAGCATCCACGGGCCATCCGCCAGCCGGCCGCGCGGCCATGGAACCAATCATCTAATCCGTGCTGCTCGACCGCTACCGGCGCACCGGCGCCGACCTGCCCTTCGGCGACCCCACGCGCGCCCACGGGGTCGGGATGGAGGGCTACTACTGGCGGCTGACTGACCCGGTGGCCGGCCGCGTCGTGATCGCCCTGTGCGGCGTCGCCCGCGGGGCGGACGGCCCGTGGGCGCTGGTGACGCTCGCCGCCCACCCGGACCGCGTGCAGCGCACCGCGATGGTGCCGGGCGCGATCGCCGACCCCGCGGGGTTGGGCGTGCGCGCCGGCGCGGCGCTCGCCGCCGACGCGGGCCACCTGCGCGTCGACCTCGGCCCCGGCGCGCGGCTCGACGTCGCGCTGCAGGACCGGCGCCCGTGGCCGCGGAGCGCGTTCGGCGCGCTGGGGCCCGCGCAGGCGCTCCCGGCGCTCGGCCAGTACTGGTATCCGCACCTGCTGGGGGCGCGGGTGGCGGGGGAGGCGACGCTGGGCGACCGGGTCGTCCGCCTGGACGGCGCGACCGCCTACGCCGAGAAGAACTGGGGCGCGGCCTTCGCGGAGCGCTGGTGGTGGGGCCAGGCCCACGGCTTCGCCGACCCGGGGCTGTGCGTCGCCTTCGCCGGCGGGCGGCTGCGGCTGCCCGGCATCGTGGCCGCGCCGACCGCGGTCGTGGTGTCCGCCGGCGCGACGCTGCTACGGCTCTCGCCGCCCTTCGCCCGCACGGTCGCGTCCGCCGGGGCGAGCGGCTGGCGGGTGGGCGCGCGGTCGGCCCGGCACCGGGTCGTGCTCGAGGGGGAGGCCGGCACTGCCGGCACGCTCGCCCTGGCGGTGCCGCTGCCCGGCGGCGCGCCGGCCACCGAGCTGCGCTCGCGCCAGGGCCTGGCCGGCCGCCTGCGCGTCGAGGTGTGGCGCGGCCGCCGCCTGGTGCTCCGCGACGAGTCGCGGCTCGCCGGGCTCGAGCACGCGGCTCCGGCCTGAGCGCTCAGCGCCGCTCGGCGCGCCGCGCGGCGATCGCGAGCGGCTCGGCGCCCACCAGCCGCTCGAACGGGCCGATGACCGCCCACAGCGCGCGCAGGCGCATCGCGGCCGCGGCGTCGACCGGCTGCACGCGCGCCTCGCTGACCAGCTCGGCGCCGCCGGCCCCGTCCGCCTGTACCCAGTGGGCGAAGAGGACGCGCACCGTGCCGGGCTCGCTCCAGGCCGCGAACGCCTCGCGACCCGCGAGCGCGGGGTAGTCGCGCGTCAGCGTCCAGATGCGCCCGCACAGGCCGGACACGGAGTAGTGCTCGCCGGCCTCCAGCGCGGTGAACGGATAGCTGCGGAACAGCTCCTCGAAGGTCTGGCCGCTCGGCGTGCCGGGGATCCGCCAGCGCACGAGCCGCCCGAGCGTGCGCGTGTCGGCCAGCCGGACCGCGCGCGCCTGCGCCCACAGCCGCGCCGGGTCGCTCGAGGCGTCGCGGCGGTGGTGGCTGCGGACCTGCGGGTCGGGCAGCCAGGCGTCCAGGCGAGAGGCGATCGGGTCGCTCACCCGGCTCGTCCTACCCGCTCCGGGCGCGCCGGCGCGACGAGTCCGGCGGAGCCCGCGGGTAGGGTGACGCCGGGGCATGCGGCTGATCCAGCACAAGCGGGAGGCGTTCTGGTTCTACCGCTTCCTCTCGCTCGGCTACGACCGGTGGGTCAACCCGCTGTTCTGGACCGCGGCGATGCGCACCGAGGCGCTCGTTCCCGCCCGCCTGGAGGATCCGGAGATCCGCGAGGTGCTCGACGTGGGCGCGGGCACCGGCTTCACCACCGAGGGCATCGTCGCCCACGTACCGGCCGAGCGGGTGACGATGCTCGACCAGAGCCCGCACCAGCTCGCCCGCGCCGGGCAGCGCCCCGCGGTGGCCGCCTGCCCGAAGCGCCGGGGCGACGCCGAGGACCTGCCGTTCGCCACCGACCGCTTCGACCGCTACGTCTCCGCGGGCAGCGTCGAGTACTGGCCCGATCCGCAGCGCGCGGTGGCCGAGGCCTACCGCGTGATCCGCCCGGGCGCGTCCGCGACCGTCATCGGGCCGCTGCGCCCGGCGCACCCGCTCGTGCGCCGGCTCGCGGAGCTGTGGATGCTCTTCCCGGCCGAGCGGGAGTACCGCGAGTGGTTCGAGCGCGCCGGCTTCGAGACGATCGAGGTCGTCTACGTCGCGCCGGACTGGTACGCCGAGGATTCCGGCGCGCCGTACGCGCTGGCGATCGCCGGGCGCAAGCCGGCCGCCGGGCCGTCGCCCTACGTCGCGCCGGCGCCGAAGGCCGAGGCGCTCGAGCAGCCGCTCACCGGCGTCGGCGAGCGGCTGCGATTCGCCGGGCGCTTCGTGGCCGGCTCGCTGGCCGGCGCCGCCTTCGTGCCGCTGGCGGCGGCGCTCACCCTGAAGGCGAGGCTGCGGCGCCGATGAGCGGGCGCCCGGCAGCGCTGCGGGCCGCCGGCCAGGCCTCGCCCGCGCAGCGCGCCGTGGCGGCGCTGGCCGTCCTGTGGCGCTTCGGGCGCCCGCACACGGTGATCGGCACGACGCTGAGCGTCGCCGGGCTGTTCGTGATCGTGGCGGCGGAGGTGCCGGGCGTCGAGCTCGCCGCCGGCCTGGACAACCTCTTCTGGGTGCTGGTCGCGGCGCTGTGCGTCAACGTCGCCATCGTCGGGATCAACCAGATCACCGACGTCGACATCGACCGCGTCAACAAGCCGTTCCTGCCGATCGCCGCGGGCGAGCTGTCGCTGTCCTCCGCCCGCGCGATCGTCGCGGCGTGCACGGTGATCCCGCTCGTGCTGGCGATCACCCAGGGTGCCGCCGAGCTGGCGGCGGTGAGCCTCGGGCTGCTCGTGGGCGCCGCCTACTCGCTGCCGCCGGTGCGCCTGAAGCGCTTCCCGGTGCTGGCCTCGCTGAGCATCACGCTGGTCCGCAGCCTGGTGGTCAACCTCGGCGTCGCGCTGCACTTCTCGCTCGCGCTCGGCGACCCGGCCGACGCCGGCACGATCCCGCCCGAGGTGTGGGCGCTGACGCTGTTCGTCATCCCGTTCAGCTTCGCGATCGCCATCCTCAAGGACGTCCCCGACCTCGAGGGCGACCGCCGCTTCAGCATCCGCACGTTCACCGTCCGGATGGGCGGCGAGCGGGTGGTGCGGCTCGGGATGGCGGCCCTGACGCTGGCCTACCTGGGGATGGCGGTGGCGGGCCCGTGGCTGCTGCCGGGCTCCCAGCCGGTGGTGCTGGTCGCCGGGCACCTCGCGGCGCTCGCGCTGCTGTGGCGCTGGCGCGCGCGGGCCGACCCGGCCGACGCGCGCGGCTTCACGCGCTTCTACATGGGCGTGTGGCGGCTGTTCTTCCTGGAGTACCCGCTGATGGCGCTCGCGGCCGTCGCCGGCTGAGCAGCGCGCGGCGATGTCCCTTTCCTGACCGCCGCGTTTCGCGAGAAGCGCTTCTCGGAGAGTCCGGCTCGCAATGCTCGGAACCGCGTCGGCCACCGGCCGCCCATGAAGGTCCTCGGCGTCAACGCCGTCTTCCACGATCCGGCCGCCGCGCTGGTCGTCGACGGGGTCACCGTGGCCGCCGCCGAGGAGGAGCGCTTCAGCCGCCGCAAGCACGGCAAGCCGCCCGTGGCGTTCTCGACGTGGGAGCTGCCCGAGCAGGCCGCCCGCTTCTGCCTCGAAGCGGCCGGCATCGGGCCCGAGGAGCTCGACGCCGTCGCCTACTCCTACGATCCGGCGCTCGCCCAGCCCGCGGGCACGGACATCACCGAGGCCGAGTGGGAGGGCCTGCGCACGCTCTACGCCCGCCGCGCGCCGCTGTTCCTGCGCACGGCCCTGCCAGGCCTGGACCCGGACGTCGTGCGCTGGGTGCCCCATCACGTCGCGCACGCCGCCTCGGCCTACCTGGCCTCCGGCGCCGAGCAGTGCAGCGTGCTGGTGCTCGACGGCCGCGGCGAGCGTTCCTCCCACCTGGCCGGCCGCGCGGCCGGCGGGCGCTTCGAGCCGCTGGCCGCGCAGGCGCTGCCGCACTCGCTCGGTCTGCTCTACGAGGAGCTGACCGCCCACCTGGGCTTCCGGCGGTCCTCGGACGAGTACAAGGTGATGGCGATGGCCTCCTACGGGCGGCCGGCCCACCTGGACGCGTTCCGGGAGCTGGTGCGCGCCGACGCGCACGGCGGCTTCCGCGTCGAGCCGCTGGACTTCGCCGCCTTCGCGCCGGCACTCGCCCCGGGCGGCGAGTTCACGCCGGCCCACGCCGACCTCGCCGCGACCGTGCAGTGCCGGCTGGAGGAGGTGCTGCTCGACCTGGCGAGCTGGCTGCACGCCCGCACCGGCGACCGCGACCTGGTGCTCGCGGGCGGTGTCGCGCTCAACTGCGTCGCGAACTCGCGGCTGTGGCGCGAGGGGCCGTTCGAGCGCATCTGGGTGCAGCCCGCCGCGGGCGACTCCGGCACCGCGCTGGGCGCCGCGATGTACGTCGCCCAGGCGCTCGGCGACGGGGTGGCGCCGATGCCGACCGCCGCGCTCGGGCGCGGCTGGGCGGACGACGAGCTGGCCGACCGCCTGCAGACGGCCGGCGTCTCCTTCGAGCGACCGGACGACGTCGCCGACGCGGTCGCGGAGGTGCTGGCCTCAGACGGCGTGGTCGCGTGGTTTCAGGGCCGTTCGGAGTTCGGCCCGCGCGCGCTCGGGCACCGCTCGCTGCTGGCCGACCCGCGGCGGCCGGAGAACCTGGAGAAGCTCAACGACATCAAGGGCCGCGAGCAGTTCCGGCCGGTCGCGCCGATGGTGCTGGCCCAGCGCGCGGCGGAGATCTTCGACGGGCCGCTGCCGAGCCCGTTCATGCTCTTCACCCACGGTGTCCGCGACGGCTGGGCCGAGCGCATCCCAGCGGTCGTCCACGTCGACGGGACCGCGCGCATCCAGACCGTGGATCGCGAGCAGGAGCCGCTCGTCGCGCGTATGCTCGAGTGCTTCGAGGCCCGTACCGGCGTCCCGGTGGTGGTCAACACGAGCCTGAACACCGCGGGTCGCCCGATGGTCGACGATCCTCGCGACGCGCTCGAGTGCTTCGGCTCCTCGCCGGTCGACCTGCTCGCGATCGGCCCGTTCGTCGTCCGCCGCGCGGCGCTCACGGCGCCCGCCGGGAGGCGCGCCGAGCCCGTCGCCGCATGAGCGCGGCCGCGGGCTACGACATCGTCGTCCCGACCGCCGGCCGGCCGTCGCTGGTGTCGCTGCTGGCGGCGCTCGGCCCGGATGCCGAGCGGGTGATCGTCGTCGACGACCGGCCTGTGCCGGACGCGCCGCTGCTGCCAAGAGCGCTCGCCGGGCGCTGCGCGGTCGTCCGCGGCCCCGCGCGCGGCCCGGCCGCCGCCCGCAACGCGGGCTGGCGCGCCGGCACGGCCGACTGGGTGGTCTTCCTCGACGACGACGTCGTGCCCGCCGCCGGCTGGGCCGCCGGCCTGGCGCGCGACCTGGCCGCGGCGGCGTCGACGGGCGCCGCCGGGTCGCAGGGGCGCCTGCACGTCCCGCTGCCCGCCGGCCGCCGGCCGACCGACTGGGAGCGCAACGTCGCCGGCCTCCAGGACGCCCGCTGGGCGACCGCCGACATCGCCTACCGGCGCACCGCGCTCGCCGCTGCGGGCGGGTTCGACGAGCGCTTTCCGCGCGCCTATCGCGAGGACGCCGACCTCGGGCTGCGGATCACCGCCGCCGGCGGGCGGCTCGTGCGCGGCGAGCGGGTCGTCTCCCATCCCGTCGGGCCCGCGCGTGCCGCGGTCTCGCTCGCCAAGCAGGCGGGCAACGCCGACGACGTCCTGATGCGCGCGTTGCACGGTCGCGGCTGGCGCGCCCGCGCCGGTGTCCCGCCGGGTCGCCGGCCGCGCCACCTGGCCGTCAGCGCCGCCGGCGCCGTCGCGGCGGCGGCCGCCGCGCTCGGCCGCCCGCGCCTCGCCGCCGCGGCCGGCGCCGCCTGGCTGGGCGGCACCGCCGAGCTCGCGTGGGCACGGGTCGCACCCGGCCCTCGCAGCGGTGCCGAGGTGGCGCGCATGGTGTGGACGAGCGCGCTGCTGCCGGCCGCGGCCACCGGCTGGTGGCTGTGGGGGTGGGCGACGCTCCCGCGCCGGCTCGCGGTCGGCGGGCCACGCCCCGAGGCCCTCCCGCGCCCGGACGCCGTGCTCTTCGACCGCGACGGCACGCTGGTGGTCGACGTCCCCTACAACGGTGACCCCGAGCGCGTCCTGCCCATGCCCGGCGCCCGCGCGGCGCTGGACCGCCTGCGCACGGCGGGCGTGCCGACCGCGGTCGTATCCAACCAGAGCGGCGTCGCCCGCGGCCTGCTCAGCGCCGAGCAGGTCGTGGCCGTCAACCGCCGGGTGGAGGAGCTGCTCGGCCCGGTCGGGCCGTGGGCGTGGTGCCCGCACGGTCCCGGCGACGGCTGCGACTGCCGCAAGCCGGCCCCGGGCCTGGTCCTGCGCGCCGCCGCGGAGCTCGGTGTGCGGCCGGAGCGCTGCGCGCTGATCGGCGACATCGGCGCCGACGTCCAGGCCGCCCGGGCGGCCGGTGCGCGCGGCGTGCTGGTGCCCACGCCGCGCACCCTGCGCGACGAGGTCGCCGCGGCGCCCGAGGTGGCGAGCGACCTCGAGGCGGCGGTCGCGCTGCTGCTGGGGAGGTCGGCGGCGTGAGCCACGTGCTCGTGACCCGGCTCGACAACGACGGCGACGTGCTGCTCGCCGGGCCGGCCGTCCGCGCCGTCGCCGCCGGCGCCGAGCGCGTGACGCTGCTGTGCGGCCCGCGCGGGCGCCGCGCCGCCGCGCTGCTGCCCGGCGTCGACGCCGTCGAGGTGTGGCGGGCGCCGTGGATCGACCCTGAGCCCGACCCCTTCAGCGCGGCCGACATCGCCGGGATCGTCGCGCGCATCACGGCGCTGGCGCCGGACCGCGCCATCGTGCTGGGCTCCTTCCACCAGAGCCCGCTGCCCACAGCGCTCGTGCTGCGGATGGCCGGCGTGCCCTGGATCGGCGCGACCTCGGTCGACTACCCCGGCGCGCTGCTCGACCTCCGCCACCGCATCGACGACGACGTCCACGAGGTCGAGCGGTCGCTTGACCTCGTGCGCTGCGCGGGCTACGAGCTGCCGCCCTCCGATGACGGCGCGCTGCGCATCAGCCGGGAGCCGACGCGGCCGGCGACCGTCCCTCGCGGCGCCGTCGTGGTGCATCCCGGCGCGTCGGTGCCCGCGCGCACCTGGGCGCCGGAGCGCTGGGCGGACCTGGTCGACCGGCTCGCCGCCCGCGGGCGCCCGGTGCTCGTCACCGGTGGGCCGCAGGAGCGGGAGCTGACCGCGTCGGTGGCCGGCCCGCCCCGCCCCGGCGTTCATGACCTTGGCGGCAGGACCGACTTCGCGGGGCTCGCCGGCGTGCTGGCCGCCGCCGACGTCCTGGTCGTCGGCAACACCGGCCCCGCCCACCTCGCCGCGGCGGTCGGCACCCCTGTCGTCTCGCTCTTCGCGCCGACGGTGCCCGCGGTCCGCTGGCGGCCGTGGCGGGTCGCGCACGAGCTGCTGTACGTCGAGGTCCCGTGCGCCGGCTGCCGGGCGCGGACCTGCCCGGTGCCCGGGCACCCGTGCCTGGAAGGGGTGGAGGTCGAGCGCGTGCTCGCCGCCGCCGACCGGCTCGCCGGCGTCCCCGAGGCGGCCGCGGCATGAAGGTGCTGCTCTGGCACGTCCACGGCGCCTGGACCACCGCCTTCGTGCACGGAACGCACGACACGGTGGTCCCCGTGCTGCCGGACCGGGGACCGGACGGGCGCGGCCGCGCGCAGACCTACGCCTGGCCGGACCACGCGGCCGAGCTGCCGCCCGCCGCGCTCGCCGGCGAGGACGTCGACGTCGTGCTCCTCCAGCGCCCGCACGAGCTCGAGCTGGCCGAGCGCTGGCTCGGGCGACGCCCCGGCCGCGACGTGCCCGCGGTCTACGTCGAGCACAACGCGCCGCAGGGGCGGATCGCCGAGATGCGCCACCCGGTGGCCGACCGGCCCGACCTCACGCTCGTGCACGTCACCCACTTCAACGCGCTCTTCTGGGACCCCGGTACGACGCCGACGCGGGTGATCGAGCACGGCATCGTCGATCCCGGCGAGCGCTACACCGGCGAGCTGCCGCGCGGGGCGGTGGTCATCAACGAGGCCCGGCGGCGGGCGCGGGTGACCGGCACGGACCTGCTCGACCGCTTCGCCGAAGCCGCGCCGCTGGACCTCTTCGGCATGGACGCGGCGGCGCTGGGCGGCATCGAGGACCTGCCCCAGGACGAGCTGCACTCCGAGATGGCGCGCCGGCGCGTCTACGTCCATCCGGTCCGCTGGACGTCGCTCGGGCTCTCGCTGCTGGAGGCGATGCACCTGGGCATGCCCGTCGTCGCGCTCGGGACGACCGAGGTGAGCGAGGCCGTCCCGGCCGCGGCTGGCGCGGTCTCGACCCGCGTCGACGTGCTCACCGAGGCCACCCGGCGCCTGGTCGCCGATCCCGACGAGGCGCGCGAGCGCGGGCGCCTGGCGCGCGCGGCGGCGCTCGAGCGCTACGGCCTCGAGCGCTTCCTGGCCGACTGGGACGACCTGCTGGAGGAGGTGACGGCGCGGTGAGGATCGCCATGGTCTCCGAGCACGCCAGCCCGCTCGCCGTGCTGGGCGGCGTCGACGCCGGCGGGCAGAACGTCCATGTCGCCGCCCTGGCCGCCGCGCTCGGCCGGGCGGGCGACCAGGTCGTCGTTCACACCCGGCGCGACGCCCCGGACCTGCCCCGCCGCGCGCCCCTGGCGCCGGGGGTGGAGGTCGAGCACGTGGACGCCGGGCCGGCGTGCGAGATCCCCAAGGACGCCCTGCCGCCGTACCTCGGCGCCTTCGCCGACGAGCTGCGCGAGGCGTGGATCCAGGAGCCGCCCGACGTCGTGCACGCCCACTTCTGGATGTCCGGGCACGTGGCGGTCGCCGCCGCCGCCGACCTCGGCATCCCCGTGGTGCACACCTTCCACGCCCTGGGGACCGTCAAGCGCCGCCACCAGGGCGAGCGCGACACCAGCCCGCCGCAGCGCCTGGCCACCGAGCGGCGGCTGGCCGCCGTGGTCGACCGGGTGATCGCCACCTGCTCGGACGAGGTGACCGAGCTCGAGCACCTCGGCGCCGACCCGCGGCGGGTGACCGTGGTGCCGTGCGGCGTGGACCTCGAGCGCTTCACGCCGGACGGGCCTGGCGAGCCACGCGCGGCGGGCCGGCGCCGGCTCGTCGCCGCCTGCCGGCTCGTGGAGCGCAAGGGCATCGCCGACGCCGTCGGCGCGCTGGCCGCCGTGCCGGACGCCGAGCTGCACGTGGCGGGCGGGCCCGACGCGGCGGAGCTCTCCTTCGACCCCGAAGCGCAGCGGCTGCGCGCGCTCGCCGCCCACCTGGGCGTCGAGGACCGGCTCGTCCTGCGCGGGCGCGTCGGCCGCGACGCGATGCCCGCGCTGCTGCGCTCCGCCGATGCGGTCGTCTGCGTGCCCTGGTACGAGCCGTTCGGGATCGTGCCGCTGGAGGCGATGGCCTGCGGCGTCCCGGTCGTCGCGACCGCCGTCGGCGGCCAGATCGACTCGGTCCGCGACGGGGTCACCGGCGTGCACGTGACCCCGCGCGACCCGGCCGGCCTCGCGTCCGCTCTGCGCGAGCTGCTGGCCGACCCGGAGCACCGCGCCCGGCTCGGCGCCGGCGGCGTGCGCCGCGCGCAGCGGCTCTACGGCTTCGACCGGATCGCGGCCGCCACCCGCGCCGTCTACGACGACGTCTGCGCCGTGCGCGCTCCGATCCGGTCGAGCGAGGTGCGGGCGTGGGCGTGATCAGCAGCCGCCCGCTGCCGGCCGGCCGCCTGCACCTCGCCGAGCTCGAGGCGCCGCTGGCCGCGCTGCGCCACGACGCGCCGCGCCTGGAGGCGTGGGGGCGCCGGCTCGCCGACCACCTCGTGGCCGGCGGGCGGCTGCTCGCCGCCGGCAACGGCGGCTCGGCCGCGCAGGCCCAGCACCTGACCTCCGAGCTCGTCGGCCGCTACCGCGACGAGCGCCCGGCGCTCAGCGCCATCCCGCTGTGCACCGAGGGCAGCGCGCTCAGCGCCATCGGCAACGACTACGGCGTCGAGGCCGTCTTCGCCCGCCAGGTGCAGGCCCACGGGCGCGCCGGGGACGTGCTGGTGGCGCTGTCGACCTCGGGGCGGTCGGCGAACGTCCTGGCCGCCGTCGAGGCCGCCCGCGAGCTGGGCATGACGACGTGGGCGCTCAGCGGCGCGCCCGGCAACCCGCTCGCCGACGCGTGCGACGACGCGCTGTGCGTCGAGACCCCGCACACCGCCACGGTGCAGGAGATCCATCTGATCGCCGTGCACCTGCTGTGCGCGGCGGTCGACCAGCGACTGGACGCCGCCGGATGACCCGCCGCCACGCCCGCTCCGGCCACCGCTCCACGACCGGACGCCTCGTCGTGGTCGGCGACGCGCTGCTGGACCGCGACCTCGACGGACGCGCCGAGCGGCTCGCGCCGGATGCCCCGGCGCCGGTCGTCGACGCACCGGTGGAGCACCCGCGGCCCGGCGGGGCCGGTCTCGCGGCCGCGCTCGCCGCCGGCGCCGGCCGGCCCGTGACGCTGATCTGCGCGCTGGGCGACGACGCCGCCGGGCGCGAGCTGCGCGCCCTGCTGGAGGCCGCCGGCGTGGAGGTGTGCGACCTCGGGCTCCCCGGCGCGACGCCGGAGAAGGTGCGCGTGCGCGCCGGCGGGCAGGTGCTCGTGCGGATCGACCACGGCGGGGAGGTCCGCGCCTGCGGCTCGCTCGGCGCCGCCGGCCGCGCGCGGCTTGAAGGCGCCGCCGCGGTGCTGGTCTCCGACTACGGCCGCGGGGTCGCGGCCGAACCGGCCGTGCGCGCCGCGCTCACCCAGGCCGTCCGGCGGCTGCCGGTCGTGTGGGATCCGCACCCGCGCGGTCCGGCGCCGGTGCCGGGCGTGCTGCTCGCCACGCCCAACGCCGCCGAGGCGGAGGGGATGGCCGGGCCGGCTTCGGAGGCGACGACGCCGGTCGCTCGCGCCGAGGACGCCGCGCGCGCGCTCGCCCGTCACTGGGCCGCCGTCGACGTCTGCGTGACCCTCGGCGCCGGCGGCGCGGTGCTGGTCGGCGGCGACGGGCCGCCGCTGGTGATCCCCGCGCCCCCGACTCCGTCCGGAGACCCGTGCGGGGCGGGCGACTGCTTCGCCGCCACCGCTGCCGGCCGCCTCGCCGCCGGGGCGCTGCCCTCCGAGGCGGTGCCGGCCGCGGTGCACGCCGCGTCGGCGTTCGTCGCCGCCGGCGGTGCGGCGGGCGCGGCCGCGCGCGGGTTCGCGGCGCCCGGCGCATCCGTGGGCGCCGGGGAGGACGCCGTCGCGCTCGCCCGCCGCGTGCGGGCGGCCGGCGGCACCGTCGTGGCGACGGGTGGCTGCTTCGACCTGCTGCACGCCGGCCACGTCCACGCCCTGACCGCCGCCCGGGCGCTCGGGGACTGCCTGATCGTCTGCCTGAACTCCGACGCGTCGGTCCGCCGCCTGAAGGGCCCGGACCGCCCGCTCGTCGCCGAGGCCGACCGCGCGGCCGTGCTGGAGGCGCTCGGCTGCGTCGACGGTCTCGCCGTGTTCGCCGAGGACGATCCTTCGGCCGTCCTGCGCACGTTGCGCCCGCACGTGTGGGCCAAGGGCGGCGACTACGCCGTCGCCGAGTTGCCCGAGGCGGCGGTGCTCGCCGCCTGGGGCGGCCGCGCCGTGACCGTTCCCTACGTGGACGGCAAGTCCACGACCCGACTGATCGAGGAGGCCCTCACCCGTGCCGGCTGAACCCCCTGCCCCGCTGGGCACCGTGCTCGTCACCGGCGGCGCGTCCGGACTCGGCGCCGCCGTCGCCCACGCCGTCGAGGAACAGGGCGGCACCGCGGTGATCCTGGACCGCCAGGCGCCCCAGAACGGCTTCGGCTTCTTCGAGGTCGACCTCGCCGATCCCCGGGCGGCCGAGCGGGCCGTGGAGGGCGTCGCCGCCGAGCACGGCGGGCTCGACGCCGTCGTCACCGCTGCCGGTACCGACGCCTGCGGCGACCTGCTCGACGTCGACGCGACCGACTGGGAGCGGGTCGTGCAGGTCAACCTGCTCGGCACCGCCGCGGTGGTCAGGGCGGCGCTGCCGCACCTCGAGCGCTCCGGCGGGCGTCTCGTGACCGTGGCCTCCACGCTCGGCGTCCGCGCCCTGCCGGCCGCGACCGCCTACTGCGCGAGCAAGTTCGGCGTGGTGGGCTTCACGCGCGCGCTGGCCGCCGAGATGGAGAACCGGGTCGGCATCACGCTGCTCGTGCCGGGCGGGATGGCCACCCACTTCTTCGACGGGCGCCCGGAGGAGTTCAAGCCCGGCGCCGACCAGCGGCTCAACCGGCCCGAGGACGTCGCCTCGAGCGTCGTCTTCGCCCTGCGCCAGCCGCCCGGGTGCGAGCTGCGTGAGATGGTGGTCACGCCGTCCGCCGAGCCCTCCTGGCCGTGACGGCGGGCGGCCGGGCGTCCGCCGAGCCCTCCCGGCCGTGACCGCGGGCGGCCGGCGGCCGCGGCTGCTCGCCTACCGGGCGCTCGGGCTCGGCGACCTGCTGACGGGCGTCCCGGCGCTGCGTGCGCTCGCGTCCGCCTTCCCGGAGCACCGGCACGTGCTCGCCGCGCCGGCTGCGCTCGCGCCGCTCGCCGCGCTCAGCGGCGCGGTGGACGAGGTCGTCGACGCGCGGCCGCTGGCCGCGCTGCCGCCGGGGCTGTACGCGCCAGACGTGGCCGTCAACCTGCACGGCCGCGGCCCCGAGAGCCACGCGGTGCTCGCAGCGCTCGCGCCGCGGCGGATGATCGCCTTCGCGCACGCCGAGCTGACGCCGGACGGTCCGGCCTGGGACGCCGAGGAGCACGAGGTCGCGCGCTGGTGCCGCCTGCTCGCCGCCCACGGGATCCCCGCCGATCCGGCCGCGCTGCGCCTCGCGGTGCCGCCCGGCCCACCGCCCCCCGGAACGCGCGGCGCGACGCTCGTGCACCCCGGGGCGGCCTTCGCGGCCCGCCGCTGGCCCGCTGAACGCTGGGCGGCGGTCGCGCGCGCGGAGCGCGAAGCCGGCCGGCGGGTGCTGGTCACCGGCGGACCGGCCGAACGCGAGCTCGCGAGCGCGGTCGCCCGCGGCGCCGGCCTGGGGGACGACGCCGTGCTGGCCGGCCGCACCGACCTCGGGCAGCTGGCCGCCGCCGTCGGCGCCGCCGGCTGCGTCCTGAGCGCGGACACCGGTGTCGCTCACCTCGCCACGGCCTTCGGCACGCGCTCGGTGACGCTCTTCGGCCCGACCCCGCCGGCGCTGTGGGGCCCACCGGAAAATCGCCGTCACCGCGTGCTGTGGACCGGCCGGCGCGGCGATCCGCACGGCGACGCGCCCGATCCCGGCCTGCTCGAGATCTCGCCCGAGGACGTGGTCGCCGAGCTGGCGCGACTCCGCCGACCCACGCGTCAGGTCGCCGTCGGCGGCTGACGCGCCGTCTCGGCCGCGAGGGGTTTCCCTCGGCGCGACGCGAGGGAAGCCGGACACCGTGGCCAACGGCGCGGACAGGGTCGACCGGGTCGCGCGCGAGGTCTTCGGCTTCAGCTCGCTGCGGCCCGGCCAGCGCGAGGGCATCGACAGCGTCCTGGCCGGCCGCGACACGCTGGTGGTCATGTCGACCGGCTCGGGGAAGTCGGCGGTCTACCAGATCGCGGGCCTGCTGACGCCCGGCGCGACCGTGGTGGTCTCCCCGCTGATCGCCCTCCAGCGCGACCAGCTCGAGGACCTGCTCGGTGAGGACGCCGGCGGGGCCGGGCAGCTGAACTCGACCGTGAAGGCCTCCGAGCGCACGCGCGTCTACGCCGAGCTGGCGGAGCAGACACTCGAGTTCGTGCTGCTGGCGCCCGAGCAGCTCGCCCGTCCCGACGTGCTCGACGAGCTGGCGGCCGCGCGGCCCTCGCTGCTGGTGATCGACGAGGCTCACTGCATCTCCGAGTGGGGACACGACTTCCGCCCCGACTACGTGCGGCTCGGCGCCGTCGCCGAAGCGCTGGGGCGCCCGCCGATCCTCGCACTCACCGCGACGGCCGCTCCGCCGGTGCGCGAGGAGATCGTCGAGCGGCTCGGCCTGCGCGACCCCGCGCTGGTCATTCGCGGCTTCGACCGGCCGAACCTGTACCTCGCCGTCGAGCATCACCCGCACGCGGACGCCCGCGACGAGGCGCTGCTCGAGGCCGCCGCGGCTGCCGCGTCGCCCGGGCTGCTCTACGTCGCCACGCGCAAGCGCTCAGAGGCGCTGGCCGGGGCGCTCAGGGACCGCGGGCGGCGAGCCGACGCTTACCACGCCGGGCTCCCCGACCGCCGGCGGACGGAGGTGCAGCGGGCGTTCATGGCCGGCGAGCTCGACGCCGTGGTGGCGACCACGGCGTTCGGGATGGGCGTCGACAAGCCCGACGTGCGGTGGGTGTTCCACGCCGAGCCGGCGGAGTCGCTGGACAGCTACTACCAGGAGATCGGCCGCGCGGGGCGCGACGGCGAGCCCGCGCAGATCCGCCTCTTCTACCGTCCGGAGGACCTCGGGCTGCGGCGCTTCTTCGCCGGCGCCGGGCACGTCCGCGCGGAGGACCTCCTCGGCGTCCTGGACGCTGTCGGCGACGGGCCGACCGAGCCCACGGAACTGCTGGCCGCCACCGAGCTGTCCGGCAGCCGCCTGACCACGGTCCTCAGCCGCCTCGAGGATGCGGGCGCGGTCGCGGTCACCCTCGCGGGTGAGGTCGAGCCGCTCGCGGGTGCGCCCCCGCGGGAGCAGGCGGTGGCCGCCGCGCTCGACGCGGCCGACCGGCGGCAGGAGTTCGACCGCTCGCGCGTGGGGATGATGCAGGCCTACGCCGAGACCGGCGGCTGCCGCCGGGCAGCGATCCTCAGCTACTTCGGCGAGCCGTTCGCGCCGCCGTGCGGCAACTGCGACAACTGCGTGGCCGGGCGCAGCCCGGCGCCGGACGAGACCCCGTTCGAGTCCGGCGCGCGCGTCCGCCACCCGAGCTGGGGCGCAGGCACGGTCCAGCAGAGCGAGGGCGGGCAGGTCACGATCGTCTTCGACACGAAGGGCTACCGGACCCTCGCGCTGGAGGTGGTGCTCGAACGTCGGCTGCTCGAACCGGAGCGGTCTTGAACCCCGAGCGTCATGTTTCTGACCACCGGTTCATCCGAGAGCCGGGTTCGAGGAGTACCGTTCTCGGTTCAGACGCCCGTCCCGGAACCGGCGGCCGCGTCTCGGGAGTGTCGGCGACACGGCCTCACATCTGAACGGTGTTGGCCTGGGTCTCCTTCGAATGTGAATCGACCCTGTCCTTGATGCTCACAGGGAGGTGATACGACCATGTTCATCGACTCGTCGAAGCCGCGGGTGTCCCCGGCTCGCGACATGACGATCGAGCGCGAGGCGTTCGAGCGCCTGCAAGCTCACCGGGAACCAGCGGATCGCAACGCCCTCTTCCACCGCTTCCTGCCGCTCGCGACCTCGCTGGCGGCGCGCTACCGTCATACCTCGGAACCCTTCGAGGACCTGCGCCAGGTGGCCTCGCTCGGCCTCTTGAAGGCGATCGAGCGCTTCGACCCGGGCAAGGGGACGGCGTTCTCGTCCTTCGCGGTGCCGACCATCCTCGGCGAGCTGCGGCGCCACTTCCGCGACACGACGTGGATCGTGCGCGTGCCGCGCGACCTGCAGGACCTCGCCAACCAGCTCGATCGCGTCTCGGCCGGGCTCGAGGCCGAGCTCGGCCGAGCGCCGACGACGCGCGAGCTCGCCGACCATCTCAAGACGAGCGAGGAGCGGATCCTCGAGGCCCGCGAGGTCGCGGCCTCGCATCGCGCGAGCTCGCTGGACGAGCCGGTCTTCGACGACGACGGCGGGCGGGCGACCCTCGGCGATCTGATCGGCGCCGCCGACGGCGGGCTCGATCGCGCCGAGGACGCGATCACCATCGAGATGCTGGTCCGCACGCTCGGCGAGCGCGAGCGCGAGATCCTGCGCCTGCGCTTCGAGGAAGACCTCAAGCAGTCAGAGATCGGCGAACGGCTCGGGATCTCCCAGATGCACGTCTCGCGGCTGATCCGTCAGTCGATCGAGCGGCTCGAGCTCGCGGCCGCGTCGGGCGCGAAGGGCCGCGAACGGCCGGTCTGCTCGAGCGCGCGCCCGCCGATCCGGCTGCTCGCGAGCTGAGGCAGGGCGTGGGAGGCCCGCCGCGCGGCGCGCCTCCCACCCAGAGACTCAGAGGCCGGGGATGCCGCCGCCGCCCAGCTTGGACATCACGTCCTGCGGCTCGAGGCCGAACTTCGACAGCAGGCCCGAGTCGCGCTCGGGGTCGACCTGGTCGGGCAGCTCCTGTCTCGGCCTGACCTGCCTGGTCGGCGTTGCCCTGCTCGCGGATGAGGTCGAGGACCTTGTCCTTGGGGATCTCCATGTGCGCCTCCTGGCGGCTGTGGGGTGCCCGATCCTTTCCCGCGCCGTCGACCGGGCCAAACCGGCGGCGCGAGCGACGTCACGACCGTGACGGCGCCGCTCAGGAGGCCGTGCTCGGGCGCTGCTTCGGGCTGGCCTCGTCGCGCTCCTCGAGCTGCAGCTCGCGCTCGGCCGGCTTGCCCGCCTCGAGCTGACGGCTGCGCTCGGTCTCGGCGTTGAGCTCGGCGCCCAGCAGGATCGCGATGTTGGTGATCCACAGCCAGACGAGGAAGACGATGACGCCGCCGAGCGCGCCGTAGGTCTTGTCGTAGGAGCCGAAGTTCGCGACGTAGAAGGCGAAGCCGAGCGAGGCGAGGATCCAGACGACCAGGGCCAGCAGGCTGCCCGGCGTGACCCACTTGAAGCCCGGCAGCTTCGCGTTCGGGGAGGCGAAGTAGAGGATCGCGAGCATCAGCGCGATGCACAGCAGCATCGCCGGCCACTTCGCGTAGCGCCAGACCGTCAGCGCGGTCGAGCCGAGCCCGACGGCCTCGCCGGCGGCGGTGGCCAGCGGGCCGCTGAAGACGAGCGCGAGCGCCGTCAGGGCGACGAGCAGCACCAGGACGAGCGTCACCAGCATCTGCAGCGGGCGCAGCTTGTAGAACGCGCGCCCCTCGTCGACCTCGTAGATGTGGTTCGAGGCGCGCATGAAGGCGCCCACGTAGCCCGAGGCGCTCCACAGCGCGGCGACCACGCCCACGATCAGCATGATCCCGGCCCGCCCCTGGTTGGCCGTGATCGACTCGATCGGCCCCTGGAAGGTCTGCACCGCGGAGGCCGGGCCGAGCTGGCTGACGGTGTCGGTGATGACGCGGATGACCGTCGCCGGGTCGACCACGAGGCCGACGATCGAGACCATCGCGATCAGCGCCGGGAAGAGCGACAGGACGGCGTAGTACGTCAAGGCCGCGGCCCAGTCGGTCAGCTCGTCCTCCTTGAACTCGGTGAACGTGCGCTTGAGGGTCTGGAGCTTGGAGCGACCCTGCAGGTCGGTCGGGCTGTCTGGAGCGGCCACGCGCGGGCCTTACCCCTCGCCGCGACGGCGCGGACCCGCCCGTGTCAGCGCGATGACCTCTCGCTGTCTGGCAACGCGCGTCAGGGATCGCGGCGGCCGACGCCGCTGAGCAGCTCGCGGACGCGGGCCGGTCCGCTGGTCTTCGGATCGAGCGGCGGGGTCGGCGATCCGGCTCCGTCGCGGATGCCGCCGAGCAGCTCGAGCAGCGCCTCGTCGGCGCCGCGGGTCGGCGTCCAGCCGAGCTCCTCGCGCGCGCGGGAGGCGTCCAGCAGCGGCACGGCGCGGCCCATGTCCAGCCAGCCCGGCGGCGTGGGCTGCAGGCGCAGCTTCCATGTCGCGTCGGCGAGCCCGCGCAGCACGCGCGCCGGGACCCGGACGCGGCGGGCGTCGAGCAGGCGCGCCAGCGTCGCGGGATCGATGACCGGCTCGGCCGTGACGTTGTAGGCGCCGCGGGCCTGCGGATCGAGCGCCGCCAAGCGGTAGGCGTCGCCCACGTCGCGCGAGTGCACGGCCTGGAAGACGAGCCGGTCGACGTCGGGCACGACCGGGATCAGCCCGGGCCGGACGAGCGGCGAGGGCACGAACGGGCCGGCGAACAGCCGGCGGATCCCGGTGGCCGCGCCGCGCTGGAAGATCAGCGTGGGCCGCAGGCGCACGCAGCGCAGGCGCGGATGCTCGCGCTCGACGCGGTCGAGCGCCCGCTCGGCGGCCACCTTGTGCCGGGAGTAGAACGAGGTGCTGATCCCGGTCGCCGGCCACGACTCGTCCACGCGCCGGTCCTTCGGCCCGGGCGCGTAGGCGCCGACCGACGAGGCGTGCACGAGCGCTCCGGCGCCCGCCGCCGCGGCCGCCGCGAACACGCGTGCGGATCCGTCGACGTTGGCCGCGTGCAGCTTGGCCTCGTCGCGCGAGGGCTGGATCAGCCAGGCGAGGTGGATCACCGCCGCCGCGTCCTCGAAGTGCGGCTCGAGGCGGTCGGCGACGACGTCGACGGCCTCCCAGCGCGTCCTGGGCATCTCCCAGGCGGGACGGCGCCGGGCGAGGCCGACGATCTCCGTCACGCGCGGATCGTCCGCAAGGGCCCGCACGACGCTCGTGCCCACGTTCCCGGTCGCGCCGGTGACGACGATCCGCACGCGCGGAGTCTGCCTGCTGGCCGCCCGTCGCAAACCCGGCCCACAACGAGCGAGGCCGCCGCGCCGGGGTGAGCGCGACGGCCTCTATGAGTTCGGCTCGGGGAGACGGGGAGGAGGGAGAGTCGTCCCGGGGAGCCGAGGTATGTGTCCTGCCGGCCTGGGTCCAAGAGACCGGCGTATATGGGGACAGGCGGGAATCCTGCCAGCGGCGCCACGCACCGTGGGTGGGGGTTGCAGGCGTGTCGGGGTGCGGCCAGCCGTACCGCCGCCCCGGCGGCGCGTCAGCGGGTCAACAGCTCCTGCAGCTTGCCCTTGATCGACTGGCGGACGATGGCGCCCGACGCCGGATCGCCGGCCGCCAGCGCCTTGGCCATCCCCGCGGCCTGCTCGAAGCGGATGTGGGGCGGCAGCGGCGGCACCTCGGGGTCAGTGATCGCCTCCAGCACGACCGGCCGGTCGGCCGCCAGCGCCGTGTCCCACGCCTCGGAGACCTGATCGGGCGCGTCGACGCGCAGCCCCGTGAAGCCGAGCAGCTCGGCGTAGCGGGCGTAGGGGAAGTCCGGGGTCACCTGGGAGGCCTCGAGCTTCGCGTCGCCCGACATCACCCGCTGCTCCCAGGTGACCTGGTTGAGGTCGCGGTTGTTGAGCACGAGCACGATCAGGCGCGGGTCGGCCCACCGCCGCCAGTACTTGCCGACGTCGATGAGCGCGTTGATGCCGTTCATCTGCATCGCCCCGTCGCCCTCTATCGCGATCACGGGGCGGTCGGGATGAACGAACTTCGCGGCGATCGCGTAGGGCAGCGCCGGCCCCATCGTCGCCAGCGTGCCCGAGAGCGCGCCGCGCATGCCGCGGCGGAAGCGCAGGTGCCGCGCGTACCAGTTGGTGCCCGAGCCGGAGTCGGCGGTGACGATGACGTTCTCGGGCAGGCGCGGGCTGAGCTCGTTGAAGACCTTCAGCGGGTTCAGCGGCTCGGCGGGCAGCTCGCCGCGCTCTCCCAGCAGCCGCCACCAGCGCTCGACCCCTTCGGCGATGCCCTCCTGCCAGCTGCGGTCGGCCTTGCGCTCCAGCCGCGGCAGCAGCGCGCGCAGCGTCTCGCGCGCGCGTCCCCGACCAGGTTGACCTCCATCGGATAGCGAATGCCGAGCATCGTCGCGTCGATGTCGATCTGCACCCCGCGGGCGCTGCCGGGCTCGGGCAGCCACTCGCTGTAGGGAAAGCCCGAGCCGATCATCAGCAGCGTGTCGCAGTGCTCGATCATGTCGTCGCTCGGCGCGGTGCCCAGCAGCCCGATCGCGCCGGTCACCCACGGCAGGTCGTCGGGCAGGACGTCGCGCCCGTTGAGCGCCTTGGCGACGCCGCAGCCGAGCCTGTCGGCCAGCGCCTCGAGCTCGGCCGCCGCCCCGCGCGCGCCGGCGCCCGCCAGCACGGCGACCTTCTCGCCGGCGTTGAGCACCGCCGCGGCGCGGTCGAGGTCGGCGTCCTCGGGCAGCACCCGCGGGCGGGGGAGGGGACCGCCGGAGATCACGGCGCCGTGGACGCGCGGCGGGGCCTCGATCGCCTCCTCCTGCAGGTCGGTCGGGACGATCACGCACGTGACCGAGCGCGTCCCGCGCGCGATCTGCACGGCGCGGTCGATGAGGTGGGTGACCTGCGCGGGGGCGACCGCCATCTGCACGTACGCGCTCTGGCGACGTCCTTGAACAGCGAGACCAGGTCGACCTCCTGCTGGAAGCTGCCGCCGAGCGAGATCGACTTCTGCTGGCCGACGATGGCGACGACCGGCTGGTGGTCGAGCTTGGCGTCGTAGAGCCCGTTGAGCAGGTGGATGGCGCCCGGGCCGGAGGTTGCCAGGCAGACGCCGACGTCGCCGCTGAACTTCGCGTGGGCGCAGGCCATCAGCGCCGCCAGCTCCTCGTGCGCGGCCTGGACGAACTCGATCTCCTCGCCGTGCTCGTGGAAGCCGCCGAGGATGCCGTTGATGCCGTCGCCGGGGTAGCCGTAGATCGTCCGGATGCCGTGGCCGCGCAGGCGGCTGAGGATGTGGGCGCCGACGGTCTCGGCCATGGGGGTCCTTCCTTCGGGGAGTCAGGCGCGCCCTACCCACCCGCGCCGGGCGTGACTCAGCTCAAGGAGGCGGCGCCGATCCTCCCGACGGCTCGGAGACCGGGCTCACGTTCTCGGCGACCGGCGATCCCCAGCTACCGATAGCTACGCGAGAGGTGCGACTCGACCGCGAGGGAACTCACGAGTTGCGGCGGACTCGACAGAAAGTTCGGGGGTGGCCCCTGATGCCATCCGGCACGGGATCCACGAGGCTCGAAAGCTCAATCAACCCTTACCGAAGGGGGAGCTCAGATGCGCATGAGCCGGATCTGCGGCGCCGCCGGCGTCGCCCTGATGCTCGCGGGCGCGACAGCGACCGCCTCCGCGAGCCCGACCGTCGCGGTCGACCGCGAGTGCTACCTGCCGAACCAGCCGGTGCAACTCAGTGGCTCGGGCTTCACTCCGAGCGGCGTCGTCCGAGTGAGCGTGACCGACGAGAGCGGTGGCGGAGGGAACTTGGACACCCAGGCCGGAGCTGATGGCTCGCTGACCAACGCATTCGGGCTCAATAGGTCGTTCCTGTCGTCGGACGGCTTCCCGAAGATCTATGGCCTCGGGGCCATGGACCAGACGCTCCTGGACCAGGGCGCGTCACCGGAGTCAGCGGCCGGATTGACCGTGTTCTGGTTCAGCGACACCGGGGCCGCGGTGGACGCATGGGACGACCGGGTGATCCGGCCGAAGGCGAGGACCAGGTTCCGCGTCTACGGAATGAACGACGACGTCGGCAAGCAGGTCTACGCGCATTACCTGCGTAGCGGCAAGGCCGTCAAGAGCGTGGCGCTGGGACAACTGAAGGGGCCGTGCGGCGAGCTCGACGTCCGCAAGCGCCAGTTCGCGTTCAAGCCGGTCCCCGCTGGTCTCTATCGGGTCGTGTTCAGCAGCTCGGCGCGGTACTCCAGCTCGACCGCGAACGTCGCCTACGCCAAGCGCCTGCGGGTCAGCGCGCGGTACGCGGTCGACTGAGTCAGACCCCGAGCGACTTCGCCACCGTCGCGGCTTCCTCGAGCGACGCGACGGTGGCGATCCTCGTCTGCAGGTGCAGTCGGGTCCAGCGCGAGGCCCGGGCGAGCAGGACGAGGAGCGAGGGCCCGGGCTGGGGGTTGGACCTCTGGGCTCCCGGGCGGGTGAGGCGTGCGACGGCTCCGCTGGAGACGGAGTCGAGGCACGACGACGTAACCGGCCTGGCCGATGCCGGCGCCGAGGCAGACGAAGTAGGCGACGCGGCTGACGGGATCGAGCTGCCGCCGCCGAGCGTCTGGCGGCTGCACCGTTCTTGAGCACGGCGACGATCTGCCGCCGCCGCCGTAGGTCGGGAAGCGCACCTCGGCCGCCACCGCCCGCTCTCCGGTCCGAGTGAGCCGCCAGGTGGTCTCGATGCTCGCCTTGCGGAACGTGGTGGGTGGTGGTCACGGTGATGCTGCGGGTGCGCTTCGTGGCCTGCACCTGCAGCACGTCGAAGGAGCCCAGTACGGGCGCGCGGGGTAGCGCCGACCACCCCGGATCGGCCCCCGCGGCGACCGGGTGACCGCCAAGGGCGGGGTGGAGGAGGTGGTGCGGGGTTCCTGGGTGGCGAGGACCGTGCCGCCACGCGTGTTCTCGCAGACGACACCGAAGCCGCCGCGGCGGTAGCCGCCGATGCAACCGGCGGGGCGCTGGTCGCCGTCGAACAGCCGCGCGAGCTCGATCCCGCCGTAGGGGAAGGAGCCGTTGTTGGTGGCCATGATCGCCGTGTTGTAGGTCGGCGTCGTGACCGCGACGCGGCCGATCGAGGGGTCATAGGCCCACAGCGGAGGCGGCTCGGCGACGGGCAGGTCGGCGAAGCCGTAGGAGACCGCTCGGGCCGCGTGAGACTGGAAGCGGGTCAGGAACACACCCTCTCCGAGCTCGAAGCTCGACTTGATTCCGTACAGCGGGGACTCGGGGATCTCGTTCCCGGGCCCGCGGTCGGTCGCGAGGCGCTCGTAGGTGGCCAGCGAGCGGTCGAAGATCCATTTCGCCCAGCGGCCCTCTTGGGTGGTGCGCAGCTCCGGTGAGGCGACGATCGCGAACAGGCCCTGCACCGCGAAGCCCCAGTACCGCCCGAGGTGCCAGCGTTCCAGTGCCATGCCGGTGTCCCAGTTGAGGTAGCCGCTGTGGGTCCAGTAGGCGGGCAGCGCGCGCGCGACGAAGTTGCGCAGGGTCTGGAGCTCCTCGCCCTCCAGCGCGAGCATGCGCGCGGCGCGCGCCTGTTGGTAGTACAGGATGAAGTCCAGCACGATGTTCGCGTACTCCGCCGACTCCACGTTTCCCGGCTTGCTGGCGGCCACGAACGGATTTCGATGGAACGAGTAGCTGGGGGACAGGTTGGTGCTCCTCCACGGCGAGATGACCTGCCGAGCGCCGCGCAGCCAGCGGACGAGCTGCCGGCGGAAGTCGTTGACCAGCAGGTTGTTGTCGCCGGTCAGCTCGGCGGCGTAGGCGTAGAGCTCGGCGCTCCAGTTGATCTGGTTGAGGCGGACGTTCGGGTACTTGAAGAACACGCCGGCGGCGACCGCCGGGATGCTCGTCCGGATCCCCTCCACCACCTCGGGCGACAGGGCGAGCTGTGCGCGTGCCCGATAGGCCGACATCAGCCCCGCGCTGATCTTCGGGTCGAGCGAGACGTGCTGCTGTCCCCGCGGGGTGCCGAAGGTCCGCACCCAGCCGGGCGTATGTCGATGAGAGTCCACCTTCGGGTCGGTCGCGCCCGTGCTCCTACCCGCGGCTTCGGGCAGGTACGGTGGGTGCCGAAGCAGCCGTGTGGCGATCCCGATGGCCCGTTCGTCGTTGCGCGACGCGCCGGTGTGTCCGAGCTGAGCGGCGATCGAGTGCGTGATCAGGGCCCCGGCGTTGACGCGCGCGTCGCCCTCGTAGAGCCCTGTGCGTTGCCGCCAGAACTTCTCCAGCCCGTTCTGGCACCAGTCGGCGAACGCCCAGTACTGCGCGTTGCCGAACGGGGGCGAGCCGAGCTGCGGAGCGGGCGTCCCCTGCGCGAGCGCCTCCGGGGTGGCGGCGAGCCCTCCCCGCAACGCGCTGAGCGCGGTGATACCCGCGCCCACCCTCGCGGACCCTTCGAACAGCTCCCGGCGCGTCAGCTCCGGGCGGTTGCCGGGCCCGGGCCGATCGCCGCGAGGCTCCATGCTCCGACCGTCCCAGGACGCCACTGTGATGGCGTCGGGGTGTACCCCTGAAGTTTTCGAACCGGTCCGCGGCGCTCAAACCGGTCAGATCCGACGCCGCCGGCAGGACGACACCGACCGCTTCGCCCCGCCATGAGCGGCGGCATCGCGATGGCGCGCAAGCACTCAAACCGGTCGGGCTCGGATACGGTTGGCCGGCGATGCCGTCCAACATCGACGGGCATAGCCTCCTCGAGCGAGAGCGCGAAGTCGCGGAGTTGACGGCGGCCTGCAGGGACGCGGCAGCCGGACGCGGGCGCGTGATCGTGGTGGAGGGTCCGGCCGGTATCGGGAAGACGGCGCTGCTGGACGCCGGCCGCCGGGCCGCTATGGACGCCGGGCTGACCGTCTTGACCGGATCGGGCTCCCAGCTCGAGCGCGAGCTCGCCTTCGGCGTTGTGCGCCAGCTCTTCGAGCGACCGCTGCGCAACCTCGGCGACGGCGCCCGGGCCGAGATCCTCGCGGGTGCCGCAACGCTGGCCGTCCCGATCCTCCTCGAGGCCGACCCGGCGCCGACGGCCGATGTCTTGCACGCTGCCACGCACGGGCTCTACTGGCTTGCGGCGGAGCTGGCCGCCGACGCGCCGCTGATGCTCGTTGTTGACGACGCCCACTGGGCCGATGCCGCGTCGTTGCGCTGGCTCGCGTATCTCGGACGCCGGCTCGACGGCGTTGCGTTGCTCGTCCTCGTCGCCCGGCGCGCCGGTGAGCCAGGCGCCGATCCCGAGCTACACGACCGTGTCACGGGCGCGGCGATGGCCGTCGTATTGCGCCCGGCGCCGTTGGGGGAGCCGGCCGTCGCGCGGCTGCTCGCGGCCGCTTACGATCGCGTTGTCGCGCCGGAGTTCGCCCGGGCCTGCAGCGATCGCGACCGGCGGGAATCCGTTCCTGCTGCGCGAGCTGATCGCATCGCTGCACGCCGACGGCGTGGGGCCGGGCGCCAGTGGCACCGATGCCGTCGCGGCAATCGCGCCGGCCGGCGTCGCTCGGGCGGTGTTGCCAGCGGCTCGCGCCGCTGGGTCCCGAGGCGCTCGCCGTCGCCGAGGCTGCGGCGGTGCTCTCCACGGACGCCAGGATCGATCGCGTCGCGACCCTCGCCGGCGTGCCGCTCGAGCGGACGGCCGAGCTGCTCGACCGGCTCGCGGACCGCCGGGATCCTCCTCGGCGGCGACCCGATCCGGTTCCGCCATCCCATCCTGAGCTCCGCGGTCCACGATCAGACGCCCGTCAGCGGCGCGGCCTCGCGCATCTGACGGCGGCGGAGCTGCTGCTCGGACGAAGGCGCCGCGCCGGAGCGCATCGCGTCCCATCTGCTCGCCGCACCCGCCGGTGGTCAGGCCTGGGTCGCTGAGACGCTGCGCCGCGCCGCCGCCGCGGCTGGCGCGCGCGGCGCCCCGGACGCGTCCGTGACGCTGCTGCGGCGGGCGCTCGCCGAGGGTGGCTCCCGACCGCGCCGCGGTCCTGCTGGAGCTGGCTGAGGCCGAGTTCACCGTCCAGGACCCGGCGGCGGTCGAGCACGCCCGGGCGGCGATCGAGGCGAGCCGGTTCGCCGGATGCGCGCGTGCGAGCGGGGCTGGCGGCAGCACGGGCGCTGACGTCGCTGGCTCGCCACGAGGAGGCGATCGAGGCGCTCGCGATGGTCGAGCGGGAGGCGGCCGGGCTCGATCCCCCGGCCCGCAAGGCGGTGCAGGCCGAGGCGATCATGCTCACCGTCTGGCACCGCGGCCCGGCTGCGTTCGGCGAGCTGCTGCGTGGGCTGCGGCTCGGGGAGCTGCCGGGAAGCACACCCATCGAGCGGCTTCTGCTCGCGACCTGGGTCGATGCAGCTGATGAGCGAGGGGCGGACCCGCGAGCCGATGCTCGACGTGCGCACGACGCGTGCTGGCGCGCGCCGATCCGCGTGATCCGGCCGACGAGCACCCCATCCTCATCATGAGCCGGGTTCTCGCGCTCGCGGACGAGGTGGGGGAAGCGCTGCGCGAAGTTCAGCGCGGTGATCGACGGCGCTCGGGCTCGCGGGGCCATCGCAACCGTCGCCACCGCGCTGGCGATGCGCGGCGAGGCGGGCTTCCGGGCCGGCCGTCTCGCCGAGGCGGAGGCGGACGGCCGCGAGGCGGTCGCGCTCGTGACCGAGCACGACATCCCGGTCCTGATCCCGGCGGCCGTCGCCTCCCTCGTCGACGTCCTCGTCGAGCTCGAGCCCGCGCAGCGCGTGCTCGCGTTGCTGCAGCGCCATTTCCCGTCCGACGTGGCCCTTCCGCGGGGATACTCCGGCATGATGGTCCTGTTCGCAGCTGGGCCAGGCGGCGGCCGCTGCCGGTGACGCGACCGCCGCCGCGATCCGTTTCGAGTCGTGTGGGCTGGCGCAGGCCGAATGGGGCGAGCGCAACCCGGCCGCCGCGGCCCTGGCGCTCGAGCCTCGCGCTCGCCCTGGCGGCGCTCGGCCGCGACGAGGAGGCCGCGCGGCTGGTCGACGAGGAGCTCGGCTGGCGCGGGCGTTCGGCGCCACCCGGGCGATCGGTATCGCCCTGCGGGCGCGCGCGCTCCTGGGGAGCGGAGAAGAGCAGATCATGGGCCTAGCGCGAGGCCGCGCAGGTGCTGTCGGGCTCGCCGGCGCGGCTCGAGCACACCCGCACACTGGTCGACCTCGGCGCGGCGTTGCGCCGCGCCGGCAACCGCACCGAGGCGCGGGGCATGCTCGCGTCCGCCCTCGAGAGATGCCACGACCACCGGGCCGCCGTGCTCGCCGAGCGTTGCCGCGAGGAGTTGGCAGGCGGCCGGAGCGCGCCCCCGGCGGGAGCGGCTCAGCGGGCCCGAATCGCTCACGGCGAGCGAGCGTCGGGTGGCCGCGCTCGCCGCAGAAGGCCTCACCAACCGGCAGATCGCCCAGGCGCTGTTCGTGACGACCAAGACGGTCGAGACGCACCTGGGTCACGTCTACCCGAAGCTGGCGATCAACGGCCGCGCCGAGCTTCGGGAGGCGCTCCTTCAGCGCGCGTAGGCCGCCGCCACGCCCCCGTCCACGTTGAGCAGGTTGCCCGTGCTCTTGCCCGACCGCCGCGGCGAGGCGAAGTGCAGCACCGCCTCGGCGATGTCCTCCGGGAAGATGTTCACCAGCAGCGTGGTGCGCCGGCGGTAGTGCTCCTCGAGCTCGTCCGGCTCGATCCCGTAGGCCGCGGCGCGCTCCTCGCGCCATGCGCTGTCCCAGATCCGCGAGCCCTGCAGGACGGCGTCGGGGTTGACGGTGTTCACGCGGATGCCGTCGGCGCCGCCCTCCTCGGCCAGGCAGCGGGCGAGGTGCAGCTCGGCGGCCTTGGCCGACGAGTAGGCCGCCGCGTGCTTGCCGGCCACCAGCGCGTTCTTGGAGGCGACGAAGACGAGCGCGCCGCCGCGGCCCTGCTGCTTGAGCAGCCGGAACGCCTCGCGGGCGACGAGGAAGTAGCCGGTGCCGAGGACCGCGTGGTTGCGGTTCCACTCGGCCAGCGTGGTGTCCTCGAGCGCGGCGCTGGAGGCGACCCCGGCGTTGGAGACGACGATGTCCACGCCGCCGAAGCGGGCCGCGGCCATCGCGAAGGCGCCGGCCACCGCCGCCTCGCCGGTGACGTCGCCGCCGAGCGCCGCGCCGCGGTCGCCGAGCGCTTGCACGGCCTCGGCCGCGCCGTCGCCGTCGAGGTCGAAGCCGACGACGCACGCGCCGGCCGCGCCCAGCGCGTCGATGACCGCGCGGCCGATCCCGCCGGCCGCGCCGGTGATGAGCGCCACCTTGCCCTGCAGCTCGCCCGGCGGCGGCGCCAGCGAGAGCTTGTAGAGCTCGAGCGGCCAGTACTCGACCGCGAAGCTCTCCTGCGCGTCGAGCGAGACGAACTCGCCGAGCGCCTGCGCCCCCGCCATCACCTCGATCGCCCGGTGGTAGAGGTCGCGTGCCGTCGCCGCCTGCTTGGTCGTCGTGCCGGCGGCGACGAGCCCGAGGTGCTGGACGAGCACGATCCGCGGGTCCGGGTCCGCGGGCTCGGTGCGCTCGTCGCCGTGCGCCTCCACGTAGGCGCGGTAGTCGGCGCGGAACGCCTCCGCGCGCTCGGCGATGCGCACGCGCAGGGCGCCGGCGTCGTCGGCCGCCGGGTCGTAGGGGATCCACAGCGGGACGCGCTTGGTGTGGACGAGGTGGTCGGGGCAGGGCGCGCCGACCGTGACCAGCGACTCGGCCTGAACCGAGGAGACGAACTCGAGCGGGCGCGCGGAGGCGTCGGTCGTGAGCACTTTCGCGCGCTCGCTGGAGACCGCCCCGCGGATCGCCGGCAGCAGCGCGCCGAGCAGCTCGGCGCGCTCCTGCTCGCCGACCGCGGCCGCCGCGGCGTGGCGGCCGCCGAAGCGCGGCGCGTCGCCCGTGCGCTCGTTGACGAACGCCACCGCCCGGTTGATGACCTCGATCGTGCGCCGGTAGGCCTCCTCGGCCGTCTCGCCCCACACCACCAGCCCGTGCTTGGCGAGCACCACCAGCTTGAGGTCCGGGTTCGCGCGCGCCGCCTCGCCGACCTGCCTGGACAACGTGAACCCGGGGCGGATGTAGGGCACCCACGCGGCGCTGTCGCCGAAGCACTCGGCCACCAGGCGCTCTCCGTCGGCCGTGCCCGCGAGCACGTTGATGCCGTCGGGATGGGTGTGATGGACGTGCGGCGCCGGCACGAAGGCGTGCAGCAGCGTCTCGATCGAGCAGCGCGGCATGGCGGGATCGAGCTGGCACTTGGCCAGGTGGGCGACCATGTCCTCGTCGCTCATCTCCGCCCGCTCGAAGAGCCCCAGCACCTCCTCCAGCCGCAGGCCGGTGAAGCCCTCGCGCCCGATCGTCGCCAGGTCCGATCCGGAGCCCTTGACCCACATGACGTCGACGTCGCGGCCGATGTGGTCGCGCGCGGTGCCCTTCACGGACGTGTTGCCGCCGCCGAAGTTCGAGACGGCCCGGTCGGCGCCGAGCAGGTTGGAGGCGAGCACGAGCTGGTCGAGCCCGTCCGCCGGAGGCTCGCCGGCCGGCCAGCGATCCTGCACCGGGTCGATCAGCGGGGTCACCGAGCTCATGTCGCGATCTCCTGACGGGCTTGGCGTTCGGCGGCCACCCGCTCGGCGTAGCCGGACGCCCGCAGGGCGGCGATCGGGTCCTCGGCCGCGCCGAGCCGCTCCCGGACGCGGGCGCACAGCGGGCGGACGTCGGCGCGGTAGGCGTCCAGCAGCAGCTCGTGGCCGGCGAGCACGTCGCCCGCCGCCTGCGCTGCGCGCAGCGCGTCGCGGTCGACCAGCAGCGCCTTGGCGTAGGCCTCCTGGAGGTTGACCACGCTGAGCACCATCGCCTCGACCTTGGCCTCGACGTTGTGGGACTGGTCGATCGTCAGCCGCGGCAGCCGCGGCTCGCCCGCCAGCTCGTAGAAGATCAGGAAGAGCTCGAACGGGTTGACCGAGCCGACGATCAGGTCGTCGTCGGCGTACTTGCGGTTGTTGAAGTGAAAGCCGCCGAGCCGGTCCTCTTCGCCCAGCAGCACGACGATCTGCTCGATATTGACGCCCTGGGCGTGATGGCCGAGGTCCACGAGCACGCGCGCCCGCTCGCCGAGCCGCTGGCAGGCGAGCAGCGCCGAGCCCCAGTCGGCGAGGTCGGTCGCGTAGAAGGCGGGCTCGAAGAGCTTGTACTCGAGCAGCAGCTCCTGGCCCGCGGGCAGCTCGGCGTAGACCGTCGCCAGCGCCTCGTGCAGTCGCGCCCGGCGCGTGCGCAGGTCGGCCTGGCCCGGGTAGTTGGTGCCGTCGGCCAGCCACAGCGACTGCGCTGTCGAGCCGAGCGTCTCGGCGATGTGCAGGCACTCGAGCAGGTGCGCGACGGCCTTCTCGCGCACGCGCGCGTCGGGATGGGTGATCGAGCCGAGCTTGTAGTCCTGCTCCTGGAAGAGGTTGGCGTTCGTCGCCCCGACCCGCAGGCCGTGCCCCTCGACGTGTGCCCGCAGCGCGCCGTAGTCCTCGAGCGCGTCCCACGGGAAGTGGAAGGCGACCGCGCCGGCGGTGCCGGTGAGGCGGTGGACCTCGGCGGCGTCGTCGACGCGCTCGAAGACGTCGCGCGGGCGCCCGGGCTGCGGGAAGACGCCGAAGCGGGTGCCGGAGTCGCCGTAGCCCCACGACGGGGTCTCGATCACCAGCTCCGAGAGCCGGCGCTCGACATCGCTGAGGTCGCTCACGCGGTCTCCTTCATCGGGTGGAAAGTGGGGCGCCGAGGCCCGTGACGTCGAGGAAGCGCCGGTAGGTCTCCGCCGCCGCCTCGGCGCCGGCGGGCTCGTAGGCCACCGGCTGTGCCGAGGCGGTCGCGACCGCGCGCACGTCGGCCAGCGAGCCCAGCTCGCCGGCGGCCCGCGCCTGCATCAGCACGTTGCCGAGCGCGGTGGCCTCAACCGGGCCGGCGAGCACCTCGCGGCCGGTCAGCTGCGCGGTCAGCCGGCACAGCAGCTCGTTGCGGGCGCCGCCGCCGATCACATGGATGCGACGCACGTCGCGGCCGCTGACCGCCTCCAGGCGCTCGAGCACCCAGCGGTACTTGCAGGCCAGCGAGACGAGGATCGCGAGCACCGTCTCCCCGGTGTCGCGCGGCGCCGGCTGGCCGGTGCGCTCGCACGCCGCGGCGATCCGCCCGGGCATGTCGCCCGGGGCGAGGAAGTCCTCGAGGTCGGGATCGAAGAGCGCGACGTCCTCGCCCGCCGCCTCGGCGAGCCGGTGCAGCTCGCCGTAGCCGGGCTCGTCGCCGTCGCGCGTCCACGCGCGCCGGCACTCCTCCAGCAGCCACATGCCCATCACGTTCTTCAGCAGCCGCGTCGTGCCCTCGACGCCGCGCTCGTTGGTCAGGTTCGCCTCGCGGGCGTCGTCGGTCAGGACCGGCGCCGGCAGCTCGAGGCCGAGCAGCGACCAGGTGCCGCTGGAGAGGATGGCGGCGTGCTCGTCGCGCACCGGCGCGGCGGCGAAGGCCGAGGCGGTGTCGTGGCTGGCGACCGCGTGCACGGGGGTGGAGCCCAGCTCGTGGTGGGGGAGGAGCGGGGCGAGCGGCGTGCCGGCCTCCACCAGATCGCCGAACAGCCGCTCGGGCAGGCCGAGCCGGGCGATCACCCCGGTGGCCCAGGCACCCGAGCGGGCGTCGAGCAGCCCGGTGGTCGAGGCGTTGGTGGCCTCGTTGGCCAGCTCGCCGCACAGCCAGTGGGAGAGCAGGTCGGGCACGAGCGCGATCCGCTCGGCGGCGGCCAGCGCGGGCGAGCCCTCGTCGGCGAGCAGCTGGAAGACGGTGTTGATCGGCAGCGTCTGGATGCCGGCGGCGGCGTAGAGCTCGGCGGCCGGCACGCGCGCGAAGGCGCGCTCGACCATCCCCGCGGTGCGCTCGTCGCGGTGGTGGAAGGGCAGCCCGAGCGGGCGCCCGGCGCCGTCGAGCAGCGCGTAGTCCACGCCCCAGGTGCAGACGCCGGCGCCCGCCAGGCCGTCGCCGGCCCGGCGCAGGCCGTCGAGCGCCGCGCCGAAGAGCCCGAGCAGGTCCCAGCGCAGGCCGTCGGGCAGCCGCACCGGCCGGTTCGCGAAGCGGTGGACCTCCTCGAGCTCGCAGCGCCCGCCGGCCAGGCGGCCGGTGACCACGCGCCCGCTGGTGGCGCCGAGGTCGATCGCCGCGTAGCGCGTGCCCGCCTCAGGCAAGGTGGAAGACCTCCTCGAGCCGCGCCAGCCCCGTGTCCGGGCGCTCGCTGTCCGAGAGTGCGAAGAACGGCGCCATCTCGGCCTGCCAGCGGGCGTTGACGTCCGTGCGCTCCATGCCGGCCAGCGCCGCCGCGAAGTCGTCGGTCTCCAGGTAGCCCACCAGCAGCCCGTCGGGCGCGAGGAACAGCGAGTAGTTGCGCCAGCCGGTCGCCCTCAGCGCGTCGAGCATCTCCGGCCACACCTCGCGGTGGCGCGCCCGGTACTCCTCCAGGCGCTCGGGCTTGACCCGCAGCAGGAAGCAGACCCGTTCCATCAGACCTCCGCGAACTCGAGCCCGAGCAGCGCGGCGGTCTTGCGGACGTCGCCCGCCACGTGACCGACGCCGAGCGCGACGTGGTGGGTCGGGCCCTGCGCGCACCAGCGCTCGAAGAACTCCGCCGGCGGCGCCCCGAAGCGCAGGCGCGAGTTCGTGTTGCCGATGCGGAAGGTCGCGCCGGGGATCGACTCGCCCTCGGCCGCCAGCAGCTTCAGCCGGCCGTCGGCGGTCTGCGTGCAGCCGAGGATCGTGACCGGGCCGTAGCGGACCTTGAACTCGACGCTCAGCCCGGCGCCGCGCTTGCCGTGAAAGACCTTCAGCGCACGCAGCGTCGGCTGCTCCTGGGCGATCGCCACGTGGCCGGGCCCGTCGTGGCCCATCAGCACGAAGCCTTCCTCGAAGTCCAGCCCGTAGTACTCGGTGTAGGAGCCGCCCGCCCCGAGCCGGTCGAGGATCAGCTGGGCGAGGTTGGTCTTGAGGTCGGCCTCGCCCGCGGTCGGCACCCCGCGGGCGGTCAGCAGCGAGTTGCCGACGATCACCCCGGCCCCGAGCCGCTCGGCCTCGTTGCCGTCCAGGCCGCGGTAGTAGTAGGTCAGCGCGTCGAGCTCGAAGTCGGCCACGAGCCGGTCCAGCCCGGCGGCCACGCGCGCCGACCAGTCGAGCTGCTCGGCCTCCACCGGCCCGGCGATCGGGTCCTCGGTCGGGTCGGCGAAGGCGAACATCGAGCGGATCTCCTCGGTCTTGCCCGCCGCCTCGGCCTCCGAGACCTGGGCGACGCGGGCGCCGAGGTCGTCGATCTCGAGGATCTCGACGTGGGCGCCGACCTGCCCGTGCACCGCGGTGAAGTCCGAGTACATGTCGAGCATGCCCGGATAGTTGTGCCCGAGGACGCCGATCCGCGCGCGCCGTAACGCGCGCGCCACGCCGGCGGCCCGCACCCAGCCGCCGATCTTCTCCCACGCGCGCTCGTCGTCGTCGATCGTGCCCGCGACGGTGTCGTAGGGCACGCCGGCACGGGTGCAGGCGCCGGCGATCTCGGGCACGCAGCAGGCCGCGCAGTTGGCCAGCCACTCGCTCGTGTCGGTGTGCTCGTAGTCCAGCGTGGCGGCCGGCTGCAGGCCGAGCAGCACCGCCGGCACCTTGGCCGCCTGCAGCGCCGGCAGCACCTGGCTGGAGGTGGCGTAGGTGACCGCGTGGCAGAGCACGAGGTCGACCTGCGCCGCCGCGAAGCGATCGCCCGCCTCCCGCGCGCCCTGTGCGGTGTCGACCAGGCCGGCGGAGACGACGTCGGCCCCGAGCGCGCCGACGCGCTCCTCCACGCGCCGCTGGTAGCCCTCGACGCGCCCGCGCAGGCCGGTGAACTGCGGCCAGTAGGCCGCCAGGCCGATGCCGAACACCCCGACCCGGGCGCGGGGCCCGGGCCGGGTCGTGTCGGAGGAGGGTCGGGGCTCGGCGGCGGTCATGCGTGACTTCTAGAAGTCGAAGTCGTCGATGTTGTCCTTGTTGAACCCGGTCGGCGGGCCGAGCACGATCTCGCCGTTCGGGCCGATCGTCCTCTCACCGAGGCGGCCGGCCTCGAACTTCTCGCCCTCGGCGCCGGTGATGCGACCGGAGACGAGCGCCGCCGCGGCCTGCCCGGCGAGGTAGCCGACGTCCTTGGGCACCCACAGCGCGAACTCCTCGACCGTGCCGTCCTTGACGAACTTGCGCATCTGGTTCGGCGTGCCGAGGCCCGTGAGCTTGATCTGGCCCTGCTTGGGCGAGTCGGACAGGTAGCGCGCGGCGGCCGAGACGCCGACGGTGGTGGGGGAGATGATGCCCTTGAGGTTCGGATAGGCCTGGATGAGCCCCTGGGTCTCCTGGAAGGACTTCTGGTCGTCGTCATCGCCGTAGGCGACCTTCACGAGCTTGATGTCCTTGTACTCCGGCTTCTTGAGCTCCTCCTTCATGACCTCGATCCACGCGTTCTGGTTGGGCGCGTTGGCCGTCGCCGACAGGATCGCGATCTCGCCCTTGCCGCCGATCTGCTTGGCGATCAGCTCGACCTGGCCCTTGCCGATCAGCTCGGTGGAGGACTGATTGACGAACAGCTTGCGCGCCTCCGGGGCGACGTCGGAGTCCATCGCCACCACGGCGACGTCGCGCTGGGCCGCCTGCTTGAGCGCCGGGGCCACGGCGTTCGGGTCGTTGCCGGCGATGATCAGCGCACTCGGCTTCTGCTGCACCGCGGAGTTGATGATCGACACCTGCGAGGACGCGCTCGCGTCCGTCGGCCCGTTGATGCGGTTCGAGCCACCGAGCTCCTTCATCGCCTCGTCGACGCCGGAGTGCTCGGTCTCCTCGTAGGGGTTGCCGAGCTGCTTGGGGATCGAGACCGTCTTGAGCCCCTCCTTGATCGGGGCGTTGGGATCGGCCTTGCCCTCCGCGGAGGACGCCTCCTCAGAGCCTGACGACGAGCTCTGCTCCTCCTGCGTCTCGCCGCAGGCGGCGAGCAGCAACATCGACGCCAGCAGCGCGAGCGCGGCGAGCAGCGCGCGGGCGGTGCGCGAGCGGGTGGACATCAGGGGTGACCCTCCTCCGGTTGGTGGCTTCTGCGACGCCGCCGCGCCTCCGAGGCGCGGCGGACCAGGTTCGGACCCAGCACCGAGCCGACCAGCAGCGCGCCGGTGACGATCTGGATCCAGTACGACGAGATGGACTCGCTCAGGGAGAGCGCCTTCTGGATGCCGCCGAGCAGCAGCAGCGCCAGGATGACCCCGGCGATCGTGCCGCGGCCGCCGAAGATCGAGACGCCGCCGAGCAGCACGGCGGTGACCGCGGTCAGCTCGAAGCCCAGGCCGACGTTGGCGGCGGCGGTCGAGTTGCGCAGCGAGATCACGATGCCGGCCAGGGCGGCCACGGTGCCGCACAGCACGAACAGCACGAGCTTGACCCGCTTGACGCGCAGGCCGGCGAAGCGCGCCGCCTCCTCGCCGGCGCCGATCGCGTAGACCGAGCGCCCGAACGGCGTGGCGTGCAGCAGCACGGCGAAGGCGATCGCCAGCAGCACGAAGAGCACCATCGCGTTGGGGATCAGCGTGCCGGCGAAGTTGCCGAACGCGCGGTCGGTCCAGGCCGCCGGGAAGTCGGTGACCGACTCGTCGCCGATGATCACGTAGGCCAGCCCGCGGAAGAGCGCCAGCGTGCCGATCGTCACCGCCAGCGACGGCAGCCCGAGGCGGGTGACCAGCAGCCCGTTGAAGGCGCCGCACAGCGCGCCGGCGACGAGGCACAGCGGCATGATCAGCTCGAGCGGCAGGCCGCTGTTCCACAGGTAGGCCATCAGCGCGCTCGAGAGCGCCATCACCGAGGCCACCGACAGGTCGATCTCGGCGGCGATCACAACCAGCGCGAGCGGCAGCGCCATCAGGGCGATCTCCGAGAAGTCCAGCGAGCCGGTGGTCAGCGAGTCGGCGGTGAGGAACTCCGGCGAGAGCAGCTGGCCGAAGATCGCCAGCAGGAGCAGCAGGCCGACGAGCAGCGCCTCCCAGCGCCCGGCCACCTCGCGTGCGCGCGTTGCCAGGTCCGGCCCGGACGGGGCGGGGGAGGCGGCGTCAGCTCGCACGACGGGCGCTCCGTTTGCGCAGGGCCGCGTCGACGCGCAGGCCGACGAGCCGGTCGAAGGCGATCGCCAGCAGCAGCAGGGCGCCGATCGCCGCCTGCTGCCAGAAGGCCTCGACGCGCAGGACGATCAGCGACGAGGTGATCGTGCCCAGCAGCAACGCGCCGAGCGCGGCGCCGTAGACGCTGCCCGTCCCGCCGAAGATCGCCACGCCGCCGACGACCGTCGCGGCGATGACCGTCAGCTCGTAGCCGGTGCCGGCGGTGGCGTCGACCGTGCCGAAGCGCGCGGTGAACAGCACGCCGCCGAGCCCCGCCAGCGCGCCGGCGAGCACGAAGGCGGTCAGCACGCGGCGGTCCGAGCGCACGCCGGCCAGCCGCGCGCCCTCGGGGTTCGAGCCGATCGCGTAGAGCTCGCGGCCGGCGCGGTAGTCGCGCAGCCACTGTCCCACCGCCAGCACGACCACCAGCGCGAGGATGACGAGGATCGGGATGCCCACGAGCGAGTCCGTCCCCAGGTTCAGGAAGCCGTCGGGCAGCGTCTCGGCGTTGACCTGGCGCCCGTCGGTCCACAGGAACGCCAGCCCGCGGAAGGCATAGAGCGTGCCGAGCGTGACCACCAGCGCCGGCACCTGCCCGAAGGTGACCAGCACCCCGTTGAGCAGCCCGCAGGCCGCGCCGAGCCCGATGCCGAGCGCGAAGACGACGACGATCGGCAGGCCCGAGCCCGACGAGAGCAGGTCGCCGGCCATGAACGCGCTCAGCCCGAGCACCGAGCCGACCGACAGGTCGACGTTGCGGGTGATGATCACGAGCGTCTGGCCGGCGGCGAGGATCGCGAAGATCGAGGCGTTCAGCGCCAGGTTGCGCAGCGAGTCGGCCTCGATGAAGCGCGGCTCGAGCACGGCGGTGACCACCACGAGCACCGCGAGCGCGACGATGATGCCCAGCTCGCGGATGCGGAAGACCCACTCGGTCAGGCGGCGCGCCTGCGCGCCCTCGGCGCCGGCGACCGGGGCCGCCGGGTCGGCGTGGGCCTCCGTGCTCATGCGGCGACCGCCTGGCCGGTCGCGGCGCGGATCACGCGCTCCTCGTCGGCCTCCTCGCGGCTGAGCTCCTCGGTCAGCCGGCCCTCGTGCATGACCAGCACGCGGTCGGCCATGCCCAGCACCTCGGGCAGCTCGGAGGAGATCATCAGCACCGCCACGCCGCGCCCGGCGAGCTCTGAGAGCAGGCGGTGGACCTCGGCCTTGGTGCCGACGTCGATGCCACGGGTCGGCTCGTCGACGATCAGCACGCGCGGCTCGGTCGCCAGCCACTTGGCCAGCACGACCTTCTGCTGGTTGCCGCCGGAGAGGACGTCGACCGGGTCGCCGAGGCGGTGGAACTTCAGCTGCAGCCGCGCGGCCCACTCGCTCGCGAGCCGGTTCTCGGCGCCGGGCCGGATCAGCCCGAGCCGCGTGAGCTTGCCCAGCCGCGTGAGCGTCGCGTTGCGGGCGATCGAGAGGTCCATCACGAGCCCCTGCTGGCGGCGGTCCTCGGGCACGAAGCCCAGGCCCGCTCGCATCGCCGCCAGCGGGCGGCCGGGCGGCAGCCGCTTGCCGTCGAGCTCGACGTGGCCGGCGTCGGGCCGGTCGATGCCGAAGATCGCCCGCGCCACCTCGCTGCGCCCGGCGCCGACGAGCCCGGCGAGCGCCAGGATCTCGCCCGCGCGGACCGAGAAGCTGACGTCGAAGAAGACGCCCTCGCGCGTGAGGCGCTCGACGGTCAGCACCGTGGAGCCGATCTCGGCCGCCTGCTTGGGGAAGAGGTCGCTGAGCTCGCGGCCGACCATCCGCCGCACCAGCTCGTCGCTGGTCATCTCCGCGAGGCGCCCGTCGTGGACGACCGCGCCGTCGCGCATGACCGTCACGGTGTCGCAGATCGAGAAGACCTCCTCGAGCCGGTGGGAGATGAACAGCACCGCGGCGCCCTGCTCCTTGAGCGCGCGCACGACGGTGAACAGCCGCTCGACCTCCGGGCCCGAGAGGGCGGCGGTCGGCTCGTCCATGATCAGCACGCGCGCGTCGAAGCTCAGCGCCTTGGCGATCTCGACGATCTGCTGGTCGGCGATCGAGAGGCCGCGGACCGGGCGGTCGGGGTCGAGCGTGACCCCGAGGCGGTCGAGCAGGTCTGCGACCTGGCGGTGCATGGAGCGCCGGTCGATCCGCCCGAGCGCGCCGAGCGGGTGATAGCCCATCACGACGTTCTCGGCGACGCTGAGGTCGGGGAAGAGGGTCGGCTCCTGGTAGATCACCGCGAGCCCGGCGTCGCGCGCGTCGTGGGGGGAGCTGAAGTCGACGGGCTCGCCGGCGACCAGCATCTCGCCGCCGTCGCGGCGCACGACGCCGCCCAGCACCTTGACCAGCGTCGACTTGCCGGCGCCGTTCTCGCCCATGAGCCCGCGCACCTCGCCGCCGCGGATCGCGAGGTCGCCGTCGCGCAGCGCGCGCACGGCGCCGTAGGACTTCGCGGCGTCGCGGAGCTCCACCCGGGGGGTGTCGGTGGGCTCGTTCACGCCGTGGCGCGTCCCGTCTTCACGGGTTTGACCGCCGGCCGCCTCGCGGTGGCCGATTGTGGTCGATTCGCATGCCTCTCCTCCCGTTGCGACCGAAAACAATCGAAACAATATGTGACGGGAATGTCAAGCCGGATCTAAGCGCGCCCGCTGAAAGGCCTGCTCGCTGCGGTGTTCTGCACCCGCCGGCGCTTGACACGTCCGCGACGAAGTGGTTTGGTCGAAGAGGAGCGTTTCCATGGGCGATCAGCCGCAGAACGAACACAGACGCGCAGCGGATGGCCGGTCAGTACTCGCGGAGGCGCGGCGCCGGGCGATCGCCGAGGAGCTCCACAGCACCGGCTCGGTGACGGTCGCCGAGCTCGAGTCGCGCTTCTCGGTCTCGCCGATGACCGCGCGGCGTGACCTCGACGAGCTCGAGCGCCGCGGCGTGGTGCGCCGCACGCACGGCGGCGCCGTGCTGCCGACCGTCTCGGCCCACGAGGACTCCTTCACGCAGCGCATGAACGCCTCTCCGGAGGCCAAGCGCCGGCTGGCCGAGGAGGCGGTGGCGATGCTCACTCCGCACGAGACCGTGTTCCTGGACTCCTCGACCACGAGCTACTTCGTCGCCCGCCGGCTGGTGGAGACCGGGATGGCGACCACGGTGCTCACCAACAGCCTGCCCGTGATGGAGCTGCTCTTCACCGAGGGCGGCACCAACGTCGAGCTGATCGGCGTCGGCGGGAACCTGCGACGGCTGACGCGCTCGTTCGTCGGGCCGTTCGCGGTGCGCACCGTGCTCGGGCACTTCGCCGACCGGCTCTTCCTCAGCGTCAAGGGCGTGACCGGCGGCGGCATGATGACCGACGCCGACCCGCTCGAGGCCGAGGTCAAGCGGACCATGCTCGCCCAGGCCGGCGAAGCGACGCTGCTCGTCGACGGCTCGAAGCTGCAGGTGCGCGGCCTGAGCGCCGTCGCGGCGCTGAGCGAGCTCGGCGGCGTGCTGGCCGCGGACGTCTCCGCGCAGGACGCCGCCGTGCTGCGGGCCTCGGGGACGAGCGTCCGGGTGGTCGCGGCGCGCGGCGCCGCCTGATCGCGTGGGGATCGTCGGTCACTGCTCGCCGCTCGCTAAGGCGCAACGCCGGTGAGGCGCGGCCTCCTGGGCGCTCGGTTGACCCCCGCACCCAGCGGGCATGTCCTCATCACGGGTTGGTCACATTCCGATCGGGGGAGCCTCATGGCCGCAGCGACCGACAACGACCTCTTCGTCCGACTTCGCGATGCCGGCGTGCGCAAGAAGGTCGCCAAGCAGATCTCGGGCGCCGTCAACGGCGGCAGCAAGCAAGCGCCTAAGGAAGTCCGCGACGCGATCGGCAATCTGCGCAAGGTCGTCGAGGAGGTCGAGGACCGCGCGAATGGCGGCCCCGCCAGGCGCAAGGCGGCTGCCAAGAAGGCGGCCGACACGCGCAAGCGCGAGTCCCGCAGGCGCTCTACGACGGCCAAGAAGGCCGCCCAGTCACGCAAGAACTCCGACACCGCCAAGAAGGCGGCCCAGACACGCAAGCAGGTCGCGGCCAAGAACTCGGCCGCCGCGCAGAAAGCCGCCAGGACGAGGAAGCGGAGGGCCGCCGCCTAGCTGCGACGTACGCCGGCTCAGGCATCGCGCGGAACCCGGCGCGCACCTCCTCGACCGACGTCTCGGGCCGCTCGAGCGAGGTAGAGCGCCCGCGCTTGCCGAGCTAGAGGTCGTGGCGCTGGTCGGTGTACCGGGTGGCGCGCCCAGCGCTCCGTCAGCGTGAGGACGTCCTCGGGGGCACGCTCGCCGTGCAGCGTGCGGGAGGATGGGTGCGTGACCGGCTCCGAGGATGCTGGGCTGACCCGGCGCGAGCTCGCCGCCGGCGCGGCGTCCGCCGGTGCGCTCGTGGCGCTGGGCGCCTGGGCGCCCGTCGGCCACGGCGCCCAGGGCGACGCGGCGGTGCGCGAGCTGGCGCGGACGGTGCGCGGGCCGGTGCTCGTGCCCGGCGGCGCCGGCTTCGCTGGTGCGCGGCGCCTCTACGACCCCGCCTTCGACGGCGTGCGCCCGCGCGCCGTGCTCGTCGCGGCGGGCGTGGAGGACGTCGAGGCCGCCGTGCGCTGGGCGGCGCGGCGCGAGATCCGCATCACCGCCCGCTCGGGCGGCCACAGCTACGGCGGCTACTCCACGGTGCGCGACGGGCTCGTGGTCGACCTCAGCCGCCGGCGCACCGTCGCGCCGGAGCGCCGCAACACCCGCGCCCGGATCGAGCCGGGCGCGCAGCTCATCGACGTCTACGCCCGCCTCGCGCGGGCGGGCGTCACAGTCCCGGCCGGGACCTGCCCGTCAGTCGGGTTCGGCGGGCTCGCGCTCGGCGGCGGGATGGGGCTCGCCGCACGCCGGCTCGGGCTGACGTGCGACCGGATCACGGCGCTGACGGTCGTCACCGCCGACGGGCGGGCGCGCCGGGTGGACGCCGCGCGCGAGGAAGACCTGTACTGGGCGCTGCGCGGCGGCGGGGGCGGGAACTTCGGGATCGTGACGTCGTTCACCGTCCGCACGGCGCCGGTGCGCCGCGCCGCGCACTTCACCGCGACGTGGGCGGCCGACGAGGCCGCCGACGCGCTCGCCGCCTGGCTGCGCTTCGCGCCGCGCACCGACGATCGCCTGACGTCGATCTTCTCGCTCTCGGGCGGCTCGGTGACGGCGCTCGGCCAGTTCATCGGCCCGGCGGCGCGCCTGCGCGCGCTGCTGCGGCCACTCGCCGGCGCCCGCATCACCGTCGGCAGCGACGACTACCTGCGCCTGCAGCGCCGCTGGGCCGGCTGCGCGGACCGCGCGCTTGCCGCCTGCCACACGCGCGGCACGCGCGCCGGCGGCCGGCTGCCCCGCCAGGCGTTCGCCGCGAAGTCCGACTACCTGAACCGTCAGTTGTCCGCCCGCGGACGCCGGGCCGCCGTCGCCGCCGCGCGGCGCGGCGGGGTGGCGCTGCTCTTCGACGCCTACGGCGGCGCCGTGAACCGCCCGGACCGCGACGCCACCGCGTTCGTGCACCGCGACGCGCTCTGCTCCATCCAGTACTACGCGGGCGGCGGCGGCGCGGGCGCCCGTCGCGCGGCCGCCGGCGCCCACGCGGCGATGCGCCCGTTCGTCTCCGGCGAGGCCTACCAGAACTACATCGACCCCGAGCTCGCGGACTGGCGCCGCGCGTACTACGCCGAGAACCTCGAGCGCCTGCGCGCGGTGCGCGAAGCGGTCGACCCCGACCGCGTCTTCCGCTTCGCGCAGGGGATCTAGCCGGTCGCACCCACCGGCTTCACGCGTCGCGAAAGAACTCCATGCCGTAGCGCGGACCGGCCTCGGCGTAGCGCGCGCCCACCTCGGCGACGTTGGCCGGGCAGTCGCGCGTGAGGTCGTACGCGCGCTCGAGCGTCTCTTCGAAGAACTTCTCGATCCCGGACGGCGTGAAGGTGAGGATCATCCGCAGCGGTACGTCCGAGGCGTTGTGGAAGTTGTGCAGGACGCCTCGCGGCACGTTCACGAAGTCGCCGGGCCCCGCGACGACGGTCTCGTCGCCGAGGCGGAACGTCGGGGTGCCCTCCAGGACGTAGAAGGTCTCGTCCTCGTCGGCGTGCGTGTGAAGCGGCGGGCCACCGCCGGGCGGCACGATCGCCAGCATCGAGAAGTACGCCCCGCCCGACTCCTCGCCGGTGACGAGGAATGTGTACAGGTCGCCCGGGCCCCAGTACGACTTGCCCGCCGTGTGCGAGCGGTGGAAGAGCTTGGGCTCCATCAGGTCCAACGCCATGGCTTCCGCCTTTCTCGATGCCCGAGCGGGCCGCTAAGCTGCATCAGACGCAAATCAAATGATGCAGAAAAAACTGTTGCACAGGGAACTATTCACATCGGGGGCTTCTCTGTCAAGCCCGACTGCTGAGGCGCTCGCGTCGTGGCGGGTCTACTTCGAGTGCGCGATGGCGCTGCCGGACATCCTCGACGCCGAGCTGAAGGCCAACGCCGACCTCTCCCTGCGCTGGTACGACGTCCTCGTCCAGCTCGACGAGGCGGGCCGCGGCACCCAGATGAACGAGCTCGCCGGCCGCATCCTCGCCAGCAAGAGCGGCCTGACGCGGGTGATCGACAAGATGGAGCAGGCCGGCCTCGTCCGCCGCGAGCGCCCCGAGGCCAATCGCCGGGTCGTGCTGGTCTTCATCACCCCGGCAGGTACCACCACCCTCGAGGCCGCCCGCCGCGTGCACCGCGACGGGATCCAGCGCCACTTCTCCGAACATCTGACCGAAACCGAGTTGAAGACGCTCGCCCGCACGCTCGAGAAGGTGCGCACCCACGTCCGGCCGCTTCGGCCGGGCCGCGTCAGCGGCTGAAAGCTCCGCGTCGGCCTCCCAGTCGAAGACCAGCTAGGGGCGCCCGATCGGGTTGGTCAGCGCTCCCGGACAGCCGAAAGGCCCGCGGCGGCGGGCCTTTCGAGGAGCGGATGAAGGGACTCGAACCCTCGACCTTCTGCATGGCAAGCAGACGCTCTAGCCAACTGAGCTACATCCGCGCAGCGCGAGCGAGTATAGCCTCGGCGGTCGTGGCCGGACCCGCGGCGGCCAGCGCCGCCAGGGCATGGATCGCCGGCGGCCCGGGATACCGCCACGCGAGGTGGAGCGGGACGGCGAGGGGCGGGTCGAGCGGCCTGACCGCCACGCCGCTGACGCTGCGCGTGAGACCTGGGACGAGGCTCTCGCTCACGGGACAGACGGCGCCGAGCTCCAGCGCCGCGTCCACCATGGCGCGCTGGCCGTTGACCGGCAGCACGTGCGTCCGCTCGGGGGCATCCACCAGCCCGAGCGCGTCGGCGATGAGGTCCCAGGTGCCGGGCACCGTGTCGCGCGGGAACATGACGACGGTGCGGTCGCGCAGGCAGGAGCGTGCCACGACCCGGCCGGCGGCGAGCGGGTCGCCGGCCGGCATGACGAGCACGCACTGCTCGACCGCGACCCGGCGTGACGTCAGGTCGCCGGCCCGGCCGTCGAGGGCCCAGGCGAACACCGCGTCGGCGCGGCCGTCGCGCACGGCCTCGAGGTTCTCCGCGTCGACCCCGCTCACGACGCTGAGCCGGAGCGCGGGGTAGGCTGGGGCGAACGCGAGGATCAGCGGTTCGACGACGTGCTCGGAGTCGAGGCCGTAGCGGACGCGGACCGGTGCGCCGTCGACCTCGCCGGCCGCTCGGGCGGCGGCGACGGCGGAGTCGGCGGCCTCGAAGACCGCGGGGGCGGCGGCCAGCAGGGCCCGGCCCGGCGCCGTGAGCTCGACCCGGCGCGTCGTGCGGGTCAGCAGCCGGACCGCGAGCCGCGCCTCGAGCTTCGCCACGGCGGTGCTGAGCGACTGCTGGCTGATGTGCAGCTTGGCCGCGGCCCGCGAGAAGTTCAGCTCCTCGGCCACGGCGACGAAGTAGCGCAGCTCCCGGAGCTCCACAGGCGCACACTGTAAGCGGACAGCGGACTCGTGTTGGTCACGGTCTCCTGCTCCCCTAGGGTCGCGGCATTGTCCTGAGACGGAGGCGACGACGATGGAGCTCGGCAAGCTGCGCACCAACCAACTCTCGGACACCGGCTGGTCCTGGTATCAGGACTACCTCGACGCGCTCGACGCGTACGACATCGACTCCTACGCGGCGTTCCTGGCCGACGACGTGTCCGTGCAGTTCAACAACGACGAGCCGATGCACGGCAAGGGCGTCGCCACGGAGGGTCTCGGGCAGTTCTGGGGATCGATCTCGGGCATGGGGTTCACCCTCGTGCACGAGCCGCTGAACGTCTACGGGAGCGACGACGCGTTCGTGCTCGAGGCGCTCAACCACTACGACAAGCCCGGGGCAGACCGGATCACGGTCCGCGCGGCAGCGTTCACCGACCGCGGCGAGGACGGCAAGGTCACCTCGGTGCGGCTGTATCAGGACGTGTCGCCGCTCTTCGCGGGCTGAGAACGTCCGGGTCGCGAGCGCGTCCCGCGGGCAGGGCGAGGCCGACAGCCGCCGCGCGTCATGTGAGCGTCACGCTCCATGAAGCCGGTCACACGGCGCGTCACCGTTGCCGCGAGCTCTGACGCACTGGCCACGCTGGAAGCAGAGGCGCATAGACGGGCCGTCCCGCTTGCCCTCGATCCTGTCCGAGGCAGTGGAGGAGAAGGCGGCCGGCCTGCAAGCGGCGCGCCGGCCCCGAATCGGTCTCGGGCGCTCGACCGGCGGCAAGGCGGCGGCCGAGCTCACCGCCGAGCCGGTCGCCCCTCCGCCACGCTGACGCGCGGCGCCTGGCGCTGAGCCGAAGGTCGGGACGCTCGACCATCGGCACTTCTCGGTCGTGCGCCCGGAGCACGTCGCGGCGCTCCGGCTCCTGCCCTAGCGCCAGTCGTTCTCCTTGAGCTCGACCACGTAGGCCCGGCGCTCGGCGATCTTGCCCTCGCGGAACACGAACACCTCGCCCATCGCCGCGCGCAGGGTCTCGCCTGTCGCCCGCCTCGCCTCGAGCGTCATCTCGGCCATGACGACGTCGTCCTCCTCGACCATGCGGTCGATCGTCACGATCGGCGGACCGGTGAAGGCGGGGTTCTCGATCTCGGCGTCGTAGGCCGCCTTGCCCTCGAGCTGGAAGGCGCCGAAGACCGTCCAGCGGATGTCGTCGGTCAGGCAGCCGAGGATCTGATCGTGATCCGAACGGTTGAAGCCGTCTATGTACCTGCGGACGACGTTCTTGTGGTGGGACATGGCGCTGATCCTCTCTCGTCAGTAGCGCACGCGGAAGCCGCCGATCAGCGTGATCACGTTGCCGTCGGGATCCTGCAGCGCCGAGAGCGTCACGCCCTTGCTGACCTCCTGGGTCTCGCCCGGCTCGAGCCCCCTGCCGGCGAGCTCCTGCCTCGTCGCCTCCAGGTCGCCGACGGCCAGGTTGAGCTCCGCGGCACCGGCCCGCTCGGCGTCGACGGTCACCTGCACCCAGCCTGCTTCGACCACCTGCCACTCGACGAGCGAGGGCATCGGCCGGTTGTCCGCCGGGCGCCCGAAGAGCGCCTCGTAGAAGGCGTCCGCCCGCTCGAGGTCTGAGACGGTCACCACGGCGAGGACGTGTTCGATGGTCATGGAAGGTCACACCTCTCGGATTCAGACGGCGCCGGCGGGTGCGCGACGCGGATGATCAGACGGTCCCCGGCTGCGACCGACGGCAGGCCACGGACTCATCGGCCCGCGCCGATGAACCCCGCGCCCGCGGCCGGTCATAGGATCGACAAGGCGGCCCGAACCGCCGAGCGACGAAGGAGGATGCCGCTGATGACCGACCGATCGCCGACGATGGACACACCGCCGGTCGTCTCCCTCGAGGAGTGGTCCGCGGCCCGCGAGGCGTTGCTCGTCAAGGAGAAGGCCGTCACGCGCGCCCGCGACGCGCTCGCCGCCGAGCGCCGCCGGCTGCCGTGGGTGAAGGTCGACAAGGACTACGTCTTCGAGGGTCCGGAGGGCGAGACGAGCCTGCTCGGCCTCTTCGCGGGCCGGCGCCAGCTCCGCTCGTCGCGCTCGCCGACACGGCCGACCGCATGCGCGAGCCGGTGCGCGCGGCGCTCGCCGATGAGCTGGGTGCGCTCGTCGTCCCGGCCGAAGTGACGGCAGAGGTCGACTACCTGCTCGGCGTGCGGCACGGTGAGCCCGCCCGTCGCGCGTTCGTCGCCGACCTCGCCGCCGGCCGCTTTGCGGTCGCGTGCCTCGAGCGCGACGACTACCAGCTCGTCTCAGATCTCGAAGCCCGCTACGCCGACCTTCGGCTCGGCCTCGCCGGGTGCGCGCTCGTGGTCGCGGCCCATCGTAATCAGACCGACCAGATCCTCAGCTTCGACGAGCGTCACCTGCGTGCTGTCAAGCCGATCGGCGGCGGAGCCTTCCGGCTCCTCCCGGCCGACGCCTGAGCCTCAGGGCTGCGCCGCCCCGAGCCGCTCGAGGTGCGCGATGGTGCGCGCCTCGCCGCGCTCGGAGACGCCGCCGGGCGCGAGCGAGAGGTCCTCCTCGCCGTCCCCGGCCGGCGCGACCTCGGCGCGGATGCCGCGGGCGTGCAGATCACGCAGCAGCTCCGGATCGATGCCGGCGTCGACGAAGACGAGGTCGAAGTCCGTCAGCGGGGCGAGCTCGTGGACCGCGTTGCGGCTCAACTTGCCGTGGTCGGCCAGCAGGATGCGCCGGGAGGCCGCGCCCATCAGCGCCCGCTTGACCTGGACGGTCTCCTGGGACTGGTGGTAGCAGCGCCCGTGCGCGATCGCGGTGGTCGACATGAACAGCAGGTCGGCGCGCAGCGCGCGCACCGCCTCGACCGTGCCGAGTCCCAGGAACGCGTCGTAGGCCGGGTAGTAGTCGCCGCCCAGCGCGATCAGGTCGATGCCGGGCTCGCCGGCCAGCAGCGCGATGTCGGCGAGGAAGTTCGTGATCACCGTCAGCGGCCCGCGCGCGGGCAGCAGGCGGGCGAGCATGAACGCGGTCGTGCTGTCGTCGAGCAGCACGCTGTGGCCCGGCTCGACCAGCTCGATCGCGGCGCGCGCGAGCTGGCGCTTCTCCTCGACGTGGGTCTGCATCCGGTGGCGCACGTCGCCGTGGAACTGGGCCGAGGGCCGGGCGGTCGCGCCGCCGCGGACCTTGCGCAGCCAGCCCTGGCGCTGGAGCTCGTCGAGGTCGCGATGGACCGTCATGAGGCTCACCGCGAAGGCCGCCGCCAGGTCGCTGGCACGCGCGAACCCCTGCTGCACGACGAGCTCGCGGATCTCCGCCTGGCGCTCGCGGGGGCCCGGCCCCGAGCGTGTCCCCTGGTCGGCCACCACTTCCAGCATCCCATACTGCGGCGGCGCCGGGGCGTCACAGCAGCAGCGCAACTCCTCCTTCCGGCGCGCGTTGGGACCGCCGATACGACAACACGGCTGAACCGCCCGCGGCCCTGGCCCGGGCGGCCGGGGGACCCACTCGGCGCCGGGTGACCTGTAGGGAGGTCGCGGGCGTCTGGGGCGAATCGCCGGCCGAGCGCCGGCGTAGCGCACTTTCCAGCGCGAGCCCGTCAGCTCACCTCGGAAGCGACTGGAAGAAAGGGAGCTTGAATGCTCGTCTCCGCGAGCGCGCCCGCACGGCGCGCGTTGACGGTCGGCTGCGCGCTGACCGCGCTGCTGTGCGCCCCGGCCACCGCCTCCGCCGCCTTCGGCGACCGCCCGCTCGGCCCGGGCCAGCGCGGCCACGACGTCCGCGTCCTGCAGTCCTGGCTCACCCGCGCGGGCTTCAGCGTCGCGGTCGACGGCGAGTACGGCCGCCGGACGCGGCTCGCGGTCGCGGGCTGGGAGGCGGCGCAGGGTCTCGCCTCCGACGGCAGCGTCTCGGTGCAGGAGGCCGCGACGCTGCGTCGGCAGATCGAGTCGGGCGACGGCGGCGCGAGCGCCGGCGAGGCGCCCGCGCCCACCGCGACCGGCGCCCGGGCGCGGATCTCCTCCGACGGGCGCACCGCCGTCGCGCCGGCGGGCGCGCCGGCCGCGGTGCGGGCCGCGATCGCCGGCGCCAACCGCATCACCCGCAAGCCGTATCGCTACGGCGGCGGGCACGCTCGCTTCTCCGACACCGGCTACGACTGCTCCGGTGCGGTCAGCTACGCGCTGCGCGCGGCGCGGCTGCTCTCCTCACCGCTCGCGTCCTCGGGCCTGATGCGCTTCGGCCAGGGCGGTCGCGGGCGCTGGATCAGCGTCTACGCCCACGGCGGCCACGCCTTCGTGGTCATCGCCGGCCTGCGCTTCGACACCTCCGGCGCGGGCGAGTCCGGGCCGCGCTGGCGGCGCGAGGCGCGCTCCAAGCGCGGCTACACCGTCCGCCACCCCGCCGGCCTCTGAGGAACGGCTCAGCTCAGCGCGGCGCGGCCCCGTTGCACGCCGGTCTCGCCACGCTCGAGCCGCTCGCGGACCTCCGGGCGCAGCGTGCCCGTGTCGTCGAGGTAGTCGCGCCAGGAGCGCGTCGGGGCGTAGCCCAGCAGCTCGGCGGCGCGGGCGATGCTGATGCCCGACGCGTCCGGGCGCGGCAGCGGCTCGCGCAGCTCGACGGCGTCGCCGTGGTGGTGGCGCACCAGCTCCGCGAGCGGGCGTCCCGTGAAGTTGTCGGGCGAGGCGATGTAGACGACGTCGTGGCCCGGGCGGTCGGACTCCGCGGCGAGCCGGATCGCGTCGGCGAGGTCGTAGACGTCGATGTAGCTGAAGAAGGCCGCGCTGGGCTCGGTGAACGGGTCGCGGATGGCGGGGCCGAGGTTGCGCTCGTAGTTGCCCTCCCACTGGACGTGCGTCGGGCGCACGGAGAACCCGGCGAGCTCCGAGCGACGGGTTGCGGCGTCCATCAGCTGCTCGCCGAAGTGCTTGGCGAGGGCGTAGGGATCCTGCGGTCGGACCGGGTGGTCCTCGTCCACCGGGGCGTAGTCGGCGAAGAACGGCCGCTCGGGGAAGATGTGGCCGGGTACCGTCTCGCTGGAGAGGTTCACGAAGCGCGGCACGCCCATGCGCACCGCCGCCTCGATCGCGTTGAAGGTAGCCATGAGGTTGTTGGCGAAGACCACGTGCGCGGGGTTGTGCGCGGGGTCTGGGAGGGCGGCGGCGTGGACGACGGCGTCGTGCCCGCGCACCACCGCGAACGCCGCGCCGGCGTCGGTCAGGTCGGCCTGCACGTAGTCCGCGGCGGGCTGGCCTTCGGCGGGCTTCTCGAAGACGGGGGGGCGGAGGTCGGAGCCGGTGACGGTGTGCCCGGCGTCGAGCAGGGCGGCGACGGTGGCGGCCCCGACCTTGCCGAGGGCGCCCGTGACGAGGATGCGCATGTCGTCACCCTAGAAGCGCGACGGCGTGCGGCCGCGCCGATCGGCGCGCACCGAGCGCAGGCCGTGGGCGACGGCGAGCACGAGCACGGCCAGCGCGAGCAGCGGGACGTCGAGCGCCGCGGCCTGCCGCGCGGTCTCCGCCAGCTCCGAGCAGGGACGCTGCGCGCACTGCGCGCTGCCGTAGCTCCAGGTCAGCAGGGCGACGAACTCGGCCACGAGCAGTCCGGCGGTCGCGCGCGCGAGGATCCGGGGAAGGCCGAGGTACGGGGCCATCAGCCAGCCGGCGCCGAGACCCCACAGCGTTATCCCGGCCACCAGCTCCATCTGCATCGGGATGGTGGCCTACGAGCCCGCCCGTGTCGAGCATTCCGGCGCTCTCGCTACCCTGCAGCGCCTCCGACCGACCCAGCCGCCAAGGAGACGACCCATGCTGCTGAGCCCGAGGATCGGCCGCCTGCTCAGCGCGGCCGGAGCGATGCTGTTGATCGCTGCGCTCTTTCTCGTCTGGTACGACATCGCCCGCTCGCCCGCCGAGGGCCCGACCACCTCGACCGGCTGGGAGACGTTCCCGCGCCTGCGCATCGTGCTGCTGGCCGGCGCGGCGCTGACGCTCGTCACCGCTCTGCTCGCGCAGACGCGCGCGGTGCTCGCCGCCCGCACCGTCCTGGGGCTGGTCCTGGCAGCGCTGATCCTGCGCCGGATCGTCGCGCCGCCGGATCTCGACTACGCGGTCAGCGCGCAGGCCGGCGTCTTCGTCGGGCTGGCGGCGGCGCTCGCCGTGGCGCTGGGCGGGCTCGTGGACTCCACGCGCAAGGTCGTCGCGTTCTTCCCCGACCTCCCGGGCGGAGCCGGCCGGCGCGCGCTCGGCCCGGGCTCGCCGCCGATCCGCTCCGGGCCGGCGGGCGCCGCCCGGCGCATCCCGCGCGAGGAGTCCTCGCGGCGTTGAGCCGCGAACCGCGGTTGCCGCCCGCTTCGCGACCGCGACGCGGCGAGCCAGGCGCACCGAAGCTCTCGAGCGCGATCTACGGCCAGGTCGTCGCGACCTCGACCACCGGCGCCCTCGGGCTCGACGAGGAGCTGTCCACGACTGCGGTGCTGGTGGGGGTGGTGGCCACGATGCTCGTCTTCTGGCTCGCGCACACCTACGCGGAGCTGCTCGCCGACAGCGTCATCCGGCCGCACGCGATCAGGCCCGGGGAGATCGGCGCCCAGCTCGCGTCCGAGTGGCCGATCGCCCAGGCCGCATGGCCGACCGTCGTCACGCTCGGACTCGCGCTCCTGGGCGTCTGGTCGCGCGACACCGGCGTGACCGTGGCGCTGTGGCTCGGCGCGATCGCGCTCGCGGGCTGGGGCGCGGTCGTCGGCCGGCGGGCGGGGAAGTCCTGGCCGTGGACGCTGCTGGCCGCCTTGCTCGCCGGCGGGCTCGGCGTGGCGATCGTGCTCCTGAAGATCGCGCTGCACTGACGGGGAAGGCGCCGACCGGAATCGAACCGGTGTACACGGCTTTGCAGTCTGCGGCACACCTTGCCGCTTGGCTTTACTCCGTGGCTTCCGTGTCGCTGAGTTGCGCTGAGTTGTGCCCGTATCCCCGGTTTCGGGATATGGACGGGGATACGGCGCCGCCGTCGAACGCGGCGGCGAGCCGGGCAGCGTCGTCGGCGCCGGGCCGGTGGTGGACGTACCGCATCGTGGTCGTGACGTGCGCGTGCCCGAGCATCGCTTGCACGTCAGACAGCGGGAACGCCTTGACGGCGGTCGAGCCGAACGCATGGCGCAGGTCGTGGAACCGCACCGGGGGGAGGCCGGCGGCCTTGAGTGCGCGTCGGTAGCGGCGCCGGATCAGCGCGTCGTTCTCGACCTCGCCGACCGTGTTGCCGAACACGAGCTCATCGTCGCCGGTGAAGGCTGCCGGCGATCTGCGTTCGATCAGGCGTCCTGCGGGTCCTGAAAGGCGCGCACCTCGATGCGGCCACCCAGTGCCTTCGACGCCTGCGTCGCCCACCGGACCGCGGCATCTTGGTCTGCGACCTCGATCACCCAGAAGCCGCCGACGTACTCCGGCGCCTCAACGAACGGTCCGTCGAACACCACGGGCTCGCCGCTGGTGGCGTCGACGGTCTTGGCCGACGAAGGCGGGTGCAGGCCCCCGGCGAAGCGAAACGCCCCGGACTTATGTAGATCGTTGTTGAACTCCTCCACGGCGGCCAGCGCGGCCTCTAGTTCGGCCGGGTCCATCGACGCCATGGTCGGCTCCTCGGCCGAATCGTGGGGCACGGTCAAGAAGAACTGCATCACTTGTCGCTCCTTCTGGCGGGTGGTACGGGCCACTATCAGCGGCCCCCTGATCACTTGGGCTTGTGGACCTCCACTTGCCCGATGCCCTAAATTGACCGCCGCGCTAGCCGAAATTCATCGGGCAATAGCGATAGCGTCGGCAATGGTCGGGCGTGTGAGAAACGCCGGCGCGCACCACGAGCGCCAGGTTTCCGTTCGGGCCGTGCGGGTGGTGGTTGGGTACCCGACAGCCCTGGGGTCGCCGGTTTCGCTAGCGGGCGATTCGCCGCTTCGGCTTGCGCTTGGTGAGGTTGTGGCTCGAGAGCAACCGGCCTGCTGGCCGGTACTTCGGTTGATTGGCGGGAACGGTGATGCCGCGTCGTTTGCGGGCGCGACGCCTGCGTTGTTGCGCGGCGTTGTTGCTCATGGCTCGGAGTCTGCCGGGAAGATGCCGACGAGCTTGAACATCACATCCTCCAGATGCGAGGCGATTGACTGGCAGACGTCAATCGATGAGAACGCATCCTCCGTCGGTGGGCTGGAATCCCGCGTGCGCGACTCGGTTCCGCCGCTCAACGTGCGCGTGATACTCCTTCCACACCGGCAGTTCCTTGATGCTGTCGTCGGTTAGCGCGGCCCATATGGCTCGAGTGTGCCGACTCATGACGTGCGGTCTGGGATCACATTGAGGAACGGATCTACCACGGCTTCCGGGACGGAGATTCGCAGCGCCATTCGGAACGCCCAATCGGCCGAGATTTCCAGCGCGGTCTGAGCTACCGCAACGGCGGCCTCGTTATGGCCGTCGTCGACCAGTTCGCGCGCAACGCCGAACAGCGCTAGATCCCTAGAGCTGTCGCGATCCCAGAACTCATCGAACACGACGGGGAAGGGCGCGACGCCGATCAGAAAGCTGCCTCCTGCATCTTCAGGCTCGTCGGTCCAATCGCTGGTGCGCTCGATCTTCATCGCGCGGCGGTCAAGGCGGCCGCCCGCCCTGGTTTCGGGGTTTGCCGGGATACGACGGGGATACGTTGCGCGAGCAAGAAATCGTCCTATGGCTCGCTCAGAGCCAAGGCGCCGACCGGAATCGAACCGGTGTACACGGCTTTGCAGGCCGCTGCGTAGCCACTCCGCCACGGCGCCGGGGAGGCGGGTCACATGCTAGAGCGGCTGGTGCGGTCCAGCCGAGGGACCGGCGCCGTGGCGGGCGGGTCCCAACGGACCCGCCGGCGACTTGCTCGCGCAAGCTCGCCGGCCCGCAGCGCCCTTGCCTGCCACCCGCCCGAGAAGCGGCAGCGGCAGCGGCACTCCGCGACGGCGCGCATACATTGTTGTACTATGCATACGGCTTCCAGCTATAGGAGGGCGTGCGGTGCACATCAACAAGGATCTGGTCGCGGCCTCGGCGACGCCGCTCGTGCTCGCGATCCTGGCCGAGGGCGAGAGCTACGGCTACGCCGTCCTCAAGCGGGTGCGCGAGCTCTCCGGCGGTGAGCTCGAGTGGACCGACGGGATGCTCTATCCGCTGCTGCACCGCCTGCGCCGGCTCGGGTACGTGACGACGGAGTGGCGATCGCCGCCCGAGGGGCGCCGCCGCCGCTACTACGCGATCACCGACGACGGGCAGGCGGCGCTTGCAGAGCAGCAACGGCAATGGGTCACCGTCACGCGGGCGCTGGACGACATCTGGCGAGGCCCCGGCCGGCTGGCGACGGCCCTCGGCGGGGCGTGAGCGATGGACACCGTGGAGTCACAGATCGCCGAGTGGCGGGACTACGTCACGAAGGCCCCGGCCGTCAACGGCCACGACGTCGACGAGCTCGAGGCGCATCTCCGCGACCAGATCGCCGAGCTCGACGCGGCCGGCCTGACGGCCGACGAGGGGTTCCTCGTCGCCGTCAAGCGGATGGGCGACCTCGACACCCTCTCCCGCGAGTTCGCCCGCGAGCACAGCGGCCGGCTGTGGAAGCAGCTCGTCCTGAGCGACGAGGAGGAGACGGCCGGGCGGTCCAGCGGGTGGCTGGAGGCGCTGGCCTTCGCCCTGCTCGCGGCCGTCGCGCTCCAGGTCGCCCGGCTCGCCGCCCAGTTCCCCGACGAGGAACCCGTCTGGCTGGTGCGCAACCTCAGCCTGTTCGTGGTGCCGTTCCTCGCCGGCTACTTCGCCCGCCGGCGGCAGCTCGACACCCGGCGTCGCTGCTTGATGGCCGCGCCGTTCGTGCTCGTGGCGCTCGTGGTCAACCTCTACCCGTACCGGCGCGGACTCGTCCACCGAGCTGCTCGTGGCGCTGCATCTGCCCGTGCTGCTGTGGTTCGTGGTCGCCTACCCGTACATGGGCGGCACGCTGCGCTCGCACGAGCGGCGCATGGACTTCGTCCGCTTCACCGGCGAGTGGCTCATCTACTACGTGCTGATCGCGCTCGGCGGCGGCGTGCTGCTCGCGCTCACCGCCCTCATCTTCGAGCCGATCAGCCCCGACCTCGCCGAGCGGGTCGTCGAGTGGGTGCTGCCGGCGGGCGCGGCCGGCGCCGTGATCGTCGCGGCCTGGCTCGTGGAGTCCAAGCAGCACGTCGTGGAGAACATGGCGCCGGTGCTGACCATGCTCTTCACGCCGCTGTTCGCGGTGATGCTGACCGTCGCCGCGGGCACCTACGCCGTCTCCGGGGTCGCCGGCGCGTTCGACCGCGACCTGCTCACCGTCTTCGACGCCCTCATGGTCGTCGTGCTGGGGCTCGTCCTCTACGCGATGTCCGCGCGCGAGCCGTCGCTGCCTCCCGGGGTGATGGACCGCGTCCGGCTGCTCGCCGTCGCGAGCGCCCTCGTGCTCGACGCGATGGTGCTCGGCGCCATGGTGGCCCGGATCGGCGACCTCGGGCTCACCCCCAACCGGGTGGCAGCGCTCGGCCTCAACCTCGTCCTGCTCGTCAACCTGGCCGGCACCGCGTGGCTCTCGCTGCGGTTCCTGACGGGGCGGATCGCCTGCCACCGCCTCGAGCGATGGCAGACGGCCTACCTTCCGATCTTCGCCCTGTGGGCGGCGACCGTGGTCGTCGTGCTGCCGCCGCTCTTCGCCTTCGAATGACGGCGGCAGCCGACGAGGACGGCGTTGCGTCAGGCGTCCCAGTCCGGCGCGAAGGACGGGTCGATCTCGCGCCGGTCCTTGGGCAGGTCGTCGATCTTCTCGCGGTCGTCGTCGGTGAGCTCGAAGTCGAACACCTGCCAGTTCTCCAGCCGCCGCTCGTGGCTCGAGGCCTTCGGGATCGTGCTGACGCCGGGATGGTCGAGCAGCCACCGCAGGGCGACCTGACCGGCCGTCTTGCCGTGCTCCTCGCCGATCTCGCGCAGGGTCTCGTCGTCGGGCACGCGGCCGTGCGCGAGCGGCGAGTAGGCCGTGATCAGCACGTCGCTCGTCCGGGCCAGCTCGAGCAGCCGCGACTGGTCGAGGAACGGGTGGTACTCGACCTGGTTGCAGAAGACCGGCGCATGCTCGAGCGCGTCGGCCAGCAGCCCCGCGGGGAAGTTCGAGACGCCGAGCTGGCGGATCAGCCCGCGCTCGCGCAGGTCGAGCATCGCCTCGAGCGTCTGCTCGACGGGCACGTCGGGGTTCGGCCAGTGCAGCAGCAGCAGGTCGACGTAGTCGGTGCCCAGCTTGCGCAGCGAGTCCTCGAGGTCGAGACCACGTCGGTCGGCGCGGCGTCGTCGGGCGGGATCTTGGTGGTGAGGAAGATCTCCTCGCGCGCGACGGCGCCGCCGGCCAGACCGGCGCCGACCTCGGCCTCGTTCTCGTAGGCGCGCGCGGTGTCGATGTGGCGGTAGCCGATGTCGAGCGCGTCGCGGACGGCTTCCTCGCACTCGCGGCCTGTTATCTGCCAGGTCCCGAAGCCGAGCGCGGGCACGGCGGTGCCCTGGATCTGGAGCATCGGTTGGGTGTCGGATGAGCTCATGGGCGGCTCCTACCCACCTGCCTCCGGCCGCCACCCCAGCCGGACCGGGTCGCTACGATGATGGCGTCCCAGGGCGATTAGCTCAGCTGGGAGAGCGCCGCCTCGACAAGGCGGAGGTCACTGGTTCGAGCCCAGTATCGCCCACCTCCCGAAGCCCAGCAAACGCTGGGGTTTCTTCGTTCTCCGGCCGGTTCCGCCGGGGACGGGGCGAGAGCCGCGTCCGTCGTACATCCGTCGTGTGCATTGGCAGGCCCGAAATCGGTGCCTTGTCCCTTTGAGCAGCCGCATGCGCGGCTACCCTGCGGCACCTAACGATGATCACACGCGTTCGATTCCACAGGTTCAAGCAGTTCCGCGATCAGGCGCTCAGCCTTCATCCATCCGGGCTCACCTCGTCGGCGGGGGCAACAACGCCGGGAAGTCGACGCTTCTACATGGGCTTGGCGATTTGGGAGTTCTGCCGGACCGCCATCGAGATGGAGCGTGGCGTGACCACGTTCGTCCAAGGACAGGCAGCGCCAAGGCCTCGGCCTGGGCGACGATCGAGTTCTCACCGATCAACGTGCCGTCCTTGAAGCACTTGTGGACGAACCTGAAGACGCAAAAGGACGGCGAGCCGGACGGCTACACGCTGAAGATCCGCTGCGAGTGGGAGCGACTCGCGCTTTCTTGAACTCGGCTTGTCGCTTGCTAACGATCGGCTTGTTCGTCAAGACGACGGACTCGAACCTCGATGAAGGAGAGCACATTCCGCGAGTCGCCTACCTCCCGCCGTTCGCGGGGATGACCGACCGCGAGATGCGGCCTACCTGGGGCGATTCGTCGGCGGCGGATCGGCGAAGGCCTCGCGGGCGCGGTGCTGCGGAACCTGCTCTTGGACATGTACGAGCGCAATGTCGCGGAACGACGGCGGCTTGCGCGGCACGAGGAGCAAGATCAGCGACGCGGACCTTCGCAGGCTTCGCGAGACTGACCCCTGGGAGCTGCTTCAGCAGAACGCTTCGGACGACGTTTTCGGCCGAACTCGAGGTTGCGCCTTTCCGCGAGGAGTACCACTCGTATATCCAAGTTGACGTCGTCAAGGGCAACGTCGAGGGCTACAAGCTCAAGCGCTATCGGGGCTACAACACGCGGGATCTGATGGTCGAGGGCAGCGGATTCCTTCAATGGCTGAGCGTCTTCGCGCTCGCCACGGACCCTTGAGATCAGAAGTGCTGCTATTCGATGAACCGGACGCGCATCTTCACTAGCTCTCTTCAGGAGCAACTTCTTGAGACGCTGCGGAATCTGGCGGAGCGGACGAGACAAGCAGATTCTGGTGGCAACTCATTCGAGGGAGATCCTTCGCAACGCTCCCCCGACGGACATCTTCGAGATCAGGAGCGGCAGGTCGCGGCGCGCGGTACTTGACTCGAGGACATCCAGAAGGTCGGCCTGCTCGCCGGTCTTGGGTCCGACTACGCGCCGCGCGTGGACCGACTGAAGAAGACGAAGCGCGTTCTCTTTGTGGAGGGTCGGTCCGATCTCCCCATCCTTCGGGCGCTGGCCGCCAAGATGGGCGTCGAAATGCCCGAGGAGTGGGTCGAGTGGCGGACCACCCGATCACAGAAGGAGCGGAAGCAGCTTTATCTCTCGCTACTGGAGGAGATCCCGGACCTTGTCGCGCTAAGCCTGCGCGACCGCGACGATGAGCCCATCGAGACGGTCGACACGGACCTCCGCGACAAGTCGGTCGCTGAGGGCGGAGGCTTCTTTGCTCGGAAGTGGCGCCGCCGATACATCGAGAGCTACCTCATCTGGCCTCCCGCTATCGCAACGGTGACGGGCTTGTCAGTGAAGCAGTCGAGGAGGAGCTGAAGGACAAACATGGCCTAGCCGTCGGCGCGAACTTCACGGATGCCGCAGCGCCACAAGGACTCCTCGATGCCCGTGCGAAGCAGATCCTCAAGCAGGGCTCCACGCCGGTTCTTGCTCAGTTCGACGCCGCCCCTCTCGATGTCGCCCAGACGTTCGAGCCGGAAGCGGTCTGCCAAGACGTGAAAATGCTGATCGACGAACTCATCGCGCGCGCCGCTGTCGCCGCGTCGCCGGTAGCCATCGCTGCCTAAAGCCGGTTGGCCGGCAAATCGCCGTACCGCGTTCAACAGCAATGCCTCGGGGCGCCCCAGGCAGCCTGCACAAAGGCGAGGTCACGCGGCGTCCTCCTTGGGTCGGAGCGGGATGACGTTCTCCACGCCGTTGTAGGTCGCGTCGAGGGTGGCGGCCAGCGCCTGCTCCGCGGACGGGAACAACCAGCCGTAGCGGTCCATCGTGGTCGTGATCGAGGAGTGGCCGAGCCGGGTCATGATCGCCAGGGGGTGAGCTCTGGCCGCGATCAACAGAGCCGCGCAGGTGTGCCGGAGGTCATGGAAGCGAAGGTTGTGCTTGGCCTGGGGGAGGGTGGTCTTGACGGCCGGGCGGAATACGCGGCGGACGAACAGCTCATGGCGCATAGGGCCAGGCTTCTGCTGGGGACCGCCGGGGGAGGGGAACAGGAGGTCTGTCGGGGCGAGGTCGGCGGTGTGCTCCGTCAGCATGTTGGCGAGGAACGCGGGGAGGGAGACGACCCGTCCGCGGCCGTTCTTGGTCTGGTTGCGGAACGTGAGGTGGCCGGACTCGCTCGTAAGGGTCCGATGTACAACCAGGCGGGGACCGTCCACGTCCCGCGCTTGGAGCGCCCATAGCTCCCCGGCCCGGGAGCCCGGTGTACGCGGCGGTGAGGATGGCGAGCCGGTCGGCGGGGCGGTCCGACTGCTCCGCGAGAGCGCGAACTTCTACAGCCGTGAGGACAGTCATGTCGCGGCGGGCCGGAGCCGGGAGCCGGAGCTTCGCGGCCGGGTTCTCGCGGAGGAGGGCAAGCTCGACTCCCTCCGAGAGGATCGAGGAGAGGACGACCTGGTATACCCTCCCCCGGGAGTCTATTTCCCCGGCCGCGCGTCCGGCAAAAGTCCGTCGCGTCCGGGAAAACAGGGGCATTTCGCGGTACTCCGCGGGCGCTTACGGGTGGCTCATTCTTTGCGACTAGCAGGCGTTTCGGTGGATTAGCAGGGGTTTAGTTGAACGGTGGCGTTTCGCTTCGACAAGGCGGAGGTCACTGGTTCGAGCCCAGTATCGCCCACTTCGGAACCTCTGCAATTGCGGGGGTTTCGTCGTTTCGGGGGGCTCCAACGATCCATTGACGATCCAAACCAGTGACCGAGCTGTGCGCGGGTGCGGCACGCGGCCTACGATCCGGCCATGACCACGACCACCCTCGACCCGACCCGCGCCGCACTCGGACATCCCGACGACCCTGACCCGCTCGTGCACCTGATCGACCTCGACGAGTTCGGCGCCTTCACCACCGTCGCGATCTGCGGGACGCGCGTGCTCGGCATCCCAGCCGACGCCGGTGCCGATCGCTGCATCGTCTGCCTCGACCTCGCCGGCGAGTAGGGCGGCGCCGCCATGCGGCCGTTCTAAGCCGCGCCCCCACCTCGGAGGCCCGGAAGTAGCGGGACGGCCGGAACGCCGCGACGCGCCGCTGAGCGCGTCGACAGGGGCTAGATGAACGGTGAGGTACATCGCGGGCGTAAGGTTCGCCCGGCGGGGACCTAGCGGGGCCCCGCCTCGAGATGCCGACCGGCCCGGCCAGCCCCGCCAAACCTCTGGTCGGGTCGGCTCGGCCACCACGACGAGGAGGACCACCGTGACCAGCGCCCTGACCCGAACCGACGTTGCGCGGGCGACCGCCGCGGCCGCCGAAGCCGGCGACGTCGAGCGCGTGCACCAGCTCGCCGACGTGCTCGAGCAGCTGCCGCCGGATGCGCCGGCGCCCGGGCCGGTGGACGGGCTGCCCGACCTAGAGCACACGAGCGCGGCCGACGATCTCGCTGACCTACAGGCTCTGACCGGCTAGCGACACCGGCTCGCTAGTGCATCGCCGAAAACCCCGGCACCGGCGAGCACACCGCCCGCACGATCGCCGCCAACGGGCTGCGGCTTGGGCTCGACGAGCACCCCAGCACCGCAACGCCGGTCCTGAAGTCCGGCAAGCCCGGCAAGACGAAGGTCACCTACGCCGAGCCCGAGCAGGCCGTGGCGTGGCTGTGGAGGTTCATCGATGGCGCCAAGACCGCCGGCGAGCTCTATGGCCGCTTGATGGTCGTCTTCGCCGCCCGAGCACTACGCCTTCCAGCTCGCGCTGCCCACCAGCCAGCGCCGCGGCTCGGTGCTACCGCGCTCACACGGCGACCGGGCCCGCAAGGCGTTCGAGAAGGTCACGGAGGCCGCCGCCACCTACGGCCAGCTCACGCGGGCGATCGAGCGCGACGCGCGCCAGCACCAGGAGCGAGTCGCCGAGCTCGCCACCCAGGCGGCCGCGGCGGGGGGAGAGGACGCCGGCGACGACGGCCCGGCGACGGCCGAGGACCTCGTCGCGATCGCCGATGTGGCGTAGCGAACGAGGGATGGTCTAGAGCGCCGTCGACGTGGTGCTGATCGTGGCGGGTGACGGCAGGGCTGCTGCAGGGCCCGCTTCCGCCACTACTAGGCAGCTCCCGCGTATCGCAGCAGGTCGACGAACGTGAACTGGCCGGGCTTCGGCGCGAGCGGTGCGGCGGGCTTCCACGCCGGGTCCAGATACAGGTATGAGTTCGGGTCCCGCTGCAGGAGCCCGACGAGGACCTCGGCGACGATCCTGCCGCCCACCGGCCCGAGCCGCTCAGCGTTGTACGGCGGCAGCTCGGCCTCCTTGAGCATGTAGAACCACAGCGGTGCCTCGCCGCCCCATCCAGGATCGTTGCTCAGTCCGAGCACCGCGTTGGAGAGGACGTTGACGCGCATCGCCCGCGCGACCTGCTGCCCCGACGGCAGACCGACGTGCTTTCCGCGCAGCGTGTTCCGTACGGCCAGGTGGACCGTCGGGTCAGGGGGCGGGACGACGGATCCGGGGAGGCTGGTCAGCGGCAGCGACAGCTTCGTGTCGATCTTGCGCGGCTTGCGAGCCGGGAAGTTCGGATCGACGGGAAGGATGTTCTTCCACTCCATGACCAGGTCGGAAGGGATCGGGCGGCCGCCGTTGAGGTTGAAGCCCCCGTCCGGGCCGAAGACCGGGACGCCGCCGCGGTCCAGCGTCGACTGGTTGAGGACGTAGAACGGCCGAATGATGGTGTGACCGAACCGGTAGGCCGCTACGGCGAACTCGACCGGCATGAACGGCCGGCCGTCCTTGTTGGTGGGCCTGTAGTAGTTCAGGTTGATGACCGGCGGCTTGCCGGCAACTTCCCGGTACACGCTGCCATTCGGTACCGACGAGCTCGTCGCCGACGAACCGCGGGAGGAAGTCATGGATCACGGCCCACTGGTAGTGCCACCGGGTGAGCCGGCGCGCGGTCTCGAACACCCATTCGCGACGGATGCCCTGCGCCCGGGCGTAATCGACGATCCGGTTGTGGAACTTGGCGACGGCCTTGTGCAGCTGGACGATGATCAGGTTCTCGTCGTTGCGCGCTTCCGGGATGATCGCCCGGCCGTCGCTGTCACGCGGCACGTCCTCGACACCATTGACGTTCGGCGTCACCAGCAGCTTGTCCCGGTCGGCCGGATCGTAGAACTGGGGCTCATTCACCGGCCCGCGCCCGTAGACCGAGTCGAGGTCGTAGCGCGGCGTCCGGAAGTTGACGGTTGCGTCGGGGTCCGCCTGCTGGAGCGCGAGCGGCGTGTTGTCGAACGTGATGTCGTGGTCGATGAACTGCCCGATGAACGTGAACCCCGCAAACAGACGCGGGCTGGTGTTGAGATGGTTGTCGTCCGGTACGGTCTGGTCCTCGACCATCGTTCTCGCCAGGCCGTCCAGCAGGTCGTCGCGCGGCGCGAAGGCCGGAAGCCGCTTGAACATGGCCCCGAACCGGCCCTCGGCCAGCCGGTTCTTGCCCGGTCAGGTACATGCCCCGAAGCGGGACGCCGTGCAGGCCAGCCGGCGGCTTCGGCGGCGTGCGCGACGGCGGGCGCCCGGCCGACCATCGCGCCGGCCGACAGGCCGGCCACCCCGGCGAGGAACCCGCGGCGGGAGAAGGGACGGTCGTGCCAGCTCGGCTCGACCTGGCCATCGTCAGCGTTCATGCACACTCTCCTCGTCGCGTGTTGACCGAGCGATCACGGAAGCGCTAATTGACCGTGAGATTGCCACTCGAGAGCAGGCCGGCCCGCGTGTAGAACACCGGTCGCGGGCTCGAACTCAGGCTCGTTAGGGCTGTCGCGCTCGACAGCTTGATCGAGAAGAAGTCGCCCGTCGACGGGGCGCGGTTCTTGTCGTTGTCCCGGACGATGACCTCGAACCGGCACAACGGCGTGGTCTGCTTCTCGCGCGCCGGGCAGCTCGAGGGGAAGCCTCGCCGGAGCCGATGACGTCAGCCGGTAGCGGCCCAGGAAGATCAGCTCGTTCCCGCCGGGCGGCGGGTTCTGACCGATGCAGATCTGCGGATTCCAGCACCGGGTCGATCGTGTCGACGATCCCGTGGATCCCGAACGACGAGCCGATGGGGTTGCTGCCGTGGTCGGTGTAGGCGAGCTGGATGCGGAGCTGCCCGGTCTGCGGATTCGGGCTTGCTCTGGTGAGCCTCGCAGCTGAAGCTGAAGCCGAACGAGGCCGGGCCGTTGAACACGACGCCGTCAGGCGGCAGCTGTCCGCCGCCACGGCCGGTGCACGCCGTCAGCGCCACAGCCAGGACGACGACGGCGGCGCCTGATAGGGATACTCGCCTGAGGCGCGACTGCAGGCCGGTCATCATAGGTGTCCTCCGAAGCCGTCAGCCCGCGGCGGGCCGTGTTGACGTAATGAGCGGTGTAAGCGGGCGTCCAGCCTCCGCAGCCCGGATGGGGCGGGATAGCGGAGACGTGAGCGCATCGCAGGGCGGTTCGAACGCCTGCGTGGGGCGCGGCGACGATGCTCGCCGCCAACGGTTGCTGACGACGCGTCCCCCGCAATGCGCTTCTCCCCGACCACACACTCAGCGATTCCCGGCGCTGACGGGGGCCAAACCAGCCACCTCGCCCGCACCGCCGGAACGCGTCCCATTCCGAAGCGTCGCTCGCGAAGCCCGAACTGAGCAGGCCGGCGCCCGCCATGCCGATGGGATCGCCGCCGGGCGGCGGCCGATCCCACGGCTCCTCCAGGCGCGGTCGAGCGCTGCCACCTTGCCTGACGTCGAGCTCCTGCGGCCCCGTTCACCCGACCAGTCGTACGCCGGCCATCGAGCATCTGAGTGCGGTATCCGCAGCCACGGGAACAGCGGCGCGCGGCGATGCTGGTGGCGGAGCATCGCCGCTAGGCGGCTGGCCAGCGTCGTCGATGGTAGGGCCGGGATGCGACCGGCTGCCCCCGCTCGGCGCTCGCTGCGGGCTCAGTGAGAGGCTTCGTGGGACGTGCGAGGCTGGGACCGGTCGGCGATCGTCATGGGGAAGCCCTGCGGCCGAGTTCCACGGGACAGCACGCTGTGCAGCGCCTTCACGCAGCCTCTGTCGAAGGCGCTGCCGGTTTCGTCGGCGAGCAACGCCAGGGCGCTCGACGGCGACCAGGCCGGCCGGTAGATGCGGTCGTCGGTAAGCGCGTCATAGACGTCCGCCACCGTGAGGATGCGAATCTCGAGCTCGAGGTCGCTCGCGGACTGCTGGTTGGGGTAGCCGCCGGCGTCGAGGCGCTCGTGATGGCTCTCCACGAGTCGCAAGACGAGCGGCGCGAAGCCGCCGAGTTCGGCGAGTAGCTCGCGACCCCACGCCGGATGGCGGCGGATCACGGCGAACTCGTCATTGCTGAGTTTCGCGGGTTTCTTGAGGATGTGGTCGGGCACGGCGAGCTTTCCCATGTCGTGCAGCAGGCCGCCCAGGGCGAGCAGCCGTAGGCGGCGCTCCGGAAGCCCTAGCTCCTCACCGATCTGCACTGCGAGGGTGGCGACGCGGCGCGTGTGGTCCTCGGTCGACGGATCCTTGGCCGCAAGGCGCATCATGAGGGCGCGCACGCGGCCGCCCAGGAACGCCTCCTCATGCGCTACCAGGTCGACCGGTCGTAGGTCACCGACGAGCGGCCGTGACGCGACCGCGTAGCGGATGTCCAGGGCCGCCGGGATGCCGACGAGGCCGACGCCGGCGACTTCGAGCGCATGTCCGGCCCACCACGCGGCATCCATCATTCCGTGGTGCAGCAGGGCGTACTGGCCGCCGATCAGCCACACGAGCCCAACGGCGACGAGCAGGTCTGACACGCGGCGCGTCAGCACGTACGTGCGCCCGGCGCGCCATGCGAGCAACGCGAGCGCGCCGGCGCCGATGAGAAAAAGCACGCGGGCGGTGGCGCTTGCCGGCCGCGGGACGGCGGGGATGCCGGCCGCGTTCGCGAGCGCGAGGGCCCCGGCGGCCACCAGGACCGCGGCGACCGCGACCTGCATCCACATCAGGGCTCGCGCATCGCGCGGACGCTGCAGCCACGGCAGGGCGGACGCGGCCAGGATCGTCGCGCCGACGGGGATGTTGAGGGCACCGGCGAGCTGCATCAGCCCGTTGTCGCCGATCCACGCGCCCGGAGTCGCCAGCGCGTGCACGACGAGCATCGTCGCCATCACGGAGAACGCTATCCCAAGCAGCACGGTTCGACCGTCGTTGACCCGTGCCGCCATCGCGGACAAGCCCATGGCGGCCACCGCCGCCAGCGCGCCGGCCGCCCCGACCACCACGACGTGCGCCGTGGGCGCGATCATCACGTGGCGGCCCGTGGTCGCGGCCAAGAGCACCACGGGCACCAGCGCCGCGCCCCCGGCAATGCCCGCGACAGGCAGCACCCGCCTCGCCCATGCAAGCCGTTTCACGGTCATAGCACCCTGAAGGCGACGAGCACCATATGTCCGCACCCTGAGACATTGACCTCGAGGCCAGCGGCTCCGACCTCCACGCCACCCCTCGCCGATGGGAGCTCGGTGCATGCACTCCCCGGCACGCCGTCGATGCTAGACCCTGCAGCCGCTGCGTGCAGTCGTGCCCGCGTGCTCGAGAACCGCCCTGCCGGCCCGGGGGGCCGTATGGGGATCCTCAACGGTGACCTCCCTGAACCCCCGACCGTCGTGCTTTCACCGACCGGCGGAACCGGAACCGGTGACTACTCGGCTGAGACCTTGGCTGTGGCCGTTGCCGCCGCCCGGTCCACTCGCCTTCGTCTGCGAATGGCCTGCCTGCGACATCGCGCTCACGCGACGAGAGATCGACGCCGACAGCCTTCACCGAGCCGCCCGGGACGCACTCGAGCTATGGGCCGAGGACGCCTGAGATCTCCGCGACGCAGATCGGTCAGAGCGCCGATCTCGAGCGGCTTGCTTGCGAGGCGAAACTCCAGATCCGGCGAGCCGTCGAAGTTGGACCCGAGATCCTCCAGATCCTCCTTTGAGGTTCCTGAGCGTGAACGGCACGGCCGCGATTCACCTCCGGCCCGCCAGGCCCCGCCGGACCCCGCCGAGTCTCTGTGCCACGCGCCCACAGCATTCGAACCTCTCGCGGTGTCCTCCCGCCACGCCCGCGGTACATTTCGCGTGTGCTCTCGGAGAACCGGATCGGCAAGGAGCGGGTCGGCTCCAACGAGGCAACCTTCCGGCGCATCAACGAGAGCGTCGAGTCGGACTACGCGGCCACCGATCACGCCGGGCTCATCGGCTTCCTCTGCGAGTGCGGCCACTCGAGCTGCGAGGAGACGATCGAGCTGACCCGGCAGGAGTACGAGAGCGTTCGCGCGAATCCTCGACGCTTCGCCATCATCCGCGCGCACGCGATTGAGGACACCGAAGACATCGTGGAGGATCATCAGCGGTACGCGGTGGTCAAGAAGCACGAGGACGTGGCCGACCTCGCCGAGCGAACGGACCCTCGCCGCTAGCCGCCGCGGGCTAGTCCCCCCGTCGCGCTCGCGCCCGCGCGCCCCCGCCGTAGGCCGACAGGTCGAGCACGAGCGCGAGGCCGACCCACAGCCAGTCGATGCCCTCCACGCCGCCCACCGGCGACCACACCAGCGCGTAGACGAGCGCGGTCAGCGGCAGGAAGATCAGGCCCAGCAGCGGGACGATGAAGCTGTCGTAGGCGCGGTCGACCTCGGTCGTGAAGATCCACAGCAGCACGAAGGCGACGCGGGGGAAGAAGCCGCCGAGGATGGCGAAGAGACAGCCCACGGCGTCACCCTATCCGCTGCGAGCGCCGCGGCTCCAGCGTGAACCGAAACGGTCGAGGAATCCCGCTTCGCTGAGCACCGCGCCGACCACCGCCCCGATGACGATCACGAAGGCGTAGACCAGCAGCCACGACTGCAGTGAGAAGGCCACGCCGATCAGGCCGTACTTGCGAGCCGACCAGCCCATCAGGATCGGGATGTAGACGCTGGAGGCGACCGCGAAGATCGCGCCGAGCACCCCGGAGACCACCGCGCCGGGGACGAGCCGGCGCCAGTGCGCGCGCCCCAGCAGCAGCATCGGCGTCGCGAGCCATAGCACGAACCCGATCGCGCTCCCCGCGGCGATCGCGACGACGACGCCGGCGTTTTCCTCGATTCCCTCGCGCAGCGGCGCGCTGACCGAGATCCACAGCCCGCACCCGCCCAGCCACGCGAGGCCGCGCCAGGCGTCCACCGCGCGCCGGGCCGGCTGCCCGTAGGCGCGCTGGTAGGTCCGCTGCAGCGCCCGGGTGAAGGACAGGCTGGCCAGCACGAGGATCACGACGCCGACCCAGGTGATCGTGCTGTCGACCGCGCTCGCGGAGTTGAACAGCGACCGAACGGAGTCCGCCAGCGCGCCCTCGATGTCGAAGCGCTCGACGATGCGCTGCCCGAGGCCCTGCTCGCTGGGCTCGAAGGCCGACGCCACGACGAGGAACGGGATCAGCGACGTGAACGCCTGGGAGCCGAGGATGGTCGCGAGCTGCGCGCCCTCGGCCGCGACGAACCGCTCGAGGCAGCGCCGGCCGAGGTCAATCAGCGGCACGGGTGTACCCCTCGTGCCCGAGCGAGGCGAGCCAGCCGCACAGGATCCGGTGCACCTGCTCGGCCCCGACCACGGGCTCCCGCGGCCACGGCAGGTCGGTTGGGTGGAGCACGAAGGGGTAGGACTGGGTGCCGCCGAGGCCGCCGTGGGAGCCGACCAGCTCCTCGAAGGCCGCGACCTCGCCGGTCTCCTCCCAGTAGGCGCTGTTGACCATCACGTCGGGGCAGTGGGGGAAGGCGTCGGTGCGGCGCAGGTGATCGGCCGTGTTGGGCCCGAACGGCGCCAGCGGGTCCTCGCCGACGATCCGCCCGTCGGCCAGGTGGTGCGTCCCGCGCGCGCCGAGCGCGAGCGTGCCCGCCGCCTCCGAGCGCACCATCACGAAGCCGATGCCGGGGTGCTCGCGCAGCGCCGGCACGAGCTTCGGGTAGCGCGCCTGCAGGCGCTCGAGCGTGACCCGGCCGGGCTCGCGCGGGAAGCTGATCAGGCCGAGGTTGCCCGACGCCATGACCGACAGCTCGGGTAGCCCGTCCGGCGTGGGTCCCGCCTCGAGCTCGGCCGGGCGCGCCCGCCGCGCGGCCCGCGCCGCCACCGTGTCGTCGCGCCCGATCTCGGTCAGCCCGGCGCCGAGGAAGGACGCCGCGTCGTCCTCGCGGCCGCTGTCGGCGTGCACGTCAGAGGCGTCGGCCTCGCAGGCCGAGCGCACGAGCTCCTCCAGCGTGACCTCGTAGCGCTGCAGGAAGGTGGCGCCCTGGGACTGGCCGTGGTCGGCGAGCAGCACGAGCCGGTAGGGGCGCGGCGCCTCGGCGGCCGCGCTCGCCAGGCGGGCGATCGCCCGGTCGACCTTGCCGAGCACCGCGAGCGCGTCGGGGCGCTCGATGCCCGAGTGGTGGGCGACCTCGTCGTAGGCGAGGAAGGTCGTGTAGATGACCGGCCGCCCGGCCATCATGTCGCCGACCACCGCCGCGACCTGCAGGTCGAGCTGGATGACGGTCGCGAACGCGCGCAGCGCTGCGTACTGGCGCGAGCGGTGGATGCGCGGCCGCACGTCGCGGCGGTGCTGCTGGGCCCGGGCGTAGCGCTCGCGGGCGATGTCGGCGACGATCCCGGCGAGCGTGTTGGCCACGGCGTAGGGCCGGCCGAAGTAGGTCGAGTAGTCGCGCCCGATCGGCCGGCGCCGGGTGAGCACCGTGCTCATGGTGAGCATCGAGTGCACAGCATCGCCGGAGAGGATGTTCGCCCGACTGGCGCCGTCGGCGTGCAGCAGGCCACGGCCGTCGGACTGCCGCCGCTCGAGCTCGGCCGCGTCGCGCGGATGGTTGGTGACGATCGGGCGCCCGGAGTCCTTCTCCCACCAGCGGAAGGCGGGCATGTCGTGGTTGTTGCCGTGCAGCAGGCCGGCCTGGCAGGCCCCGGTCTGCGAGGACCAGTCCGTCTCCCAGGCGTCGAGCCGGTGGCTGCCGTCGCGCACCAGGGCGGCCATGGCCGGCGCGCTGCCGTCGCGCATCGCGCGGCGCAGGACGTCGCGCGCGAGCCCGTCGATCTCCAGGAAGGCGACGCCCGGCACCTCGGTCTCGATGCGGTCGCCACGGCGCCGCGCCTGGCGGCGCACGACGTTGCGATGCCACGACTCCTGGTCGTCGATGGCCAGCAGCCCGGAGAGCAGCGCCGTGAGCACTGACATGCCGAGCGTCACCACCAGCCCGGTCCAGAAGCCCTCCAGCCGCGCGTCCGGCACCAGGTCGATCGCCACGGTCACAAGCAGAGCGTTCAACGCCAGCCCGGCGAGGCCCAGCGTCAGCACGTTCAGCGGGAGCGCCAGGCGCGCGAGCGTCGGCCACACGAACGCGTTGAGCAGCCCGATCAGCGCCGCGGTGACCAGCGCGGCGCCCGGGCCGTCCAGCGTGAAGCCGGGCAGCAGCTCGGAGAGGACGAGCAGCGCCACCGCGTCGACCACGAGGACGAGCAGCGTGCGCGGGATCCAGGATGGCCGCACGCCTCAACCTATCCCGCGGCGAAGGTCAGCCGCCGCGGGGGCGGACCGCTTCGGACGTCGCGAGCACCCCGCCGGCCGCGTCGAGCGCCCGCACGGCCACCCGCGCGCCGCCGGGAGCCACGATCCGCGTCTCGAAGCCGTTGCGCGGGGCGGAGCCCGTCGGCGCAAGCGAGGACGAGGTCGCGCCGGCGAGCACCTCCCAGCGCGCGACGTCCGTCGCGCCGTTCCAGCTCGCCTCCACCTCGACACGACCACCGCTCGCCGCTCGCGCCGCGAGCCGCGGCCGTGAGACGGGCCGGCCGGTCCACGGGAAGCGGTACGCGCGGTAGTTGTCGTGGCCCTTGGCGATCCGGCCCTCGAGCACGGGCTTGCCGTTCGCCGCGTACTCGGAGAAGAACGGCTGCGAGCCCCAGCCGACGAATCCCCCGCCGGTCGGCAGCGGCTGCGCCCCGCCCTGGTTGGCGGAGAGCAGGCCGCGCACGTGGGTGACGCTGCGCGTCAGCCTGGCGCGCTTGCGGCGCTGGTCGAGCGCGACGTTGATCCAGCGCGAGCGCTTGCGGACCGGCGGCGCCGCGGCGTTGTCGAAGATGCTGATCGAGCCGTCGGGCAACACGCGCGCGTCGTGCTGCCAGGCGACGCGCGTGCCGGTTCCGAGGCGGAAGTCGCTCTCCTTGCCGCCGAGCGTCCACACCAGCGCGCCGGTGGAGCGGCTGAGCTTGTAGATCGCCCACGTGTGGCGGGCGGAGATCACCAGGTTGCCGTCGCTCGGGTCGACCTCCACCGAGTTGATGTGGAAGTAGTCCCACGGCGCCCGGGCCTGCTCGGGGAGCGGCAGGTAGGCGTCATTGAGGCCGATCTCGCCGAGCGAGTGCCACTCGTAGAGCACGAGCCCGGTCTTTACGTCGATCTCCTGGACGATGTTGTCCACGGCGAGGCCGTTGCGCGGGCCGCCGACCGAGCGCAGGTCGCGGCGCACGGGCTGGTAGACGAGCAGCAGCGCGGTGTTCTGCGGGGTGAGCACGAAGTCGTGCAGGTCGGCGGCGTAGCCGTTGCCGGCCCGCACGCGCCGCACCGGCTCGTAGCGGTCGCTGTAGATGACGCCCTCGCCGGCGCCGTTGCCGAGCCCGACGCGGCCCTCCCACCACGTCAGCACGGGCCGTCCTTCGTAGGACTGGGCGCGGAAGTCGGTGGCGCGGATCCCGCGCCGCATCGGCTTGAACCAGACGAGGTCGCCGCTGTCGTCGACGAGCATCGGCCCGTCCTGGGCCGGCCCGGACTTCGGCGCCAGGAAGATCAGCCCCGGCGCCCGGCCGGGCTCGCGCCGCAGGATGCTGACGGCCGCCGGGCGCAGGTCGCTGCGCGACTGGTAGCGGTCCACCGTCCCGCGCCCCGGCGGCGGCGGCGGCTCCGGGCCGACGGGCTGCGCGCGGGCGACGAGGCGCCCGACGGTGAAGCCGAAGTCGCCGCCGCGGCCGCCGCGGACGTCAAGGCCGGTGCGCACCGTCACGCGCTCGCCCGGCCGGAAGCCCCGGCTCGGCACGAAGCTCGCGCCGCGGCCGTCGGAGTGCGCACGCAGGGCACCCGGGTGTGCGCCGCTGCGCGAGCCGCTGACGCGGATGCGGCCGAGGTCACCCGGGGCCGCGCCGCGGAAGCTCACCTGCGTGCGCTCGGAGGCCACGAGCGTGCCGGGGGAGGGAAAGACGCTGATCGGCGCTGCCGCCGCGACGGCCGCGCCCGGCCCGAGCAGGCCGGCGGCGAGCGCCGACGCGAGCACGAGCCTGCGCGGCAGGACGGCAGGGACGGTCGACATCGGCTGGGCTTCCCCTCGGTTCGGTCGGACACTCGACGCGCGCACGGTACGACACAACCCGGCCGGAGCGCGCAGGGTGCGGTGCAACCCGGGCTACACGTGCGCCTGCAGCCAGAGCTCGAGCAGACCGAGCTGCCACAGCGAGGAGCCGTCGAGGTTCGTGCGGTGCTCGTTCGGATCGGCGAGCATCGCCTCGACGACGTCGCGCCGGAAGAGCCCGCGTTCGCGCGCCGCGGGCGCGTGCAGGGCTTCGCGCACCAGCTCGAGCACCGGACCGTCGAGATGGGAGAGCGCGGGCACGGGGAAGTAGCCCTTCGGGCGGTCGATGACCGCGTCGGGCACCACGCCGCGCGCCGCGGCCTTCAGCACGCCCTTGCCGCCCTCAGCGAGCTTGAGCTCCGGCGGGCAGCGGGCGGCGAGCTCGACCAGCTCGTGGTCCAGGAACGGCGTGCGCGCCTCCAGCGCGTGGGCCATCGTCATGTTGTCCACGCGCTTGACCGGGTCGTCGACCAGCATCACCTCGGCGTCGATCCGCAGCCCGCGGTCGACGGCGGTGTCCGCCCCCGCGCGGGCGAAGTGCGCGCGCGCGAACGCGAGGCTCGGGTCGCCGTCGGCCGCCCACTCGGGCGCGACCAGCGCGCGCACGCCGGCGTCGTCGCGGTCGAAGAAGGCGCCGGCGTAGGTGCCCAAGCCGTCGCCCTCCGCTTCCAGCAGCGGCGGGTACCAGTAGTAGCCGCCGAACACCTCGTCGGCGCCCTGGCCGGACTGGACGACCTTGCGGTGGTGGGCGACCTCCTCGGAGAGCAGCCAGAAGGCGACGGCGTCGTGGGAGACCATCGGCTCGCTCATCGCCTCCACCGCCCGCGGCAGCGCCGGCAGCAGCCGCTCGGGCTCCACCCGGATCTGGTGGTGGTCGGTCCCGAAGCGCTCGGCGACGAGGTCTGAGAACTCGAACTCGTCGCCCTCGCGCCCCCCCGCGTCCGGGAAGCCGACCGAGAAGGTCGCCAGGCCCCGCTGGCCCTCCTCGGCCAGCAGCGCGACGATCAGGCTCGAGTCAAGCCCGCCGGAGAGCAGGATGCCCACCGGCACGTCGGCCACCATCCGCCGGCGGACCGCCACCCGCGTGGCCTCGCGCACCGCGTCGGCCCAGTCGGCCGGCGCATGGGCTTCGTCGCGGGCGAACGGCGGGTCCCAGTAGACGCGCTCGCGGCGCGTGCCGTCGGGCTCGACCACCAGGACGGTGGCGGGCGGCAGCTTGCGCGCGCCGCGCAGGATCGTGCGCGGGGCGGGCACGACCGAGTGCCAGGAGAGGTAATGGTGCAGCGCGACCGGGTCGACGGTGGTATCGACCCTGCCGGCGGCGACGAGCGCCGGCAGGGTCGAGGCGAAGCGCAGCGGGCCGCCGTCCTCGCCGGCCAGGTAGAGCGGCTTGACGCCGAGGCGGTCGCGCGCGAGCACGACGCGCCCCGACGCCTCGACGAGCGCGAAGGCGAACATGCCCGCGAGCCGGTCGAGCATCCCCTCACCCCACGCGGCCCAGCCCTTGAGCAGCACCTCGGTGTCGGCGTCGGAGGCGAACACCGCGCCGCCAGCCTCGAGCTCGGCGCGCAGCTCTCGATGGTTGTAGATGCAGCCGTTGAAGGCGACCGTCAGGCCGAGCGCCTCGTCGGCCATCGGCTGGGCGCCGCGTTCGGAGAGGTCGATGATCGCCAGCCGGCGGTGGACGAGCCCGACGCCGCCCGCGCTCCACAGCCCGTCCCCGTCGGGGCCGCGCGGGGCGAGGCTGCGGCCCATCCGCTCCAGCGCCTCCCGGTCGGGCGGCCCGTCGCGCCGCAGCTCGCCGCCGAAGCCGCACATGCCCGGGACCCTCAGGCCGCCGTGGCGCGCACGCCGCCGCCGGCCTGCGCGGCGGCCTCGACGAGCGCGGCGAACAGGCGCAGGTGCTCCGCCTGGGCGACGAGCGTCTCCGCGTGCCACTGCACGCCGAGGTAGAGCGCGGGGCCGCTGCCCTCGATGCCCTCGATCGTGCCGTCGGGCGCCCACGCGACCGCGCGCAGCCCGTCGCCCAGCTGCTCGATCGACTGGTGGTGGAAGGAGTTCACCCACAGCTCGGTCTGCCCGAGGACAGCGGCCAGGCGCGAGTCGGCGGCGACCTCGACCGGGTGCGTCGTCAATCGCCCGGCGGCCGCCTGGCGGTGGTCGATCGTGCCGTCGGTGACGTCGGCGAGGTGCTGGTGCAGCGTGCCGCCGCGGGCGACGTTGAGCGCCTGGGCGCCGCGGCAGATCCCGAGGATCGGCATCCCCAGGGCGTCGGCGCGGCGGGCGACGGCCAGCTCGAAGGCGTCGAGGTCGGGCTCGACTGGGCCGAGCTCGGGATGGGCACTGGCCCCGTAGGCGCTCGGGTCGAGGTCGGGGCCGCCGGACAGGCAGATGCCCGCCAGGTGATCGACCAGCGGGGCGACGGACTCCCCGGCCAGCGGCGGCAGCACCACCGGCAGGCCGCCGGCGCGCTCCACCGCGCGCATGTAGACCATGCCGAGCGCCATCTCCGGCTGCGGCGGGTCGGCCTCCTTGAGCGGATGCGCGTGCTCGCGCAGGCGCACCTCGGAGGTCGTGACGCCGATCAGCGGGCGCGTCACGCCATCACCCAGGTGTCCTTGTTGCCGCCGTTCTGGGAGGAGTTGACCACGAGCGCCCCCGCGTCGAGCGCGACGCGCGTGAGGCCGCCCGGCATCACGTGGACGTCCCCGCCGGGCTGCAGGAAGGCGAACGGCCGCAGGTCCACGTGGCGCGGCGCGAGCCGGCCCTCAACCACGGTCGGGTGCGTCGAGAGCATGATCAGCTCCTGCGCGACGTAGCCGGCCGGGTCGGCGGCCACCTCCTCCCGCGTGCGCTCGACGTCGTGGGTGTCGGCGTGCGGGCCGATCACCACGCCGACGCCGCCGTAGCCGCCGCGCGGCTTGACCACCAGCTCGTCCATGCGGTCCAGCGCCTCGGCGAGCACCTCGTCGACCTGGAGGTCGAAGGTGCGCACGGAGGGCAGCAGCGGCTCTTGGGAGAGGTAGAAGCGGACCATGTCCTCGACGTAAGCATGGGCCAGCTTGTCGTCGGCCACGCCGGTTGCGGGCACGTTGAGACAGCCGAGCGTGCCGGCGGCGAGCGGCTCGCGCAGCAGCTGACCGACCGGGGAGTCCAGGCGGCTGTCGTCCGTGCGGCGGTAGACGACGTCGATCCGCGGCCCGCCGTCGCGGATGTGCAGGCGCCCGTCGCGCACCTCCATCTCCTCGGGCGTGTGGATGCCGAGGCCGAGGCCGGACGCCAGGAAGCGGTGCTCCCAGATCGCCGAGTTCTCCGCGCCGTCGGTCAGCACCGCCAGCCGCGGCTCGCCGCCCGCCGCTCCGGGCGCCGCGGCGCGCAGCGTCGCCCCGAGCAGGCCGATCGCCTCGTCGAGCGGGCGCGGCGCGTCCTGGGGCGCGATCTCCAGCCGGGCGGCCAGCTGCGCGCGGGTGCCGATCGCGTAGCCGATCCCGCTCGGGGTGCGCACGTTGTCCTCGAGCACGAGGAAGCGGCCGTCCGCGCCGCGCACCAGGTCCAGGCCGGCGACGCCGATCCACAAGTCGCCCGGCGGGTGCAGCTCGGTCGCGGCCGGCTCGTAGAACTCGGCGTCGTCGAGCACGCGCTCGGGCACGACGCCGGCCGCGACGATCGCCCGGCCGCCGTAGGCGTCGGCCACGAAGGCGTTGAGGGCGCGGACGCGCTGGGCGAGCCCGGCCTCGAGCTCCGCCCACTCGTCGGCGCCGATCACGCGCGGCACCGGGTCGACGTGGAAGCCGCTGCCGCCGTCGACGGCGGCGAAGCCGATGCCGGCGTGCTCGCAGCCGTCGTGGACGTCGCGCATCAGCCGGCCCGGGTCGTGGCGCAGCACCGCCTCGAGCGCCGCGCGCGCCTCGGGCCGCGCCTCGCCGGCGGCGTCGATGGCGTCGTCGTGCACTCCGTCCTCGGGGACGTAGAGCGACTCTGGTCCGAGCATCCTCACAAGCGTGGCCGGTACCCCGGATGGCTCGCTTCGACCCCTGTCCCAAGTTCGGCGCGTCGCTTTCGCCCTGGTGTCGAGGGGTTAACGTGGCGGCCATGGAGACGACCACGCTCGGACCGCTCGAGATCAGCCGCCTCGCGCTCGGCACGCTGCTGATGGGCGACACCACCCCGCCGGAGGAGGCCCACCACATTCTGGACGCCTTCCTGGCCGCGGGCGGGACGCTGGTCGACACGGCCGACACCTACTCCGACGGGGCCGCCGAGCAGATCCTCGCGCCGTGGCTCGCCCGGCACCGCGACGCGGTGGTGCTCGCCACCAAGGTCCGCTTCGGCGTCTCTGACCCGGGGGGCGAGGGTCTCTCCGCCGACCGGATCCGGGCCGCGTGCGACGCCAGCCTGCGCCGGCTCGGGGTGGACGTGATCGACCTCTACCAGGTCCACGCACCGGACCCGGACGTGCCGTTGGAGGAGACGCTGCAGGCGCTCGACGGGCTGGTGCGGGCGGGCAAGGTGCGCGCGCTCGGCGCCTCCAACTTCCCGGCCTGGCTGCTCGCCTGGGCGGTAGCTGTCCAGGATCGCGAGGGCTGGTCGCCGTTCGTGAGCCTGCAGCCGCAGTACTCGCTCGTCGAGCGCTCGGTGGAGACGGAGATCCTGCCGTTCTGCCGCGCGGCCGGGCTGGGCGTGCTGCCGTGGGGGCCGCTGGGCGCCGGCTTCCTGTCCGGGCGCTACGTGCGCGACACCTCGCCGCCGGCGGGGAGCCGCATGGCGCTGGCGGGCGACGACTACGAGGAGGCGCACGAGCGGCGGGCGGTCGAGCGCAACTTCCGCGTTGTCGAGGCGGCGGAGGCGGTCGCGGCCGAGCATGGCGCAACCGTCGCACAGGTCGCCGTCGCCTGGCTAATGGGCACCGACGGGATCTCGGCGCCGATCCTCGGCCCGCGGACGCTCGAGCAGCTCGAGGGCCTGCTCGGCGCGGCCGCTCTGCAGCTGTCGGGTGAGCAGCGGGCGCGGCTCGAGCGCCACGCCGCCCCGCCCGAGGCCTATCCCCAGCGGATGCTGGCCGAGCAGGCCGGCATGGCCGACCTCGGCGGCGCGCTCCGGCGCCGGCCCGCGCGGGCGGCGCCGTGAGCCTGTGGTCGGAGGCGACCGGCGACGGCCCGCCCGTCCTGCTGTTGCACGCCGGCGTCGCCGACGCGCGCATGTGGGCACCGCAGTGGGCGAGCTTCCCGGCCGCCGGCCGGCGGGTGCTGCGCTGCGACCTGCCCGGCTTCGGGCGCACGCCGCTGTCGCCCGGGCCCGTCTCGTCCGCCGGCCAGGTACTCGCCCTGCTCGACGCCGAGGGGATCGAGCGCGCCGCCGTGGTCGGCGCCTCGATGGGCGGCCTGGTCGCGCTCGAGCTCGCGGTCGCCCGGCCCGAGCGCGTGAGCCGGCTCGTGCTCGCCGGCGCGCCACTGCCCGACCACGACTTCTCCGCCACGGTGACCGACGGCTGGGAGGCGGAGGGGACGGCGCTCGACCGCGGCGACCTCGACGCCGCCGTCGAGGCGTGCCTGCGCCTGTGGGTCGACGGCCCGTCGCGGCGGCCCGGGGAGGTCGATCCCGCGCTGCGCGCGAGCGTCGGGGCGATGCAGCGCCGGGCGTTCGAGCTGCAGCTGGCGGTGGGGGAGGCGAGCGAGGAGGTGCCGCTCGTGCCCGACGTGCCCGCGCGGCTCGGCGAGCTGGAGATGCCCGCCCTGGTGCTCGCCGGCGAGCTCGACGTGCTCGACTTCCGGCAGATCGCCGACCGGCTCGCGCGCGAGCTGCCCGGCGCTGAGGGCGGGGCGCGGACGATCGCCGGGGCCGCGCATCTGCCGAGCCTCGAGCGCCCGGACGAGTTCGACGCGCTCGTGCTGGACTTCCTGCGCTAAGCGAGCGCGGCGAGCAGGCGGTCCAGGTCGTCCTCGCTCGTCCACCCGCCGACCGAGGCGCGCAGCAGCGGGGTGCCCGGCAGGTTGCGCACGACGACGCCCTGCTCGCCGAGGCGGTCGCGCGCGCCCTCCGGGTCGGCGTCCTCCCAGGCGACCAGCGTCGTGTCGTCGCGTGGCGCGACGGTCCGCCCGGTCGCCGCCAGCCGCTCGCCGAGCTCTGCCGCGCGGCGGGTGCCGGCTACGTGCACCGCCTCCCAGCCCGTGGTCTCGAGCAGCTGGACGGCAGCGGCGCTGAGGGCGACGACCTCGCGCGCGAGCGCCGGCGTGTCGTGGCGCCGGGCGTCGTCCTTGAGCGGGCCGTCCATGCCCTGGTCGGTGCGCTCGAAGCTCATGTAGCTCGGCGCGATCGCGCGTAGGCGCTCGCGGAAGCCCGGCTCGAGGTAGAGCAGGCCGGTGCCGTCGGCGCCGCACAGCCACTTCTGGCCGGCGGCGGCGTAGGCTGCGCAGCCCAGCGCGCGGACGTCGGTCGGCACCGCTCCGGCGCCCTGGGCGCCGTCCAGCACGACGGGGACGTCGAGCTCGGCGAGGCGCGGGTCGGCCAGCTCGCCGGAGACCCAGCCCACGTGCGAGCAGGCGACCAGGGTCGTCTCCGGTGTGACATGGTCGGCCAGGTCGCGCAGCGGCCCCATGCGGACCGTGACGCCGCGGTCGCGCGCGGCCTTCAGCGGGCCCAGCAGCCCGGGATGCTCCTGGTCTGAGCTGAGGATCTCGTCGGACGGGCCGAGGTCCAGCCCGGCCAGGACGCGCCCGAGGCCCTCACTGGTGGAGGTCTGCAGCGCGACATCCGCGGGCTCGGCGCCGAGCAGCCGCGCGTAGGCGGCGCGCAGCTCGTCCTGCAGGGCGAAGCGCCGCTCGAAGTGGGCGGTGAAGCGGCCGTCGCTCAGCTCGGACTCGAGCTCGGCGCGCGCCGCCTCGACGGCGACTCGCGGCACCGGCCCGTCGGTGCCCGCGTTGAGGTAGGCCGTCCGCTCGAGCACGGGGAAGTGGGCGCGCAGTCCGTCCGGGTCCATGGGACGGCGGAGGCTACAGTTCGACGTGCGGCTTGCCGTCGACTGGTCGCGCCTGCCCGGCAAGCCCGCCAGCGGCTGAAACGCTCAGCGCCCGGGGCGGACGATGCAGCGGAAGCCGAGGTGGCTGGTCGAGGTGTCGATCGCCTCGCCCTGGCGCGCGGCCGGGCGGTAGCGCAGGCAGTAGCTCGGCGCGCACAGGTGCGAGCCGCCCTTGATCACCCGGCGCGGGATGTCCTCGCCCTGGGCACGCGGCGGACCGCAGCACGGCGCGGGCGCCGGCTCGCCGTGATCGGCGGTGAACCAGTCGGCGGTCCACTCCCACACGTTCCCGCACACATCGTGCAGCCCGAAGCCGTTGGCCGCGTAGGAGCCCACCGGCGAGGTCCCCGTGAAGCCGTCCTCGCGCGTGTTGCGCCACGGGAACTCGCCCTGCCAGACGTTGGCCATGTGCTCGCCCGCCGGCGTCGGGTCTTCCCCCCAGGCGTAGGTCGCGCCCGCCAGCCCGCCGCGCGCCGCGCGCTCCCACTCGGCTTCGGTCGCGAGCGTCTTGCCCGCCCACGTCGCGTACGCCGCGGCGTCCGCGTGGGTGACGTGCGTGACGGGATGCCGCCCGCGCGTGTAGGTGTCCGAGCCCGGGCCCTCGGGGCGGTGCCAGCAGGCGCTCGGGACGTACTCCCACCAGGCCTTGTAGTCATTCAGGTCGACGGGCCCGCGCGTCGGGCGGAAGACCAGCGAGCCGGGCACGAGCAGCGCCGGATCGGCGTCGGGGTAGTCCGCCGGATCCGGCGCGCGCTCGGCTGTCGTGACGTAGCCGGCCGCCTTCACGAAGCGCCGGAACTCGCGCACCGTGACCGGGGCGTCGTCGATCCAGAACCCCGCGACCTCGGCCTCGACCACCGGGCGTTCCTCGGGATAGAACGCCTCCGAGCCCATCGCGAAGCGACCGGGAGGGATCCACGCCATCGCCTCCGCCGGTGGCGCGGACGGGGCGGCTCGAGGGTCGGAGGCGAGGCTCATCGCGCGAGCCTACGTTCGCACAGAACCGCGCGGGTGGCGATGGCCTAGCTGCCGCAGACCGGCCAGGGCGAGGCGCCCTCGCGGGCGTAGAGCTTCGCGGCGCGCTTGTCCTGCTCGGCCCTCGGCGCGTCGGCGGGGTTGCCCGAGCCGCCGACCGACTCCCACGTGCCCTGGTTGAACTGGTAGGCGCCGTAGAAGCCGTTGCCCGTGTCCGTGCGGTAGTTGCCACCCGACTCGCAGGCCGCGATGGCCTTCAGGTGTGGCGGCGTGGGACGCCGGACCGCGCGCTCCTGGCGCAGGTCGCGGCTGACGTCGCGGATGCGGCCGCGCAGCTCGCGCGGCGCTTCGCCCTGAAGGCGCAGGTGCAGCCGCGGGCGCGAGGGGACACGCTCCTTCTCGACGCGGGCGAGCGTGCGCGTCAGGCGGACGTGCGTCCGCGCCAACGTCCGGCTGTCACCCGCCTGCGTGGCGGTGCGCAGCGCCGTGTCGCCCACGGGCAGGCGGTCGGCTGCGGCGGCGGGCGCCGCCGCGGCGACGGCGAGGCCGGCGCCGGCGAGCGCCGCCGCCACCCTGCATCGTGGTCGTCGAGGAGTCTGGGAGGTAAACGGCGTCATGGCTGAGAGGGAGAAGTCCTTGGGAGGGCTCGCGCAGCAGACCCGGAGGGACGAGCGTGAGCGGAGCCGAGCAGTGGCGATGTCGTCGAGGACGGCGACCGCGAGCTGGACCGTGTCGGTTGGATGCCGGCCAGGGCGTACCCCGGCCTCGGTCCCCGCAGTGCAAGCGCTGACCCGCGCCCCGCGCCGTCGTGCAGGGCACGCTAGCAGCCGGCGACGAACGCGCGTTCGCTCTTCGAGGGCCGGTGACGCGCTCAGCCGGCGCGGACGGGCCGCGCCAGGATCGCCGCGAGCGCGACGTCGGAAGGCTCGGGCAGCCCGCAGGGCGCGCCCGGGCCGTGGAGCTCCGGCGCCAGCGGATCGCGCCCCCTGCGGCGCGCCAGCGCCGCGAGCGGTCCGAACACCGCGGCCTGCACGAAGGCGGGCGGGGACGTGAAGCGCAGGACGTCGGCGTACTCGCGGGCGAGGGCGGCGAGCCACAGCGGATCGGGCATGCCCTTGGCGTTCACGCGCCCGAGCGCTCCGAGCGACCACATCGCCTCGATCATCGAGACGAACCGCTCTGCCGGGCGGCCGGCAGCACCCCCGGCAGCCTCGACCTCGACGCGGACATGCGCGACGCCGCGGCCGGCGTTCCACCAGTCATGCGCGACGCCGGTGCCGATCTCGATCGGGCCGTCACCCGGGACGCTGATGCGCTCCTCGGCGCCGAGCTTGAAGCCGACCGAGCCGGCGCGCACCTCGAAGCGCTCGACGACGTGGTCGTGCACGTGCGCGCCGGCGACGGCCGCGCCGGGCTGCAACCACAGGTCGACCTCGATGCGGCGGCCGCCGGTGTCGGCCGGGCCGACGTTCATCCGCGCCAGCTCGCCGGTCGAGGGGTTGTAGAACCAGGCGCCGGCCGCGATCTCGGCGGTGCTGGACGGGTGGAGTTCAGTATTTGGGGTCACGACCAGGTCGACGCTGCCCGGCCCGGTTTGATTCCGCGCGCCGCTCCTAGACCCGGTGGAGCTCGACCTCGTCGCGCCGGGCGGCGTGCGGCGACTCGTCGGGGTAGACCATCGCCTCCGGCGGCCGCGCGGTGCGGCTCGCCCAGACGTAGTAGAGCCCGCCCGTGACGACGAGGCCGACGATCCAGGAGACGTCGGCGCCCCCGAGCTCCTCGGCCAGCGGGCCGGTGTAGAGCGTCTGGGCGACGAAGGGGATCTGCACGGCGATCCCGACCGCGTAGCTGACCAGGGCCGTGACGTTCCAGCGCCCGTAGCGCGCGTCCGGGTCATAGAGCGCCGGGATGTCGAAGCGCTCGCGCGAGATCAGGTAGTAGTCGATCAGGTTGATCGCGCTCCACGGCGTGAACGCCAGCAGCAGCAGGAGCACGAAGTCGCGGAAGTTGGTCAGGAAGTCGGCTGAGGCCAGCAGCGCGATCAGCACCGAGGTCAGGATGAAGCAGAAGATGAACCCCGCGCGGACCGCGGAGGGGACGGTGTAGCTGCGGGTGAAGGCCGTCGTGGTGGTCACGAGCGTCATGAAGCCGCCGTAGGCGTTGAGCGAGTTGACGGCGAGCTTGCCGACGACGATCACGAAGTAGATGAGGATCGCCGCCAGGCCGCCGCCGGCGAGGTCGCCGACGAAGATCACCTGGGACTCGACGAACGCCTCACCCGCGGCCGCCGCGATCAGCACGCCGATCGTCATCGACCACTGCGAGCCCAGGACGCTGCCGAGGAAGGTGCCGGCGAACGTGCTGCGCGCCGGGGTGCTCCGGGGCAGGTAGCGCGAGTAGTCGGCGACGTAGGGGCCGAAGGTCAGCTGCCAGCCCGCGCCGAGCGCGATCGCCAGCAGGAACGCCGAGAGGTCGAAGCGCGAGTCGCCGAGCAGCGCGCCGACGTCGTACTCCGTGAACACGCGGACCGACAGGTACGCGAAGCCGATGGCGCCGACCACGGTCGCGATCCTGCCCAGCGCGTGGATCCAGCGGTAGCCGACGAAGGCCACGAGCATCGTCAGCGCGCCGAAGACCAAGATGCCGACGGCCGGCTTCGTGGTGCCGACGATCTCGTTGATGGCCTGGCCGGAGAGCACGGTGCCGGTGGCGGCGAAGCCGAGGTACATCACGACCACGAGCACGAGCGGCAGCGAGGCGCCGTAGACGCCGAACTGGGCTCGGCTGGAGATCATCTGCGGGATCCCCATCCCCGGGCCCTGCGCGGAGTGAAGCGCCATCACGACGCCGCCCGCCACGTTGCCGATCAGCAGCCCGACGATCGCCCACAGCGCGTCGGCGCCGAACACGACCGCCAGCGCGCCGTCGACGATGGCGGTGATCTGGAGGTTCGCGCCGAACCACAAGGTGAACTGGTTGCGCGGCGAGCCGTGCCGCTCGGCGTCCGGGATCACCTCGATGGTGCGGCGCTCGACCTGGACGGCCATCCCGCTCCCGTACCCGAGCCGCGCCCCGGGTGAACGATTAGGATCGCGCGCCATGAGCGAGATCCGCGAAGTCGCCGAGGGTGAGACGCACCGGGCCGCGCCCGCGCTGCTCGAGCTGCGCAAGGACGCCGGGCCGCTGGACGCGCTGATCGACCGCATCGACGCCCAGCGCGGTGCCGGCTACCGAATCGTCGGGGCGTTCGACGACGGCGGGGAGGAGGCCGAGGCGGTCATCGGCTTCAAGGTCACCGAGAACCTCGTGTGGGGCCGCTACCTCTACATCGAGGACGTCGTCACCGCGGCGGCCGGCCGCGGCAAGGGCCACGCGCCGGCGCTGATGGAGTGGGTGCTGGCGGAGGGGCGCCGCGCGGGCTGCGGGCAGGCCCACCTGAACTCGGGGGTGGGGAGCGCGCGTCGCGGCGCGCACCGCTTCTACCTCAACAGCGGCTTCGAGATCAGCGCGTTTCACTTCTCGCGGGCGCTCGGCGACTGACGGATTCATCGGCGGACCGATGAGTCGGGGGCCTTGCCGTCGTTAGACCCGGCATGAGCCAACCTCTCCTGCAGGGCAAGAACGCGATCATCTACGGCGCCGCCGGCCGCATGGGCCCCGCCGTCGCCAGGGCCTTCGCCGCCGAAGGCGCAACGGTCCACCTCGCCGGCCGCACCCGCGAGACCCTCGAGGCCGTCGCGGCCGAGATCGCCGCCGGCGGCGGCGCCGCCCACGTCGCGGTCCTCGACGCGCTCGACGAGGCCGCGGTCACCGCCCACGTGCAGGCCGTGGCCGACCAGGCGGGCAGCGTCGACGTCTCCTTCAACCTCGTCTCGCGCGGCGACGTGCAGGGCACCCCGCTGCTCGACATGGACCTCGAGGACTTCTTTCAGCCCATCGCGAACGGCGTCCGGGCGAACTTCATCACCATGCGCGCCGCGGCCCGCCGGATGGTGCAGCAGGGCTCCGGCGTCGTGCTGACGATCACGAGCGGCTCGGGCGCGGTGCTCAAGGCCTCGCCGGAGTTCCAGATGGGCGGCACCGGCCCGGCCGATGCCGCCACGGAGTCCTTCCTGCACTACCTCGCGGGCGAGGTCGGGCCGCGCGGCGTGCGGGTGGCGGGCCTGTGGACGGCCGGCGTCTCCTACCCGGACCTGATGGCGGGGATCTCGCTGATGCAGCGCGGCCCCACCGTCGAGCAGCTCGCCGACGCGGCCGTGTTCATCGCCTCCGAGCGTGGCAGCGGCATCACCGCGTCGATCGTGAACGTCTCCAGCGGCGTCAGCGCGCACTAGTGAGCGCCTTCGAGGAGCGGGCGGCGCGCCACCGGCGCGAGCTGCACGTCCACTGCTACCGGATGCTCGGCTCCTTCGAGGAGGCCGAGGACGCCGTGCAAGAGACGCTGCTGCGGGCGTGGCGGGCGCGCGACCGGCTCGACGACCCGGCCGGCACCGGCCTGCGCCCGTGGCTGTACCGGATCGCGACGAACGTCTGCCTGGACGCGATCAAGAGCAAGAGCCGGCGGATGACGAGCTACCACTCGTTCGCCGAGATCCCGTGGCTGCAGCCCTATCCCGACCGGCTGCTCGACGAGCTGGCCGACCCCGCGGGCGGGGCGGACGCCGTCGTCGTCGCGCGCGAGACGATCGAGCTCGCCTATCTGGCGGTGATCCAGCTGCTGCCGGCCCGCCAGCGGGCGGTCCTGCTGCTGCGCGACGTGCTCGAGTGGTCCGCGGCCGAGACCGCCGCGGCGCTGGACATGAGCGTCGCCGCGGCCAACAGCGCGCTGCAGCGTGCGCGCAGCACGCTCCAACGGCACTCCGCCGACCGCCTGGCCGGCACGCTGAGCGAGCCGAGCGAGACCGAGTCCGCGCTGCTGCAGGCGTTCATCGAGACCCACGAGCGCGGCGACGTCGAGGGCTCGCTGGCGCTGCTGCGCGACGACATCCGGGTCACGATGCCCCCGCACCCGATGCTCTACGAGGGCCTCCCGGCGATGGTGGGCCTGATGGAGCGGGCCTTCGCGGGCGACGAGTTCACCGACTGGCGGCTCGTGCCGGCGTGGGCGAACCGCCAGCCGGCGGCGATCAGCTACGCCCGGCTGGCCGGCGACACCCGCTTCCGGGTCTTCAAGCTCGACGTGCTGCGCGTGCAGGACGGACTGATCCGCGAGATCACCACCTTCGACGGCCGGCTGCACGTGGCGTTCGGCGTCCCCGAGGTACTGCCCGACGGCTGATCGACGGCTCCGCTAGCTTGCGCGGCCATGCTGCGCGCTGTCGTTGCGCTGTTCCTGCTCGGGCTCGCCGTCGCGGCGCCCACGGCCGCCGCCCAGACGGCACCGCCCGGCGCGTTCGTGTCGATCGCGGACGCGGTGCCCGGCGTCATCGTCGAGATGCGCTACCGCACCGCGCACAACTTCCTCGGGCGGCGCGTGCCGGGCTACCGCGAGCCGGTCTGCATCGTCACGCGCCAGACGGCCGCGGCGCTCGCGCGGGTGCAGGCGAGCGTCCGCCGGCGTGGCTACACGCTCAAGGTCTACGACTGCTACCGCCCGCAGCGGGCGGTCGACGCCTTCGTCGCCTGGGGCAAGCGGCTGCGCGACCAGCGGATGAAGGCGGAGTTCTACCCGCGCGTGGACAAGCGGCGGGTGTTCAAGGACGGCTACATCGCCGCGAAGTCCGGCCACAGCCGCGGCAGCACGGTCGACCTGACGCTCGTCCGGCGTCCCGCGACCCGCCAGGAGCGCTACCGGCGTGGCGACCGGCTGAAGGACTGCGCGGCGCCCGCGCGCCGGCGCTTCGGCGACAACTCGATCGACATGGGCACGGGCTATGACTGCTTCGACCCGCTCTCGCACCCGTTCAACGCCCGCGTGACCGGCGTCCAGCGGCGCAACCGGCTCTATCTGCGCCGCGCGATGCTCGCGCAGGGGTTCATCGGGCTCGAGACGGAGTGGTGGCACTTCACGCTGCGCGAGGAGCCCTACCCCGAGACGTTCTTCGACTTCCCGGTCAGCCAGGCCTCGCTTTCCCGCGGCTAGCATCCCGGCCGTGTTCGTGACCCTCCCCGACGGGAGCGCCAAGGAGCTTCCCGACGGCGCCACCGGCGCCGACCTGGCCGCCTCGATCGGCCCGGGCCTCGCGCGCGCCGCGCTGGCCATCCGCGTCGTCGATCCGGACGGCAACGGCGCCGCGCGCCACGACGGCAGCGCCTACGACGCCGGCCGCGTCCTGGACCTCGCCCAGCCGCTGGCCGACGGCCAGCGCGTCGAGATCGTCACCGGCACCGACGAGGACGGCGATGCCCTGCGCCTGATCCGCCACGACACCGCCCACGTGCTCGCCGCCGCCGTGCTCGAGCTCTATCCGGGGACGAAGATCTCGATCGGCCCGCCGATCGAGGACGGCTTCTACTACGACTTCGAGTTCCCGCCCGGCGTCACGGTCTCCGACCACGACTTCCCGGCCATCGAGGCGGCGATGCGCGCGCACGTCAAGGCCGACGAGCCGTTCACGCGCGAGGACGTCAGCGCCGGCGACGCGCTCGAGCGCTTCGTGCGCGAGGGCCAGGACTACAAGGTCGAGCTGATCGAGGACCTGGTCCGTGACCGCGGCGCGCACACGGTCTCGCTCTATACCAACGGCCCGTTCACCGACCTCTGCCGCGGCCCGCACGCGCCCTCGACCAAGCGCGTGAAGGCGTTCAAGCTGCTCAGCGTCGCCGGCGCGTACTGGCGCGGGGACGCGACGCGCCAGATGCTCACGCGCGTGTACGGGACCGCCTTCTTCAGCCAGGCCGACCTCGACGCCCACCTCGAGCGCCTCGAGCAGGCGCGCGCCCGCGACCACCGCAAGCTCGGCCGCGAGCTCGACCTGTTCATGTTCTCCGACCTCTCGCCCGGCTCGCCCTTCTGGCTGCCCAACGGCGCCCACATCTGGAACGAGCTGACGCGGCTGTGGCGCGCGACCAACGTCGAGCGCGGCTACACCGAGGTGCGCACGCCGATCCTCTACGACGTCGAGCTCTGGAAGCAGTCCGGCCACTGGCACGTGTACCGCGACCACATGTACTTCACGGACGTCGAGGACCGGCCGATGGGCCTGAAGCCGATGAACTGCCCGGCGCACGTCCAGATCTACAAGCGCGAGTCGCGCTCCTACCGCGACCTGCCGATCCGCTACGCCGAGCAGGGCCTCGTGCACCGCCATGAGCCGAGCGGGACGCTGCACGGCCTGCTGCGCGTCCGCCACATCACCCAGGACGACGCGCACGTCTTCTGCACGGACGAGCAGATCGAGGAGGAGGTCCTGCGCTGCCTGGACTTCGGCTTCTTCATCTACGACACGTTCGGGTTCGAGCCGCGCCTTGAGCTCTCCACGCGCCCCGAGAAGCGGGTGGGCTCGGAGGCGATGTGGGACCGCGCCGAGGCGGCGCTCCGCCAGGCGCTGGACGGCCGCGGGCTGGCCTACGACGTCAACGAGGGCGACGGCGCGTTCTACGGCCCGAAGATCGACTTGCACATGACCGACTCGATCGGGCGCTCGTGGCAGCTCGGGACGGTCCAGCTCGACTACTACATGCCCGAGCAGTTCGAGCTCGTCTACACCGGCGCGGACAACGCCGACCACCGCCCGGCGATGATCCACCGTGCCCTGATGGGCTCCTTCGAGCGCTTCATCGGGATCCTGATCGAGCACTACGCGGGCGAGTTCCCGCTGTGGCTGGCGCCGGTCCAGGCGCTCGTGCTGCCGGTCGCCGACCGCCACAACGCCTACGCCACGGCGGTCGCGGAGCGCTTGACGCTGGCGGGCCTGCGCGCGCACGTGGACGAGCGCACGGAGTCCGTCGGGCGCAAGATCCGCGAGGCGGAGGTGCGCAAGGTGCCCTACATGCTCGTCGTCGGCGACCGCGAGGCCGACGCCGACACCGCTGCCCTGCGCCGCCACCGCGAGGGTGACCTCGGGACCTTCGGGCTGGAGGAGGTCGCCGCGCGGCTCGTGGCCGAGGTGGCCGCCCGCGGCGCCGGGGACTGAAGCCCGCATGGCGGGCGCGCGGCGCCGGGACACCGCCAAGGCGATGGCGGCGCTCGGGTTGCTGGCCTCCTTCGCCCCGACGCTGCTGCGCCGCGGCCGCCGCCGCGCGACCTGCCGGCGTCCGAGTGGCTCGCGACCGTCTCGGGCGGCGCGGGCAGCCTCGTGCCGCGCGCGGCGCTGGACGGCGAGGGCGCTCGCTTCCTCGCCGGCGCCCAGCCGGGCGGCGAGGGCGCGCGCGACCCGATCCGCGTCTTCGTCGGCCTCCGCCACGCCGCACGGTGCAGGAGCGCTGCCGGCTGGCGGTCGACGAGCTCGAGCGCCTCGGCGCCTTCGACCGCGCGCGCGTGATGATCTGCTCGGCCACCCTGCGCGGCTACGTCAACCCGGTGATCGTCGAGGCCGAAGAGGCGCTCAGCGGCGGCGACGTGGCCAGCGTCGTCGTGCAGTACTTCGACCGCAAGACGCCGCGCATGCCGCTCAAGGTGCCGATCGCGGCGCAGACCCACCGCGCCCTGCTGGGGGAGCTGGCCGCGCGCGACGGCGTGCCCGAGGTCGTGGTCTACGGCGAGAGCCTCGGAGCGTGGGCGAGCCAGAACGTCTTCCGCCGCGGCGGGTCTTCGCGCTTGACGGCCTGCGGGTCAGCCGCGCGCTGTGGGTCGGGACGCCGGCCTTCAGCCGCCTGCGGCGCGAGCTCGAGCGCGGCCGGCTGCCGAACGACGGGCGCATCGCGGTCGTGCGCGCCCGCGACGTCCGCGACGGCGATCCGCCCGGCGCCGACCGGCTGCGCTTCGTGCTCTTCCACCGCACGAGCGACCCGGTCGTGCTCTTCAACGGCCTGGACCTCATCTGGCGCAAGCCCCGCGTGGCTGCGCGAGCGTGACTGGACGCCGGGAGTCACCTTCCTCCAGCTGGTCGGCGACCTGGTGCGGGCGACGAACTGGCCGCGGCAGGCGCCGCGAGCGTTGGCTCACGACTACCGACTCGAGAGCCCGGTGGCCGTCGACCTGGCCTTCGGCCACGGCGCCGGCCGAGCGCGCCTGCGGGCGCTGGCCGGCCGGCTGATCGAGCGCGAGGTGGCCCGCGGGGAGCTATACTCCAAGGTGTTGATCACACGTTCCGATTCCGCGCGCGCTTGACGCGACGCCTCAGTCACCGCTAGTGCCGGTCCCGAGAAGGTTCGACCGGCAACCGCCGGAGCGCGACCCCACCCGGATCAACGAACGGATCCGGGTGCCGGAAGTCCGCCTCATCGATGAGAAGGGCCAGCAGGTGGGCATCATGCGCACCCAGGACGCCCTTCGCACCGCGCAGGAGCAAGACCTCGACCTCGTCGAGGTGGCTCCCGACGCCAAGCCGCCCGTCTGCCGCATCCTGGACTACTCGAAGTACAAGTACGAGCAGGCCCAGAAGCAGAAGGCGGCCCGCAAGCACCAGCAGCAGATCACGATCCGCGAGATCAAGTTCCGACCGAAGATCGCCCAGCACGACTACGACACCAAGAAGGGCCATGTCGTGCGCTTCCTCAACCACCGCGACAAGGTCAAGGTCACGATCATGTTCCGCGGGCGCGAGATGGCCCACCCCGAGCGCGGCGAGGCCCTCCTCAACCGGCTCGCCGAGGAGCTCGAGGAGCTGGCCGTCGTCGAGCAGCGCCCCCAGCAGGACGGGCGCAACATGACGATGATGCTCGCTCCCGCCAACGCCCCCCCGCGAACTGACCGAACCGCGCCCGAGGCGCGCGGGCGGCAAGGGGGAGGGAGGGGGAGGCGAGCGCAGTGAGGGGGAGGAGCGCGAGAAGAGCGCGTGGGCGCGAAGTGAGCGCGGACGGCGGGAAGGGGGGAAGGGGAGGAGGGGGGAAGGCGGGGGGAGCGGGGCGGGGGGGGGGGGGGGGGGGAGGGGGGGGTGAGAGAGGAGAGAGAGAGGGGGGGGGGGAGGAGGGAGGGGAGGGGAGGGGGAGGGGAGGGGGGAGGGAGGAGGGGAGGGAGGGGGGGAGGAGGGGGAGGCTAGCTGAGCTGCCCAGGCAGGTTGTGAGCGGCTGAGAAGAGTCGTCCGGGCCCGTCCTGAGGCTGTGGGTCTTGCGAGGGATCCACACCAAAGGAGGGCCCGGATGGGCGCACGGTAACGAGCGAGCTCGGACCTGCTGGGCGGCGTGAGCTGGTCCGTTTGATCATTGATCTGGGGATGTCTGAGAGACAGGCGGCAGCCTGTCTCTCGGTCTCGCCCTGCACGGCGCATAGGTGGAAGCAGCGCTGGTTGTCGGCCGAGCGATCACGAGCGCGCGTTCGGGCGCTTGGGCGCTGGATCGCTCCAGCCGCCCGCATAGCTCGCCGAGACGAACGCCGGTTGAGATCGAGCGGCGGGTCTGCGCGGCGCGCGAGCGGACCGGCTGGGGGCCGCGGTTGATCGCCGGCGAGACCGGGGTGGCGCACTCGACCGTGCACGTGATTCTGCGCCGCCATGGCTGCTCGCGCACGCCGCGGCCGCCGCGCGAGGACGTTAGATACGCTACGAGTGGCCGTGTCCGGGCGACCTGCTGCACATGGATGTCAAGCGCTACCCGCGCTTCCGGCGACCCGGGCACGCCGTCACCGGTGACCGCGCGCGCAGCTCGGATGACAGCGCGACAATCCGCTCGGGCACGACTACTTCCACGCCGTCGTCGACGACCACTCGCGCCTGGCCTACGGCGAGCTACTCAACGACGAGAAGGCCGCGACCGTCGACCGCCTTCACCGAGCGCGCCTTGATCTGGTTCGCCAGCCACGGCATCACGACGAGACGCGCTGATGACCGACGGCGCCATGAGCTACACGACGCAACCGCGCACTGCGCGAGCTGCTGGCCGCAACGCGAACATCCGACACATCGTCACGCCGCCCTACACGCCGCGCTGGAACGGCAAAGTCGAGCGCTTCCACCAAACCATGGAACGCGAATGGGCCAAAGGCCTGCGCTACCGCAACAGCACCGCCAGAAACCGGGCACTGCCACACTGGCTGCGCCACTACAACGAGCGCAGACCCCACAGCTCACTCGGCGGCCAACCACCCGATCACCCGCGCTCACAACCTCTCTGGGCAGGACAGCTAGCGCGTGAGAACGTTGGTAATGAAGGGGTGAGTGGTTAGAGTAAGTTAGTAGGTTTTTACGAAAGACCCGCTCAGGAAGGGGTTTATCGAGAGAAGGATCGTTTTTATATATGGCGTAGTTGAAAAAAAAGAAGTTGAAAGATTCAACACGTCTTCCGAGAAGAAGAGCAAAAAAAAAGAAAGGGGTCGTATTACGCGGACTATCGTCGGTGTTGCTCTACTCGGCGTATGCCGCGGAGCGTAATCACTCGATCGCCCAAGCCTCCTCGACGCGGAGCTCGAGGCGCGTGATGTCGTCGGACTGGACGACACCGTTCGAGTCCGCTCGACGCTAGGAGCGCGGGGGACTCCTAGGACAGCGTTAGGGTGGAAACCTTGGCGGCGACTGGGCGCATGGACGCCGCCTGCTCGGCACGTGCCAGGCCGGCTACTTGCGCAGCGCGCGCACGAGACTGCGCGAGCGGCTGAGCCGCTCCTCGCGCCGGCGCACGGTGTCGCCGATCAGCCAGAACATCGGCGGCAACAGGCCGACGAACATGAGCGCGCCGCTCGGCGTTGGCGCGCTCGTCCTCCCCGATAGTCTTGGCGCGGATCCACAGCGCGACGCACAGCACGATCGTGCCGGAGCGAGCGCGGCGTAGAGGTGCTCGCTGCGCAGTACTGAGCGATCGGGAAGGCTGCGCGCCATCGTGCGCAGCAGCTTGACGCATCAGCGTGCGAACGTACGCCGGGTTACGACATCGCGGCATGTCGCCACCGCCAGCCACGAACTCAGCGACTACAGGACCGCCGCACGCTGGCCCACAGGCGTAGCCCTCACGGCATGGAGCTACATGTGGCGCACGACCGACGGTGCATCGATGGGAGAGCGACCGGCTCGCCATCCGACGACGCCGAGCCCGAGTTGCCAGGCGGGGTCAGACCGCGATGACATACAGGAGCGCCGAGGACGGAACGGGGCCGCTGATGCACCGGATCTACCGCACGCGGATCGTCGGCAGCGACTGAAGCCCGAGGAGCTCGTGGAGCGCATCGCCGCCGACCTCGACGGCATCGCGCCGTCAGAATTCGCGACGTTTCAGAAGCTCGACGGCAAGCAGACCGCTCGCGCTGGGCGACGAGTACGTAGTTCGGATGCCGGGGCCCTGGGACGGGCCCGTGCGCGTGGTCGCCGTCCAGCCCGACGAAGCTTCCGCCTGGCCACGCTTGAGGGGTCATCTCGAGGCCGGGCAGATCGAGTTCCGCGCGCGCGCCGACCATCGCGCTCTCGAATTCACGATCGAGTCCTGGGCGCGCAGCGGCGACCGCCTCTCGGACCTCATGTACACGCACCTGCGGCTGGCCAAGGAGGTCCAGCTGCACATGTGGACCTCGGTCCTCGAGCGCGTAGTCAAGCTCGCGGGAGGCAGGATGGAAGGCGGAATCGTCATCACCACGCGCCGGGTCGAGACCGCCCATCTTCGCGGCGACAGCACGGATGCCACGAGCCGGCGGGCGAGGCGCCGGCTGACCGAACTGTCGCAGCGCGGGCTCGAACTTCGATGCCTCGCGGGTCGCGGAGTACACGAGCTCGACGGGCTGGTACGTCGACGAAATGGTCGAGTCGCTTCCCGCACGAGGCGACCGGGACCCCCGATGCGCGGCGGCGTCTGGGAGATCGCTCGCCGGCTCATGGTCGACTACCAGCTCGCCGACCCGAGCGTCGTACGCGCCGTATACCGCGACCGACGCGCCGCTCGAGGGACGCAACATGCTCCTCGCAGATCGGTTTCCTCGCCCTCCGCTTCACCGTCGGCGTACGGGTCGGCGAGGTCTACGAGGGCGAGCGCGAGCTCGACCGGGCAGCGCGCGCACGTGTACGGCTGGGCCTACCGGACGCTCGAGGGGCACTTCGAGCAGGGCGAGATGCACTATCAGGTGTGGAAGTGGCTCGACTCGGGCGACGTCGAGTTCCGCCTGCACGCCGTCTCTAAGGCGGCCGAGACCGGCCCATGGGTGCTACGCACCGGCTTCCGGCTCGTCGGGCCGTCCCCGAGCAGCTGCGCTTCTACCGCGAGATCTGCCGGCGCGTTCGGCGGCTGACCGAGGCTGAGCTTGAAACTGAACGGGTCGCGAAGGCGGCCTGACCGCCTACGACTCTCGACCAACATGCGTGCGCAGGTCGAGTCCGAGAACACAAGATGGCGCAAAACGACTGCCGCTAGTGTGTTCGCCGCAGTGGGCTCGCACTCAGCAGACCCGCCAAGCTTCTCGCTCGACGTCACGGTTGGCGACGATGCTTGCGCGACCCTGTCGGTCGCCGGCGAGCTCGACCTTGCAACCGCCAACGAGTTCCTCCGCGCCGTGCGGAGCGGGCTCGCCACGGGCGCGGTCCTCGTCGACTTGCGCAACGTAACGTTTATGGACTCGTCGGGCGTCCGAGCGTTGAACATGGCGCTACGTGAGTCGGCGGAGTCCGACCGCGAGCTGCGACTGTCCGCGGGGATGCAGCCGAACGTCCTCCAGGTGCTGGAGATGACGGGCATGCTGAGCGCTACTGCGGCTGGAGGGCGAGCGGTGAGCGCGCTGGAGCGCAACAACGTGATCGATGCACGGCGTCCCCGACGGGCAGCCGATGCTCTTCGCCCACGGCTTCGGCTGCGACCAGAACATGTGGCGCTTCGTCTGGCCGGCGTTCGCCGACGAGCTACCGGATCGTCCTCTTCGACCACGTCGGCGACGGGCGGCTCGGACGCCTCCGCCTACGACCGCGGCCGCTACGCCTCGCTCGACGGCTACGCCGCCGACGTCCTCGCGATCTGCGACGAGCTCGACCTCGCGCGACGTCGTCTTCGTCGGCCACTCGGTCAGCGCGATGATCGGCGTCGCTGGCCGCCGCCGACGCGCGCCCGAGCGCTTCGCCCGCCTCGTCCTCGTCGGGCCGTCGCCGCGCTACATCGACGACGAGGGCTACGTCGGCGGCTTCACGCGCGAGGACATCGACGGGCCTGCTCGAGTCGCTCGAGAGCAACTACCTCGGCTGGTCGAGCGCGATGGCGCCGGTGATCATGGGCAACGCGGACCGCCCCGAGCTCGGCGAGGAGCTGACGAACAGCTTCTGCCGCGCCGACCCGGAGATCGCCGCGCACGTTCGCCCGCGCCACGTTCCTGTCCGACAACCGCGCCGACCTCGAGCCGCGTGCGCACGCCGGCGCTCGTCCTGCAGTGCTCCGACGACGTGATCGCGCCCGAGGCCGTCGGCGAGTACGTCCACGAGCACCTGCCCGACAGCCGGTTCGTGCTGCTCGCACGCGACCGGGCACTGCCCGAACCTGAGCGCGCCCGAGGAGACGGTCGCCGCGATCAAGGCGTTCCTCGCCGAGTGACGCGTCCCCGACGGGCTGCTCGACGAACGGCGGAGGACCTCTTCGAGGACGCGCCGTGCGGCTACCTCACGACCGCGCTCGACGGGACGATCCTGCGGGTCAACCGGACGTTCGAGGAGCTGACCGGCCGCGCGCGCGACGGACCTGCTCGGGCGGCGCCGCTTCCAGGACCTGCTCACCGCCGGGCGGCCGGATCTACCACGAGACGCACTACGCGCCGCTGCTGCGGATGCAGGGCTCGGTCCGCGAGATCGCCGTCGAGATCGTCCGCGCCGGACGGCACGCCGGCTGCCGGCGCTCGTCAACTCCGTCCTGCGCCGCGACGACGCAGGGCGGCCGCGCGCGATCCGCACGACGGTCTTCGACGCGACCGACCGCCGCCGCTACGAGCAGGAGCTGCTCGCGCGCGCGCCGGCGCGAGCACGAGGTCGCGCTCGAGCTGCAGCGCAGCCTGCTCGCCGGGCGACGCTGCCGGCGGCGAGCGGCATCGAGGTCGGGCGTCGCCTACCGGCCCGGCGGAGCCGGGGCTCGAGGTCGGCGGCGACTGGTACGACGCCTTCTGGCTCGAGCCGGGCGAGCGCGTCGGCGCTCGTCGTCGGCGACGTCGTCGGCCGCGGCATCGGCGCCGCGGCGACGATGGGCCAGCTGCGCAGCGCCGTGCGCGCGCTCGCGTCGACCGGGCTTCGAGCCCGGCGCGCTGCTCGAGGCGCTGCTCGACGTACTCGCGCCGCCACGCGCGTCGGGCAGATGGCGACGGTCGCCTACGCCGAGATCGACCTGCGGCCGCGGCACGATGCGCTACGCCTGCGCCGGGCACCCGCCGCCGGTGCTCGTCGAGCCGGGCGGGCGCCGCGCGGTTCGCTGTGGGAGGGCCGCTCGCTGCCGCTCGACGCGCACCCCGTCGTGGAGCGACCGCGCCGGAGGGCGCCGTGCGAGCTCGCGCCGGGCGCGACGGTCGTGCTCTACACCGACGGGCTCATCGAGCGCAGCGACCGCCCGCTGCAGCGCCGGGCTGGACGAGCTCGCTCGCGAAGCTGGACCGCCTCGCGCGATCGAGGCGCCGGACACGCTCGCTCGACGCTCACGCGTGAGCTCGCCGGCTCGACTGCGCGGCCCGACGACGTCTGCGTGCTCGCGCTGCGGCTCGCCGCGCGCCCCTAGGGTCTGCTCGTCGCACTGGAGGGACGGCCGGACCGCTCGGCTCCCCGTCGTGCCCGCTCGTCCCCGGGGAGCTCGGACAGCACGCGAGCGGACATCCACTGGCTGGTCCTGCGACCCGCCTGCAGCTCGGACAGCGCGGCCTGAAAGGTGCCGCCGGCGTCTTGAGCCTCCACGAAGCGTTCGAGCCCAGTGGCCACAGGCGAAGTTTCCTGTCCGCGCGCCACCTCGAACGCTCTCGACGTGGCCGCGTTCCGACAGTATCACCTGCTCGGCGGTTCCGGGTGCTAACGTATAACCTAATGGTTGTAGGTAGGACGGAGACTGAGCGGGCCGACGCGGTCTTTCATGCGCTGGCCGATCCCACGCGCCGCGACATCCTCTCCGCGGGTCTGCCACGCGCACTCGGTGTCCGACCTGGCCCCCGCTATCCGATGAGCTTCGCTGCGGTGCACGAGCACGTCGGAGCGCTCGAGCGCGCGGGGCTCGTCACCAAGACCCGTCACGGCCGGGAGCAGCGCGTGCGCGGCGACGTCGCGACGCTGCGGACCGCCCATCGCCTGTTGGTCGAAGTCAAAGCGCTCTGGCGCGGGCGGATCGACCACACCGAGCAGCTCCTCACGGATCCGACGGAAGGAGCGCCGCAGTGAGCGTGATCGGCGTGGTCAGGGACGCAGACACCAGGACCATGACTTGCCGCGCGCTTCGAGGACATCGCCGACGTGCGGCCCCCATTCGTGTCAACGGCCAGACGCCACGGCGAGGCCTCGTGAGAAGGGAAGCTCTGATGGGACGGCTGATCGTGTCAGCGCAGGTGACGGTGGACGGCGTCATGGACCAGCTCGAGGGCTGGTTCGACGCCGACGACGAGTCCTCCCAACACGGGCTCGAGCAGCTCCGCGCCGCGGACGCGCTCGTCCTAGGCCGCGAGACGTACGAGTTCCTGTCGAGTTCTGGCCGGCCGCGGAGGGGCAGTACGCCGAGCTCATCAACCGATGCCGAAGTACGTCGCCTCGCGAACGCTGCAAGAGCCGCTGACCTGGAACTCGCGACCCTCGACGCCGACGCGGCCGAGGCGTGGCGGCGCTCAAGGCGGGGGTACCGTGTCAGCTCGTCTCCTACGGCTGCGTTGAGCTCGCGAACCACCGGGCGCTGGCGCGTGTAAGACCGCGCTGCGGTCGAGGTCCGGAGTGGATTGCGATCGTGAGCGGCCTAGGTCTGCCCGTTCTCGTTGGGGTCATGTTCGGTGCGTTCATCTCGAACAGGGCCGCCGAGAAGCGAAGCGAGGAAGAGCACAAGCGAGCACTCGATCTGCGCGTCGTCGACATGGAGCGTGGACGCCGCGTTCTCCGCTATCGCGGGACTCAGGACGCTTCGTTCCTCGCTCAGCGATGAAGACATGACCGCTAGCGCGTTGCACAACGTGTGTTCGGAAAGAGTCCTGGCGCCGCTGCGTCGAGTCCGCGATCTGTCGATCGTCGAGCGTTCGTAAGTGCTCGTCCATCTTATGTTCTGCCAGTTCAACTCGTCGCCTGGGGAGTACTGTTCTTATTTGATTTACGAGGTAGCGTACGATCTTGAGCGCGCGTTGGATGCACTCTTGAAGTGTGTCGATACACCGGCCACGCGTTTCCTCCTCGTGCCGCGTTCAAGACCTGACGACGTACCAGTGAAGGATCGTCGCCGCTCCGCTTCGTGACTGTCTACGTGATCATCCGTCGTGCCTCACGGGTGAATTATGGGTGAATGCGCACCCGTCCCGAGCGGTTTCGAGCGGGTTCCAGCGGGACGGTTTCTGGCTTTAGTGCAGGGAATTTGGCTCTGTGCCGTGCCCGCGTGCACATGACGATGATGCTCGCTCCCGCCAAGGCGGCCCCGGCCGCGGGGAACTCCAACTCGAACTAGCTTCGCCGCGGTGGCCGGGCGACCATGGGCCGCCCGGCTCTATCGGCGGAAACCCCGCTGGTAAGGGGGGGAGGGTCGCGGCCGGGTGGGAGGGGTCAACCGGCTTTTCTGCAGCTTCGAGCTGGATCGCGCCTGGCGGCTGTCCTTATGCCGGTTGATCAGCCCCTCCCGGTACCGGCCCTCCCTCGATGCGGGGTTGCCGTTCGCGCCGCCGCGCCGCCCGGCTCCGGGCGGCTACACCTCCGCCGGCCCGGCGAACGGCCCCCAGATCGCGTAGGTCAGCGCCCGCGCGCTGTCGGGCTGGGCGTCCGGGGCCTCGCCCTCGGCCAGCCGGTCGCCCTGCTGGTTGAGGAAGAACGTCTCGCCGTCGGGGCTGAAGCAGCCGCCGCAGAACTCCGAGTCGTTCAGGCCGGTCCTGGCGAAGTCGTAGATCTCCCCGCGGCGGGTGACGCCGCGGACGTACTGCTCGTCGTCGCCGTCCTCCTGCAGCCAGACGTGGCCCGTCTGCGGGACGAGCACGAGGTTGTCGGGGTTGGCCAGCGCGGCCTCGTCGGTGGACTCGTAGATCAGCCGCAGGTCGCCGCCGTCGCGGCCGCGCGGGGTGAACTCCCACAGCTGGCCGAGCTGGGCCTCGCCGCCGGTCGTGCAGTCGAAGTAGAGGCGGCGGTCGGTCGACCAGATGCCCTCGGTGCGGTCGAAGATCGCGGCGCCGTTGGCCTGCCCCTGCGTCCGGACCGTGTCGGTGAGCGGGTTGGGCTCGTCGATCGCGACCCACTCGACCGGGTAGCTCTCGCCCGGGTTCGCCGTGTTGGCGTCGAAGTTCGGGCGGTTGCGGATCGCCAGCGCCTCGAGCGTGCCGCCGAAGGTCGCGAGGTCGCCCCACTCGCGCGGCGCGCGGTCGGGCCGGTAGCGGTAGAAGCACGCGTCGCCGCGATCCTCGGTCTCGTAGAGGACGCCGCGCAGCCACGCCACCGCCTCGTGGGAGAAGCGGCCCGCGGCGACGATCGGCTGTGGGGTGACCGGCCGGGTGGCGTCGGCGGGCACCTCGAAGGCGTAGCCGTGCGGGCACGCCGGTGCCGGGCGTCACGTTGCTCTCCACCGAGCCGTAGTTGAAGATCTCCTCGCAGGTGATCCAGGTGCCCCACGGCGTCTCGCCGCCCGCGCAGTTGGTGTGCGTGCCGCCGAGCACCGCGTAGCTCTCCACGAGCGTCCGGTCGCGGCCGACCACCAGCTTCGTGTTGCCGCCGCGCACGTTGACGTCCGGGTCATAGCGCCGGCCGGCCGGCACGTCGACGGTGATCTCGCCCGGCCGCGAGCGGTTCTCGTGGTTGCGGATCAGCACCGTCTGGCTGCCCCGGCCCGCGTAGGCGGCCATGCCGTCGAAGATGCCCGGCGTCGGCTTGCCGTCGGTCATCGGCTCGCCGCTGCGGGAGATGACGCGGTAGGAGAAGCCCTCGGGCAGCTCGAGGTAGGCCTCGCCGCCGCCCTCCGGCGCGCGCGGGGCCAACGGCCCGTAGCCGACCGCCCGGCGCGGCGCGCCCTGGGCGGTGCGGGCGGCCAGCGCGGAGAGCGGTCCGCCGATGGCGACGCCCCCGCCGACGGCGGCCGAGCCCCGCAGAAAGCGCCTGCGAGTGAGTTCCTGCGTCATGTCAATCCCCCGGTTCGGCTGACGAAGGAGCAAGGGATACCGGCGCGCGGCCGCCGGGTTGTGACCGGTCGGTGACCGGCGGCGCGCGGCTATACTGCGCGGCCGCGATGCCCAAGATGAAGTCCCACTCCGGCGCCAAGAAGCGCTTCCGCAAGACCGCGAGCGGCAAGCTGCGCGCGCGGCACGCGTTCTCGAGCCACATCCTCGAGAAGAAGTCGCCCAAGCGCAAGCGCAGCTTCCGCAAGCCGAGGGACATCTCGCCGGCCGACCGCGCGACGGTCACCAAGCTGCTGGGAGGCAACGGGCGATGACCCGCGTCAAGCGCTCCGTGCACGCGCGCAAGAAGCGCCGGGCGACGCTCGAGCTGGCCAAGGGCTACCGCGGGGACGCGAACTCCTCCTACAAGCGGGCCAAGGAGGCGGTCATGAAGGCCGACTCCTACGCCTACCGGGACCGCCGCAACCGCAAGCGCGACTTCCGCCGCCTGTGGATCACCCGCATCAACGCCGCCGCCCGCCAGCACGGCATGAGCTACGGCGCCTTCATGCACGGCCTCAAGCTGGCCGGGATCGAGCTCGACCGCAAGGTGCTGGCCGACATCGCCGTCCGCGACCCCGAGACCTTCCGCCGATTCGCCGAAAGCGCCCGCGAGGCGTCGGCGGCCTGAACGCAGCCGACACCACCGCTTCCGGGCGCCCCTCCTGACCGCAGGACGGGCGCCCGTTTTGTTTCCGTGACCATCACCAGCCCCCACAACGAAGCGCTCAAGGAGGTCCGCAAGCTCGGCGGGCGCCGCTGGCGCGACAAGCTGCGCGAGTTCGTGGCCGAGGGGGAGGACCTGCTCGAGGCCGCCGACGCGGCGGGCTGGACGCCGCGGCTGAAGCTGTGCGCGGCGGGCTCGGGGCTCGAGGGCGTCGAGGTCGCGCCGCACGTGCTGCGCGAGATCTCGGCGCTCGGGTCGGGCACGCGCGCGCTCGGCGTCTACGGCCAGCGCTGGGCGCCGGCGCCGCCAGGGGCCGGTGTGCGTCGCGCTGTGGGGCGTCAACGACCCCGGCAACGTCGGCGCCGTGCTGCGCTCGGCCGACGCGTTCGGCGCGGGCGGGGTGGCGCTCGGCCCAGGCAGCGTCGACCCCTACGGTCCCAAGGCGGTGCGCGCCTCGATGGGCGCGATCTTCAGCGTGCCGGTCGCCCGCGTGCGCGCCGTGGACGAGCTGCCCGGCCGGCGCGTCGCGCTGGTCGCGCGCGAGGGCCGGCCGCTGGAGGCGGTCGACGCCGCCGAGGTCACGCTGGTGGTCGGGGCCGAGCGCGAGGGCCTGCCGCGCGCGGTCCTGAACGCGTGCGACGAGGTGGCCCACATCCCGATCCGCTCGGAGTCGCTGAACGCCGCGACCGCCGCCGCGATCGGCCTCTACGAGCTCAGCCGGAGCCGGCCGTGATCGACCGCATCGAGGACCTGCGCCGGGCCGGCGAGGCCGCCGTGGCGGCCGCCCAGCGCACCGGCGAGCTCGAGCAGGCGCGGGTCGAGTTCCTGGGGCGCAAGGCCGAGCTGCCCAACCTCCTGCGCGGGGTCGCCGAGCTGCCGCCCGAGGAGCGCGGCGCGGTCGGCCGCGCCGCCAACGAGGCGCGCAAGGCGCTCGAGGCAGCCGTCGCCCGCCGCCGCGAGGAGCTCGAGCGCTCAGAGCTCGACGCGCGCCTGGCCGCCGACGTGGTCGACGTGACGCTGCCCGGCTCGCCCGCCGCCGCGCTCGGGCGCCTGCACGTGCTCACGGTCACCCGCCGCGAGCTCGAGGACGTCTTCCTCGGGCTCGGCTTCCGCGTCGTCGAGGGCCCCGAGGTCGAGACCGTCTACTACAACTTCGACGCGCTCAACCATGACGCCACGCATCCCTCGCGGCTGCCGTCGGACACCTTCTACGTCGCCGAGGACGTGGTGCTGCGCACGCACACCTCGCCGATGCAGGTGCGCGCGATGGAGCTCCAGCCGCCGCCGCTGTACATCGTCATCCCCGGCCGCACCTACCGGCGCGACAACGACCGCACGCACACGCCGCAGTTCCACCAGGTCGAGGGGCTCGCGGTGGACGAGGACATCACCCTCGCCGACCTGCAGGGCACGCTGCTGGCCTTTGCCCGCGCGGTCTTCGGCGACGACCGCGAGGTCCGCCTGCGCCCGCACTTCTTCCCCTTCACCGAGCCGAGCGTCGAGCTCGACGTCAGCTGCTTCAACTGCCGCGGCGGCTTCCTGCGCGACGGCTCGCGCTGCCCGCTGTGCAAGGGCGAGGGCTGGATCGAGCTGCTCGGCGCCGGCGAGGTCGACCCGAACGTGTTCGAGTACGTGCGCGACTACGGCTATGACCCCGAGCGCCATCAGGGCTTCGCCTGGGGGATGGGGATCGAGCGCATCGCGGCCTTGAAGTACGGCATCCCGGACCTGCGGCTGCTCTACGACAACGACCTGCGGCTGCTCGAGCAGTACGGCTGATGCTGCTCCCGCTCTTCTGGCTGCACGACTACTGCCGGCCCGAGCTGGCCATCGCCGAGCTCGAGGAGCGGCTGACCATGACCGGCACCAAGGTCGAGCGGCTCTTCACCCACGGCGTCACCGCGCTCGAGCACTTCCTGGTCGGCCGCGTGCTGGAGGCAGAGCCCCACCCGGACGCCGACCGCCTGACCGTCTGCACGGTGGCGGTGGGGGAGGGCGACATCGCCCGCATCGTCTGCGGGGCGCCCAACGTCGCCGTCAACCAGACCGTGGCGGTGGCGCGGCCGGGGGCGGTCATGCCCGACGGCACGCGGCTGAAGAAGGCCAAGCTGCGCGGGGTCGCCTCGGAGGGGATGATCCTGGCCGAGGACGAGCTCGCGATCGGCACCGAGCACGACGGGATCATGGTGCTCGACGAGGACCTCGCTGCCGGGGACGCCGCTGGCCGACGTGCTGCCGATCGCCACCGACGTGCTCGAGCTCGAGATCACCCCGAACCGGCCGGACTGCCTGAGCGTCTACGGCGTCGCGCGCGAGGCGCACGCCGCGACCGGCGCCCCGCTCGCCCCGCCGCCCTGGCAAGACGATCCCGGCGACGCGGGCGAGGTCCCCGGCTTCGACGTCGACGTCGCAAGACCCCGACCTGTGCCCCCGCTTCACGGTCCGGCGCTTCGACGACGTGAAGCTCGGCCCGTCGCCGCCGTGGCTGAAGGCGCGGCTGATGGCCGCCGGCCAGCGGCCGATCTCCAACGTCGTGGACATCACCAACTACGTGATGCTGCTCACCGGCCAGCCGCTGCACGCCTTCGACGCCGATCTGGTGGCCGGCGGCCGGCTCGTGGTGCGGCGCGGCCGCGCGGGCGAGACGATCACGACGCTCGACGACGTCGAGCGCCGGCTGGACGCAGAGCACGTGCGTGATCGAGGACGCCGACGGGCCGACCTCGATCGCGGGCATCATGGGCGGCGCGCGCTCGGAGGTCGGCGAGGGGACCACGCGCGTGCTGATGGAGGCCGCGACCTGGAACGGCCCGAACCTGCAGCGCACCTCGACCCGGCTCGGGCTGCGCACCGAGGCGTCGGGCCGCTTCGAGAAGGGTCTGCAGCCCGAGCTGACGCTCGCCGGCCAGGCGGTCGCGACGCGGCTGATGATCGACCTGTGCGGCGCGACGCCGGTCGGCGGGACGATCGACGTCGGCGGCCCCGGCCTCGCGCCGGCGACGCTGCGCCTGCGCGAGGCGCGCGTCGAGCAGCTGCTCGGGGCGCCGATCCCGCGGCCCGAGCAGGCGGCGGTGCTCGAGCGGCTGGGCTTCGGGGTCGCCGAGGCGGCCGACGGCCTCGACGTGGTCGTGCCCTACTGGCGGCGCGGGGACGTCTACCGCGAGGCCGACCTGGTGGAGGAGGTCGCGCGCGTCTGGGGCCTCGAGAAGCTGCCCGCCACGCTGCCCTCGCGGCGCGGGGCGGCGGGGCGCCTGGAGCCGGCCCAGCGGCTGCGCCGCCGGGCGGAGGACGCGCTGGTCGGCGCGGGCCTGTACGAGATCCTCGGCTGGAGCTTCACCGCGCCGGACGCGGCCGACCGGCTGGCGCTGGGAGACGGCGACCCGCGGCGGCGCGCGGTGGCGCTCGAGAACCCGATGTCCGAGGAGCAGGCGCTGCTGCGCACCACGCTGCTGGGCTCGCTGCTGGACAACCTGCAGCGCAACCAGGCGCGCGGGGCCGAGGACGTGCGGCTGTGGGAGTACGGCGCGGTCTATGTCGCCCGCGAGCCGGGCGGTGGCGGCAACGGCGCCGGCGGCGGCCGGCAGATCCCCGGCCTCGACCGGCTGCCCGACGAGCGCCAGCACCTCGCCGCCCTGCTCGGCGGCCGGCTGCGTCCCGCGAGCTGGCGCGAGGCCGAGCCGCCGCGGGCGGACTTCTTCGCCGTCAAGGGCATCCTGACGGCGCTGCTCGGCGCCCTGCGCGTGCCCTGGCGCGCGGAGCCGGCGCGCGAGCCGTTCCTGCATCCCGGCCGCGCCGCGCGCGTGCTCGTCGGCGAGGCCGGCGCCGGACGCGGGCTGGCTGGGCGAGCTGCATCCGGCGGTGGCCGGCGAGTGGGACGTGGGCGCCGCCGCCGGCTTCGAGCTCGACTTCGGCGTCGCTCGCCGCCGCCGCGCCGGCCGTCTCGGCCTACGAGGACCTCACCTCGTTCCCGGCGGTCCGCCAGGACCTGGCGGTGGTGGTGGGCGACGACGTGCCGGCCGCGGAGGTCCTGGCCATCGTGCGCGAGGCCGGCGGTCCGCTGCTGCGCACCGCCGAGGTCTTCGACGTCTACCGCGGCGCGCAGGTGGGGGAGGGCCGCCACTCGCTCGCCCTGGCGCTCGAGTTCCGCGCGGGCGACCGGACGCTCACCGACGCCGAGGTCGCGACGCGGCGGGAGAAGATCGTCGCCGCCCTGGGCGAGCGCGTGGGCGGTGAGCTGCGTGGCTGAGCCGGCCGTCGCGGTCGTCGGAGCGACGGGCTACGCGGGCGCGGTCGCGTCCGCGCTGCTCTACAACCACCCGGGCTTCCGGCTCGCGCCACGTCACCGCGCGCGCCGAGGCCGGCGAGCGGCTCGACGACGTCCACCCGCGCACGCGCGTGCCGCTCGAGCTCGAGCCGTTCGACGCCGAGCGCCACGGCGCCGTCGACGCGGCGCTGGTCTGCTACCCGCACGGCGCCGCCGCGCCGACCGTCGCGGCGCTGCGCGAGCGCGGCGTGAAGGTCGTCGACCTCTCCGCCGACTTCCGCCTGCACGACCGCGGGATCTACGAGGACTGGTACCAGCCCCACGGCGCGCCGGAGCTCTTCGGCCAGGGCGTCTACGGCCTGCCCGAGCTGCACCGCGACGACGTGCGCGGCGCCGAGCTGGTCGCCAACCCGGGCTGCTACCCGACCGCGACGCTGATCGCGCTCGCGCCGCTCGCGCGCGCCGGGCTGATCGGCGACGTGATCGTCGACGCGAAGTCCGGCGTCTCGGGCGCCGGCCGCGAGGCGACGGCGACGACGCACTTCGTCAGCGCCGACGAGAACATGACGCCCTACAAGGTCGGCCGCCACCGCCACACGCCGGAGATCGAGCAGGAGCTCGCCGAGCGCTCGGCGCCGACGGTGACCGTCACCTTCACGCCGCACCTCGTCCCGCTCGCCCAGGGCGAGCTCGTCTCCTGCTACGTGACCCCCGCGCGCGACGTCGAGGAGGCCGAGCTGGCCGACGCTCTACGACGACGCCTACGCCGCCGAGCCGTGGGTCGAGCTGCGCACCGGCCCGCCCGGCGTGCTCGACGTGCGCGACACCAACCACTGCCGGCTCTCGGTCCACCTCGAGCCGCGGGCGCGGCGGATCCTGGTCTTCGCGGCGATCGACAACCTGTGGAAGGGCGCCGCCTCCCAGGCCGTGCAGAACCTCAACCTGATGCTCGGCCGGCCCGAGTCCGAGGGCGCTGCGGTGAGCGCGTTCCACTCGCGCTGGACGGAGCTCCCGGCCCACGTCGCCGAGGGGCCCGACGACGGCGCCCTGCCGGCCGGCTTCCGCGCCGCCGGCGTCGCCTGCGGGATCAAGCCCTCCGGCGGGCTCGACGTCGGCGTGCTGATCTCCGACCCGAACGAGACGACCAGCGCCGCGCGCTTCACCCGCTCGGGCGTGCTCGCGGCGCCCGTGGTCGTGACCCAGGAGCGGGCCCGGCTCGACCGCCTGCGCGCGGTCGTGGCCAACGCCGGCAACGCCAACGCGGCGACCGGCCCCGCGGGCCTCGACGTCGCCATCCGGATGCAGGCGGCGCTCGGGCTGCCGCCCGACGAGGTCGCCGTCGCCTCCACCGGGGTCATCGGGGTGCCGCTGGATCCCGACCGGGTGGAGCGCGGGATCGCCGGCGCGCTCGCGGCGCTCGGCCCGGACGGCGGCGAGGACTTCGCGGCCGCCATCCGCACCACCGACGCCTTCCCCAAGCACGCCAGCCTCGAGGTCGCAGCTGCCGTCGGGCCCCGTCCGGCTGAGCGCCCAGGCCAAGGGCGCGGGGATGATCTCGCCCGCCTTCGCCACGCTGCTGTGCTTCGTGCAGACCGACGCCGCACTCGCGCCCGAGACGGCCGACCTGCTGCTCGGCGTCTGCGTCAAGCGCTCCTTCGAGCGCGTCTCGGTCGACGGGCAGCTCTCCACCAACGACACGATCGTCCTGCAGGCCAGCGGGGCGAGCGGGGTGGCGGTCGCGCCCGAGTCCGACGACGAGCTGCGCCTCGGCGAGGCGCTCGACGCCCTGCTGCGCCGGCTGGCGCTGCTGGTCGTCCGCGACGGCGAGGGCGCCGGCCGCGTCGGCCGCGTCGCGCGTCCACGGCGGCGCATCAGCCGACGGTCGAGCGCGTCGCCCGCGCCGTCGCGGACTCGCCGCTGGTCAAGGCGGCGCTGCACGGCGGCGACCCGAACTGGGGGCGCGTCGCCCAGGCCGCCGGCGCCGCGCTGCCCGGAACCGCGCCGCTCGGGCTCGACGTCTGGATCGAGGACGTGCGCGTGTGCGCCGCCGGCGCCGCCGTGCCCCACGACGAGGTCGCCCTGGCCGCCGCGGTGGCCGGCCCGGAGGTCGAGTACACCGTCGCGCTCCCCGGCGAGGGCGCCGAGGCCGAGCTGTTCTTCTCCGACCTCTCCCACCAGTACGTGACCATCAACGCGGAGTACACGACGTGAGCGCACTCAGGCCCGGCCCCGACGTCGCGCACGCTGCTGGAGGCGCTGCCCTACATCCGCGAGTTCCACGGCCGCACGGTGGTCATCAAGTACGGCGGCGCGGCGATGACCGACCCGGCGCTGCGCGAGGACTTCGCCCGCGACGTCGTGCTGCTCAAGTACGTCGGGCTGAATCCGATCGTCGTGCACGGCGGCGGCCCGGACATCACGAGCTACATGGAGCGGCTGAACATGCCGGTCGAGTTCGTCGGCGGCCTGCGGGTCTCCGACGCCTCGACGGTCGAGATCGCCAAGATGGTGCTCGTCGGCAAGGTCAACAAGGACATCGTGCTGCGCCTGAACCGCCACGGCCAGCCCGCCGTCGGGCTGTGCGGCGACGACGGGTCGCTGTTCCGGGTGGCGACCCAGCAGGGGCCGGCGGGCGAGGACATCGGCCTCGTCGGGCGGATCGAGCGCGTGCACGCGGGCGTCATCGAGCACATCGCCGAGGACTACATCCCGGTCATCGCCTCGGTCGGGGCCGACCGCGAGGGCCGCTCGCACAACGTCAACGCCGACGAGGCCGCCGGCGCCGTCGCGCGCGCCGTCGGCGCCTACAAGGTCATGTTCCTCACCGACGTGCCCGGGCTGGCTGCGCGATCCCGCCGACCCGGCGTCGGTGATCTCCGAGTGCGGTGCCGACGAGGTCGAGGACGCCCTGGGCGGCCTCACGGGCGGGATGCGCCCCAAGCTGCAGGCCTGCATCGAGGCGATCCACGGCGGCGTCTCCTACGCCCACATCATCGACGGCCGCCAGCCGCACTCGCTGCTGCTGGAGCTGTTCACCGACGCCGGCATCGGCACGAAGGTGCGTCCCGCCGCATGAGCGCCACCGAGACCACCGCGCTGATCCCGAACTACGCGCGCTACGACGTCGAGTTCGTCTCCGGCCACGGCTGCACGCTGATCGACGCCCACGGCCGCGAGTACCTCGACCTGCTGGCCGGCGTCGCCGTCTGCAACGTCGGGCACTGCCACCCGCGCGTCGTGGAGGCGGTGCAGGAGCAGGTCGCGCGGCTCATCCACGTCTCGAACCTCTACTTCACCGCGCCGATGGTGCGGCTCGCCGAGCGGCTCAGCGAGCGCTCGCTGGGCGGGCGGGTGTACTTCGCCAACTCGGGCGCCGAGGCCAACGAGGCGGCGATCAAGCTCGCCCGCAAGGCGCGCCGCGGCGGCGACTTCGTCGTCGTCCACGGCGGCTTCCACGGCCGCACCTACGGCGCGCTGTCGGCCACGCCGCAGGAGGCCAAGCAGGCGCCGTTCGCCCCGCTCGTGCCGGGCTTCCGCGCGGTCGCGCCGGAGGCGGTGGCGGACGCGATCGGTCCGGAGACGGCCGGAGTGATCCTCGAGCCGGTGCAGGGCGAGTCGGGCGTGCACCCGCTGGGCGCCGAGGTGCTGCAGGCGGCCCGCGCCGCCTGCGACGAGCACGGCGCGCTGCTGATCTTCGACGAGGTCCAGTGCGGGATGGGCCGCACCGGGACGCTGTGGGCCTACGAGCAGACCGGCGTCGTCCCGGACCTGATGACGCTCGCCAAGGGGCTCGGCGGCGGGCTGCCGATCGGCGCGCTGGTCACCGCGCCGGCCTACGGCGAGGTGCTCGCGCCGGGCGACCACGGCTCCACCTTCGCGGGCGGGCCGGTGGTCACGGCGGCCGCGCTCGCGGCGCTCGAGGTGATCGACGACGACCGCTTCCTCGCCACGGTGCGCGAGCTCGGCGAGCGGCTGGCCGAGGGGCTGCGCGAGCTGCCCAAGGTGCGCGCGGTGCGCGCCCGCGGCCTGATGGTCGCCGCCGACGTGGACGCCGACGCGCCGGAGCTGGTGCGGCGCGCGCTGACCGAGGCGCAGGTCGTGATGAACGCGACCGGGCCGCAGACGCTGCGCTTCGTGCCGCCGCTGGTGATCACCCGGGTCGAGGTCGACAACGCCCTCGGCGCGCTCGCGGTCCTGTTGGCCGACTGAGAGACTCGTCGGGTGGCGACGGCCAAGCGGCCCACCATCGCCGACGTCGCGCGCCGCGCCGGCGTGTCGGAGGGCGCGGTGTCCTTCGCGGTCAACGATCGCCCGGGCGTCTCACCCGAGACGCGGGCGCGGATCCTCAAGGCCGCCGACGAGCTGGGCTGGCGGCCGAGCGCGCGGGCGCGGGCGCTCACGCAGGCGCGATCGGAGGCGGTCGGGCTGGTGATGGCCCGCTCGGTCGAGCGCCTGGACGCCGACGACTTCTTCACCCGCTTCCTGATCGGGCTCGAGCGGGCGCTGTCGCGCCGTGACCACGCGCTGCTGCTGCGGGTGGTCGGCGACGGCGACCCCGAGGCCGAGCTCGACGCCTACCGCCGGCTTGCGCGCGACGGCCGCGTCGACGGCGTCATCCTCACCGACATGCGCCGCGCGGATTCGCGGCTCGCGCTGCTCGCCGACGCGGGCCTCGCAGCCGTGGTGGCCGGACGCGGCGGGTCGGCCGGCGGGTTCCCGGAGGTCGAGACCGAGCACGCCGACGGCGTGCGCGCGGCGACCGAGCACCTGATCGCGCTCGGCCACCGGCGCATCGGCTTCGTCGGCGGCGACCCGACGCTCGAGCACATCGGCGCCCGCGAGGCGGCGTGGCGGGCGACGCTCACCGCGGCCGGCCTTGCGCCCGGCCCGGTCGCCAACGCCGGGGCCGACGACGCCGCCGGCCTCGCCGCGACGGCCGCGGTGCTGGACGCCGACCCCCGGCCCACCGCCGTGCTGGCGACGGCCGACCACATGGCCGCCGCCGCGCTCGGCGTCGCCCGCGCCCGCGGCCTGGTGGTCCCCGGCGACCTGTCGGTGGTCGGCTTCGACGACTTCCCGCTCGCCGCCCATTGCTCGCCGCCGCTGACCACCGTGCGCGTCGACTACGCGCGCTTCGGCGAGACGGCCGCCGAGACGCTGCTGGCCGTCATCGGCGGCCTGGCGCCACCAGCGTTCGCGCCGCTGCGCGCCGACCTGGTCGTGCGCGAGAGCACGGCGCCGCCGTAGCCGAGCCACGTAGAGTGCCCCCATGGCTCGCCCTACGCTCGTTGCCGTCGACGAGGAGCCGGGTGCGCTGCGAGACGTCGAGCGCGAGCTGCGCGATCGCTATGCGCGCCACTACGACGTGGTGTGCCTGCCGTCGGCCGGCGAGGCGCTCGGCCGGCTGGAGGCGCTCGCGGCGGCCGGTGATGAGGTCGCCCTGGTCCTGGCCGGCCAGGGGCTCACCGGGACGACCGGGCACGAGCTCCTGGACCGCGTGCGTCACCTCTATCCGCACGCCAAGCGGGGGTTGCTGATCGGCTGGCGGACGTGGGGCGAGCCGGCCACCGGCGAGGCGATCTACGAGGCCATCGCCCACGGCCGGATCGACCATTACGTGCTCAGGCCGGCGACGTCGCCCGACGAGCTGTTCCACCAGGCCATCTCGAGCCTGCTGCTCGAGTGGTCGGAGGTACGGCGCAAGGCGCCCTACACGGTCCACGTGGTCGGGGAGTCGTGGTCCGGCCGGGCCTACGAGCTGCGCGAGGTCCTGGGACGGTGCGCGATCCCGCACTCGTTCTCGCTCGCCGACTCCAGCGATGGCCGTGCGCTGCTGGCGCAGGCGGGCGGAGACGGAGGGCTTCCGGCGGTGGTGTTCCCGAACGGCACGGTCCTGCGCGATCCGAGCGACGCCGACCTCGCCCGGGCCTCGGGCTCGCCGGCGGGCCTGGAGCGGATCGACTTCGATCTCGTGATCGTCGGCGCCGGGCCGGCCGGGCTGTCGGCGGCCGTGTACGGCGCCTCGGAGGGGTTCAACACGCTCGTGGTCGACGAGGGAGGAATCGGAGGCCAGGCGACCTCCAGCTCGCTGATCCGCAACTACCTCGGCTTCCCGCGCGGGCTGAGCGGCCGCCGGCTGGCCCAGCAGGCCTACGAGCAGGCGTGGCTGTTCCGGGCGAGCTTCGCCTTCATGCAACGGGTGACGGAGCTCAGGCGCGACGGCGACCGGCTCGTCGTGACGCTCTCGGACCTCGGCCGCGTCCGTGCCCGTGCGGTGCTGCTGGCGACCGGCGCCAGCTATCGCCGGCTCGGCGTCCCGGCGCTCGAGGCGCTCAGCGGCGCCGGGGTCTTCTACGGCGGAACCGCGTCGGAGGCGCCGACGATGGCCGGCGAGGACGTCTACGTGCTCGGCGGCGCGAACTCCGCCGGCCAGGCTGCCCTGCACCTCGCGCGCTACGCCCGCGAGGTCACGCTGGTGGTGCGCGCGCGGTCGCTCGGCGCGGGCATGTCGGACTACCTCGTCCGGGAGGTGGAGACGACGCCAGGGCTGCGCGTCCGGCTGCAGACCGAGGTCGTCGGGGGCGGCGGGGACGGCTGGCTCGATCACCTCGTGCTGCGCGATCGCGCGGACGGAGCCGAGCAGACGGTCCAGGCCGGGGGGCTCTTCCTCATGATCGGCGCCCGGCCCGACACCGACTGGCTCCCGGCGGAGGTCGCCAAGGACGAGCAGGGCTTCATCCTCAGCGCCGCGGATCTGCCGGCCGGCCACCCGTGGCCGCTGGAGCGCGGCCCGTTCCCGCTGGAGACGGGGATGCCGGGCGTGTTCGCGGCCGGCGACGTCCGGCACGGCTCCGTCAAGCGGGTCGCGTCGGCCGTCGGCGAGGGCTCGGTCGCGATCCAGCTCCTCCACCGACTGTTCGCAGCCCATCCGCCCGCCCCGCGCGAGCGTCGCGACGCGGCGATCCCGTCGTCCTTCTCGAGCGTCGTGTAGCGGGCGTTCCTAGCGGAGGCACCTGAGCGTGACCTGGACGCGGACCTCGCGTTGCTTGAGCTTCTTGGTGGTGGCGGTCACGTCGTAGCTGCGCCGCCCGACCGTCCGGGCCTGCGTGCGGACGTCCCGCCCGTGCTTGCGGCTCGGCGGCGCCGCGGTCAGGAACTTCTCGACGTGACCTGCGTCGACCCGCCGGGTGCCGTCCGGGCACGAGAAGCGCCGGGTGCGGCGGCTCTGGGCTCGTGGATGGAACTCGGAGGTCACCTCGGTCAGGCGCGGGTCGATGCGATGGACCCGGCGCCGGTTGAACGGCCTGCTGCTCTCCTCGTAGAGATCGCCGAGCGAGCGTCCCTGAGCCTTCCGGAAGACCGCGGAGGCCTGGGAGAGCTGCGGAGGGTTGGGCACGCCCTGGCCGCAGCAGTACTTCCCGCCGGCCTGCTGGTCCTCGATGTTGCCCGAACCGGAGCAGCCGACGAAGAACCTCCAGTACTGGGTCGTTCCCGTGAACGCGGACTTCGCCCCGAGCCACACGTAGTAGCTGGCCTTCCCGGGATTGCTGAACGAGTTGCCGGGCGCGGGCGTGAGGTAGGTCACGGACTCTGCGTATCCGCCGTTGCTGGTCGCCCACTGCTGGATCCCGGAGATGTGCCCCTCGCCGTACTGGCTCCAGTTGAACGGGGCGTCCGACGGGCAGAAGACCGTCCCTGACGTCGGGTCGTTCAGGCCGTTGATCTTCATCCACCCCGTGTCCACCATCGAGCAGTAGGGCACGTTCCACTGCTGGAACGTGTTGGAGAAGCTGTCGTACGGGTCGGTCCACACGCAGGCGTGCGGATTGCCAGTAGCTGCAGCTTCCGGTCTCCCCCTGATCGCTTCCCCCGGCAACACACCGCCAGTTGCCGGCTCGGCGCCCTTCTGCAGCTCAAGGGCGGTGACCACGCCGGTGTCGCTCGCACTCTTGAACGGAGCAGCGGAGATGAAGGCACTGGCCGGCGCGGGAAGCAACACCGCGAGCGTGGTGAGCGCCACAGCGACCAGAACGGGCCGGAGGGCGCGGGAGAACGGCTGGACATGAGGGCGATCTTCGCCCCGGCCGGCCCCACGTCAACGCCGGTGATGCACGGAACGCATCGACCGGCGCCGACGCATTGCGCCGGGAGCCTCGCCGGTGCGCGCCGCAGCCTGGACTGGGCGCCCGTGCTGGGGTTGATGAACCCTGTGGGCTACGAATGCTGCCGGCCCTGCGCGCGGAGCTGCGCGACCGCGGCGAGCCGTCCCCCGAGCTGCGCCAGATCTCCTGACCGACGGCTTCGACCCGCTCGCCGGCCTCGTCGACGTGGGCATCTTCCCGCTGCCGATGAGCGGCCTGGAGCAGCTCGGCGTCGCGGTGCTCGCCCAGCGCCGGCCGTGGGTGGCGCTGTCCGCCGCCCATCCGCTTGCCAAGGGCGAGGAGGTGCGCTTCGCCGACCTGCGCGAGCTGCCCGGGATCCCGCCGCCGTCGCACGAGCTGTGGGATCGCAACGTCGAGCTGCTCTTCCGCGCCCAGGGCCTGCCGCTCTACGTCGGCCCGTCTGCGACGTCGAGCTTCGACGTGCTCGCGCTGGTCGCCGAGGGCCGCGGTTGGACGTTCTCGGCGTCGCTGAGCGACTTCCATCCCTGGCCCGGCGTGGTCTTCCTCCCGGTGGCGGGGACGAGCGCTTCCGCATCGGCGCCGTCTGGGACGCCCGCCGCACGGAGACCCCCCGCGTGTCGGCGCTCGTCGCCGCGCTGCGGGCGGTCGCGCGGCGCCACGAGACGCCGATCGAGGCCTGAGCGGCACCCCCGCGCTCAGGGCGGGCGTGCTCGGCGGGCGCGGATCGCGAACGCGACGGCGGCGAGCAGGATGGCGACGAGCGCGATGCGACTGGCCGTCTCGCCGGCGCGCTGGTAGGAGTCCGAGAACGCGTAGCCGAGCAGCGTGAAGGTGACCGTCCAGATGAGCGCGCTGAGCGACGCCGACGGGCAGCAGCCGGCGCAGCGGCATGCCCGAGCTGCCGGCGACGAACGGCATGGTCGCGCGCAGGAACCCGGTGAAGCGGCCGAGGAGCAGGGCCTTGGCGCCGTGGCGGGCGAAGAAGTCGTCGACGCGGGCGAGCGGCGCGGCCCGAGGGCGACCCGGCTGGCGTGGCGCTCGAGGAACGGGCGGCCGAGCCGGCGGCCCGAGCGAGGAAGCTCACGAGGTCGCCCGCGACGGCGGCGGCCCACGCCAGCGCGATGACGACGGGCAGCGAGACGTCGCCGCGCTCGGCGGCGACGCCCGCGACCAGCAGCGCGAGCTCGCCGTGGATCACGAAGCCGACGAGCGCGCTCGTCTCGAGGAAGATCAGCAGCCGCGACGGCCGAGGTAGATCCACGCGCCGAGCGAGTCGGGTGGCGTCGGAGGCGGCGCCGGCGAGATCGGGGACCGGCGACGACGCCCGACCGCGATGGCGAGCGCCAGCGCGACGCCCGCGGTCGCCAGGCCGGCGGGCACGAAGCGGGCGGTGAGGACGGCAAGCGGCACGGATACGCGCCATGCTCGCAGCGGCCCGAGCGGCGCACAACGCCGCGCGGCCGCCGCCCAGGCGCGCCCGGGCGGCGGCGTCGGCCTTCAGCGCGCGAGCTCGTGCGCTCGCGTCGCACGCGGCTCGGCGCGACGTCCCGCCGGCTCGGCCACAGCCGGTCGCCGAGCAGCGTCAGCGCCGCGGGGGCCATGAACAGCCGGACGAGCGTGACGTCGACGAGCACCGCGGTGGCGAGCCCGATGCCGGTCATCTTGATCACCGGGTCGGGATCGGTCGCGAAGCCGAGGAAGACCGCGATCATGATCGCGCCCGCGGCGGTGATGATCTTCCGCGTGCCGGCCGAGGCGGCCGCGATCGCGGCGCGGTGGTCGCGCGTGGCGGTCCCACTCCTCGCGCACGCGCGAGAGCAGGAACACGTTGTAGTCGGTCGAGAGGCCGAACAGGATCGCGAACATGAACAGCGGCACGTACGGGATCGACGGGCTGCTGCTCGACGCCGAGCAGGCTGCGCGCCGGCCGCGGTCTGGAAGCAGAGCGCGACGACGCCGTAGGCGGCGGCGATCGAGGCGAGGTTGAAGACGGCCGAGAGCAGCGAGATCCGCCAGGAGCGGAACGCGGCGAGCAGGAGCAGCAGCGAGAGCCCGACGACGGCGGCGGCGAACAGCGGGATGCGCGACGCGATCTTCTCCGCCTCGTCGCCGTAGCGCGCGGTCCGGCCGCCGACGTAGGCGGTCGCGCCGGTGTCGCCCAGCGCGGCCGGGATCGCCTGCTGCGCGCAGCCGGTCCACGAGCGCGCGCGTCCCGTCGTCCTGCGGGCCGCCGCGCGGCGTGACGGTGATCACCGCCGTGTCGCGCGCCGGGTTGAGCGTCGGCGCGGCTCACGTCCACGACGGCTCGGGATCGGCGCGCGAGCTCCCGCGTCGAGGCGCTCGAGCGCGGCCTCCGAGCCGCCGGCCGGCAGCGAGACGGCGACGACGAGCGGCCCGTTGACGCCCGGCGCCGAAGCCGTCGGCGAGCCGGTCGTAGGCCTGGCGCTGCGTCGTGTCCGGGCGTCAGGTTGCGGTCGTCGGGCTGGCCGAGCTCCAGGCCGGCCGCCGGGGCGGCGAGCGCGACGGTGACCGCACCGGCGCCGGCCAGCGCGAGCCACGGGCGCCGGGTCGCCCACGGCGCCCGCGGACGCCGCGCGCCGGCACGGGCGGGTTCGCCGCTGCGCTCGCGCGCGCGGCAGCAGCCGGCGCCCGGAGCGGGCGAAGCGCGCGGGCAGCAGGACGACGCACACGATCGCGCAGGCGAGCACGACGAGGCCCGGCGGCGACGCCGGCGCGGCCCACGAACGGGATGCCGGTGACGAGCAGGCCGGAGATCGAGACGAGCACGATGCCCGCGGCGGTGAGCGCGGAGTGGCCCGGCGGTCACGTTGGCGCGGCGGGCGGCCTCGAGCGGCGCGTGCCCGGCGCGCAGCTCCTCCTGCTGGCGCGACGCGAGCAGCAGCGCGTAGTCGATGCCGGCGCCGAGCCCGAGCATGCCGGCCAGCGTCGGCGCGAGGCCGGGGACGTCGGTCGCGGCGGCGGCCCACAGGAGCACGCCGAAGCCCGAGCCCGATGCCGGCGAAGGCGGCGCCGAGCGCGTTGCCCGCCGCGCGCAGGTTGCGCAGGACGGCGATCAGCAGCAGCACCGCGATCGCGAGGCCGACGACCTCGCCGACCGGGAACCCGCCGGTGGCCGCGCCGTCGATCGGCTCGCCGGACATCGCGACGTCCACGCCGGAGCGCGGCAGGCCGGCGGTGGCGTCCTCGAGACGCTCGCGCGCCGCGCGCGTCGAGCTCGGTGGCGGTCTGGTCGTAGCTCGACCGCCGCGTACGCGGTGCGGCCGTCCTCGGACACCCGGCCGGGCGTCTGGAACGGGTCCTCGACCGCGACGACGTGCGGCTGGCGCGCGATCTCGGCGAGCGCCGCGCCGATCTGGCGCTCGCTGCGATCGAGCCGGCCGTCGGCGGCTGAACACGAGCGTGGCCGGCGGTGCCCGACTGCGCCGGGAAGCGCTCCTCGAGCAGGTCCTGCGCCTGCTGGGACTCGATCCCCGGGACGGTGAAGTCGTCCTTGAAGCGAGCCGCCGAGCGGCGATCGCCGGCGGCGATGAAGGCGATCAACCCCGAGCAGCACTGACGAGCGTCGCGGCGCGTGGCCGGCGACCGGCGGTGGTGGCGATGCGGGAGAGGAGAGAGGTCATGACCGGTGACCATAACCAGACTCAGTCTAAAAATCAACTGCAGTCTAAATTTAGACTGAGTGATAGTATTCGCGCGCATGCCCGGCTTGAGGGAGCGCAAGAAGCACGCGACGCGGCTCGCCATCCACGAGGCCGGCGATGCGGCTGTTCGGCGAGCGGGGGTTCGCCGCGACGACGATCGACGAGATCGCCGAGGCCGCCGAGGTCTCGCGCGCGACGGTGTTCAGCTACTTCCCGACGAAGGAGGACATCGTCTTCGGCGACGCGCCGGCCGCCGATCGAGGCGCTCGCCGCCGGCGCTGCGCGAGCGCGCCGGCGGGCAGAGCGACGATCGCCACGGTGCGGGCCTGGCTCGGCGAGCTGACCGGCTGGCTCGAGCCGGAGCTCGTGCTCCAGCTGCGGCTGGTGCGGGAGGTGCCGGTCGTCGGCGCCCGCCGGCTGCAGCTCTACGGCGACGTCGAGCGCGCGATCGCGGAGGCGCTCGAGCGACGAGCTCGGGCCGGGCCAGCAGCTCGCGGCGCGGCTCGCGGCCGCCTCGCTGATGGCCGCGCTGCGCACCGCCGAGGAGACCGCCGCCGCGCGCATGGAGCAGCGAGGGCCGCGCGCTCGCCGACGCCGAGATCGCCGCCCTGCTCGACGACGCCGTGGCCTTCGCGGAGGCCGGCATCGCCGCGATCAGCGGCCGCTGAGCCGCGCTCGCGTCCCTACTCCAGCAGCCCCTCCAGCGCCTGCTCGACCAGCGCCGCGCGCTCCTCGCCGCTCGCCAGCTGCTCGAGGCCGAAGCCCACCAACAGCGTGTCGCGCGTCGAGGTGCCGGCGGAGAGGTCGATCAGCTGGCCGCCGAACTGCCAGTTGCCGTCGTTGGGCGGGCTGCCGGCGGGCGGGCCGCCGACCGTCCACGTGCTGGTCGCGCCCTCGAAGCCGTCCGCGTCGGTCACCGCGCCGTCGACCACGATCCGCGTGTCGTCCACGAACGCCCCGATGACGCCGGTGCTCGGGTCCGTGACGTAGGCGATCGACAGCTCGACCTGACCGCCCGCGTAGCCCGAGAGGTCGAACGCGACCTCGTCCCAGCCGTCGGTCGGTTCGGTGAACGCGTTCCAGCTGCCGCTCGTGCCCGCGGCGGCGCAGCCGGCGCCGCCCAGGTAGTGGCGCAGGAACGGGTGCAGCGCGAGCAGGAAGCCCGGGTCGCTGCACTCTGCCGGCGGGCGGGTGGTCGTGCCGCCGTTGAGATCGGGCAGCGTCGTCCAGTCGTCCTGGCCCGGTCTGCGCGCCTCGACGATCACGTGGTCGTAGCGCGTCTCGACGTTGAGCGAGAGCTGGAACTGCAGTTGCGCGCTCGTCGCCGCCGTCAGGTCGACGGTCTTCGACAGGCGCATGTAGGAGGAGTCGGCGTGCAGGGCCCCCGCGTAGCGCTCGCCTTCGACGGGCGTGTACGGGTCGCCCTCGACTTCGAACTCTGCCGCGCTGCGGCTGGCGAACTGCGGGAACTGGGCGACCGGCAGGACGTCGCTGGTCGCCTGAAAGACACCCGCCTCGTCGAGCGGGTTGTCGCCGTCGACGACCGGGCCGCCGAGCGTCCCCTCGTAGCCTGCGATCGGCTCGGCGATGCCCGTCACGCTGGTCGGGCCGCCGAGGCTGGTGCGCGTGTAGCCGCCGAGGTAGTACTGGCGGAAGTCGTCGGCCAGGATCAGGCAGTCCTCGAAGAAGCCGGCGACGGTGTCCACCACGCACTCGGCGGTCGGGTCGCCGTTGAGGCCGTAGTAGAGCCCGCCGACCGCGCCGCTGATGCCGGGCAGGCCCTCGTGCTGGGCCGACTCGCCGGCGTGCAGCAGCTTGCCGCCGTCGTTGAGGTAGTCGCGCACCGCCATCGTCAGGTACTGCTGGCGCTCGGCCACCGCGATGTCCGGCAACTGGCCGAACGGGGTGGAGATCAGCGCGTCCTCGGGGTCCTGGGTGAGCCGGTTGTCGCCGAGATACCAGACCACGGCGTCGTAGTGCTCGAGCACGCCGAGGTCGTGCGGCACGCCCTGGGCATCGACGTCCCAGACGTCGGCCTCGTAGCCGGCGGCCTCGACCGCCGCGACGTGGGCGGCGGCGTACTTGGGCGCGTCGGTGCCGGCGGGGTAGGTCGGGTCGACGCCGGTGTAGTCCTCGTTGGCGAGCACGAGCACGTCGGCGTCGCTGTCCTCCTCGACGGTGTAGGTGAACGCCCGGCTCGTGACCCGGCCGCGGCCGCGCTGGCGGCCCTCGAACCAGACGCGGACGCGATCGCCCGGCTCCGCGCCGCGCACGCGGCCGCGCAGCTCGGCGTAGTAGTCGTCGTTCTCGTCGCCGTAGCGCTCACCCCCGTCCCACTCGGGCGCGAAGGTCGTGCGCACCCGCCCGCCGTCGATGCTGTAGCGCATGCGCACGCGCTGGAGCGCGCGCTTGGCCACGACGGCGACGGTCTGCGGATCGCCGTAGGAGACCTCGAACGTGTCGACGCGGAAGTTCTCCGCGCGCCGGCCGACCACCGACGCCGGGTCGTCCGGATCGTCGGCGGACCGCGCCACGGAGAGCGCGAAGGGGATGTTCTTCTCGAACTCGGCCTGCACGAGCCCCTCGTCGTCGGGGAACTCGAAGCCGCTGCCGCACTCCGCCGCCTCCCACTCGTCGTCGGGGTCGACGTTCGAGGCCGCCTCGCAGGTGGACATCTCCGGCGTGAAGCCGAGCGTGCCGTAGCGCTCGGTCATGTGCGTGTCGGTGTCGCCGTTGGTGGTGTAGAGCTCAGCCGAGATGTCCGGGTCATAGCCCGGGATGGCCGGCTCGGCGTCGTCGCCCGCCATCGCCTCGTAGATGACGTCGTCGGGCGTCGGGGTGGCAACCTGCCAGCCGGTCCCGTAGAGCAGCAGCTCGGCCGCGGAGTGGTAGTTGACGAAGAACTCGAAGTCGAGGCGGTCGACGAGCGCGTCGAGCGCCTGCGTCTCGGGCTCGGAACCCGGCCCCGGCCCGCGGAACGTCTCGCTCGCCGGGTTGGGGGAGGAGCCCTCGTTGTCGTAGCCCCACTTCGTCGGGTAGTTGCGGTTGAGGTCGACGCCGTCGCCGGCGGCGATCGTGCCGTCGCCGTTGTTGTCACGCAGGTTCTTGCGCCACAGCCGCTGGCCGGCCTGGAAGGTGAAGTCGTAGCCGTCGGGGTTGGCGACGGGGACGAACCACAGCTCGTTCTCGTCCACCAGCCGGCGGATCGCGCGGTTGTCCTCGTAGCCGTCGAGGACGTAGTGCATGAGCCGCCTGATCATCTCCGGGGTGATCCACTCGCGGGCATGCTGGGCGCCGAGGTAGAGCACGGCGGGCTTGGCGCCGTCGCGCCGCGTGCGGGCGTTCTCGGACACCTTGAGCGCCACGATGTCCTGGCCGTTGACCGTGCGGCCGTAGTTGACGAGCTTGGCGATGCGGGGGTTGTCGGCCGCCGCCTGCTCGAACTCCGCCTTGATCCCGCCGGCGCCGCCGTAGCGCTTGAAGACCTCGAAGCCATCGGCCGCCAGCGCGGTCGCCCGCTGGGCCACGGACTGCCCCTCGAGGAGCTTGGTCTGCAACGCGAGGCCGTCGCGGCGCAGCGCCTGCGCCTGGCGGCCGCTGAGGATCGCCTCCACGCGGAGCCCGGCCTTCGCGCCGCCGCGGCCGCGCGCCCGCGTGACCTCGAGCTCGTGGCGGTCGACGCCGAGGTCGACGATGCGCTGCAGCTGATCGCCGCTGACCTCACCGGTGTAGACGTCCAGGCGCTCTGAGGCGGTGTTCTGTCCCCGCTGCGCCGCGGCGGCCGTCGCCGGCAGCACCAGCAGCGAGAGAACCGCGACCATGACGGCCGAGAAGCGCAGCACGTCGACACCCCGTTTCGATTTGACGCCGGATCGAAGCGCGGGAGTCTCCTCCGGTGAGGACGGGGTGTCAACGACGATGGCGGGCTCGCCGTCAGGAGCCCACGGTGAGCACGGCGGAGCCCTCCAGCCGCCCGGCCCGCAGGTCCTCGAGGGCGTCGCCCGCCGCCTCCAGCGGATAGGCCGTGATCGTCGTGCGCACCGGGATGCGCGCGGCCAGGGCCAGGAACCCGCGGCCGTCGGCGCGGGTGAGGTTCGCCACCGAGCGCACGACGCGCTCGCCCCACAGCAGGTCGTAGCCGAAGGCCGGGATGTCGCTCATGTGGATGCCGCCGCAGACGACGACGCCGCCCTTGGCGACCGCGGCGAGCGCGGCGGGCACGAGCTCTCCGGCCGAGGCGAAGATCAGCGCGGCGTCGAGCGGCTCGGGCGGGCGCTCGTCCGAGCCGCCGGCCCACGCGGCGCCGAGCGAGCGGGCGAAGGCCTGCGTCTCCTCGTCGCCCGGGCGCGTGAAGGCGAACACCTCGCGGCCCTCGTGCACGGCGACCTGGCAGACGATGTGCGCCGCCGCGCCGAAGCCGTACATCCCGACCCGGCGCGGATCACCGGCCAGCCGCAGCGTGCGGTGGCCGATCAGCCCGGCGCACAGCAGCGGCGCCGCCTCGAGGTCGCTGAAGCCGCCGGGCAGCGGCAGGCAGAAGCGCTCGTCGGCGACCACCAGCTCCGCGTAGCCGCCGTCGCGGTCCAGACCGGTGAAGCGCGCCGCGTCGCACAGGTTCTCGCGGCCGGAGCGGCAGTAGGCGCACGTGCCGTCGGTCCAGCCGAGCCACGGCACGCCGACGCGCTCGCCGGTGTCGGTGCGCTCGGCGACGATCTGGTGGCCGGGGACGAGCGGCAGTCGCGGCGCGGTGACCTCGCCGTCGAGGATGTGCAGGTCGGTCCGGCACACCCCGCAGGCTCGCACCCGCAGGAGCAGCTCGCCCGGCCCGGGCTCGGGGTCCGGGAGGGTCACCGCGCGCAGGGGCGCGCCCGGGCGGTCCAGCTGCATCGCGCGCACGGGCCAAGTCCATCACACCGGGATCGCATGCAGAACGGGCCGGCTCCGGCTTGCGCACGGCCTGTCGTCGTGGTGTTGTATGCAATCCATGGCGGAGCCGGGGGTCACCGCGACGAGCACGATCCGCGTGCGCGACCAGCTGCAGCACGCGATCCTCGAGGGGTCGCTCGAGCCGGGCGAGCGGCTGCGGGCCGAGGCGCTGGCGCAGCGCTTCGGCACCTCGCGCACGCCCGTCCGCGAGGCGCTGCTGGTGCTCGAGGCCGAGGGGCTCGTCACGCTCGAGCCGCACAAGGGCGCGGTGGTGAGCGCCTTCGACGGCGCCGACCTGCTCGAGCTCTACGAGATCCGCGCGCTGATCGAGCCGCACGCCGCGGCGCGCGCCGCCGAGCGGATCACCGCGCCGGACAAGGTCCGCCTGGTGGAGCTGGCCGACCGCGCCGCGGCGCTGGACCCGGCCGTCCCGACGGCCATCGACGAGCACATCGCGCTCAACGTGACCTTCCACCGCACGATCCTCGAGGCAGCCGCCAGCCAGCGGCTCACGACGGCGATGCGCGCGGTGGCCGGCATCCCGCGCATCTTCCGCCAGGTGTTCTGGCGCGACGAGGCCCAGCGCGCGCAGTCGCTCGCCTGCCATCGCGAGCTGGCCGCGGCGGTGCGCGCCGGGCGCCCGCAGATGGCCGAGGCGGTGATGCGCATGCACATCCTCGGCGCCCGCGACTTCCTCGTCGAGGTCCTGCGCAAGGATGGCTGAGCCGCCGCTCGCCGGCCTGCGCGTGCTCGAGTTCGGCCAGCTGCTGGCCGGGCCCTACGTCGGCACGCTGCTGGGGGACTTCGGCGCCGACGTGGTCAAGATCGAGGCGCCGCCGGCGGGCGACCCGATGCGCGACTGGGGCCGCCTGCGCCACAACGACCACTCGCTGTGGTGGGCGATCCTCGCCCGCAACAAGCGCTCGGTGACGCTCAACCTGCGCACGGAGCGCGGGCAGGCGCTGGCCGCCGAGCTGTGCGCGGGCGCCGACGTCGTGGTCGAGAACTTCCGCCCCGGGACGATGGAGAAGTGGGGGCTCGGGCCCGAGCAGGTCCACGCCGCCAACCCGGGCTGCGTCTACGCGCGCGTGTCGGGCTACGGGCAGACCGGTCGCCTGCGCGACCGGCCGGGCTTCGCCTCGGCCGGCGAGGCGATCGGCGGGCTGCGCTTCATCAACGGCTACCCGGGCGAGGCGCCGCCGCGCAGCGGCATCTCGCTGGGGGACACGCTGGCCGCCCAGTCGGCCTTCCAGGGGATCCTGCTCGCGCTCTACGCGCGCGATGCCGGCGGCGCCGCCGGCAGGGGCCAGGTCGTCGACGCGGCCATCACCGACGCCTGCTTCGCGATGCTCGAGTCGGCGGTCACGGAGTACGAGAAGCTCGGCTTCGTGCGCGAGCCGACCGGCACCCGATTGCCGCGCATCGCCCCCTCCAACGTGTATCGCTCCAGCGACGGCAAGTGGATGGTGATCGCCGCCAACCACGACACGCTGTGGCGCCGCCTGGCCACGCTGATGGGTCGGCCCGAGCTGGGCGAGGACGAGCGCTTCGCCACCCACCACGCGCGCGGCGAGCACGAGGACCTGTTGGACGAGATCATCGGGGCGTGGGCCGCCGGCTATACGGCGCAGGAGCTCGACGAGCTGGCCAACGCGGCGGGTGTCGTGTGCGCGCCGGTCTACTCGATCGCCGACATCTACGACGACGAGCACTTCACCGAGCGCGGGCTGCTCGTGCGCTACGAGGACGAGGTGCACGGCGAGCTGACCGCGCCCGCCCCGGTGCCGCTGCTCTCGGACACGCCCGGGAGCGTGCGCACGAGCGCCCGCTGGACCGTCGGCGCCGACACCGCCACGGTGCTGGCGGAGCTCGGCGTCGGCACGGAGGAGCTCGACCGCCTCGCCGGAGACGGCGTCATCTAACGAGGGAGAGGAGACGCATGGCCTATCGCCTGGGGGTGGACGTCGGAGGGACGTTCACGGACCTGTTCCTGGTCGACGACGAGGACTCGCGCCAGTGGCGGGTCAAGACGCCGTCGACGCCGGCCGACCCGTCCGAGGGCGTGCTCACCGGCGTGCGGCGGATCTGCGAGGAGGCCGGCATCGGCCCGGACGCGCTCGGCGCCGTGGTGCACGGGACGACCGTCGCGACCAACGCGGTGCTCGAGTCCAAGGGCGCGCGCGTCGGGCTGATCACCACCCGCGGCTTCGGGCAGATCCTGCACCTCGCGCGCTCCCAGACGCCCGGGCCGCTGGCCGGCTGGATCATCATGCTCAAGCCCGACCCGCCGGCCTCGCTGGCCGACACGCGCGAGGCGGCCGAGCGCATGGATGCGCGCGGGGAGACGCTCGTCCCGGTCGACCGCGACCAGGTGGCCGGCATCGTGCGCGAACTGGTCGACTCCGGCGTCGAGTCGCTGACCGTGAGCCTGATCAACGCTTACGTCGACGGGCGCCACGAGCGCGAGGTGGCCGCGGTCGTCGAGGAGCTCTATCCCGGCTTCCCGGTCACCGTCTCCTCCGACGTGCTGCCCGAGTTCCGCGAGTACGAGCGCACGCTCACGGCCTGCCTGAACTCCTACGTGCGCCCGACGGTCGCCACCTACGTCGACCGGCTGCAGTCCTCGCTGCAGGAGCTCGGGGTCGGCGCCGAGCTCAACGTGCTGCGCTCGGACGCCGGCGTCATGAGCCCGCGCGAGGCGGCGCGCAACCCGGTCTACGGCGTGCTCTCCGGGCCCTCCGGCGGCGTCGCGGGCGCGCTGCACGTCGCCCAGCGCTCGGGCCACCCGAACCTGCTGACCTTCGACATGGGCGGCACCTCGACCGACGTCTCGCTCTGCCAGGCGGGCGAGCCGACGATCGGGCGCGAGACGACGATCGGCCAGTTCACGATCAAGATCCCGTCGATCGACGTCCACACGGTCGGGGCGGGCGGCGGCTCGATCGCCTTCGTCCCGGAGCTGACGGGCGCGCTGCGCGTCGGCCCCGACTCGGCCGGCGCCGATCCCGGCCCCGCGGCCTACGGGCGCGGCGGCGAGGCGCCGACGGTCACCGACGCCAACGTGGTCGTGGGCCATCTGCCGCCGCGCCTGATCGGCGGGGAGATGGAGCTCGACGTGGACGCCGCCACCGCTGCGGTCACGACCGTGGCCGAGGCGATGGGCCTGAGCGTCGACCAGGCCGCCGAGGGCATCCTGAAGATCGTCAACGAGAACATGGCCGGCGCGCTGCGGGTCATCTCCGTCCAGCGCGGGCACGACCCGCGCGAGTTCGGGCTGGTGGCCTTCGGCGGCGCGGGCCCGCTGCACGCCAACGCGGTCGCCGAGCTGATGGGCTCCTTCCCGGTCATCGTGCCGCCCTCGCCCGGCCTGCTGTGCGCGCTCGGCGACCTGGTGGCCGACTTCCGCCAGGAGTTCGCCCAGACGCTCATCCGCCTGACCGCCGAGGCGACCGGCCCTGAGCTCGAGGAGATCCTCGGCGGGCTGGAGGCCCGCGCGCGCGAGTGGATGGACGCCGAGGCGATCGCGCCCGACGACCAGGGGATCGCCTTCGTGGCCGACATGCGCTATCGCGGTCAGGGCTACGAGATCCCCGTGTCGCTCGACCACGGCGAGGTGGGGGCGGGTGACCTGGCGGCGCTCGAGGAGCGCTTCAACGGCCTGCACGAGCAGCTCTACGGCTTCCGCATGCCGGGCACGGCGTCGGAGATCGTCAACCTGCGCGCGGTCGGCTCCGGCGAGCGCCCGAGCCCAGAGCTGGCGGCCGGCAAGCCGGGCGACGCCGACGCCGAGGGCGCGCGGGTGGACACCGGCGAGATCCTCTTCGAGGGCGAGCGCCGCCCGACGGCGATCTACGACCGCGCCGGCCTGGCGCCCGGGATGCGCTTCGCCGGCCCCGCCGTCGTCACCGAGTTCGACTCCACCACCGTCGTGCTCCCCGGCTACCACGCCGAGGTCGACCACCACTACAACGTCCTGATCACCCCGGAGGCCACCTGATGAGCGCGACCACCGAGGGGCTCCGCGTCGCGGAGATCCCGGACCTCGAGATCGATCCGATCACGGTCGACATCATCGAGAACGCGCTGCGCCACGCGCGCTTCGAGATGGACGCCGTGCTCTTCCGCAGCGCGATGAGCCCGGTCATCCGCGAGCAGCACGACGAGTTCCCGATGCTCACCGACCCGCAGGGGCGGATGGTCGTCGGGCAGTTCGGCGCCTACATCAACGAGATGATGGCCGACTGGGACCGCGGCGTGTACCCCGGCGACGTGATCCTCACGAGCGACCCCTACAAGTGCTCGGCCTCGATCTCGCACACCAACGACTGGCTCGTGCTGGTGCCGATCTTCTACGAGGACGAGCTGGTCGGCTGGTCCTCGCAGTTCGGCCACCAGATGGACGCCGGCGGCCGGCTGCCGGGCTCGCTGCCGACCGGCGCGCGGACGATCTTCGAGGAGGGGCTGATCATCCCGCCGCTGAAGATCGTCGAGCGCGGCGAGGTGCAGGAGGAGATCCTGCGGCTGATCCTCAACAACGTGCGCCTGCCGGAGATGAACCGCGCCGACCTGTTCGCGATCGTCGCCGCCTGCCACGCCGGCGAGCGGCGCGTGATGGAGCTCTGCGAGCGCTTCGGCAAGGACGTCTACCTCGCCACCCTGCAGGCGCTGCTGGACCGCACCTACGAGGCGATGCGCAAGCTGATCGTGGCCGCCATCCCGGAGGAGCCGCAGACCTTCGAGGACTACATCGACGACGACGGTCTGGGCAACGGCCCCTACCGCATGCGGCTGACCATCTGGCGCGAGGGCGACCACGCCTTCTTCGACTGGTCGGGCACGGATCCCCAGGCCATCGGGCCGGTGAACTTCTACCTCTCCGAGGGGATGTTCAAGATGTTCATCGGGGTCTACCTGATCATGGTCAACGACCCCCAGATCCTCTTCAACGACGGCTTCTATCCGCTGCTGCACGTCGTCATGCCGGAGGGCTGCCTGCTCAGCCCGCGCTACCCCGCGGCGCTCGGCTGCCGCACACACGGGCTCACGCGGCTCTTCGACGTGCTCGGCGGCGCGCTGTGCAAGCAGGCGCCGGAGCTCAACACGGCGGCGGGCTACGGGACCTCGCCCTACATGCTCTACAGCGGCTGGGACGAGGGCGGGGAGTTCTTCTACGCGATGGAGATCCTCTACGGCGGCATCCCGGGCCGGCCGATCGGCGACGGGATGGACGGCCACAGCTGGTGGCCGCTGTTCGAGAACATCCCGACCGAGTACCTCGAGGCCTACTACCCATTGCGGATCGACGGCTACACGACCGTCACCGACTCGGGCGGACCCGGCTTCCACCGCGGCGGCAACGGGGTGGAGAAGCGCTACGTCTACCTCGAGCCGGGCGAGGTCTCGATCCACGACGACCGCTGGCTCACGCACCCGTGGGGCGTGCTCGGCGGGCTGCCGGGCGAGCGTTCGACCAAGCTCCTGCGCCGCGCCGACGGGACCGAGCAGGTGCTGCCGGCCAAGTGCGACGAGATCGTCGTGGAGCCGGGCGACATGCTGATCTACCGCACCGCCGGCGGCGGCGGCTGGAAGGACCGGCTCGACCGTCCCGCCGAGCTGGTGGCCCGCGACGTCGCCTTCGGCCTCGTCTCGGCGGAGGCCGCGCAGACGGGCTACGGCGTCGTGCTCGGCGCCGACGGCGAGGTGGACGAGGCGGGGACAGAGGCCGAGCGGGCGCGGCAGCGCGACGAGCGCGGCGAGGCGCCCGCGTTCGACTTCGGCCCCTCGCTGGCCGACACGGTGGCCAACTGCGAGGCCGAGACGGGGCTGCCGGCGCCCAACCCGGCCAAGCCGCTGCGGTGGTCGCCGCTGGAGGACCCGGACGACGCGCGGGCGCGCATGCGGGCCGCCTGGGAGGCCGAGCGGGCTGCCAGCGACGGCGCCGGGGCGATGAGCGGTGAGGCCACCGGCTTCGGCGGGGCGGCCGGCTTCGGCCGCCGCCCGGCCGTGGTGGTCGTCGACCTGATCGAGGGCTTCACCGACCCGGTCTCGCCGCTGGGCTCAGACCTCGACGCCGTCGTCGCGGCCACCCGCCGCGTGCTCGACCACGCCCGCGCGGCGGAGGTGCCGGTGATCTTCACCACCGTCAGCTACGACGAGGGTGCCGAGGTGGCCGCCGCCGTGTTCCTGCGCAAGGTCCCGTCGCTGGCGATCCTGCGGCCCGGGTCGCGCTGGATCCGGCTCGACCAGCGCCTCGGCCGCCGCCCGGAGGAGCCGCTGCTGGTCAAGCCGTTCGCCTCGTCGTTCTTCGCGACGCCGCTGGCGTCGATGCTGGCGGGCTGCGACACCGTCGTCGTCTGCGGCGCCTCGACGTCGGGCTGCGTGCGCGCCACCGTGGTCGACGCGGTCCAGCACAACCTCTCCGCGGTCGTCCCCTACGAAGCCGTCGGCGACCGCTGGCGCAGCGCCCACGACGCCGCGCTGTTCGACATCGGCCAGAAGTACGGCGACGTCATGGGCCTCGACGAGGTGATGGTCGCGCTCGGCGGCTCGCGCGCGCCGTAGGGCGCGGCGGCCCGCGTCACGTGTTTCGCGCGCAGGCGCGCCCCGGCAAGGGGCCGCTGCGCGCGGAGTGCCGCCGGATCTCGTCGGCGTACTCGGACTTGAAGGTCCCCGCCACCCGCCGGTCCTCGCTCATCAGCGTGTACTCAGAGAGCCAGAACGGATACAGGTTGTGCGAGCCGACCCCGATCGCGCAGTTGTCGACCATGCCGAGCTTGCTGTGGTTGGCGATCTTGTTGAACTCCGCCGGCGCGTTCGGCCACACGCGCGAGGGCCCGAAGCGGATGGAGCGCAGCCGGAAGTGCTCGTCGACGGCGCGCGCGGCCCGTCCGGGATCGCGCGCCAGCGCGCGCGTGCGGGCGAGCACCGCGCTCGAGGTCTGGCGCAGCGAGGTCGTGTTGGAGTAGGAGACCCCCTCGCTGATGGTGGCGCCGGGGGTCGAGATCACCACGCGCACGTCGACGCCGTCCAGCAGCCGGCCCGCGATGGCGTCGAGCAGGCGCCGGTCGAAGCGCGGGCTGATGCCCGGCTGCGGCGGCTGGCAGAGCCCGTGCAGATCCTGCTGGGCGATGAACACCGACGACGGGCGGACCGGATCAGCGCCCGCAGGCCGGTGCCGGCCGGGTCACGACGATCGAACGCCGGCCAGTAGGCCCGGTCGTTGGTCCAGTCGGGGCTCTCGGTCGCCGGCGTGAAGAACGGCAGTCCGGTCGGGCACGGCGAGGGGTCGTCGGGCGCGCCCCGGCCGCTGGGCCGGGTGGGCCCGCTCGGTGGCCTGACACCCAAGAGGCTGAGCCGGCCGAAGCCGAGCACGTCGACGCGCCCCGCGCGCGGCGCCCGCGGGGGCCGGATGGCGGCCGGGCAGGTCCGCGGCGTGCCGGGGCCGTAGGCGACGGCGGCGCCGTTGATCGCGGTCGGCGGCGTCGAGCGGGCGGTCACGCACGCTGCGCGCCACAGCGTGTTCGCCCACTTGTGCACGCCGGCGCTCACCGGCCCCTCGACGCGCGGCGTCACGTCGTGGACCGGGTTGGTGAGCGGCGACCGCGGATAGCCCTGGACATAGTCCGAGCCCCACAGGTTGTGGCCGCCCACCAGCGCGACGCGGCCATCGACGGCGATCGTCTTCGAGTGGTTGAAGCTCAACGAGGGCAACGTCGCCGGCGTCCCGAGCGGCGGGAAGCGGTAGGCGGCGACGATCACGCGCGCGTCGCCGGAGATCGCCGCCGCGAGCTGGTCGGCGTAGGCCTGCGCCGGGCTCTCGGGCAGCGAGACCGCGCACGGCGGCGCACAGCCGCCGAGCACGCGGATCACCGGCCGCTGCCCGCCCGCGTAGGCGCGGCGGAGCCCGCGCACGATCGCGTCGCGGAAGGCGCCGAACGGGAACGGGATCAGCGTCGTGAGGTCGACGACCGTACGCGCGCCCGCGAGGTCGCGCTCGAGCGTGCGCTCAAAGCGCGGGATCCCCTCGGGGCGAGTGCACGCGCGCTGGCCCCAGCAGTCCGGCGTCTGCAGGATCCAGGAGTCCAGCCGGCCGTCGGCACCGACGAACGCGTTGCCCGAGGTCCGGTGGTAGGCGATCCCCGCCCCTCCGGGCTCAGCCCGGCGGGAACGGCCCCGCACGGTGCACCAGCCCCGGCAGGTCGCGGCCGAGGACGCCCGCGAGCCACTCGGTCACGGTGATCACCGCGTCGAGGTCGACGCCCGTGTCGACCCCCTCGCCGTCGAGCAGGTAGACGAGGTCCTCGGTGGCGATGTTGCCGGTCGCGCGCGGCGCGAACGGGCAGCCGCCGAGGCCGCCCACGGAGGCGTCGAGCAGCGTCGCGCCGTGCGCGAGCCCCGCCTCGGCGTTCGCGTAGCCGGTGTTGCGCGTGTTGTGCAGGTGCAGGCCGACCGGGACGCCGCCGGCGGCCGCCAGCGACTCGGGCAGCAGCCGGCGGACCTGGGCCGGCACGCCGACGCCGATCGTGTCGGCGAGCATGATCTCGTCGGCGCCTGCCGCGGCCATCCGGCCCACGTGGTCGACCACCACGCCGGGGTCCACGCGCCCCTCGAACGGGCAGCCGAAGGCGACGGAGACCGTCGCCGTCGCCCGCATGCCGGCGCCGTGGGCGGCCTCGATCATCGCCGCGGCATCGCGGGCGGCCTCCTCCACCGTGGCGTTCTGGTTGCGGCGGGCGAACGTGTCGGTGACGGGGTAGGCGAGATGGACCTCGCGGGCGCCGGCGGCGACCGCACGCTCGAGCCCCTTGGGGTTCAGCGCGAGGGCGGCGAAGACGGTGTCGCCGGGCTCGCCCAGGGCGGCGAAGACCTCCTCCGCGCCGGCCATCTGCGGCACCCGCCTGGGGTTGACGAAGCTGGCCGCCTCGACGCGCGGCAGGCCGGCGGCGGCGAGCCGGTCGCACAGCTCGGCCCGCACCGCAGGGGCGAGCGTCGCCGCGTCGTTCTGCAGGCCGTCGCGCGGCCCGACGTCGCACAGGGTGACCTGCATGCCTCCCATCATGGCCGACCGAGGCGCACGGGAGTGGCCCCGCCTGCTTGACTTCGGGGGTGATGGACCTCGACCATGAGCTTGGCCGCCTCAACTTGGCGCACGAGCGCGAGTACGCGGAGAGCCGGATCCCGTCCCCGGCGGACTCGGACGTCGCCCGCGCCGTACGCGCCTTCACCGAGGCCGGCCCGCACGACCAGGCCGGCTTCCGGTCGGCGCTCGACGCCGGCCGCGCCGGCGTGCTGGTCGCCTGGAGCGAGCGGATCGCCGCGCTCGCCGTCCGCCTGGACAGCGCCCGCCCGCTGCAGCTCGGCCTGGTCGGCCTGAGCCTCGCCGCGACCGAGGACGAGCACGCGGCGATGATGGTCGCGCCGCTGCACCGCCGCAGCGCCGAGAAGCTGGGGGAGGACGCGATGCTCGTCTTCGACGACGCGGCCGCCGTCAGCGACCTCGGCGGCGCCGCCTGGTTGGAGGAGATGCGCGACTCAGAGGAGCAGCCCGAGGACGCCGGCTACATCGAGGACTCCGACGCCGACGGCTTCCGCTACCAGCGGGCCCCGGTCCTGCGCGGTCGCGAGCGCTGGTGAGCGACCCAGCCGCCGACGCGCCGCGCGAGCCCGAGAGCCGCACCGAGGTCCGCCGGGTCGCCCAGCCGGGCGCCACCCGCGTGGCGTCCTACCTCGCGGAGCCCGAAGAGGTCGGCCGCGTCCTGCTGCTCTACTCCGGCGGCCTGGACACGAGCGTGATGCTCAAGTGGATCCAGGACGAGTACGAGGCCGAGGTAGTCGCGCTGACCGTCAACCTCGGCCAGCCGGGGGAGGACTACGAGGTCGTGCGCGGCAAGGCGCTGCGGCTCGGGGCACTGGACTGCCACGTCGTCGACGCGCGCGAGGAGTTCGCCCGCGACTACGTGCTCCCGGCCATCAAGGCCAACGCCGACTACGGCGACGGCTATCCGCTCTTCACCGCGCTCGGCCGGCCGCTGATCGCCAAGCTCGCCGTCGACTACGCCCGCAGCACCGGCTGCGACACGATCGCCCACGGCTGCACCGGCAAGGGCAACGACCAGGTGCGCATCGAGTCGACCGTCGCGACGCTCGCGCCCGAGCTGAAGGTGATCGCGCCCGTGCGCTCGTGGGCGATGGGCCGCGACGAGGAGATCGCCTACGCGCGCCAGCACGGCATCCCGGTCAAGGGCGGCACGGAGGCGGCGCCGTACTCGATCGACGACAACCTGTGGGGCCGCTCCTCGGAGGGCAAGTGGATCGAGGACCTCTCCCACGCGCCCGAGGACGACGTCTTCCAGCTCGTCACCCGACCGGAGCTCGCCCCCGACGAGCCGCAGGTGGTCGACGTCAGCTTCGAGGCCGGGGTGCCGGTCGCGCTCGACGGCGAGCGCCTGGAGCTCGTCGAGCTGCTCGAGCGCGCCGCCGGGCTCGGGATGCGCCACGGCGTCGGGATCGTCGACCACATCGAGGACCGCATCGTCGGGCTGAAGGTGCGCGACATCTACGAGGTGCCGGCCGCCGCGCTGCTGCTGACCGCCCACCGCGAGCTCGAGCGCCTGGTCGGGACGATCCACCAGAATCAGTTCAAGCCCGAGCTGGACCGCAAGTGGGCCTACCTCGTCTACGCCGGGCTGTGGTGGGAGCCGCTGCGGAGCGACATCGAGGCCTACGTCGAGCGGGTCAACGAGCGGGTGACGGGGACGATCGGCCTCAAGCTCTACAAGGGGACGGCAAGGGTGGTCACGCGGGAGAGCTCGAACGCGGTCTATGACGCGCAGCTGGCGACCTTTGCGGAGTCGGGCGGGCTGTTCTCCCAGTCGGCCTCGCCGGGCTTCATCGAGATCTGGTCGCTGCAGTCGCGGATGGCCTACAGGTTGCGCGAGGACAGCTCCGGGTAAAGACCGCATATGTTCTACCGACTCCTTGGCATCGCAGTCTGGAAGGGGCTGAAGTCGCTCCTGCGCCTCCGCTACGGCGCCCTGCGCGCTCCCAAGGCGCTGGTCGCGGGCGCCGCCCTCGCCCTCGTGGGCGGTGTGGCCGGCGTCGTGCTGCTCTTCAAGCGCACCGGCTCCGACGACACGGACGACTGAGCTTCCCGCCCGCCGCGGCGTCTGGAAGCATCCACGGCGATGAGCTCGCCGTCCTCTCCCTCGGCACCCGGGCCCGACGGGCTGACGCTCGAGGCGGTCGAGTGGCTGCCGTCCTCCGGCGGCGCGGGCCTGCTGCGCGTGCGCGGCTGCTGGGCCGCTGGGCGGGCGCCGGACGCGCTGCCCGAGCTGGTGCTCGGCGGCGAGCGCTTCGTCTCGCTGCCCGACGGCCGGAGCGAGCCGGGCTGGCGGGCGGCGTTCGTGCTGCCTGCTGCGCCTCCTGAAGACGCCGAGCCGTGGCTCGAGTGGGAGAACGGTGACCGCGCGCCGCTCACGTTGCCGGCCGCCGGGGACGTGCCGTTGCGCCGGCGCCGGCGGCGCCGGCCGTCGAGCCGGCGGGCGGCCAGGTGATCGACCGCGCGGTGCTCGCCGAGCGCCGCACCCGCCGGGCGGAGGCGGCCGAGCGGGCTCAGGCCCGGATCGCCGGCGAGGCCCTCAAGGCGGTGGAGGTGCTCGAGGCGCGCGGCGCCGAGCTCGAGCGCCGCGTCGCGGAGCTGGGGGAGGAGCGCGCGGCGCTGGCGGCGCGGCTCGCCGGCACGCCCGCGGGTGCGCCGGCCGTGCCGGACGCGAGTCTCGAGGCCGAGGCGGCGGAGCGCGCCCGCCTGCGCGCGGAGCGCCACCGCGAGGCGCTCTCCGCGGCCTTGGCCGAGGCCGCGCGGCTGCGCGAGCTCGCGCGCGAGTGGCGGCTGAAGCTGCGCACGTCGGAGGTCTCGCGCACGGCGGACGCCGTCCGCCTCTCGGTGCTCGAGGCCGAGCACGCCGCGCTCGTGCCCGAGGCGGCGGCTGCGCGCGCCGAGGCCGCCGAGCGCGCCGACGAGCTCGACGCGCAGCGGGCCCGCTCGGCGGAGTTGTCCGCGGCACTCGCAGAGGCGCAGGCGGCGGCCGCGACGGCCGCGACGGCCTTGGCGGAGGCGCGCACGGCCGGGGCGGCGGCCGAGCGCGCGCTGGCCGAGCGCGACGCCGAGCTGGCGAGCACCGTCGAGCGCCTGGCCGCTGTCCGGGCGGAGCTCGAGGCCGCGCGGGCGGCCGCGGCGGAGCTCGAACGCCGGGCCGGCGAGCTCGAGCGCGCCCTGGACGCCGAGCGCCGTGTCGCCGAGACGGCACGGGCGGACCTCGACGACGCGCGGACGGCGAGCGCCGCCACGGCGGCACGGACGCGCGTCGAGTCGGTGGCCCGCGCCGCGCTGGACTTCGAGCTCGAGCGGGAGCGGTCGGCGCGCGAGGCGCTGTCGCTGGCGCTCGACGCCGAGCGCGAGCGCGCCGCCGAAGCGGAGCCCGCCCGCGCGGCGGCCGTCGCGGACGCTGCGCGGTTGGCGGCCGAGCTCACCGGCGCGCGCGACGCCGCGCTGCTGGCGCGGGCCGAGCTCGCGGACGAGCGCACGCTGCGCCGGCGCGCCGAGGCCGAGCTGGCCGCGGGTCGTGTCGCAGCCGAGCACGAGGGGAGCTCGCTGCAGGACCGGATCGCCGCGCTGGACCGGCGCGCCGCGGGCCTCGCGGACGAGCTGCGCCTCCAGCACGCGGCGCGCGAGCAGGCCGAGGCGGCCGCCGCCCGGCCGCCCTCGCCGCCGGAGGCTGCCGGTCGCGTGGTGGCCGACCTCGACGCGGCGGCCGCGGCCCTGCGCGAGCGCGCCGAGCCGGCTCCCGGGCGGTCGGCGCCCGTCGGGTCCGGCGAGGCGGCCCCGTCGCCGGCCGAGCGAGCCGAACCGGCCGCGCCGCCGGCCGAGGCTGCGGCGACCGCGCCGCCGGATGCTCCCACGCCGCGGCCCATCGAGGTCCCGGCCGGCGCGCCGCCGCGGGGCGCCGTCACCGGCGGCGCCCGCGAGTACCCGTGGCTGCGCGGCGCGCTCGTCAAGCTCGCCCACGACGATCCGGCCACCGCCGGGAGGCTGCTGGTCGCGCTGCTGCCCGCCCAGGGCGCGTACCTGTCCGAGCCGCTGGACTACGACCTCACGATCACCGGCACGGGGACCTTCGCCGTCTCGGTGACCGGTGCCCGGACGTACGTGACGCCGCGATCGGCTCCGCGCGGGCGCCGCGAGGCCGACTTCCACCTGACCGCCGACCCGCTCACGCTGGCCGAGCTGCTCGCGGGTGTCGGCCCGCGCGTGCGCCGGTACACCGGGCCGGCGCGCCTGCGAGGCCGCCGCCGGCGGCTGGCCACGCTGGAGCGCATCCCGGCCGCCGCGGGCAGCCTGGCCGACACGGCCCGCGCGGGCGCGCGCCTCGAGCCGGGGATGGTGCTCGGCACGCTGCCCTACGCCATCCACCCGTCCTGGACTCGCGGGCACCGCTTCACGGTCGCCCAGGAGATCGCGGGGGACGCGACCCAGATCCGCTACGTGGTCGTCGCCGACGGGACTGTCACCGCCACCGCGCAGGCGCCGCCGGAGGGCGTGGACGCGACCGTCACGATGACGCCGAAGGGCTTCGAGCACCTGCTGCGCGGCGAATCGCCCCCGCCCGGCCACCGCCCGGTCGTCCGCGGCGACCGGCTGGCGGTCGCGCAGCTGAAGGCGTGGACGGACCGGGCGCAGTCCTTCTCGCCCGGCCCGAGCACGTAGGGCTCAGTCAATCGGTTTGTCACGTCGTGCGGGTCCGACAAGGCACGCGTCGGATCTGACAGCTAGCGCCCTCAGCAGCCGATGGAGTCGGTGTTGGCCCGCAGCTTCGAGCAGGCGTCGGCCTGCTCGGCTCAAGTCCGCGGCTGCGACGCTCGGCTGGCTGAGAGATGGGAGATCGTTGGTAACGTCGTCCCAGTGCGGGCGTCTCGATTCAGTTGGGCGCGTAATCGTTCCGAGGCCCCTTCGCGACGCTCTTGGCCTGACCCCAGGGTCAACGGTCGACATCTCCCGCTACGGCGCGGGGCTCCAGGTCATTCCGACCGGGCGAACGGCGCGCCTCGCGGACGAGTCCGGCGAGTTGGTTGCGAAAGCGGACACGCCGATCGACGACGACACGGTCTTCGGGCTGCTCGACAGCGGTCGGCGCTGACGTTGATCGCGCTCGACACGAGCGTGGCGATTCCGCTGCTCGTGACGTCCCACACAGCCCACGAAGTCGTCAGCCGGTGGTGGAATGGACGCGAGGTCGCCCTCAGCGGCCATGCCCTGGCGGAAACCTAATCCGTTCTGACGCGGCTGCCGGGCGACGCGCGGGTGAGCCCCACCGACGCCGCGCGGCTGATCGAGACCGCTTCGCCGAGCCATTGGTCCTCGGGTCGAACACCGCCGGACGGCTCCCGCAGGTGCTGAGTCGGCACCAGATCTCCGGCGGAGCGGTGTATGACGCCTCGGGTCGGGCTTGCGGCCGTGGAGCACGGCAGCGACCTCGCAACGCGCGACGCCCGCGCGAGTGGCACGTACGAGACCGTAGGAGCAAGGTCGTCATCGTCGGGTGACCCGCCGATGCCGTCGGTCCTGAACGTCCCGGACGACGTGCGGCGCGAGGCCATGCTCAGCGGCCGAGAGGGCGCGGCGTGGCTGCGCGGCCTCGGCGGCGTCGTCGGCGAGCTCGAGCTCGAGTGGGGCGTCGCGAGCTGCTCGCCGGCGACCCGCTCCGGCTCGCCGTCGCGGAGGCGTTCGCGGCGACCTGAGCGCTCAGGCGCCGAGGACGGTCAGGCCGAGGCTCCGGGCCGCCTGGGCCTGACGCAGGTCGAAGGTGACGAACGAGATGGCGGGTCCACCGGCCCGCTGGGCGGCTGCGAGATGGAGACCGTCGAGCGTACGCACGCCGGTCAGCTCCGCGATGCCGGCGGCCGTCTCGCACGTGACCTCGTCCAGCTCGACGATCGCGAAGGCGCTCAGGTCGTGCGTGAAGGCTGTGCGGGCCGCCGCGGCGTCGGCGCCGTCGAGGAGCCGGGCGAGGTTCCGGCGCACTTCGACGATCGTGTGCCTGCCGGTCAGCAACGAGGGGTCGCTCTGGAGAAGCGCCTCGGCCGCATCCGAGTCGGGTTCGTCGACGTAGCGCTTCAGCAGCGCGCTGGAGTCGACGTACAAGCTCACGCGGAGCGATCGTCGGCGAGCGTGTCGAGGACCCGCCGCGAGCTCTTGAACCGGCGGACAGCGCTCAGGCCTTCCTGCGAGCCGGGCGTGATCCACCCAGCGGCCAGGCCCTCTTCGATGCGGGCGCGCCCAGGAAGCGGGCCGAGCAGCGCCTTCGGCCGCCCTCTGTCGGTCACCAGCACCAGCTCGCCGCGCTCGGCGCGGTCCAGGTACTCCGAGAGCCGCTGCTTGAGTTCGCGGACACCGACATCGGCCATGTAGACATCTTACGTCATCGACGTGTCTACACCGGTCACGTCGTCATCGCGTGACCCGGAACGCGACCCGCCGGGTGGCCGAACGATTGCCCGCGGCGTCGACCGCCCGCAGGACGAGCGCGTAGCGGCCTGGGCGCAACGCCCGGTTGCGCAGCCGCCCCGAGAACCGCAGCCGCCGGGTACCAGCGTCGCTTCGCAGCCGGATCGCGCCGGCGACTGGCGCGACGCGCGGAGGCCGTCCCCTGAGCCGCTCGACGGTCAGGGTGAGCGTGGCTGCCTCCGACACGGCGTAGCGCAGCGTGCTCCCGGCCCGCGCTCCCGCCGGCAGGAGCGAGCCGCCGGCGCGCGCGGCGCGGAAGGCCGCCGGCGTCAGGCGGGCGCTCGTCAACACCGGGGCGGCGCGATCGACCGCGCGGGACGGCGGGGTCGGCGCCGACCTCGCGGGCGGAGAACCGGCGGGCGGAGGACCGGCGGGCGGCGGCGGAACGGGCGGCGGGAGCGGCCCGGGCGGCGCCGGGCCCACGGGCTCGAAGGTCGCGGTCGCGCCCGCCGGCGCGGCGCCGACCGCGAGCCGGCACGGCCCCGTCCCGCTGCAGGCACCGCTCCAGCCGGCGAACGCCGAGCCGGCCGCCGGCGCCGCGGTCAGTGTCAGGGTCGCGCCGGGGCTGAAGGCCTGGCGGCAGTCGGGCGGGCAGGCGATGCCGGCCAGGTCGCTGGTCACCGCGCCGCGACCGCCGCCGGCGAGCGCCACGTCGACCGGCGTCGCGACCGGGCCGGGCGCGCCGGACAAGGTGAAGCGCTGGATCCGGTGGTTTCCGCCGTCGGCGACGACGAGCGTCGCGCCGTCCGGGGAGACCGCGACGCCGGTCGGCGCCACGAAGCGGCCGGGCGCGCGGCCGTCGCCGCCGATCCGGTCCCAGGCGCCCGTGCCGGTGGCGAGCCGGAGGATGCGGCTGTTGCCGGTGTCGGCGATCCACAGCGATGCGCCCTGGCCGAAGAGCCCGGTCGGACGGGCGAGCGCCGCGCCGGGCGGGGCGGGGAGCGGCGTCGCGGCACCACCGCCGGCGAGCGTGAGGATCCGATCGCGCTCCGTGTCGGCGACGTAGATCGTCCCGTCCGCGGTGGCTGCGACGCCGAACGGGCGCGAGACCGTCGCGCCGCCCAGCGCGACGGTCGACCAGGCACCCGAGGCCGGGTCCAGGCGCCGCACGCGGTCGTTGCCGGTGTCGGCCACGAGGATCGTCCCGGCCGGCCCCGGCTCCACCGCGACGGCGCGCGGCCCGCTCAGGCCGCCGCCGTAGGACGCGATCCAGCTCCCGTTCGGGGCGAGTCGCTGGACGCGGTCGTTGCCCGTGTCGGCCACCCAGATCGCCTGGCGCTCCGGGTCGAAGACGGCCGAGGCCGGCACGTCGAACTCGCCCGGGCGGTCGCGCGGCGCCGCGTAGCCCGAGCGGGTGGAGATGTAGCCCGTCTGGCCGGCGTAGGCGCCGTCGGGCGCGAGCCGCTGCAGGCGGTCGGCCAGCGTGTCGGCGACGTGGATCGTCCCCGCCGCGTCGACCGCCAGCCCGCCGGGGCGCGAGACATAGCCGGGACCGCGCCCCGCGACGCCCCACACGGCCTGCACGGCGCCGTCGGCGCCGAAGGTCTGAACGCGGTTGTTGGCGTTGTCGGCCACGGCGACGCCGCCGATCGGGTCGTCGGCGAGCGCCGCGAGCGCCCGCGGGTACTCGAACGCGCCGGGCTGCGGGCCGAACGTGCCCCACTCGCGGACGAAGCCCAGGCTCTCGACGTCAAAGGCCTGCACGCGGTGGTTGTTGTTGTCGAGCACGTAGAGCTGGCGCGGGGCGCGCGCGTCTATCCCGACGTCGTAGGGAAACTCGAACTGGCCCGGGCCGGCGCCGAAGGACCCGATCTGGCGCTGGTAGGTGCCGTCAGGCAGGTACTCCACCACGCGGTGGTTGCGGTCGTCGGCCACCCACACGTGACGGCGGCCGGCCGCGTCGGGCTGCGGGTCGACCGCGATGCCCTGCGGGTAGTTGAGGCGGTCGTCGAACGCGGGGCTCGTGCAGCCCACCGCCGAGCAGTCGCCCAGCGAGCCCCACACCGCGTCCGGCACGGGCGCGTCGACCACAGGGCCCGAGCGCGGGCCCGGCGGCAGCACGGCCCGGCCGCCGGCCTGCTCGGTGAGCGCGAAGGCCTGCACGCGGTGGTTGTTCTGGTCGGCCACGTAGACCCGCGGCACCGCGCTCGCGGCCGGGTGGTCGACCGCGATGCCGCCGGCGCCCGTGTTCGCGCCGAGCTGGAAGCGGCCGGGCGCCGTCCCGCGCGTGCCCCACGCCGCCAGCCACGCGCCCGAGCCCGCGTCGAAGACCTGCACGCGGTCGTTCTCGGAGTCGAGCACGTACAGGTGGCCTGCGCGGTCGGTGGCGAGCCCGCCGATCGTCCCGAGCCGGCCGGTCTGCCGGGCGTCCGCGCGGAAGCCGATGTCCGCCCCCCACGCGCCCGAGCGCGAGAAGCGCTGCACGACGCCGCTGTACTGGTCACCCACGAAGACCTGAGAGCCGCCCGGGCTGTAGGCGATCCCCTGCGGGAAGCGGAAGACGCCCTGGCCGGTCGGGGGCGCCTCGCCGAGCACTGCGACGCCCGTGTAGCAGCCGGCGTCGACGCAGCCCTGGGCCGTAGCTCGGGCGGGTGCGGCGACGGCCACGGCGGCGAGCGTCAGCACGATCGCCGTCAGCTCCCACACCCGTCGCGTGCCCTCCATCGGCGCCCAGCGTAGTACCGCCGGTCTCGATCGGTTGGTTGTCATGAGCCGGTGGTAACGTCGCGCCCATGAGCGAGGGAGCCAACGGCTCCAGCGCGCTGGTGGAGCTTCGCGGCATCCGCAAGGCGTTCGGGGACAACCTCGTGCTCGACGGCATCGACCTCGAGGTCGCGCCGGGTGAGGCGATCGTGATCGCGGGGCCGTCGGGCTCGGGCAAGTCGACGCTGCTGCGGTGCATCAACGGGCTCGAGCCGGTCGACGAGGGGGAGATCAGCTTCGACGGCCGCTCCGTGACCCGGGCGGGCAAGGCGATCACGGGGTTGCGGGCGCAGATCGGGATGGTCTTCCAGCAGTTCAACCTCTTCCCGCACATGACGGTGCGCCAGAACGTCACGCTGGCCCCGATCCAGGCCAAGGGCGAGTCGCGCTCCACCGCACGGGAGCTGGCGGACCGGCTGCTCGAACGCGTCGGGATCGCCGAGAAGGCCGATCAGTACCCAGCCGACCTCTCTGGCGGCCAGCAGCAGCGCGTGGCGATCGCCCGTGCGCTGGCCATGGAGCCCAAGCTCATGCTGTTCGACGAGCCGACCTCGGCGCTTGACCCGGAGATGATCCGGGAGGTGCTCGACGTGATGCGCACGCTCGCCCGCGAGGGGATGACCATGCTCGTGGTCACGCACGAGATGGGCTTCGCGCGGGAGGTCTGCGACCGGCTCGTGTTCATCGACGAGGGGCGGATCGTCGAGCAGGCGCCGCCCGCGGAGTTCTTCGCCAACGCGCGCTCGCAGCGCGCACGGGAGTTCGTCGACAAGATCATCCACCACTAGGAGGTGTGTGCGCCATGAAGGGGAGCTGGCGGTGGTTCGCGGTCCTGATGACCGCGCTGGGGCTCGCGCTCGCGGGTGCGGGCTGCGGGGAGGACGAGGAAGAGAGCGGCGGCGGCGGGAGCCAGGCCGCCGACGTCAAGCAGTACGACGCGGCGACGACGCTCGGCAAGATCCAGCAGAAGGGGGAGATCACGATCGGCGTGAAGTTCGACGTCCCGCCGTTCGGCTTCAAGAACCCCCAGAACAACCAGGTAGAGGGCTTCGACGTCGACCTGGGCAAGGCGATCGCCGAGGATCTCGGGGTCAAGCCGAAGTTCATCGAGGCGATCTCCGACAACCGCATCCCGTTCCTGATGGAAGGCACGGCCGACCTGATCCTCTCCACCATGACGATCAACGCCGAGCGGGTGCTCGAGATCGACTTCTCGCAGCCGTACTACATCGCCCGGGGCCGGATCCTGGTCAAGAAGGGCTCGGACATCACGGGCGTCGAGTCGCTGGCGGGCAAGAGCGTCTGCACGGCGCTGGGCTCGACGTACGAGGCGACCATCAAGAAGCAGGCGCCGAAGGCCGACCTCAAGCTCGTCGACTCCTACTCGGAGTGCCTGGAGCTGATCCAGAACGGCGGGGTGGACGCCGTCTCGACCGACGACGTGATCCTGACGGGCATGATCATCCAGGACGACACGCTCGAGCTGGTCGGCAAGGAGCTCACGCAAGAGCCCTACGGCGTGGGCATCAAGAAGGGCGAGACCGAGGTGACGCAGTTCGTCGACCAGTCCCTCGAGGCCTACGAGCAGGACGGCCGCTGGCAGAAGACCTACGACCGCTGGGTCGGGCGCTACACCGGACAGCAGGAAGAGCCGCCGACCATGACGCTGGAGGAGGCGGTCGAGCTGTCGAAGTGACGGTCCCGGGCTTCGGGCTGATCGGCTTCCTCGCCGAGCACTGGCGCGAGCTCCTCTCGGGGCTCGGGGTGACCGTCCGCCTGGTGGCGGTGTCCTTCGCCGTCGCCATGGTGGTCGGCACCGTGGTCGCCGCCTTGCGCGTGGCCCCCAACGTCTGGCTGCAGCGGCTCGGCGCGATCTACGTCGAGACGTTTCGCAACGTGCCGCTGCTCGTCCTGCTGTTCATCTCGTTCGCCGGGTTGCGGCGGGCCGGCCTCCCCGTCAACGCGTGGGTCGCCGGCACCGCCTCGCTCGGGCTCTATACGGCGGCTTACGTCGCCGAGGCGCTGCGTTCGGGGGTGTTCTCCGTCGGCAAGGGGCAGATCGACGCGTCGCTGTCGCTCGGTTTCACCTACGCGCAGACCCTGCGCCACATCGTCCTGCCGCAGGCCTTCAGGACCGTGATCTCGCCGCTCGGCTCGCTGACCATCGCGATGATCAAGAACTCGGCGATCATCGGCGTCTCGCTGCTCGCCCTGGGCGATCAGCTCAAGCGCGCGCGGGAGATCGCCTCGCGCACCTTCGAGACCAACGAGGCGTTCTTCTGGGCCGCCGTCGGCTACCTGCTGCTCACCGGCGCGGTGACATTGCTCGTCCGCGCGCTCGAACGGCGCTACGCCATCCGCCGATGAGCTACCTCTTCGACCCCGCCAACTGGGAGTGGCTGTTCACCGGCAACAACGTCCGCTTCATCCTCGAGGGCTTCCTGATCAACCTCCAGCTGGCGCTGATCGCGATCGTGTTCGCGCTGGCGGTCGGGCTGGTGCTGGCGCTCGCCCGCCTCTCGCGGCTGCGCTGGCTGTCGTTCGTGGCCGGCGTCTGGGTCGACGTCTTTCGCAACCTGCCGCTGATCTTCCTGATCCTCTACCTCGCCCTGTGGCTGCCGAGCTGGCTGCGGGAGGGCTGGGAGTCGGTGGTGCCCGCGTGGGCGCCGGAGGCCTTTCAGTCCGGCCTCGTGGTGGCCGCGCTGCTGGGCCTGGTGCTCTACAACTCGGCGGTGCTGGCCGAGATCATGCGCGCGGGCATCCTCTCGCTCCCGCGCGGGCAGGCGGAGGCCGCCCAGGCGCTCGGACTGAGCCCGGCCCAGGCGCTGCGCTACGTCATCCTGCCCCAGGGGCTCCGGCGCATGGTGCCGGCGACGGTCTCCCAGCTGATCACGCTCAACAAGGACACGACCCTCGTGTCGATCATCGCGATCACCGAGGTGATGCGCCGCGGGCGGATCGTGACCTCGTCGAACTTCTTCGCGCTGGTCGAGGCCCCGGTGCTGCAGGTGTTCATCTTCATCGGCCTGCTCTTCATCGTCGTCAACCTCGCGCTGTCGCGGCTGTCGCGGCGGCTCGAGATCCGCGAGCGCCGGAGGACCGGCACGCGGATGAAGCGCGTGAGCGGGCTGGAGGACCAGGTGCCCGCGTCCGAGCCGGTCTGAGTCTCGGCGCCCGGGCGCCGCGCGACCCCCCGGCACCGCCGCGCGCCGCGCGACGGTTAGGTTGCCCGGCGTGTCCGCGCGGGCCTCCACCACCGCGATGTTCGTCGTCAACGGCGCGGTCGTCGGCGCCTGGATCGCGCAGATCCCGTTCATCCAGGAGCGCTTCGACCTCTCCAACGGCACGCTCGGGCTGGTGATCCTCGGCGTCGCCTGCGGCGCGATCCTCGGCACGTTGGTCGCGGGCCAGGCGATCGCCCGGGCGGGCAGCGCCAAGGTGGTGCGGGCCGCAGCGCCGGCGTGCGCCGCGCTGCTGGCCCTGCCGCTGCTGGCGCCCTCGCCGGCGCTGACCACGGCGGGCCTGCTGGCGCTCGGCCTCGCCTCGGGCGCGATGGACGTCTCGATGAACTCCCAGGGCGTCGCCGACGAGCGCGACCACGGTCGCCCGATCATGTCCTCGCTGCACGCCGGCTGGAGCCTCGGCGGGCTCCTGGGCTCGGTCTCGGTCGCGCTGGCGACGGCGGCCGGGGTGCAGCCGCGCGTGCAGCTCCTCGCCGCCGCTGCCGTGCTCGTCGCGGCCGCGCTCGTGGCCGGGCGAGGGCTGGGTCGCGGCTCGCGGGCCGCCGGCACCGCCGGCACCGCCGGTCCCATGATCGTCCTCCCGTCGCGCGGGGTGCTCCTGCTCGCCGTGCTGTGCCTGCTGGTCATGGTCATGGAGGGCGCGATGGGCGACTGGAGCGGCGTCTACCTGCGCCGGGAGACGGGCGCCCAGGCCAGCGTGGCGGCGCTCGGGTTCGCGGCGCTGTCGGCCGGGATGCTGCTCGGGCGGGTGTTCGGCGACGCGGTCAATCGCCGGATCGGGTCCGTCCGGCTGCTGCGCGGCGGCGCGCTGCTCGCCGGTCTGGCGCTCGCGGGCTTCCTGCTCGTCGGCGAGCCGGCCGCGACGCTGGCCGGCGTCGCGCTCGTCGGCCTCGGCGTCGCCAACGGCGTGCCGCTGCTCTTCAGCGCCGCCGGCCGGGCGGGCGAGGAGCAGGCCGGGCCGGGGATCGCGGCGGTGAGCTCGTTCGGGAGCCTCGGGTTCCTGGCGGGGCCGCCGCTGATCGGCCTGACGGCCGACGTGATCGGCCTGCCCGTCACGCTGGCGGCCTTGTGCGTAGCCATGGGTGCCGTCGTGCTTGCGGCCGACGCGGCGGGCTAGCGTCAGTCGCGCGACATCTCCCACGGCGCCTGTGGCAGCGCGCTCCCGGTCTCAAGGAAGGACTTCAGGTTGGAGAGCACCGCCGCCCAGCCGGCCTCGGCGTCGCCGCGGTCCTCGTCGGCCAGGTCCTCGTGGGTCACCGTCAGGCGCACGATGTCGCCGTAGGGCTCGACGTCGAAGGTCACGCGCGAGGTGCGCTCGTCGTCGGTCGCCCCGGGCTCGGTCCAGGTGGTCACCAGGCGCGTGGGCGGGGCGCTCTCGACCACCTCGCCGACGACGTCGGCGATCCCGGAGCCGTCCGTGCGCCGGTGCTCCCACGGCGACCCGGGCTGCCAGTCCGAGACGTTGCTGTGGCCCCAGTAGGCGGCGGTCGCGTCGGGATCGGTCAGCGCGTCCCAGACCCGCTCGGGGGTGCTCTCGATGTAGGTGACGTACACGAACGCCGGCTTGTCGGGCATCGGTTCCTCCGCTTGTCGCTTGACGGTGCTCAGCGCCCGCAAGCGCGGGCGCTCGAACTGGTCGATCCAGCGGTCCTGCAGGTCTGAGATGGGCACGGGATTGAGGTAGTGCAGCTTCTCCCGGCCGCGCCGGACCGTGCTGATCAGGTTCGCCGCCTCGAGCACGGCGAGGTGTTGCGTGGCTGCCTGGCGAGTCATCGCGACGGGCGCGCACAGCTCGCCCAGGGTCTGTCCGTTGTCCTCGCGCAGGCGGTCGAGCAGCTGCCGCCGGGTGCGGTCGGCCAGGGCCTTGAAGACCATGTCGGCGTCCGGCGGCACGCGGTCATTATGCAGGTAGATGCTTGCATGTCAACCGCGCGGGTTCCTTGCCGCAGGTTGCGGCGTGGGACCGCGAGGCCATCCGGAGCGGCGCCTAATCTCTCCGGTCTCGTGAGCCCCGCCGCATGCGCGCACCTCCACGTCCATTCCGAGTACTCGCTGCTCGACGGCGCCTGCAAGATCGACGCGCTGGCCGCCCGCGCGGCGGAGTTCGGGCAGCCCGCGCTCGGGCTCACCGACCACGGCGTCATGAACGGCGCGGTGGAGCTCTTCAAGGCCACCAGGAAGCACGGCGTCAAGCCGCTGGTGGGCCTCGAGGCCTACTACGTCGACGACCGCACGGTGCGCGAGGGCGCCGTCGAGCGCAACCACCTCACGCTGCTGGCCGAGACCGATGCCGGCCTGCGCAACCTCGTCAAGCTCTCCAGCGCCGGCTTCCTCGAGGGGCTGCATCGCGGCAAGCCCGGCGTCGACCTCGAGCTGCTCGCCCGCCACGCCGACGGGGTCATCTGCCTCACGGGCTGCCTGGCCTCGCGGACCAGCCGGCGGATCGCCGAGGGCCGGCTCGGCGAGGCGCGCGCCCACCTCGACGAGCTCGTGCAGGTCTTCGGAGCCGAGGACGTCTACCTCGAGGTGCAGCGCAACGGGCTCGCCGAGCAGGAGCAGGTCAACGCCGCGATGGGCCGCTTCGGCTCAGAGCTCGGCCGCCCGCTGGTGGCCACCGCCGACGTGCACTACCTGCGCAAGGAGGACTACCACCACCACGCCGCGCTGCTGTGCGTGCAGACCAAGTCGACGCTGGCGCAGCCCAAGATGTCCTTCGACGCCAACGAGTTCTTCCTCAAGAGCTCGGAGGAGATGGCGCAGGCGTTCTCCGACGTCCCGGAGGCGCTGGCCTCCACGCTGGAGATCGCCGAGCGCTGCAACACGGAGATCGAGCTCGGCAAGCAGCTGATCCCGCGCTTCGAGACGCCCGGCGGCGAGCCCGAGCGCGACTACCTGCGCGCGCTCGTCGACGAGGGGCTGCGCGCGCGCTACGGCGATCCCGTTCCGGCGGCCGCCGCCGAGCGCGCGCGCTCCGAGCTCGAGGTCATCGACCGGATGGGCTTCTCGGCCTACTTCCTGATCGTGTGGGACTTCGTCGCCTACGCCAAGGCCAACGGGATCGCGGTCGGCCCGGGCCGCGGGTCGGCCGCGGGGTCGATCGTCGCCTTTGCCCTGCAGATCACCGACGTCGACCCGCTGCGCTACGGGCTGCTCTTCGAGCGCTTCCTCAACGCCGAGCGCGTGTCGATGCCCGACATCGACATCGACTTCTCCGTCCGCGGCCGCGAGCGCGTGATCCGCTACGTGACGGCGAAGTACGGCAGCGAGCGCGTCGCCCAGATCATCACCTTCGGCAAGATGTTCCCGCGCGCGGCCACGCGCGACGCCGCGCGCGTGCTCGGCCACGACTACGGCGCGGGCGACCGCTTGGCCAAGCTCATCCCCGACCCGATCATGGGCCGCTCGCCCTCCTTCGAGGAGTGCCTGGCGCCGGGGAGCGAGCTGGCCGCCGAGTACGGGCGCGACCCGACCGCCAAGCAGATCGTCGACGTCGCCCGCGGCCTCGAGGGCATCGTGCGCAACGCCTCGATCCACGCGGCGGCCGTGGTGATCGCCGATCGCCCGCTCACCGACATCGTCCCGCTCCAGCTCGCCGACGCCGGCGTGGGGGAGGACGGGGCGAAGGTGTTCAGGACGGTCACCCAGTTCTCGATGAAGCCCATCGAGGAGATCGGGCTCCTGAAGATGGACTTCCTCGGCCTGCGCAACCTCGACGTGATCGAGGACACGCTGGCGATCATCGAGCGCTCGACGGGCGAGCGGGTCGACATGGCGGCGCTGCCGCTGGACGACGAGCGGACCTTCGCGATGATGGCCAGGGGCGACTCGGTGGGCGTGTTCCAGTTCGAGTCCGAGGGCATGCGCGAAGCGCTCAAGAAGGTGGCGCCGGACGAGTTCGAGGACCTGGTGGCGCTCAACGCGCTCTACCGCCCGGGGGCCATGGACCAGATCTCCACCTACGCGCGCGGCAAGCGAAACCCGGAGACGATCACCTACGTCGACGAGCGGCTGCGGCCGATCACCGAGGCGACGAAGGGCGTGATCCTCTACCAGGAGCAGTCCATGCAGATCGCCAAGTCGATCGCCGGGTTCAGCGGGCCAAAGGCCGACGACCTGCGCAAGGCGATCGGCAAGAAGAACCGCGAGGCGATGGCCAAGCTTCGCCCGGAGTTCTTCGAGGGCTGCCGGGCGTCGGGCACCGGCGACGCGGTCACGGAGGCGCTGTGGACGGTCAACGAGAAGTCCGCCGACTACTCCTTCAACCGCTCGCACGCCGCGTGCTACGCGCTGATCGCCTACCGCACCGCCTGGCTGAAGGCCAACTACCCGGCCGAGTACATGGCCGCGCTGATCTCCTCGGTGATGGACACCAAGGACAAGGTGCCGTTCTTCGTCAACCAGACGGAGAACATGGGCATCGAGATCCTGCCGCCCGACGTCAACGAGTCAGATCACGAGTTCGTCGTCTCGGAGGGCAACATCCGCTTCGGGCTGGACGCGGTCAAGGGCGTCGGCTTCGCGGCGGTCGAGGCGATGAAGGCCGCTCGCGAGGACGGCGGGCCGTTCACCTCGCTGTGGGACTTCTGCGAGCGCGTGGACTGCCGGACGGTCAACAAGCGCGCCATCGAGGCGCTGATCAAGTGCGGCGCCTTCGGCTCGACGGGCGCGCCGCGCAAGGGCATGCTCGCCGTGCTCGACGCCGCGCAGGGCGCCGGCCAGAAGACCCAGCTCGACGCCCAGATCGGCCAGGGCTCGATCTTCGACCTGGTCGACCCCGCCCCGGCGGGCGGCGGCGGCTCGCCGTTCTCGGCTCCGAGCCATCCGCCGATCCCCGGCGAGGAGTTCGAACGGGCCGAGCTGCTGGCGATCGAGAAGGAGTCGATCGGGCTGTTCATCACCGAGCACCCGCTCAAGCGCCTGCAGGAGGCGCTGCGGGTGAAGGCCGACTGCGGCTGCGGCGAGGTCATGGCGCGCGGCGACGGCGACTGGATCAAGGTCGGCGGGATGGTCTCGGCGGCGAAGAAGATCCGCACCCGCGCGGGCGCGCAGATGATGTTCGCGACCCTCGACGACCTGGAGGGCTCGGTCGAGGTGGTGGTCTTCGAGAAGGCCCTGGCCGCCGCCGAGGGCGCGCTGGCCGACGACGCGATCGTGCTGGTGCGCGGCCGGGTCGACCACAAGGAGGCCGGCAGGGTCTGCGTGGTCGCCCAGGACGTCGAGCGCTTCGAGCCCTCCGACGGCGAGATCGCGCGGGCCAAGGAGAAGGTCGCCAAGGCCGCCGAGGCGGCCGTGCCCCGGCCGCTGCACCTGCGCGTCGACGCCGGGCAGCTGCCCGCGACCGCGCTGGAGGAGCTCAAGCGGATCGTCGAGGACTTCCCCGGCGAGTCCGAGGTCGTGCTCGAGATGGAGACGCGCGGCGGCCCGCGGCGGCTGCGGCTGGGCAACGGCTACCGGGTGGCGGCCCGCCACGCCGGCCTGAAGGCCGAGCTCGACCGCGTCTTCGGGCCGGCGATGCGCCCGGCGGCGCCGGCGTCGGCCGCCTCCTCGCCCGCGGCGCCGGAGGCGGCGGTCGCCGTCACCGCCTAGCGCCCGAGGGCCCGTCGGCCGGCCGGCTCGTCGTCGGCCGGCGGGTCGCGCAGTGCGACGCCGACGCCCAGCCGCAGCGTCCGGTCGCTCAGGTCGACCAGCCGCTCGACCTCCTCGCCGTGCAGTCCGGTTGCGACCGCGAGGCTGCGCAGGTCGCCGACGCCGAGGTAGATCGCGTAGGCGAGCCGCGCGTGGCGCTCGGCCTCGTCGGGCGTCAAGCCGAGGTCGCGGTACAGGCGCGCCACGAACGCCAGCCGCGTGCGCGTCACGCGCTCGAGCACGGGCGCCACGAGCGGATGCGACCTGGCCGCGAGCACGCCGGCGTGCGGGCTGCCGTGGGCGGCGCCGGCGATCGCGACGCGCCCGAGCGCGGTCAGGCGCTCCCCGCGGTCCCCGATCGCCTCGATGTCGGCGATGACCTCAGCCGTCTCGCGCTGCTCCCACAGCTCGAGCGTGGCCGTGATCAGATCGGCGCGGTCGGCGAAGTGCCAGTAGAAGCTGCCCTTGGTGGTCCCGAGCCGGCGCGCGAGCGGCTCGACGGCCACCGCGCCGAGCCCTTCCTGGGCGAGCGCAGCGAGCGCCGCCTCGGTCCAATCCACCCTCGACAGCGCCATCGCCATACGGTACCGTATGTCGCCCCGTACTGCACCGTATGGAAGGCTTCCTGATGCGTCTTCTCCCTCCCCGCTGGATCCCCCGCTCGCTCGCGGTCATCGGTGCCGCGCACCTCGGGGTCGCCGCCGTCGAGTACGGCCGCCCGCTGCGCGCCATGGCGTCGGCGGGCGTGCTCGACAGCGTCGGCGACGACCCCGAGCGCGACGCCGCCGTGTGGTTCACGCTCGGCGGCGTCGCCATGCTCACCCTGGCCGGCGTGGCGCGCTGGGGCGTGCGCGAGACCGGTCGCGTGCCGACCGCGCTCGGGGCCGGGCTGCTCGGCCTCGGCGCGCCGCTCACGGTCGTGATGCCCGCGTCCGGGGGCTGGGCGCTGATCGCGGCCGGGCTCGCCTCGCTGGCGACGGAGCGCTGAGATGGGCGTCCTGTTCGACCGCACGCGCTATTGGAACGCGACGGCAGCCGAGCGCGTGACCCCGGCTCCTTGCGACGCCCTCCTCGCGGGACCGGCGAACGCGATCGTCCGCGCGGTCGACGTCGCCGCGCCCGCCGCGGTCGTCTTCCGCTGGCTCTGCCAGCTCAAGGTGGCGCCCTACAGCTACGACCTGCTCGACAACCTCGGCCGGCGCAGCCCGCGCGAGCTCACGCCCGGCGCGGACGAGCTCGCCACCGGGCAGCGCTTTCTGGTGATGGAGATCGTCGACTTCGAGCCCGATCGCCACGTCTCCGGCCGGATCTTCTCGCCGCTGGACAAGCTGTTCGGGACGCTCGCGCTGACCTACTCGGTGCAGCCGCGCGGCCAGGACGCGTCCCGGCTCGTGTGCCGGATGGTCATCGGGGCGCCGCGCACGCCGCTCGGCTGGCTGCGGCGCGAGCTGCTGTGCGCCGGCGATCTGGTGATGATGCGCAAGCAGCTGCTCACGCTCAAGGCGCGTGCAGAGGCGTCGACGCGGCGGCCAGCACCTGTCCCAGCCTGACCGCGACCGCGGTATAGCGAGCAGAACGTCGAAGGAGACCGGCAACCACTCCGGATCTCGACGTTTGATCGCCCGCCCGGTGCCACGAGGCGAGGGTGCCACGGTTCGGGCGGTCAACTTCGCGGAACGAGCGAATCGACGCGGTTCCGGCACACCTTCGATGCCCGGAGCATGAAGCGGAGGGGGTTCGCCGCGACGCGCGGGGGCGAGCGCTGCGACCGGCGCGCTCAGCCTGCCCGCGACTTGCGCCGCTTGCGCGCCGCCAGCCCCTGCTTGCGCAACTGCATCGCCCACTCGATGTCCCCCGGCACGAGGCCCTTGCCCTCCGCGCCCGGGCCCTCGAGCACGCACGGCAACCCCTCGAACCGTGGCTCGGAGAGGAACGCGGCGATCCCGCGCTTGCCGATCTCCCCGTCGCCGAGGTTGGCGTGGCGGTCGCGGTTGGAGCCCAGCTCGGTGGCCGAGTCGTTGACGTGCAGCGAGCCGAGCCGGTGGAGGCCGATCGACGCGTCGAAGTCGGCCAGCACGTCGGCGAGCGCGTCGGCGGTCCGTACGTCGTAGCCGGAGGCGAGCAGGTGGCAGGAGTCCAGGCAGACGCCCAGCCGCTCGCCCCCGCCCGCCAGCTCGATCAGCCGCGCGAGCTCCTCGAAGGAGCGCCCCAGGGTGCCGCCGGCGCCCGCCGTGTCCTCGAGGTGCAGGGGACAGTCCTCGGACTCCTTCAGCGCCTCGGCGATCGTCTCGGCGGCGCGCTCGATCGCCCGGTCCACCGAGCCGCCGGCCGTCAGCGCCGAGCCGGGGTGCAGCACGACCCCGACCGCGCCCAACGCGGCTCCCGCCTGCAGGGAGACGGTCAGCGAGCGCAGTGACTTCGAGCGGATGTCGTCGTCCTCGGAGGCGCAGTTGAGCAGGTAGACGGCGTGGATGAGCAGGGCGTCGACGTCGGAGTCGTCCATCGCCGCGTGGAAGGCGGCGGCCTCCTCCTCGGAGTACGCGCGCGGCTTCCAGGCGCGCGGGTTCTGGTTGAAGATCTGGATCGAGCGGCAGCCACGCTCGACCCCGCGCTCCACCGCGTTGGCCGGCCCGCCCGCGGGCGAGACGTGTGCCCCGATCAACATGCCGGCGTGGACGCCTTCGTCGCTGCCATCCTGTCGGCCATGCGTGTGCGCTTTCCTCCGTCTCCGACCGGCGCGCTGCACCTCGGCAACGCCCGGACGGCACTGTACAACTGGCTCCTGGCCCGCGGTCAGGGCGGCGAGCTGGTGCTGCGCATCGAGGACACCGACCGCGAGCGCTCCACGCCGGAGAACGTCGAGACGATCTTCGCCGACCTCGAGTGGCTCGGGATCGACTGGGACGAAGGGCCGGTCTTCCAGTCCGAGCGCGGTGAGCGCCACGCCGAGGTGGTCGCCCAGCTGCTGGCGGACGGGCACGCCTACCGCTCGACGGCCGGCCCGGAGGAGGTCAAGGCCTACCGGGCGGCGCACGGCGACGCCGGCTTCCGTGGCAGCGACGAGGGCGAGGGGGCGGTCCGCCTGCGTATGCCCGACGAGGGCGCCACGCTCGTCCACGACGTCATCCGCGGCGAGAGCAGCTTCGAGCACCGGCTGCTCGACGACCTGGTGATCGCCCGCGCCGACGGCACGCCCGTCTACCACCTGGCCGTCGTCGTCGACGACCTCGACGCGGGGATCACGCACGTCGTGCGCGGCGCCGACCACTACTCCAACACGCCCAAGCAGATGCTCATCCAGCGCGCGCTCGGCGCCGAGCCGCCCGTCTACGCACACCTGCCGCTGCTGCACGGCACCGACGGCAAGAAGCTCTCCAAGCGCCACGGCGCCGCCTCGGCGGGCGACCTGCGCGCCGCCGGCTACCTGCCGGAGGCGGTGCTCAACTACCTCGCGCTGCTCGGCTGGGGCTACGACGAGGAGACCACCTTCTTCACGGTGGAGGAGCTCCAGCGCCACTTCTCGCTGGAGCGCGTCTCGCACAGCCCCGCGGTCTTCGACGAGCAGAAGCTGCGCTGGATGAACGGCCGCTACCTGCGCGAGCTCGACCTCGACGAGCTCACCGCGCGCCTGGAGGCGTTCACCGGGCGCGCGGACCTGCGCGAGGCGGCGGCGATCAGCCAGGACAAGATCTCGACGCTCGCGGAGTTCTGGCCGCTGGTCGGCCCACTGTTCGACGGCCCCGTCGACGACCCGGCCGCGCGCGAGAAGATCTTCGGCGCACCGGAGGCCGGCGACCGGCTGCTGGTCGCCCGCGGCGCGCTCGGCGCGCTGCCCGAGCCGTGGACGGCGGCGACCGTGGAGGCGGCGCTGGCCGAGGTGCTCGAGGCGACGGGGGCGAAGCCCCGCCAGGTCTTCCAGCCGCTGCGGGTGGCGCTGACCGGGACGACGGTCTCTCCTGGGATCTACGAGACGCTCGCTCTGCTCGGGCGCTCGGAGGCGCTCGCGCGGATCGATGCGTGGCTTGACGGCGCGGCCGCCGCGTGAGACAAGCTGGCGGGTCCTGACCGCTCAACTCTTCCATCGCGTATGCCGATAGGGGGTGAAGGCGGGCCCCCTGGCCCGGCCGACCGCCTGCCCGAAGCCATGACCACGCCCGCGTCCGTCACCGCCGCAACCGAGCCGCCCGAGCCGCACACGGTCGTCAGCCGCGCCGCCAACGAAGGTCACGGCCAGCGCCTCACCGCCGCCTTCGACGCGCTGGAGGTCTTCCCGGCGCTGGCCGAGTCGCGCAACCGGCTGCTCGCGCTGATCGCCGAGGACCGGCCCTCGATCGGCGACGTCGTGACCGCGATCGAGTCCGACGTCGCGCTGGTCATCTCGGTGCTGAGGCTGGCCAACCGCGTCGACGGCCCGCGCCGCGGCCAGGTCGACAGCGTCGTGGCCGCCGTCGAGGTGCTCTCGCCCGCGGCGGTGCAGGGGCTGGCGTCCTCGGCGGAGACGTTCGAGTTCTTCGAGCGCGGCAAGACGTGGGACGCCGCCCCCGAGCGCTTCCGGCTGCACGCCGTCTCCGTCCAGCGCGCGGCCGACCGCCTGGCCGCCCAGGCGGGCTACCCGCATCGCGATCGCCTGCTGGTGACCGCCCTGCTGCACGACGTCGGCAAGCTCGTGCTCATGAACGCCTACCCGGGCTATCCGCGCCAGGTGCACGGCAGCGCCCGCACGCCGGAGGAGCGCGTCGAGCAGGAGCGCCGCGAGCTCGGCGTCGACCACGCGATGGTCGGCGGCGTGCTGATCCGCCGCTGGGACATGCCGGCCAGCCTCGCCTCCGGGATCGAGCGCCACCACGCCGACGCGGTCGCCGGCGACGCCGCCTTCGTGCGGCTGGCCGACATGCTCGCCCACTACGCGCAGGGCTCGCCGGTCTCCTCGACCGAGCTGCTGCGGGCGGCGCGCGCGGTTGGCTTCGGGCCCACCGAGCTGCGCTCGGTGCTCTACGACCTGCCCTATCCGAGCCGTGAGCGGCCGCGCTCGGTGGAGCCGTGCCCGCTCTCGGCCCGCGAGCTCGACGTCCTCAAGCGCCTTGCCCAGGGCATGGTCTACAAGCAGATCGCGCACGAGTTGACGCTTTCGACCAGCACCGTGCGCACCCACCTGCACAACATCTACGGCAAGCTCGGCGCCGTCGACCGCGCGCAGGCCGTGCTCACCGCCACCGAGCGCGGCTGGCTCTAGCCGGTCACTCGCCGGCCACTAGGATCAGCGCGGCGCGATGCTCTCGATCACCACCAAGTCGCCCTACGCCGTGCGGGCGCTGACCGAGCTCGCCCGCAGCGGCGACGCGGCGCCGGTGCCGATCGGCGAACTGGCCCGCCGCCGCGACGTCCCGGTCCAGTTCCTCGAGCAGCTCTTCGCCTCGCTGCGCCGCGCCGGGCTGCTGCGCTCCCAGCGCGGGGTCAAGGGCGGCTATTCGTTCGCTCGCCGGCCGGCCGACATCACGGTGCTCGAGGTGGTCGAGCTGCTCGACGGCCCCGTCGGCGCGGGCGCCGAGGGCCTGTTCGCCGAGGCGGCGGCCGCGGCGCGGGCGGTGCTGGGCGGCACCTCGATCGCCGACGTGCTCGAGCGCGAGAACCGCGACGCCGGCGCCCACATGTATTACATCTAGAGCGGGGCACGGTCCAGGGCCGAATTCCGCGGCCTAGGGCCAAATCGGACCGCTGGGGAACCGCACACGACCGCCCCTAGGGGCACCGCACTGCCCCTCGTTTGCCCCTCTGTCGGCCCCTGGTCGCGGCGTGGCGGAACGCCGAATCGGGCTGTTCGCGGCCCACGTCGGCGGGTACGGCACACGTGGCGTTGCCATGGCGTTACCAGCGCGAATGGCGCCCGCCCCGACGCATGCCGCACACCGTCGCGTCTACCGCGCCCGGTCCTTTCGGCGAAGTGGCCCCCGCCTAATCGGCGGCTAGATTTCCGGCCCGGACGTGCGCCTGTTCCGCAGATCGACCTTGCCGAAGGTCACGCGGGCAAGCAGCCGCTCCGCCACGATTCGGCACCGGCGTACTAGGGACTCCCACCAGGAGAAACACCGAGCGGCTCGTAGACCCAATACGTAGTCGCGGCGAGAACGGCGTAGACAACCCCGCCCATCACGCTCAAGGCCACGCCGAGCCAGCCTGCGTCGGCTGGAGATTGTGGGGCGGGAGACGACTGGTCGCCCTCGGACTGCACTCCCCGACGGTAGCTGCTTACGCAGCAAGCGGTAGCAGCGCGGCCCTGAGCAGAACCCGGTCGTGCACCTGGGAGCCGTGGCACTTCCGCATCCAGGCGAAGGCAGCAGTCAAGTCAGGAGGCGCTCGGCGGAGCCCGCGTTGCCGCCGCAGCAGTGGCGGGCGGAGTCATGTCCGGTGCGTGCGGCGTCAAAGGCCCCGGCGAGCCCCTCGCCCGAGCAGCTTGCCGCGCCTGGACACCGCGAGCCGGGCCACCGGGCACTCGGGTTGCCGATGGCCGAGAAACACGGCTCCCCCAACCGCGTTCACCCCGGCCTTCTCAGAGCGCTGGCGTTTGCGTTCACTAGAGCATCAGCCTCTGCCGCTGGCCTCTTGACCTTGCCCTTTTTCGGCTGGGGCGAGGCCTCGGCCTGCTCGACGTCTTGCTCCTGGCCGTCGTCGCCGTCCTGGGCATCAGCCCCTGCCGCTGGCCTCTTGACCTTGCCCGTTTTCGGCTGGGGCGAGGCCTCGGCCTGCTCGACGTCCTGGTCATCGTCCTGATCCTGCTCGTCGTCGCCATCCGGTGATGTGTCGGGGCGGTCCTGGGACGTGTCGGAGCGGGGAATCTGGCGAGCTGCGTCCAACCGGGCCTTGGCGGCGTCCAGGCGGTCCAGCTTGCGCTCGGCGGCGACTACCGCGTTGCTCGTCGCATCGTCCAACCGCATGAAGAACTCGCGCAGGAATCTGTCCGGATCATCCGCGTTGCGATAGGCCGCCAGCAGCTTGTCGAACAGTTCGTTGGTGTCGGGCATCTTCGGGCATTACCCAAATGCCGCTGTACCCAGCCCCGCCGGGCTGGGGCCGGAATCGCCCGGTCCACGCCGATGATCAGCAGCGCTTTTTCGACTGCCGCATCGAGGCAGAAGCGGCACCGAGTGCAATTGAGGGCTACGCGCTCCGTAGCACTTCCGCATCCAGGTGAAAGCGACAACCAGACGGAGGCGGTCCAGGACGGGCGGTGTACGGTGCCGCGATGCCCGGGAACGATGCCTCGATGTTGGACTCGCGCGTCTGGCGCTCGGCTGCGGTCGCTGATGCATCGGGAGTGGCAGGCTCTACCGGCGTGACCGGCGCCGCGGGGATCGTCGGTTCGGCCGGAGTGGTCGGCGCGGCCGGAGTGGTCGGCTCTGCAGGCGTCGCTGGCGCCTCGGGCGTGATCGGCAGCGCGGGTGTCGGCGGCTCGTCCGCGGTCGTCGGCAGCGCGGCCGTCGCGCTCAGCATCGGTGTCGTGGGATCGGCGGGGATTCTTGGCGGCTTGGCGAACGTTGGCTGCGCGGCTTGCGTCGGGTGCATCGGCTGCGTGAATTGCAGAGGCTGCGTCGGGTGCATCGGGTGCGTGGGGCTGACGGGAGCCGTCGGGCAGATTGGCGTGCAGGCATGAGAATCGCGCGCGCAACCTGAGCGCGGTGGCGTCGCGGGAGCACGGGCCTCGCGGGTCGATAGTTCGACGTGGATCTTTCTCGCTCCAGCGTCAACAACCGCAGCCCTTGCTGTCGCTTTGAGGCCCAAGCAGCACCCAGATGTCGCTTTGAGGCCCAAGCAGCACCCAGATTGATTGAGCGCTAACTGCTCCCGTAGCACTACGGGACTCGAACACGCTCTATCGCATCCAGGAGGTCCGCACTCTGCCCGCATCCGCTCCGAGGTAGGCTCGCGCCCGTGGGTTGCTGTGAGCGATGCGGAAGGGCATCTCTGTCTCCGACCCGCAGGTCGGAGACCTGGCGGTGATCCGGAACTACCAGTGCTTGTCGTGCCGTTCGGCGGCTGGATCGGCGATCCCGACAGCGACGCCTCAGCGCAGCGCGGCCTTAATCTCCTCCAGCGAGTAGGGCGGCTGGCTGCGATGGAGCATCCGATGGCAACTCGCGCAGACCACTGCAAAGTCGCGCCTTGGGTCTAGCTTCGTCGGCCGTCCTCCGAGTTCGGCGAAGGGAGTGAGGTGGTGCGCTTCGATATAGCCCTCGCCAACATCGCCGTAGCGGTCGCCGTAGTTGAATGCGCACACGGCACACGACGAGCCCTGGATGCGCTTGGCGTCCTTGATGAGCTTGGGGTTGCGCTCGGCGCGCAGATGCCAGCGGAGACGCTTCGCATCGGTGGCCGGGTTCGCCCCGTCCGATTCGTCGTCCGTAGCGCAGCAGGTCTTCGTGCAGCTCGGCCTCAGCCGGGATGGCGTTCGCTTTGTAGTAGCGCGCCACGATGCTCCCGGCCTCATATCCCCGCGTGGGGGTGCCGGAGCCTCCGAGGTCGATCGGCTCGCGGATGAGGCCGTCTATGCCCTCCCCGCTCAGCAGTCCCGCGTAGACGGTCGCGCGATCCTCGAGAACGCCGAGGTACCGTCGGCCACCGACCTCCTGATGAACGGCGGTTGCGCCTTGATCTAGCGACAAGTAGACGCCATCACCGTCTCCGCGCAGCAGATAGACGATGTAGTAGCCGCGCTGCGCCGTCTCGGTCACGAGACGGTCGAAGACCGACACCCAAACCGTCTCCGCCCAATTTCCCCGGCCGCGGCTTCCCTGCAGCTTGTAGGGATCGTCTACAACGCCACGTATTGCCTCGGGCGCATCCGCACGAGCAGGTCGCCCAAGCGATGCCCAGAAAAACTGCTCGCCGAGCGCGGCGGGCAGCGATGCGCACCGCAGCTTCGAGCGTGTCGCGCAGTGATGGCGGCACATTGCGCAGCGTAACGCGGACGACGCGATCTTCTGAGGTGCACGACGACAACGACTCCGGAGCACGCCGCGAAGAACGTTGCGTGAGCAAATCGCCATGGAATCGGGTTGCGCTGTCGCCTCAAGGGAGCAGCGCGGCTGCTGGAGGCCCAGGTGACAGCGCGGGCGGACGATCGGCGGCTACGCGGGCGCGGGCGCCGGATGGAGCTAGAAGCTCTCCTTGAACGCAGACGGCGTGTCAGGCTTTGCGGGCTGAGGTTCGACACGCGCCGCGCAACGCCACCGCGCGACCGTCGGCCCGGCCGCTGCCGGTGCAAGCGGTTCACGGTCATGTTTCCTCCGTAGGTGGGCGGTGTGTCGGTGTCTGGCAGCACCCGGCACACCGTTGCGCAACCCACGACCACGTCACCACCACATGCCGGGACTAGCCGAGCGGCCAGCGAAAGCGAATGCGGTCGTCCTGAGCGAAGACCGCTCGCCACTCGGCGTCTTTGATGCAGCGCCGCACGGCGCACCGCAAGAGGTCTTGGAGTCGGGCGATATCGGCGATCGCATCGCGTTGATCCGTGCTGGACGGTCCTTCCTTGGTCCCTCGCTGTACCGCCTGCTGATGCTCTAACCCGCCTGCGAAGAGCTGCACGTGTGCACCATGCACCCATTCCGAGCGGGCGTCATACATGCGCTCGCAGTTATCAGCGGTGATTCCCTCGAAGCCTAGCTCAGCTGCGAGTGCAGGAACGCGCGTCGTGAACTGGCGTGTGGCCTGATGTCTCTCTGTCTTCAACAGTGCTTCGAGTCCGCCGACGAGCATCGAAACCACCAGGTCGCCCCATTTGAGCCAAGAGCCGTACTCGGTGCGCCACATTGCGCGAGTTACACGGCGCGGGTATTCGTCTTCTCGGTGCCAATACGCGCTCAGCAAGTCGCGTAGCTCGATTCCTTCGCACTCGTCGAGCCAGTCGCGAGTCCGCCGCAGCCGGTACGCGTGCTTGCTTTCGGAGGCGATCGTGTAAACGACAACCTGCTCGCCGTCCTCGAAGTCAGCAATGCGGGCGGCGTATTCGGTGGACTGTCCGTTATCGCGAATCAGCCGGGACAGCGAGAGGGCGTCGTAGATCACGCCGTCGGAGTCCCACCGAAAGGGATGCTCGCGCCACTCACCGAGCTCGACGTTGCGGATGAACGAGTACCGCTGCCCGAACTGCATGACCGGCGCAAAATAGTGACCGCGTGGAGTGCAGGCATTGAAGACAAGCTGCGCTTCCTCATCGGGCAGGCGGTCGATAGACAGCTCACGCCCAAGCTCGACCGGCGCGGGTTCGCCCCCCTCGAAGCCTAGTACTGCTGGTGCGCCAATCGGAAGATGTGCACGCAACTCTGCCATCGGGACATCTGCGTCTCCCGTCGTGCAGATCAGCACGTCACGAACTCGCACCACCGGCGATGGTGACATGGCGCTGATCGCGCGGATCGGGTCGATCTTCGCGCTGAACTGGGTTCGTGCGTCGTCGTCCACCACGATGGTCATCGTCGCGCGAACCTCGGACGACGGAGCGCGCTGCATGAGAGAACAGCTCGCGCGACTGTCGAGGCGCAACACAATCGGGTGCGCCCAACCGGGTGCGCCCTCCAAGTTGCGCTGGGGCTACGCGCCTGCCCCGCAGCCGTCCTTGCTGCGCCTGGAGGCAAACCCCCCGGGGTAGGCACTCTTTGCCAGCTACGTTCCGGGCGAGTAGCCACCGCGCGGCGAAAAGAATCGCCAGATCCGGCTTCGTATACGACGTAGGCTGACCCCGTGATCGTGTCGATTCGCGTGCCCGACTCGTTGGCCGACGAGCTAGACGCCGAGGCCCGCTCGCGCGGCGTGAGCCGCAGCCGGGTGCTGCGCGATCGCGTCCGCCAGCAACCCGTGACGACGGAGATGCGGCGGCCGGACGCCGCAACCGGCGGAAGTCGGCCGCCGGGGGCCGAGGTGACCGGCGAGATCGGGCCGCCGGGGGCCGCTACCGATGAACCTGGGTGGCCGGGCACCGAAGTGACCGACGAGGAATCGCCGCCGGATGCGATTCCGCCCGGCGCAACTCACCGGCCGGACGGTGCGTTAACCGACGAGATACGGCCGCCGGTGGCGGTAATCGACCGGTTGGTGGCGTTGGTCGCGGCGGGCAACCACATCACCGTGGCGTGCGGCGTGGTCGGCATCTCCACCGAGTCGTTGGACGCCTGGATGGACGCCGACGACGCACTGGCCGACCGCGTGCAGCGCGCCCAGGCCGAGGGCGAAGCGCGCAACGTCGCCCTGATCGCGCGGGCCGCCACCGACAGCTGGCAGGCCGCCGCGTGGTTGTTGGAGCGCAGCGCGCCGGAGCGGTGGGGGCGCCCAGCCCGGCGCGCCGAAACCCCGGCGCCGGGGCCGCCGAACCCCGTGCACGACCCGTTCGCCGAGGTCGATGAGCTGGCCCGGCGACGTCGCCCCTGACCGCGGTTAGCCCACGGAACCCCGGATGTTCGCCTCCACCGGCACGTCGTCGTTGTCGTTGACGTTGTCGGGATTCGTCTGGTTGAAGTAGACGTTGCCGGACGGGATCGTGCCGGGCACGCCGAGGTCGCGGAGGGTCGCCCACTCCTGCACGGTGCGCATCGCGTCGGCGTCGGCTTGGGCGCGCTCGGCGGCCTGACGGGCGTCGGCGGCGGCCTGGTCGAGCTGGTCGATGTCGGCCTGCATCGCGGCGGCGACGTCGGGGCCGTGCTGGCGGCGGACGTCGTCCAGCTTGCCCATCTCCTCGTTGAGCGCCCCGGCCAACGCGTCGCATCGGCGGGCGGCCATGGCCAAGTCCTCATCGTGGGCGCCCAACGACGGCTTCGGCCAGCTTGCGACCGGCGACGAGCGCGTCGCGTTCAGCCACGGCACCGGCGGCGTGGACAGCGGCGCGGCGGTCGATCCCCGCCCGCAGCCGGGCGAGTTCGTCACGACGGCGAGCGGCCAATTCATGGACGACCAGTAGTTGGTCGGCAATCGGTCCGGGCGGCAGGCGGGCCGGATCGGGCAGCCGGTTGGCTTCGGCCTGGCGACCAGCCCCATTGCTGCGGCCGATGATGTATTTCACGACGACGGATGGGGCAAGCGGCAGGCCGGGCATCAGCGCATGCTCCAGCCCTGGCGGCCGAAGAACTGCTCGCGGATGGCGGCGTTGAACTGGTCGCCATAGGTCGGCGCGGGCCTCGGCGCGAACGGCCGGACGCCACCATCGGCGGCGCCACTGCCGTTGACGCCGGGCGGGCGAGCATTGGGCCTGTCGGCGGCCAAGCCGAGGATGCGGGCCGCGGCGTACTGGCGGGCGGTCACGGGTGGTTCGGTCATGGCCCCGGAGTATTGCGCCACGGTCGGCAAGCGTTGCCCGATTCCCGGGCCGCGATACGCTGCGCGGCGGGTGAGCGGACGCCGCCGCACAGCCTGATTCGGCCTCCCCGCCCGGCCCGCGTTGGCGTTCCTTCCGCGGCCGGGCGGCGTTGGCCCGTGCGCTGAGGTGCGACGGCTGGCCCTAGACCTCCCACCGCGGTCGGATGTATCACCCGGGTCTAGACCGCCGCCACGGCGTGGCGCGGCGGCACAACGAAGGAACGCCCATGAACCACCACCGAGGACCGACGCGACGCGAGCGCGTTCGGCAAGCGGCACGGCTGGCGCGCGCGCAGGCCCCCCACGCCCCCAGCAAGCGGGCCGAGACCGAGCTGAGAACGATCGCGTCGCTGCTGCACGTGATCCCCGTCGGCGACCTAAAGGACGCCGCCGGGACCTATCTGCGCCGCGCCACTGCCGCCACCGGCGAGGAGGCCGACGGCCTGGCGTGGATCGCCTACGTGCTGGGGGCGGTTGCCGCCGTGCTGGACGGCCGCGAGGACATGGCGGGCCGGTTGGTCGGCGTCGCCGGGGACTACCGGGTGGCGCGTCGGGCGCTGTCGGCGCCGCTGCGCACCCGTCCCCACGCCAGTCACCGCCGCGCTCGCCCGTCACAACGTGTCGTTCGCCGCGAATCGCGGGCGAGCGGTGACGACCCCGGCGGGGACGGCCCACCCAACCCCGCAGAACCGTCGTCGCCGACCGCGTGGTCGGCGTTTTGCCGTTGGGGGGCACGGTCGTGACCGAATCCCACGCCCCCATCACCGCCCGGCCGACGCTGTCCGACCTGCGGTCGTTGCGCGACAAGATCCGCGCCGCCAGCGACGCCGCCTACTTGGCCGAGCTCGAGCGCGAGGTCGAGGAGCTGTTGATCGAGAAGCTGGCCGAGCGCAAGCGGGAGGCGACGCCATGAGCGCCGCGATCGGGACGCGCCCCGCCTTGCTCCGCGTCCGCATCCCGAGCGGCGCGATCAGGACCTTCCTCGCCGAGAAGGTCGAGATTCGCGACGGGATGGTGATCGCCGTCGGCTGCTGGCGCGGGTCGGATGCGACCCTCGCTCGTGCCTGGCCGACCCGCCGCGTGCTTGAAATCCGAGGGGGTGGGTCGTGAGCGCCACCACGTACCCGTGCAACGCCTGCGGCCAGTCCGTCGGCGACCCCGATGGCCGGTGGTGGCCGATCGGGACAACGGGCGACTGGCTGTGCGCGCGCTGCTGGCACGATCGCCAATACGGGCCGCGCGACGGCGTGTCGGCGCTGCAACGGCTGGCGTCGGAGGGGATCGACGCCCCGCCCGAGATCGACGCCCGCTACGCCGGGCGGGTGTTGAACTTGGCCGAGCTGCTGGCCGAGGACGACGACGAGCAGGAGTGGGTGATCGACCGCTTCGCGGCGCGCGGCGCTCTGACCGTGTTGTCCGGCTACCAGGGCGTTGGCAAGTCATTGCTGACGTCGGTGTTGGCCGCCGCCGCGCAGACGGGCGGCGGCACGGTCGCGGGGATCGAGGTGGCCGACGTCCCGGCAGTGGTCGTGGACGCCGAGCAGGGCCGTCGGGTGATTCGTAAGCGGTTGAAGGCGGCGGGCACCACGCCGCTGTTGGGCTACGTCATGGCAGCCGGGTTGAACGTGCGCGCCGGGGTCGACCAAGCGTTCCTGATCGACATGGCCCGCACCCACGGGGCCGGGTTGTTGATCGCGGACTCGCTGTTGCGGATGTCCGGCGGCGCCGACGAGAACGATTCGGAGATGCGCCACGTCATGGAGGCGTGGACGACCGTCGCCCAGGAGGCCGACGTGGCGGTGGTCGTACTCGCCCACCGTGGCAAGGACCCGAAAGTGCTCTACCGGGGCCACACCACCATTGGCGACGTCGCCGATGGGGTGTTCGCGTTGGAGCGGGTCGAGGGCGACCCCGACCACCGCACGCGCCGCCGGTTGCGCTGCGGGAAGCTGAGACTGGACGAGGAACCCGCCGACCGTTGGCTGCGGATCACCGGCTCGCCGTTGGGGGTGGCCGCCGCGGCCCCGTTCGGCGACGCGCCGGTGCGCGACGAACTGCAGGACGCGATCCTCGGCTACGTCGTCAAGCACTGGCCAATCACCCAGGCCGACGCGCTGCGCGGGGTCGGCCGCCAGAAGGACGACAAGACGGGCCGCAACGCGATCCAGGCGTTGCTCGACGCGGGGTTGCTGATCCGCGGCGACGACGGCCTGCGCCCGGGACCGGGAGCGCGGCCATGAGGGGTGGTAACGACCCGACTACCACCCCCTACCACCCCACCATCGCGGGTTGGCGTGGGTGGGGTGGTAGCGGTGGGGGGTTCAGAAGCGAAGCTTCTGCCCCCCGCTACCACCCCCGCACCCGGTACCACCCCGAACGGTGGTACCGGGACCCCTACCACCCCCCAGCGGAACGCCGCCCCATCGGTGCCGGGGTTGGGGACCCAAAACGCCGTCGAGCGCGATCGCTGAGGCCGCGCCGTTCCGGCCCGGGGGCGACGTCGTGATCCGCTGGCGCGCGACCGCCTACCGCTGGTCCTTCGACGGGGATGGCGACTGGTACGGACGCTGGCGGTCGCACCGCGCGGCGTTGGCCCAGGCGACCGGATGGGCCAGCCGGGACGACGTCGTCAACGTGTGGCTGGAGGCGGGCGCCGAGGGCGTCGGGATCGTCCTGACCGTCGAGCTGCGCAGTCCGAGGACAGCGGGATGACCGACCCGCCGACCACGGGGCCGGTGCCCCGCCTCGCGTTGACCCGCGCCGAGGCCGCCGCCGCCATCGGCATGTCGCTGGACAGCTTCGAGCGCCACGTCCAGCCGTCGATCCGGCTGGTGAGGCTGGGCAAGCACCGGCTGGTGCCGGTCCGGGAGCTAGAACGATGGTTGGACACCCAGGCCCGGCGCACGACGTAATGCGATCCGCCGAGCGCGCCGATAAGGAGGGCTGGCGGCGCAGCCACGCCGCCAGCCCGTAGCCCAACGAGGACAGGACCCCCGATGAGCACCCCGAACCGTAATCGCCATCCTGGCATCGAAGTCCGCGACGGCGCCCGCGGGCGCACCTACCGCGCCACCGTCTACGACCGCACGACCGGCCGCCGTCAACGCCAGCACTTCCCCACGTTGGCCGCCGCCAAGCAGTGGCGCGCCGACGCGACCGCCGCCCTGGGCCGCGGTGACGGCCTGACCGACGACGGCCCGACGCTGGCCGATGCCGCCGACCAGTGGTTGGACGGCGCCCGCGCCGGACACGTCCGCAACCGATCCGGCGACCAGTACAAGCCCGCCGCGATCCGCGGCTACGAGCAGAACCTGCGCAAGCGGTTGTTGCCCACGTTGGGGCCGATGCGCTTGTCGGAGATCCGCCACCGCGACCTGCAAGCCCTGATCGACCAGTTGGTGGCCGACGGCCTGGCCGCCAGCACGATCGTCTCCACCGTCACGCCGCTGCGGTCGATCTACCGCCGGGCGCTGGTGCGCGGGATCGTGGACGCCAACCCGACCCGCGGCTTGGAACTGCCCGCCGTGCGTTCGGCGCCGCGCCGGTCATGCACGCCCGCCGACGCCGAGCAGCGCCTGGCGGTGTTGCCGTCGGCGACGCGCGCGTTGTGGGCGACGGCGATCTACGCCGGGCTGCGCCGCGGCGAGCTGGTCGGGCTGCGTCCCGGCGACGTGGATCTCGCTGCGGGCGTCATCCGCGTCCGCTGCGGGTGGGACGACGTCGAGGGCGAGATCGCCCCCAAATCCCGCCAGGGACGCCGCAACGTGCCGATCCCGGCCGCCCTACGCGACCACCTGGACGAGCACCTGTTGCAACGCGGCGACGCCGTGCGGGCGTTCGGCACCCTCGCCGGGGTGCGCGCGCTGATCGCCGACGCCGCGCGCCGCTGGGCCGCCGCGGGCATCGTCCCGATGACGCTGCACGAGGGGCGCCACGCGTACGCTTCGCTGATGATCGCCGCCGGGGTCAACGCCAAGGCGCTTTCCACGTTCATGGGGCACGCCAATATCGCCATCACCTACGACCTCTACGGGCACCTGATGCCCGGCTCCGAGGACGAGGCCGCCACGCTGCTAGACGGCTACCTGGCCCGCGACGCGACCGGCGTTGCCCCTGGTTGTGCCCCTCGACCCGTGCAAACGGCGGGGTAGGGCCAAATCCCCGCCATGTATTACATCTGATGGGTGATTCCACGGCCCCGCGACCGTCTGGCGGCGTACCTGCCTCGCCTGCGGCTCGTCACCGGCTTCGCCTCGGGCGCTGGACGGCGCCCGCCCGGAGGGCCCGTGGATCCACCACTGTGCCCTCGGGCGGGCACTCGAGGGCGAAGCCCGGTGATGAGCGGAGCGAGGCAGGAGCATCCACGGGCCATCCACCAGCCGGCCGCGCGGCCGCGGAATCACCCATCTGAGCCGATTCCCGAGCACGACCTGACCCAGCGGGTGGCCGAGCAGCTCGGCCCGATCGCGGAACGCCTCGTGGCGCGGATGGAGTCCGAGCTGACCGAGCGCGACCGCTCGGCGCTCGCCCACGGGCTCGTCGAGGCGGCGATGATGGGCGCCCGCGTCGACCGGGCCACGCTGATCGCCAACGCCGCCGAGGCGGGGATGGACGTCTCGCGCTTCAGCACCGACGGCCTGGCCAGCACTGACCTGTGGCCGGCCGAGGATTGAGAGCAAGGGCGCGCGGATGTCGACGGGGGAACCGCGGCCGCGCGTGCTGGTCGTGATCACGCTGGCCGAGATGGGCGGCGCCCAGCGCTATGTCGCCACGCTCGTGCCGCTGTTGGGCGAGCACTACGACGTGGCGGTCGCGGCGCACGGCGACGGCTACCTGCGCGAGGCGACCGAGGCGGCGGGCGTGCGCTTCATCCCGCTCGAGCACGTCCGCCGGCCGATCGCCCCGCGCGAGGACCTGCGCGGCCTGCGCGAGCTCGTGCGGCTCTTGCGCGCCGCGCGGCCCGACGTCGTGCACGTCAACAGCTCGAAGGCCGCCGTACTCGGCCGCCTGGCCGCGCCGCTGGCCGGGGTGCGGGTGCGCGTGTTCACGGTGCACGGCTGGGCGTTCAAGGCCCACAGCGGCCTGCTCGCCCGCGCCTACCTGTGGGCCGACCGCCTGATGCGCCCCTTGACCACGACGACGATCTGCGTCGCGGAGTCAGAGCGCGCGGCCGGGCTCGCGGCCGGCACCTGCGCGGCCAGCAGCACCGTCGTCATCCCGAACGCCGTCGGGCTCGACGTCCCGCGGGCGCAGCCGGGCGCTCGCGCGCCGCTGCGGGTGCTGGCCGTCGGGCGCCTGCGCGAGCCGAAGGACTTCGTGACGCTCGTCCGCGCCGCCGCCCGCCTCGAGGCGAGCGCGGTGGCCGTCCGGATCGCCGGTGACGGGCCCGACCGCCCGGCACTCGAGGCGGAGATCGCGCGGCTGGGGGTCGGTGACCGCGTCGAGCTGCTGGGCGAGCGCGCCGACGTCCCGGAGCTGCTGGCCGCCGCTGACGCCTTCGTGCTGCCCAGCCTGAGCGAGGGGATGCCGATCTCGGTGCTCGAGGCGATGGCCGCCGGGCTGCCCGTCGTGGCCTCAGACGTCGGCGGGGTGGGGGAGCTGGTGCGCGACGGCGAGACCGGCGCGCTGGTGGCCGCGGGCGATTCCGCCGCCCTCGCGGACGCGCTGGCCAGGCTGGCGTCAGACCCCGCCGCGCCGGCCCGTCAGGGGCAGGCGGGCCGACGGCGGGTCGAGACGGAGTTCAGCCCCGCCGCGTTCCGCGCGGCCCACCTCGCCGCCTACGACGCGGCGCTCGCCGGCCGCCGCAGCCGGCGGTAGAGCTGCCGCGCCGCGGGCGGGCGGTCGTGCGCGCCGGCCAGCTTCGCGCGGAAGTCCACCGCGCCGTCGCGCGCGTCGATCTGCATGCGTCGCAGCGCGAGGCGGTCGGTCGCCGCGGTGTTGACGCCCGGCTCGCAGGTGGTCGCGACGTCGAAGCCGGCGCCGGCCACCAGGTCGCGCTCGCGCCGGCCGAGCAGGCCCGCCGGGTAGCAGAAGCCGTGCACCGCCCGGCCGAGCCGGTCCTCGAGCTGGTCGCGCGAGCCGCTGATCTCGGCCCGCGCGGCGTCGTCGGAGAGCGCCATCAGGTTCGGATGGGTGACGGTGTGGGCCTCGAAGCTGAACGCCGAGTCCGCGTCGAGCCGCGCGATGTCCGGCCAGCTCAGCAGGGGCGGCGGCGTGCGATACCAGGTCAGCGGCGCCGCGCCGTCGATCGTGCCGGTGGCGACGAAGACGCTGGCGCGGAAGCCCAGGCGCTCGAGCACCGGCAGCGCGTGGCGGGCGATGTCCGCGTAGCCGTCGTCGAAGCTCAGCCCGACGACCCGATGCGGCGAGGGAGGAGCGTCCAGCAGCGCGGCGGCCTCCAGCACGTCGACGACCCGGTAGCCCTCGGCCCGCAGATGCTCCATCTGGGCGGTGAAGGCGCGCGGCTGGACGCTGAGCTCGTCGCGCTCGGCGGCGACCCGGTGGTAGAAGAGGATCCGTATCCCGGCGGCGGCGGCGGCGCCGCCGCGCGTGCGGGCGAGCCAGCCCAGCGACCGCGCGCGGGTGAGCGCCGCCTTGAGCGGATACATCCAGGCCGGCCCGAGCGTGAGGGCGCTGTCGCTCATGCGTAGCGCTGGGCGGCCCAGCTCGTGAGCTGGACGACCCGCAGCGGAACCCGCTGCCACACCTTGCCGAACGCTCTGCCGACGCCCTGCCGGCGGTCACCGTAGACAGCCTCCAGGGCGCTCGGTACCGCACCCAACCGGCTTGACGGGGCGTAGAGCCAGTCCTGGAAGGGCACGGGCTCGGCGCTCCAGCGGCGCTTGAAGACGGCCGAGCCGCCCGTCAGGGGCGCCTCGCCGAGGTCCATCCGGCGCCGGCCCTCGACGATCGCCCCTGCGAGGCAGGACCAGTAGAGCGCGTGATCGGTGCGTAAGGCGCCGCGGCTCGCGCAGTCCGTCGCCAGGTACTGGGCGTCGACGGTGTCGCCGAGCTGGAGGTTTACCGCCGCCCCGACGAGCCGACCGCGGTGCTCGGCGAGATGCAGGCGGAACTCCCCGCTGGGCGCGAGCAGCGCCTGCGTCTCGGCCAGCTGGGTGAAGCTCGGCGCCAGCACTCCCATGCGCCGCATGCTGCGCAGGAAGAGGTCGTAGAAGCGCCGCAGGTCGGCACGGCCCGCGCCCTCGCGGACCGTCACCTCGGCGTCGCGCGATTGGCGCAGCTCACGCCGCAGGGGGCTGCTCAGCCGTGCCCGCAGCTCCTCGGGCGTCGCGGGCAGCTGGACGATCCAGCTCGGGTTGGCGGGCCCGCGGACCAGCCCCTCGACCGCGGGATCGACGCCCTCGGCGACCCGCATGGACAGGGTGGCGGCGCCGAGCGCCGATGCGCGCTCGCACGCGGCCTCGACGAGCGCCTGCCAGGCGGCCGGATCGCGGGCCAGCGGGCCGCCGCGCCGGAGCTTCGGCAGCGACTCGAGGCGCGCCCCACGCAGCGCCCCCCGATGCTCGACCAGCGGCATCACGCCCACGAGCGCGCCCGCCTCGTCACGGGCGGCGAGGTAGCGTGGCACGCACCGGTAGGCGACCTCCAGGACGTGCGCGAACGCCGAGAGGTGGTGCGCCCGTCCGTCCGGGTGAGCGCGGACGAAGCGGTCCCAGCCCGGATCCGCGAGCGGGTCGACCTCGGTCACGGCGATTCCGACCGGCATCGTCGTGGACGACCGCGCCGTCGCTACAACCGCTGCGGCGCCCATCATCCTCCGCGGCCGGAACGCAGGCGGTCCCGAGCGCGACGCAGCGGAGCGAGTCCGTCGATCCACACGCGACGCAGCGCCTCGGAGCGCTTGAGCCGGCGGCGCAGCAGGATGGCGCCGAGGCGGCCGTACAACAGCACGCGACCGCGCAGGGTGCCCGGCAGGCCGAGGCCCTGGTGCAGCGGCTCGAAGCCGTCCGTGAGCTCCAGCTTGTGGGTCTCGCCGCCGCCGAGATGCTCGACCCGCGTCAGCCCCTCCTGCGTGGCCGCCTCGAACGCCGCCTCACGGCAGAGCAGGCCCGGAGAATACGCGTGATAGGCCGGATCGAAGCCGATGCGATGGATCGACATTGTCGAGCCGAGGCTGTAGTAGTAGACGAAGCCGATGAGCCGGCCGTCCAGGCGGGCGGTCGCGATGCGGCTGACGTCGCCGGCCGCGAGGGCGAGCAGCGCCGCACGCTGAAAGCGCGCGCCGGTCTCCGTGCCCAGGTCCGATGTGTCCGGCCGTCCCTCCCAGCGCAACCGGTGGACCTCCAGCACCTCGGTGAACACCGGGTCCAGCTGCTCGGGCGTACTGACGACGTCGCACTCGAACCGGCCGAGCTCCTCCAGGCGCCGCCGGCGCCGCCGGGTGTCCCGACGCCGGGTGCCGGAGAGCTTGCGGGCGGCGACCGCCGTCCAGCCGTCGGTGAGGTCGAGCACCGGCGCCTCGACCCGCTCGATGAGGTGCGCGTCGCCCGGGCCCAGGGCGCGGGCGAGGCGGCTGTCCGCGGGCAAGCCGAAGACGTCGAGGAAGTCGTAGCCGCCGCCGGCGCGGGTGCGGTCGAGCAGGGCGCCGAGCACGGACGCGTTCTCGTCCTGGGCCAGCAGGGCGTCGGCGAGCGCGGACTGGTCTCCGCCCAGAAACCGCAGCCGCCGGACCCCGAGCCGCGAGACGACGACGAACGGCAGCGCGGCGACGAGACGGTCATCGCGCTCGGCGACCTGGATCGCCAGCCGGGCGTTCGCGCCGTAGGCGCGCCACCACTCGAGAGCCCAACCGTGCAGGAGGAATGGACTCGGGCGGGGCATGGCCCGGACCAGCTCGTCCCACTGGGGGGCCAGCGCGACGAAGCCGGCTTCGTCGCCGATCATCCGCAACGTGGGCGCGCTCGCCGAATACGGACGAGAGATCACCGCGTGTTCAGCCACACAGCACAATTTAGCGGAAAACGGTTCAACACAGAAGCGATAAACTGACGATCGGCTCGCCCCCACTCCTATCAGGCTCCTGAACTCTCTTCCCTATACGTCGGCGCAGGCCCTCGGCGGCCGAGCCATGTCGGCTGGGCAGCGTCGTCTGCGGCCGGGTCCGGCGGGCAGCGCTGCTGGACTCGCGGCCGGCCTCGTCGTGCTGGTCGCTGGGGGCGCCACGCTCGCGACCCAGCCGCCGCCCGCTCTCGCCCTGTGGGCGGGGTTGGCCGCGCTCGCCGCGCTGGGGCTCGCGCTGTGGCGCTACGAGCTACTGGTGGCCGTCGCCTTCTTCGCGCTGGGCGGGGTCCGGTTCGATCCGGCCCCCGTCGACGCTGTCATCGCGGTGCTTGTCGCGGTGGCGCTGGTTACGGGCCGCATCGACCTGCGGCGGGTGCCGGCTCCGGCTCTGGTCCTGGTCGGCGTCCTGCTCGCGGTCAACCTCGTGTCGGGCGTCGCGGTCGACGACATTCCGCTCGCCGCGCAGTACTTCTCGATCACCCTCTACCTGGCGGTGTTCGCCGTCTGGTTGTGCTCCTACCTGGCCGCGCAGCGGCGGGTGCGGCTCGTGGTCGGCGCGTACGTCGCGGGCGCGGCGGTCTCAGCGCTGCTTGGGACGCTCGCGCTCGTAGCGGCGATTCCCGGACTGCCGGCCGACCTGTTCGTCGCCTACGGGACGCGCGCGACCGGCCTGTTTCAGGATCCGAACGTCTTCGGTCCGTTCCTGGTGCCGGCGGCGCTGATCATGCTGGAGGAGACCCTCATCCCGCGCCTGCTGCGGCTCGGGCGCCCGCTGAGCGCGGTGCTGTTCGCCGTCCTGACCATCGGCGTCCTGCTGTCCTACTCGCGCGCCGCCTGGCTGAACCTCGTCGTCGGGGTCTTCGTGATGGTCGTCTTCTACGCGCTGCGCGGGGGTGGGCGGACGCTCAGCCGGATGCTCGTCGCGCTCGCGATCGCCGCCTCGGTGCTGGCCACCGCGTTGGCGATGACAGGCGGCTTCGCCTTCTTGGAGGAGCGAGCGCAACTGCAGGCCTACGACGCCGAGCGTTTCGGCGGCCAAGATCAGGCGCTCGCGACGGCGGAGGCCCATCCGCTCGGGGTGGGACCGGGCCAGCTCGAGCTGACGCAGACGCAGCTGCCCCACAACGTCTATGTGCTCGTGCTGGCCGAGCAGGGCGTCGCCGGCCTGGTCGTCCTGCTCGCGCTGTTCGGCGTCACCCTCTGGATGGCGCTCGTCGCCGCAGCGCGCCGCGGGCATGTGCACGGTCTCGGCACCGCCGCGGTGCTGGCGGCGTGGTGCGGGCTGCTGATCAACAGCCTGGTGATCGACACGCTGCACTGGCGTCACCTCTGGTTCGTCGCCGCGCTGGCCTGGGTTGCGTGGCTCACCACCCACCGGTCCGGGCGCAGCGGACCGGCCGGATCCGCTTCGTGACCCCCCCGGCGGAATCGCTGGCCGGCAACTCCGCGCTGATCCTGCTCGCCCGGGTGGTCGGCAACGCCGGCCTGCTGGCTTCGGTCGTCGTGCTCGCCTGGGGCCTGCCCCCGTCCGGCCGCGGCGCCGTGGCCTTCCTGATCACGACCTCGATGGTCGTGGCCTTCGTCGCCAGCCTCGGCGCTGGGCCGGCGACGCTGATCTTCGCCGTCCGCTCGGCGGCCCGGCAGCCACAGCTGCTGGCCAACCTCGTCATCAGCACCTGCGCCGGAACGCTCGGGCTCAGTGTCGTCGTGGTTGCCGGGCTGCAGGCCCTGGAGTCCGTCCGGCCGCCGTCCCTGGCAGATGTCGACCTGATGCTGCTCGCCGCCGCTGCGATGCTGACCGCTTTCAACGAGGCGAGCTACTACTTCCTGCAGGCCTGCGGTCGCCTGCGCCAGTGGGCGGTGACAGTCATGTGCGTACCCTGGATCTACTCGGGGTGGTTGCTCGGGCTGTGGGTGACGGTCGGGCTCAGCGTGACGAGCGCGGCGGCCGCCTACGTGGCTCAGCAGGCTCTGCGCACCGTCTGGACGCTCGGGCTCAGCGTCCGCGCCGTCGGCCTGGCGCGTCCGTCGCTCCACCTGTGGCGGGAGACGCGCAGCTTCGGCCTGCGCGCGTGGGTCGGTGCCCTCTCGGGCTTTCTCGCCTTCCGCGCCGACGTGATCGTGATGGGGCTGATCTCGACCGAGGCCGCGCTCGGACTCTACGCCGTGGCCGTCAACGTCGCCGAGATCGCACTCCTGATCCCAATGGCGGTCGCGACGGCGCTGCCTGCCCTGATCGCGAGCGGCGATCCGGCGGTGGGCGCCGAGCGCGTCCTGCGCGCGCTGCGGGGTCTCACCATCGTCACGCTGGCGACGGTCGCCGTGGCGGCGCTGCTGTGCCCGTTCCTGCTCCCGCTGGCCTTCGGGACCCAGTACGCGGACTCCGTGCCTCCGCTGCTCTGGCTGCTGCCTGGCACCTTGGGGCTCGCGGTGATCATGGTCGTGTCCAACGCCCTGCTCGGTTCATCGTCGCCCGGACGCGGGTCGATCGGGCCCTTCGTCGCCCTCGTCGTGGGTCTCGCTCTCGACTTCGTCCTGATCCCGCCGTACGGTGCGTCGGGCGCGGCGATCGCGTCGAGCGTGGCCTACTGCGCCGGCGCGATTACCTCGCTCGTGCTCTATCGCCGAATCGCCGACTTCCGCCTCGCGGCGCTCGTCCCCCGACCAGCCGACGCGCGCGAGCTCGTGACCACGGCCGCGCGGCTCTTTGCCCGGATCACCCGGCGGCCGGCGGTCGGAGCGCAGCAGTGAGAAGATCCCGGCGTGCGACGCCCGCGCCTCGTTGCCGCCCTCGTCCTCGTCTCGGCCGTCGGGGCCGGGTGCGGTGAGCAGGAGCGGGGCCGCGTGGCCGGCACTCCGGAGCCTGGGCACGCGGCCAAGGTGGAACGCGACCCCTACGCGCTCACGTGCGGTGATCTGGCCCGCCAGCCCGAGCACCCCGAGAGCCAGAAGCTCGTGATCCGGGCGGAGTTCGCGCTCGCCCAGGAGCCCGTCCTGCGAAGGCGCGTGCGGGAGATGACGCTCAACCGGGCCGGCCGCAGCGTCTACTTCGCGCTGACCGAGATTTGCGGCGGGCGCAAGGCGTCCTTCACGCCCGCGCGTCAGGCCGTCGAGGCGGTCCGCGACGGCCGCTACCTGGTGCCGCCGCGGCCGGAGTCGACCAACGCCGCATCGCCGCCCGACGGGTGAGGCCGCCGGCCTGCCGCGATCAGCCGGAGCTTGTCGGCGCGCGGCAGCCGCTTGACGCGGGCCTCCTCGCGCAGGGCGGCCGAGCGGTCGGCGACCGGAATGACGAGCGCGAGCACGACCGGCCGGCGGCTGCGGGTGTAGCGGCTGGCGGTGCCGGCCGCGTGCGCGGCGAGCCGGCGGCCGACGTCGGTGGTCCAGCCGCAGTAGAGGCTGTCGTCGGCGCAGAGCAATAGGTAGACGCAGGCCACGGCCCGCCCTTCGCCGGCGGGACCTCGATCCCCTGCCGGTAGCGTCGGATCGTGTTCTCCGCCTTCACGCCGGCGCATCGCGGGGGCGCCGGTCCGCCGCTCGTGTGCCTGCACGGATTCGCGGACACCTGGCGGACCTGGGGCTCGTCCTGCCGGCGCTCGAGCGCCGACACGACGTGCTGGCGGTGACGCTCGCCGGGCACGCGGGCGGGCCGCCGATCGAGGCACCGGTCGGCGAGGGCGTGCTGGCCGACGCGGTCGAGCGGGCGATGGACGCGGCGGGCATGGGCAGCGCGCACGTCGCGGGCAACTCGCTCGGCGGCCACGTCGCGCTCCAGCTCGCCGCGCGTGGCCGCGCGCGCAGCGTCGTTGGCGCTCGCCCCGGCGGGCGGCTGGGCGCGCGACGATGAGTCCTTCCGCGACGTGCTGCGCCTGCAGGCCGAGCTGCACGCCGGGCTCAAGGCGGCCGCGCCGCACGCCGAGGCGCTGCTGGCAACCCGCGATGGACGGCGCCGGGCGACGCGGTCGCTCAGGACCAACTTCGAGCACATCCCGCGCGAGCTGCTCGCCCATCTCATGCTCGGCGCGGCGCGCTGCGACGCGGCGCCGGCGCTGCTCGAGCATGCGCGCCGCGCGGGCTGGCCGCTCGACGCCGCGGCGATCGCCTGCCCGGTACGGATCATCTGGGGTACCGCTGACCGGCTGCTGCCGTGGCCGTCGGCTGCCGCGCGGTTCCGCGACGAGTGGCTGCCGCACGCCGACTGGGTGGAGCTCGACGGCGTCGGCCACTGCCCGCAGCTCGACGTCCCGCTCGAGACGGCGCAGCTGATCGTGGGCTTCACGGGCTGAGCGACTCAGCGGCGCAGCGAGCGGGCGAAACTCACCGCCATCGCCGCCGTCCTGCTCTCAGCGACCTCCTAGCGGCCGAGCGCCCGGCGGACTGGGGCGAGCCCGTTGAGGTAGAGGCTGCGCAGCTTCTCGTTGCGACGCAGGCGTCGGCGCGCACCGATCACGGCGAGCCGGCCTTGCACGAACGCGCGGCCACGCAACGTCCGCGGAGCGCCGATGGCCTGGTGCAATGGCTCGTTGCGGTCGGCCAGCTCACGCTTGTAGGCCTCGTTGCCGCCCATGAACTCGACTCGTCGCAATCCCTCCTCGGAGCCGGCCGCGAATGCCCGGCGCTGGGCGAGGTGGCCCGGGGCGTGCGCCGCATGCTCCGGATCGAAGCCTGTACGGAAGAGGACCATGTTGCCCTCGAGCGCAAAGTAGGCCTGGAAGGCGATCCCCGTGCCATCAAGGCGGAGGAGGAGGATGCGGGCGACGTCGTCGTCCGCAAGCGCCAGCATGCCGGCGCGCAAGAAGCGCTCGCCCGCTTCAGTGGCGAGCAGCGAGCCGTCCGGGCGTCCCCTCCAACGCAGTCGGTGCAACCGGACCATGTCATCGAGCGCGGGCTCGAGCTCGGCTGCCGAACGGGCGACCTGCATCTCGAGCCGCCCCGCCTCGGTGAGGCGTCGCTCGCGCCGCCGGTGGGCGCGGCGGTGACTCGAGGACAGCTTGGCCTTGTAGACCGCCTCCCACCCGTCAGCCATGTCGAACACAGGCGCCTCACTGCGGGGAATGAGGCGCAAGCCACGTGCGTCGAGCGCCGTCGCGAAGCGGCTGTCGACCGGCAGGCCGGAGACATCCACAGCGTCGTGCCGCGACGCCCGCATCGCTGCGCCGAGCGCCCTCAAGACCGGATCCGGCTCGCCCGCGGCGAGCAGCACGTCGGCCAGCGCGGCGTGTTCCCCACCCAGGAACTGAAGCCGGCGGACCCCGAACCGCGGGACGATGGCCAGCGGCGCCGCGCCCACCAGCCGGTCGCCGCGCTGCGCCACGTGAATGGTCACGTCGGCTCCGGCGCCAAGGTGACACCACCACGCGTCCAGCCAGGCGTGCAGCAGGAAGGGACTTGGCCGGGGCATCGCCCGAACGAGCCCGTCCCAATGGGGGCGAAGAGCGGCGAAGTCCGCGCGCGTCGTGACCGTACGTACACGGAGGTCGAATCCAGACGGCGGCCGGGCGTCCCCTCGGTCGGCATCGGAATCCAGCTCGTGCACCGGGCGAGCTGCGGGCGAGTTGAGTGCCATTGATCTAGATTATAGTCGATCGAG